>NZ_CP029427.2:0-600000 GCF_002266465.3 Bradyrhizobium symbiodeficiens | reverse complement strand
CGGGGTCGGCAAGCCTGCTGACCAGCCCGAGCTTGGCCAGACGGTCGACCAGTTCGACTGCGGAATGATGCCGGATCAGCAGGAAGCGCGCGACGTCGCCGACGCTCGCGGGCCCCGGACGGACAAAGCCCTTGATGCCGAGCAGCGCCTGGTGCTGCGTCGGCGTCAATCCCTCCTTCGCCGCAGCCTTCTCGCTGAAGGCGAGGAAGCTCCGGATCTGATAGCGGAACTGCGCCAGCGCCGCGTAATCGGCATCATGCATCGTGCGGCTATTCGAGCGCGAAGGGGTGACCGTTGCCTTGGATCGCTTGGCTTGCATCCTGGACCGTGTCGAGTCTCCCTACCTCGGGCTTCCAGCTCGAGAAGGCGGGCGACTTAGACAAAAGTAGCAAGACGCCGCCCCGAAACCAACCGGACGAGGCCGTGGATGCACAGCTATCCGGTCGCTATTCGAAGCTCGACAGCAGGATCTTCACCAGGATGACCTGAAAGGCGATCGGAATTCGGACGCTCTTGCGCCTGATCGAGCGCTGCAGCGCTCCGGCGATCTGGGCGCTGGTCAGGCTGCCGGCCGACGCTTTGGCGATCAACTCGCCCCACATCTGCGACAGCGAGCCGCCCGGCGAGAGCACCGGGCCGATGGTCACGCCACAGCCCTGCGCCCAGTCCACGATCTCCCGCATGGTATGAGGACCGCAGTTGCGCGCCGTCGCGAGGCGTTCGGCCGTCAGCGCGCGAAGCAATTTCTGTGAGGGCGACCAAGTCCCTTTCGGCGGCTCTTCGCCGGTGAGTTCGACCGCAAGCTCCTTCAACACGTTCTGGGCGCGCACGCTGAGCTTCTGCATCGGGCCGGGCTCGCGCTTCGAATGAACGCTGCCGACGACGAGCCCGTGTCGGCCGGTGGGCCGATTGCGCGGTTCGGCAGTGCGGGCGGCATCGCCAGGCTGCGGCGCCGCATGCCGATCGCTCCCCTCCGTTGCCTGTCGCTCCGCCGCTTGCGGCCATGCCTGCTGCTTCCGGGCACCCGCCACTGGTGTCTGCCGCGCCATTTTCCTCCGCCGAACCCGCCAGCCTCGTACTCACAAAGACTAATGTATATCGTGATCCGATATGTTTTCACGCGATAATTTTCACCGTTCGACCAAAGGCGAAATTGACAGAAGGTGTTCACAAGCAATGTTTACGTCTGGGAGCCACACGCGGATGTGACGCGCCCGGTGCAGGCAGGCCCCTTTGAGGCCGGTTGCCGCCGGACGGGTCGTGTTTTGCCTGCAAACAAGAACGATATCCGGAGGAAACGATCATGACTGACCATCTCATTCGCCGTGGCCTCTCGCGCCGTGGCCTGCTCCAGACCACGGCGGGCCTCATCGGCGGCTCGGTGCTGCCGGCAATGCCGGCCTTTGCCGAGGACAAGCCGATCGGCTCGTATCCCGCGGGCGTCTCGGGTTCCACCGCCTTCATCGGCATCTCGGTTCCGCGCACCGGCACCTATGCCGTGCAGGGCGAGGACGAGCTCAAGGGCTATCAGCTCGCGATCGAGCACATCAACAGCGGTCACGACCTGATCAAGAAGATCTCGCCGAAGACCAGCAAGGGCGTGCTCGGCAAGGAGCTGAAATTCGGCGTCGCGGATTCCGCGGCCAAGCCGAACGAGGCGGTGCAGGCGCAGCAGCGCTTCATCAGCGAGAACAAGGCGATCATGATCACCGGCGGCACCTCGAGCGCCGTTGCGGTCGCACTCAACAAGCTCGCCCAGCGCGAGAAGGTGATCTTCGTGTGCGGCATCTCCGGCTCGAACGACACGACCGGAAAGGACTGCGTCCGCTACGGCTTCCGCCAGAACTTCTTCGGCCAGACCGCCGCGGCGGCGATCGGCCCCGTGATGGTCAAGGAATTCGGCAAGGGCAAGAAGGCCGCCTATCTCACGCCGGACTACACCTACGGCCACACCGTCACCAAATCGATGCAGGACTTCCTCGCGACCGCCGGCTGGACCACCGTCACCAACCAGGTCGCGCCGCTGGGCGCGCCCGATTATTCCTCCTATCTGCTGAACGTCGCGAATTCCGGCGCCGACGTGCTGATCAACGTCAATTGGGGCCACGACGCGGTGCTGTCGACCCAGCAGGCCAAGCAGTTCGGCGTGCTCGACAAGATGAAGCTGGTCGTCCCCTACCAGGTGCCCTTCATCGCGCGCGAGACCGGCGGGCTGATGCAGGGCGTCTTCGCCGCCACCGACTATTGGTGGACCCTCGAGGACAAGTTCCCGCTCGCCAAGATGTTCAACGAGGCTTTCGAGAAGAAGTACGGCTACAAGCCGGAATGGGGCGCGGAGAACGCCTATGTCAGCTTCGCGCACTGGGCGCGCATGTGCGAGCAGGCCGGCAGCTTCAACCCGCCCGACGTGATCAAGGCCTATGAAAAGGGCGAGACGCTGCCGTCACTGGTCGGCGACGTACATTACCGTCCCGAGGACCATCAGTGCGTCCGTCCCGTGATCATCGTCAAGGGCAAGCAGCAGAAGGACATGAAGAACAAGGAAGACTGGTACGATGTGGTTGAGATCGTCCCGGGCGAAGGCTTGATGCAGAAGCCGGACGCCTTCGGCTGCCATCTCGGCGATTACAGCTGAGCTCGCGCTAACCCCTGTGACGCCGTAGGTCGCCTCCGGCTCCTGCGGCGTCACCCTTTTTTGCGCACCGCCGGAACGCGCCACAACCGTGACCATTGCATGATTAGTTGGCCCAACCTCGTCTCGCAGCTCTTCAACGGGCTCGCGCTCGGCGCGCTGCTCGCGCTGATCAGCTCCGGCCTGACCATCATCTACGGCACGCTCGGCGTGCTCAACCTCGCGCATGGCGCGATGTTCATGATCGGCGGCTATGCCGGCTTCGTCGCCTACCAGTATACGGAATCGTTCATCATCGCCGTGATCGCCGGCTCCCTGTTCGTGATGCTGCTGGGCGTCGCGATGGAACGCGTCATCATTCGCCATTTCTATCATCGGCCGCACGAGGATCAGCTGCTCGTGACGTTCGGGCTCGGCATCTGCTTCGTCGAAATCATCCGGTTGATCTTCTCCAGCCAGTCGCAGCTGGTCCCGCCGCCGGCGATATTCCAGGGCATCACCAATCTCGGCTTCATGTTCTATCCGACCTACCGCCTCGCCGTGGTCGGCATCGTCGCGATCGCGCTCGGGGCGCTGTTCATCATCCTCTACCGGACCCGGCTCGGCATGATCGTGCGGGCCGGCATCGAGGATTCGGTGATGGTGGATTCGCTCGGCATCAACGTCTATCGCGTCTTCATGGTGGTGTTCGGCATCGGCGCGATGGCCGCCGGCTTTGCCGGCATCGTCAACGCGCCGGTGGTGTCGCTGACACCGGGCATCGGTGACGACATCCTGGTCCAGACCTTCGTGGTGGTCGTGATCGGCGGCGTCGGCTCGTTTCCAGGCGCCATCCTCGGCGGCCTGATCGCCGGCGAGATCATCAGCGTCACCTCCATGTTCAACCCCGGCTATGCCTATGTGATGCTGTTTGCGGTCATGACGCTCGTGCTCGTGGTGCGACCGCATGGCCTGCTCGGCGTCCAGGGCCGCGAGTAAGCGATTTTCCCATGTTCAAGCAACGCCCGTTCCTGATCGAGACACTGACGGCCGTCGGCCTGATCGTGGCTCCCTTCGTGCTGCCCCATCTCGGCTTCGCGCCCAACACCGTCAACCGGATCCTGGTCTGGGGCCTGTTCGGGCTCGGCTTCGACATCCTGTTCGGCTTCACCGGACTGTTGTCGTTCGGCCAGTCGGCCTTCTACGGCACCGGCGGCTTCGTCGCGGCCTACCTCCTGACGCGCGCCGGCTTCGGCAACGTGCTGGGTGCGCTGATCATCGGCATGATCGCGGCCGCCGCGACCGGATACCTGGTCGGCCTGATTGCACTGCGCCGGACCGGCATCTATTTCGCCATGATCACCGTGGCGATCGCGCAGGTGTTCTTCTTCGTCGAGTTCAATCCGCTGTCGGACTTCACCGGCGGCGAGAACGGTCTGCCGGGGGTGCCGACGCCGAGCTTCAATCTCGGCTTCACCACGCTCCACTTCACCAATGGCTGGTCGCTCTATCAGTTCATCGCGCTGTGCTACTTCGTCGGCGTCATCATCGCGCTCAGGATCGTGCGCTCGCCGGTCGGCGCTATCTTCAGCGCGATCCGGGACAATCCGCTGCGCGCCACCGCGGTCGGGCACAACATCCACGGCTACAAGCTGACAGCCTTCGTGATCGCCGCCGCTTACGCCGGTTTCGCCGGCGGCCTGCTCGGCGTGCTCCAGGCCTTCATGCCGCCCGATGCCTTCACCTTCGACACCTCCGGCCAACTGGTGATGCAGACCGCCATCGGCGGCCGCGGCACGCTGTTCGGGCCGCTGGTCGGCGCGACCGTCTGGCTGTTCCTGCAGGATTTCCTCCAATCCGCGCTGGGCCTGGGCGCCGCCTGGAAGCTGGTGCTGGGCGTCGTGTTCGTGCTGCTGGTGTGTTTCCTGCGCGGCGGCATCATCGGCGGTCTTGCGGACCTTTATCGCCTCGTCTCCGGCAGGCGTCAGCGGAGCGATACGGAGTCCGAGCCGGACGCTGAGGCGACACTGCAACCTCCGCCGGCGCCGATGCAGGCCAAGGAGGTCGCGCACCCCGTCTATTCCGGGCCGATCCTGAAAGCCACCGGCCTCACCAAGCGCTATGGCGGCCTCGTCGCCAACAGCGACATCGATTTCAGCGTCAATCAGGGCGAGCTGCGCGGCATCATCGGCCCCAACGGCGCCGGCAAATCGACCTTCTTCAAGATGCTGACCTGCGAGATCGCGCCGACCTCGGGCCAGATCGTGTTCGAGGGGCGTGATATCACGGGATTGAAGGTCACCGAGGTTTGCCAGCTCGGGCTCACCAAGAGCTACCAGGTCAACCAGCTCTTCACCGGCCTCACCGTACGCGAGAATCTGACGATCGCCGCGCTCGCCGAGCTGCGCGGCAAGTTCCGGCTCGACCTGTTCCGTAAGCTTTCCAGCGTCAAGGGCCTGGACGAGCAGGTGGAGCATACGCTCGCTTTGGTCAACTTGACCCGCCGCGCGGACACGCCGGTCGCCGAGCTCGCCTATGGCGAGAAGCGCAGGCTCGAGATCGGGCTCGCGCTCGCGACCTCGCCGCGTCTGCTGCTGCTCGACGAGCCGCTCGCGGGCATGAGCCCGCGCGAGCGGGTCGAGACCGTCAAGCTGCTCAAATCGATCGCGCGCGGGGCGCACCATGATCATCATCGACCACGACATGGATTCGCTGTTCGAGCTGGTGGAGCGCGTCACGGTGCTTCAGGAGGGCAAAGTGCTGGTCTCCGGCACACCCGAGGAAATCAAGACCAACGCCGCGGTGCAGGAGGCCTATCTCGGCGGCGTGCATGGGGAGATCGCCGCATGAGCCTGATCGAGGTCAACGGCCTGAACAGCTATTACGGCGATTCCCACATCCTGTTCGACGTCGCCATGCACGTCGAACGTCACGAGGTGGTGGCGCTGCTCGGCCGCAACGGCGCCGGCAAGAGCACGACGCTGAAGAGCCTGATGGGCGTCGTGACGCCGCGCAGCGGCAGCGTGAAGTTCGACGGCATCGACATCGCCGGACGCAGGAGCCACAGGATCGCGCAGGCGGGAATGCAGCTCGTGCACGAGGAGCGCCGCGTCTTCGGCAGCCTGTCGGTGGAGGAGAACATCGTCCTTGCCGGGATCACCGCCCCGAAGCGCTGGCCGCTCGGCCGCATCTACGAGATGTTTCCGCGGCTGAAGGAGCGGCGCAGCAACCGCGGCACCGAGCTCTCCGGCGGCGAGCAGCAGATGCTCGCGATCGCGCGGGCGCTGGTGCGCGATCCCAAGATCGTGCTGCTGGACGAGCCGTTCGAGGGACTTGCGCCCGTCATCGTCCACGATCTCGTCAAGGCCTGCCGCGAGCTGGCGGCGGCCGGCCAGACCATCGTGCTGGTCGAGCAAAATCTGGCCGCGACGCTGGCGCTGGCGAGCCGGATCTACATCATCAACAACGGCCACATCGTTCACGAGGGCCCGGCTCAGGAGCTCAAGGCCCAGCCGGAGCTGCTGCAGCGCTATCTCGGCGTCTAATCAGTCGCCGCAATCAATTGCCAAGCGCCGCGATCATGCGCTTGGCGTGATCGGCGAGCACGGCCATATCTTCCTTGCGCGTCTGCGCCGGCAACAGTTCGACGCCGGCCCTGACGGGCATGACGTGCATGTGCAGGTGAAGCACCACCTGCCCGCTGGCGGGCTCGCTGAAGGATGATCCCCTCCGCGTCAAACGCCTTCATCGCCGCAAGCGCGATTCGCTTGGCCGTCCGGGCGACGGCGGCGAGATCGTCCTCCGCGATATCCAGAATGCCGCGCGCCGGCGCCCGCGGAATCACCAGCGTGTGTCCGGGTGCGCGCGGCATGATGTCGAGGAAGGCCAGGCTGCGGTCGTCCCTGAAAACCTCGAAGCAGGGAATCTCGCCGCGCAGGATCTTTGCGAAGACGTTCTGGTCGTCATAGGCCGTCATGGACCCCCTCCTCGCTTGCGAGGCGCGATCAAACGCGCTCCTTTCCGTTGACGCAAGCAAGCCTGCCGATCTATCCACGATGCCAGGCAGGATGGTTCCATTGACGACAGGCTTCGGTCCCGGACATGACGTCGAGAGTGCGCGGCGCGCGCTCGCGGCACGGCTGCAATCGGCCGGCATCGAGGACGCCGCCCTCGATGCGCGCCTGCTCGTCGGGGCAGCGCTGGAGCTCGATCTGACCGGCATGGTGACGCAGGCATCGCGACGACTCACGCCTGACGAGGCCACGCGGCTCGAACGATACGCGCAGCGCCGGCTCGCGCATGAGCCGGTCGCCCGCATTCTCGGCGCGCGGGAGTTCTGGGGCATGCCGTTGCGGCTGTCCGAGGCGACGCTGGTACCGCGGCCGGACACCGAGACCGTCGTCGAGTTGGCGCTCGAGATGTTTCGTGGGCTGGCGATATCGGGGCGGCGCCCGCTCATCGCAGATATCGGCGTCGGATCGGGCGCCATCCTGCTCGCATTGCTGCGCGAGATTCCCGACGCGTTTGCGGTCGGCACCGATGTCAGCCTGACGGCGCTCGATACGGCGCGCGACAACGCGGTCGCCCTCGGCCTCGCCGGCCGCGCCGGCTTCGTCGCCTGCTCCTATCTGGCGGCGCTGCGCGGCCCGTTTGACCTGATCGTCTCGAACCCGCCCTATATTCCCTCCGCCGAAATCCCGATACTGAGCATCGAGGTACGCGACCACGATCCGCATCTGGCGCTCGACGGCGGCAATGACGGATATGACGCCTATCGCGCCCTGATCCCGCAGGCCGCCGAGCGTCTCGCCCCTGGCGGAGCGCTGATCGTCGAGGCCGGACAGGGGCAGGCCCGGACTATTGAAACCTTGATGGCGGCCGGCGCGTTAACGGTGGACAGGCCACCCAAGGCCGATCTGGCGGGCATTCCGCGGGCCGTTTCAGCCCGAAAAATGCCTCCATAAAAGCCGGATTGGCCTGCAAAAAGCTCTTGGAATATCCCTTGGGAACGACTACCTTCCGATCAACAGATCGGTGCCGGCCCCGTAGACCTACGGGTGAAAGCCGGGCTCTCGGGCGAGAGCTTTACTGATTAACGGTTCCAAGCCGCAGGTCCTGTTGAGCGCGATGGCCATTGGAGCTGCGCCGCTCTCCGACCGCAAAGTGAACGAAAGCCTGATATTGCGCTTGAAGACTTACGCAACACAGCTGGGCTTGTTTCGACAAGCAAAATGAATGGGTTCGCTGGCGTTCAGTGCTGGCGGGTGGGGAACGCGTCCTTGTTGAACGCGACGGTCGACGTACATCGGCAGGGTTCGATCCGCTCTTGCGCGCGGTGCGCGCGAGCGATGTGAACCGCTGTCACCAGGTCACTCCTAGCAATCAGTAACGCGTGCAACGTTTAGGGCTGGAATTAAAGGCAGGACATGAGAAACGGTCAGAACAAGCAGCGGATGCGCAACCGCAATAATAACAATAATAACAACAACAATAACCGGCGCAGCCAGAACCCGATGACCCGGGTCTACGAGTCCAACGGACCCGACATCAAGATCCGCGGCACCGCCTCGCACATCGCCGAAAAGTATCTCCAGCTCGCACGCGACGCGCGCTCCTCCGGCGACCCCGTTGCGGCCGAGAACTACTACCAGCACGCCGAGCATTATTTTCGCCTGATCGCCGCGGCCCAGGAGCAGTTCCGCCAGAACCAGCAGCCGCGCGGTGACGAGCCGATCAGCAGCAATAGCGACGACGGCGACGACGACGGCGAGAATTTCTCGAATTTCGGCCAGGAGCCGGGCTTCGTCCCGCAGCCGCAACAGCAGCAGCCCTTCGCGCGCGACCGCGACGGCCAGCGCGATCACCAGCGTGATCATCAGCAGCGCGAAAACCAGCCCTATCAGCGCGAGAACCAGCAGCCGCGCGAGCACCGCGAGCGCGAGCACCGTCCGCAGCCGCAATATCAGCCCCAGCCTCAGCCGCTGCCGCTGAACCAGCCGCAGCCCGTCGTTGCCGACGCCGGCAGCGTCGATCGCCTGCCCTCTTTCATCACCGGCCCGCAGCCGCAAGTGAATGGTGGCGCGAATGTCCCGGGCGCCTTCGAAGGCGGTGGCGCCGGTGAGCGTTTTCCGCGGCGGCGCCGCCGGCCGCATGGCCCGCGCCCCGAGCGCGAAGCTGCTCCGGCCGCCTCGAGCGACGAAGTGGCCCCCGGCGAGTAGGCTGCAAAGGCGTCGCCAGACGTCCTGAACCAGATTTCCTGAACTGAATCGTCCCGGCCTCGCCGGGACGATTTGTTTCAGCCGCGCGTCGCCGTCGTCGAGGACGGCACCAGCACCGGCTTGGCCAGCGACGGAATCAACCGCGCCCGCTCGCGCTTGGCGGGAATGGCGCGGTAGACCTGCTTGGTGGCCTCGACGATGTGCACGCCGGCGAAGGGCAGCGACAGCGCCGCACCGGCGCGCTCCCACATCTGCGCGGATTTCAGCACCCAGCCGCCGGCATAGGGCGGCATGAAAAGCGCCTCGCCCCAAGCGGTCGGGGTGAACCAGGTCTGGCGCAAAAGGTCGGTGATCTGCGAGCGCGAATACGGTCGGCCGTGACCGAACGGCGTGCTGTCCGTGCGGGTCCACACCCCGCGCCGGTTCGGGATGACCGCGATCACGCGGCCGGATGGTGACAGCACGCGCCACGCCTCGCGCAGCAGCGCGGCCGGATCGTCCGACATCTCCAGCGCATGAACCAGCAGGATGCGGTCGACCGCGGCGTCGGGAAGCGGCAGCGAGAATTCGTCGACCAGCGAGGCCAGCGCCGGCCGCCCCGTCGGCCATTTCAAGACACCCTGGGCCGCCGGCATGAAGGCGAGGCAGCGCTCGGCATCTTCGCGGAACAACCCCAGATAGGGCGTGGGATAGCCGAGGCCGAGAACGCGCTGGCCCTCCGCGCTCGGCCAGCGTTCCCTGATGCCGCGATTGATCATTTGCCGCGCCACGATCCCGAGGCGGCGGGAATAGAACTCGCGGAGGTCGACGACGTCGATGGTCATGACGGCAATGTAACATGCACGAGAGCGCCGCCGCGTGCGGAATATTGCATTGCCTGCGCAACGTTAACGCCATATTTGTCTGGTGGGGCTGAGCCCGATGGAGATGACATGGCCGCCGAAATTCGTACTTTCAGCTGTTTAAACGACAATTTCGGCTATCTGATCCACGATGTGGAAACCAAGGCGACGGCGTCGATCGACGCGCCCGAGGCTGGCCCCATCCTGGCGGCGCTGGAGCGCGAGGGCTGGCAGCTCACCGATATCCTGATCACCCATCATCACGGCGATCATGTCGGCGGGGTCGCCGAACTCAAGCGGAAATACAATTGCCGCGTCGTCGCGCCGCACGACAAGACCACTGAAATCGCCAATGTCGATCTGCGTGTCGCCAATGCCGACGTGGTCAAGATCGGCAATTTGCTGGCGCGCGTTCTGGAGACGCCGGGCCACACGCTCGACCACGTCTCCTACGTGTTCGACACCGAGAAGACGGTGTTCGCTGCCGACACGCTGTTTTCGATCGGCTGCGGCCGCGTGTTCGAGGGCACCTATCCGATGATGTGGGATTCGCTTCTGAAGCTGCGTGCCCTGCCCGACGACTTCAACCTCTATTGCGGCCACGAATACACGGCCTCCAACGTCAAGTTCGCGCTCACCATCGACCCCGACAATGCGGCGCTCCAGGCGCGCGCCGCCGAGGTGACGAGGTTGCGGGCCGAGAACAAGCCCACCATTCCCTCACTGCTTGGTGACGAGAAGCGAGCAAACGTGTTCCTGCGCGCTGATGCGCCCGAGGTCGCAGCCAGGCTACACATGAAGGGCGCGGATGCCGCCGCCGTGTTCGGCGAATTGCGCGAGCGCAAGAACAAGTCCTGAAGCATAAGTCGCGAAGAACAAGTCCTGACGGGGATCGATGTCGACCGCAGCCGAGATCATCGCGCGCCTCGAATTGCGGCCGCATCCCGAAGGCGGCCATTACCGCGAGACGTTCCGCGACCAGGCCACGGACGCCAACGGGCGTTCGCGCTCGACCCTCATTTACTTCCTGCTGGCGCGCGGCGAGTGTTCGCACTGGCATCGCGTCGATGCGGTCGAGACATGGCACTATTACGTCGGCAGCCCCTTGATGCTGCGCATCGCGCATGAAGGGTGTTCGCAGCACGAAGTGCGGCTCGGTACCGACCTCGTCGGCGGCGAGCGGCCGCAGGCCATCGTGCCGGCGGACGCTTGGCAGATGGCGGAGACGACCGGCGATTGGACGTTGGTCGGCTGCACCGTCGCACCCGCCTTTGAGTTCGCGAAATTCGAGCTCGCACCGAAGGGCTGGCAGCCGTAGGTCCACTCGCCCCGGAATGACGATCATCGCTTCCGCAGCACCATGTCCTTCGCCGCAATCAGGCCGCCGCCGGCAATCAGGATGGCGGCAAGGGCGATGTTGGCGCTGGCCTTGGCAAAACCGGCCGCGATGAGGAAGCCGGTCGAGAGCAGCGGCGTCGCGTAGGAGGCGGCGCCGAGCACGCGGATGTCACCGCGCTTCATGCCGATGTCCCAGGCATAGAAGGCGGCACCGACGGGACCGATGCCGAGCGCGATCACAGAGAGCCATTGCAGCGTGGTCTCCGGCCAGACGGTGGTCTCGAGCAGGCCGTGCATCAGCGCGGCAAGCACGGCGGTGGCCAGGCAGAATCCGGCGACCGCATCGGTCGGAACGGCTTTGAGCCGGCGCGACAGCACCGAATAGGCGGCCCAGACGAATGCAGCGATGAAGGCCGCTGCCAATCCCGGCACCTGCCCCGCCGCGAAGCCGGAGGTGTTGCCGGCGAACAGCAGCACCGTGCCGACGAGGCCGAGCATCGCGCCGACGATGTGATGCAAGGCGAGCCGCTCGCCCGGCAGGAAGGACGAGAACAGCACGATCAGCAGCGGCCACAGATAATTCAGCAGGCCGGCTTCGGCCGGCGGTGCAAAGCGCAACGCGAGAAAATACAGCGCGTGGTAGCCGAACAGGCCGCCCACGCCGACCGCCCAGACGACCAGCGGCTGACGCAGGCTCTTCGCCGCCTCGCCGCGGCCGATCCAGGTGAGCAGGCCGACCAGGCCGCCGATCGCGAAGGTCATCGCGGCAAGCTGGAATGCCGGGATCCTTCCGGTCGCCACCGTCATCACGGACAGCAGCGACCACATCAGGATCGCGGTCAATCCGATCAGCGTGGCTGTGCGCGGGGTCATTGACGAAGGCTCTGAGGACAACGATGCCCGGCACGAGGCCGGGCATTTTCGTCTTCACTATCGCCTTGTCGCGCCTGAGGCTACAGGCTTTTGACCTGAGGGCCTGGCGCCATATCAGGCCTGATATTGGCCGCCGTTGATGGTCATCGTCGAGCCCGTGATGAAACCGGCCTCGTCGGCTGCGAGGAACACCACCGCGCGGGCGATCTCCTCGGGCTCGCCGAGCCGGTTGACCGGGATCTGCGGGATCACGTTCTTCTCCAGAACGTCTTTCGGCACCGCCTGCACCATTTCGGTGTTGATGTAGCCGGGGCAGATCGCGTTGACGGTGATGCCGCCCTTGGCGTTCTCGAGCGCGAGCGCCTTGGTGAAGCCGATGTCACCCGCCTTCGCCGCGGAATAATTGACCTGACCGAACTGCCCCTTCTGGCCATTGATCGACGAGATCGAGATGATGCGGCCGAATTTGCGCGAACGCATGCCCTCGATGACCTGGCGCGTCATGTTGAACAGCGAACCGAGATTGGTGTTGATGACCGCGTTCCACTGCTCCAGCGTCATCTTGTGGAAAGCGGTGTCGCGGGTGATGCCCGCATTGTTGACGAGCACCTCGATCGGCCCGAGGTCGGCCTCGACCTTCTTCACGCCCTCGGCGCAGGCATCGAAACTGCTGACGTCCCATTTGTAGACGGCGATGCCGGTCTCGGCCTTGAACTTCTCCGCCGCCGTATCATTGCCGGCATAGCTCGCCGCAACCTTGTATCCCGCCGCCTTCAGTGCCTTGCTGATCGCAGCACCGATGCCCCGCGTACCACCCGTCACCAACGCAACTCGTGCCATGTCGTATTCCTTCCCTTGGACTCTTCGGACGTTTCTGACGTGATTGCTTTTTAGCGTTGGATTATGCGGTTGGTTTGACGGACATCAAGAACAAAACGCCCGGCGTTGAGCCGGGCGTTTGTATTTAATCGAGGCCTGCGCGGTTGCGAAGAATATTTGATTTGCAACCGCTGCCTTTTTAGTCGCGTGCAACGCACTCACTGACGTGTGCAGCGCACGCGCAAACTGCGCGTCAGCTACGTGTCAGCAATCTTCAGTCGCGCGCGATGCACATCGCGATACCCATGCCGCCGCCGATGCACAGCGTGGCGAGGCCTTTCTTCGAATCACGCTTCTGCATTTCGTGCAGCAGCGTCACCAGCACGCGTGCGCCGGACGCGCCGACGGGATGACCGATCGCGATCGCGCCGCCGTTGACGTTGACCTTGGAGGTGTCCCAGCCGAGGTCCTTGTTGACGGCGCAGGCCTGCGCCGCGAAGGCCTCGTTGGCTTCGATCAGGTCGAGATCGCCGACATTCCAGCCGGCTTTCTTCAGCGCGGCACGCGAGGCAGGGATCGGGCCAGAGCCCATGATCTTCGGATCGACGCCGGCCTGTGCCCACGACACGATCCGCGCGAGCGGCTTCTTGCCTTCCTTGGCGGCCTGCTTGGCGGTCATCAGCACCACGGCGGCCGCGCCGTCATTGATGCCGGATGCCGAGCCAGCGGTGACCGTGCCGTCCTTCTCGAAGGCGGGCTTGAGCTTGGCCATGCCATCGAGCGTGGCGCCATGACGCGGATATTCGTCGGCGCTGACGACGATGTCGCCCTTGCGGCTCTTGATGGTGACGGGGACGATCTCGTCGTTGAACTTGCCCGCCTTCTGCGCCGCCTCGGCCTTCTGCTGCGAGGCGACCGCGAACTCGTCCTGCTGGGTGCGGGTAATCTGCCACTGCCGTGCGACGTTCTCGGCGGTGTTGCCCATGTGGTAGCCGTTGAAGGCATCCCACAGGCCGTCCTTGATCATGGTATCGACGAACTCGACCGGGCCCATCTTGACGCCGCCACGCAGATATTGGGCGTGCGGAGCCATGCTCATGGATTCCTGGCCGCCGGCGACCACGATCTCGGAATCGCCGTTGAGCAGCGCCTGGTAACCGAGCGCAACCGTGCGCAGGCCAGAGCCGCAAAGCTGGTTGACGCCCCAGGCCGGGCTCTCCACCGGGATCCCGGCGGCGATCGAAGCCTGACGGGCCGGGTTCTGGCCCTGGGCGGCGGTCAGGATCTGACCCATGATGACTTCCGAGACCCGGCCGGGCTCGATGCCCCCGCGCTCCAGCGCGGCCTTGATGGCGATGGCGCCAAGGTCATGGGCGGGAAGGGTCGCGAACGCTCCGTTGAAGCTTCCGACCGGGGTGCGGGCGGCGCTGACGATGACGACATCGTCTGACATGGGCATCTCCTGGGTTTGAAAGGGGGCAGGCGTGGCTGTGGAAACGGCTCGCCAGTCTCGAATGGCATCCTGTTAACGTCGTTGAGGCATGTCAATCGAACCTTCACCGAATTCATGCCGCAGCGCATTCAAAATAGCGTTCTTGGCGCTTTCGCAAGCAGGATTTTGCTGTGCGATTAACCGTGCCGCACAAAACGGTAGCGTGAGCCCTTTGAAAATGCTTATTTTGTTGCGTTGCGTACTCTTCCCGCCCTGCGGCATAGCCCGCTCGGTTCCCGTTCTCCGCGTTTGCAAGTGAGAGCCCATGGCGAAATCAGACCAACCCACGACCATCAAGAAATACGCGAACCGCCGGCTCTACAACACCGGAACGAGTACCTATGTGACGCTGGAAGACCTCGCCTCGATGGTCAAGGACGGCGAAGATTTCCTGGTCTATGACGCCAAGACCGGCGACGACATCACCCGCTCCGTGCTCGCCCAGATCATCTTCGAGCAGGAGAACAAGGCCGGCCAGAACCTGCTCCCGACCACCTTCCTGCGCCAGCTGATCCGTTTCTACGGCGACAGCATGCAGATGGTGGTTCCGAAATATCTGGAACAGTCGATCGCGACCCTGACCCAGGAGCAAGAGAAGTTCCGCAAGCAGATCGCCAACAGCCTGTCCGGCACTCCTTTTGCTCCCCTGGAAGAACAAGTCCGACGGAACATGGAGCTGTTCCAGCAGACTTTCTCGATGTTCAAGCCGTTCGTTCCCAATGCGGCCCGCCCGGCGACCGCCGCCGAGCCGGAGGCCGATGCGACTGTCGAGACGCCGAAGGACAGCAACATCGACGATCTGCGCCAGCAGATGAAGGACATGCAGGAGCGCCTGGAGCGCATGTCGAAGAAGGAGGAGTAGTTCCTCCTTCGCCGCCGGGCAGCTGAGCCGGAGGACGCGCGATGTGCGACCGAAACGCCCATTGGGAGAACGTGTACGCCACCAAGGGCGAGGCGGAAGTCAGCTGGTTTCAGGACAGCCCGGCGATTTCGCTCGGAATGATCCGCGCGGCCAGGCCCGATCAGCGCGCTGCGATCATCGACATCGGCGGCGGCGCTTCGCGGCTGGTCGACGCTCTCTTGCAGGGCGGATATCGCGATCTCGCCGTGCTGGACCTCTCCGCCAACGCGCTTGACGCCGCCAAGCGCCGTATCGGCCAAGCCGCTTCGACCATCGACTGGATCGTCGCCGACGCCACGACATGGCGGCCGGCGAGGATCTACGATGTATGGCACGATCGCGCGGCGTTTCACTTCCTGACCGATCTCCGCGACAGGGCGGCTTATGTCGAGCGCCTGCAGTCTGCGGTTGCGCCCGGTGGCCACGTCATCATCGCGACGTTTGCGCCCGACGGTCCGGAGAAATGCAGCGGCCTGCCGGTGCAGCGCCATGACAGCGCCAGCCTCGCAGCGGAGCTCGGGCCGGAGTTTGAGCTGGTCGAGACGCAAAGCGAGATACATCATACGCCGTGGAATTCGACACAGGCGTTTCAGTTCAGCCGGTTTCGGCGCAGCAGCTGACTGGCCCTCAAGCCGCCAGCTTCACCGCATGCGCAAAGTCCCAATAGAGCTTGCGCGCTTTGGCGTAGAACGGGCCCGGCTTCAGCTCGCGCTCGTCGATACGGATCACTGGCGCGACTTTCGCAAAATTGCCTGTTGAGAAGATCTCGTCCGCGGCCACGAAATCCGCATAGCGCAACGTCTTCTCGACCACGGTGACGCCGTCGCCGCGAAGCAGGTCGATAACGCGCTGGCGCGTGATGCCGGTGAGGAACGTGCCGTTCGGCACCGGCGTATAGACCACGCCGTCCTTGGCCATGAACACGTTGGAATTGCCGAACTCCGCGACGTTGCCGAGCATGTCGAGCATCAGCGCGTTCTGGAAGCCGCGGGACGCGGCCTCCGCAAGCGCGCGCGAATTGTTCGGATAGAGGCAGGCCGCCTTCGCCTCGACCGGCGCGCATTCGGCCGTGGGCCTGCGGAACGGCGACAGCGTGATCGCGTTGCCGACAGGTTTGGGCATCGGCGCCTCGTAGATGCACAGGCACCAATTGGTGGTCTCGGGGTCGAACAGCACGCCGCCGCCCGAGCCGTTCTGCGCCCAGTACATCGGACGGACGTAGAGCTCGGCATTGGCCGCAAAGCGCGCGATGCCTTCGGTTGCGAGCGTCAGCCAGGTGCCGGTATCGACTACCGGCTTCAGGCCGAAATTGATCGCGGATTGATTGGCGCGGGCAACGTGACGGTCGAGATCTGGCGCGACACCCTCGAACGCGCGTGCACCGTCGAACACCACCGAGCCGAGCCAGGCCGCATGCGTGCGCGGACCCATGATCGGGACATTGCCGTCGTGCCATTTGCCCTCGAAGAAGGTCCAGCTCGGCGAATATTCGATCGGCTTCCTGATTTCGGCCATGACCGGCCTCCCCTTGGCGTGATGCCGCAATATCGCGCCACTATTGGACGCAACATCTAAATGATTCCCTGCGGTCAAGGGGTGGGTTACCCTCGCTGCCGGGGGAGAAAGGAAGCAGCATGTCGCTCGATCCGCTCGCAAAGCGCTTGTTGACCATGATGGCGGCGGCCGCTCCGCAGGCGAGGGGCCGGCCGAGCGTGGAGGCGCGGCGGCAATCGCTGGCGAAGCTGATGCAGTTCGCACGCGTAGATGCCCCGGATGTGACCTCGCGCGACAGCATGCTGCCCGGCCGCGCCGGCGAACTGCCTTATCGGCTCTACACGCCCGCAAATGCCGATGAGCGAGCGCCCGGCTTCGTATTCTTCCATGGCGGCGGGCTGGTCGCAGGCGGTATCGCCACCCATGATCGTATCGCGGCGGCGCTGGCGCATGCCACCGGTTGCCGCCTCGTGTCGGTCGACTACCGGCTCGCGCCGGAGCACAAATTCCCGGCTGCGATCGACGACGCGATCACCGCCACCGAATGGGTCGCGCGCGAGGCCGCATCGCTCGGCATCGACGCGGACCGTCTGGTGGTCGGCGGCGATTCCGCCGGTGCAACGCTCGCAGCCATCGTGTGCCAGGAGGCGGCGCAGACCGCGGGCCTCGCCATCGCCGCGCAATGCCTGATCTGCCCGGTGCTGGATTTCGAGGAAACCTCGCCCTCGCGCGAGGCCTTTGCCGAGGGCCATCTGATCGACCGCGTCACGATCGAGGCCGATCTCTCAGACTATCTGCCCGACGGCATCGACACCGCCGACCCCCGCGTTTCTCCCTTACGGGCAACGCGGCTCACGGGCCTGCCGACCGCGATCATCCACACGGCCGAGTACGACCCGATGCGCGATGAAGGCAATGCCTATGCCCGCAAGCTGCTCGCCGCGGGCGTCGCCGTCGAGCACGTCTGCCACGACGGCATGGTTCATAATTTCCACGCCATGGGCGCGATCCTGCCGCAGGCTCAGCTGGTGCTGTCGCAGATCGGCGAGCAGGTGCGGCGAGCGGTTGCGAGGTAAGTGCGCGAATCAGACGCGCGCATCGATCACGGCCCTGGCTGCCATGACATAGTCAGGCCAATGCGCGTCCGCATAGCGCGCCGCCTGCCGGGCGCAGGTGACATCCGGCGCATGCGCGGCTGCGATCGTGCGTGCAAAGCGTTCTTCGGCCACCGTCACTTCGCCAGGCTCGCGAGACGACACGGCGGCAGCCACCGCCGTCGGAGCGACAGCGAGCCCCGCCAGACCGGTGAGCAGGATGCGGCGTGACGTATTCATGGCTGTCGTCCTTCCAATGTCCGGCCTGCACTCGGGCCGGCGCGTGTGTCAGTGCGATTCCCCGCAGAGTAACCGCGCACGTCCGTGCCGTCCATCGCTTGCGGATAGCGCTTGACCGCGGCAACGATCACGTTCCATCTAGCACACGATCCCGCCACCGCAGCCCTACGCGTCGGATTATCACTTGTCCCAGCACAGCCCATCGCACCATCAGGCTTTGCGCGCTACCGCGATGGGGCTGGCCTGTCTGGCGATTTCGACCGGCACCGCCTTCTCCTCCGAAGCGGATGAGGACGCACCGGCAAAACCAGCGGTTCCAAACATCTACCTCGATCTGCGCACGACCTATGCGACGATTCCGGCGGGCACGCTCGGGCTCGGCTTCGGCAGCACGTCTTTGTCGGCCGCGTTCGAAGCTCTGGCGGTACGAAGAGGCACAACGCTGCCGAACGGCTTGCCTGCCGCGAAATCGATTGCGATCGACCTGCCGCTGACCGTCGACGTCAACGACCGCGTCTCGCTCTACGGCGGCGTGTCGGGCTCGACGACCGACATCGGCGGCGGCTGGTCGACGTTCGACATTACGAGCTGGAACATCGGCTTGCAGGCCGACCTTTATCAGCAGAATGGCGGAAACGTTCCGACCATCACGCTGCAATCGACCCTGACGCAGTCGGTGCCCAACGAGCAGGGCATGACCAATTCGTTCAACAACATCCTGGAATTCGACTACGCGCTCGACGAGGATGAAACGCGGGGCTGGCTCGCGGGCATGCAATATACTTACACCACCATCGCCAGCCCGTTCGCAAGCATCCGGCCGAACACGATCCTCTATGCCGGCGGCTACTACCAATGGCCGAGCAACTGGAAGTTCACGGGACGCCTCGGCGTGCAGTCGTTCGGCGGCGCAGAGCTCGCGGGCCGGACGATCGCGGAGTCATTCACCCAGCCGGTCCTGCGGCTCGACCTCGACCGCATGGACGACAATGACAACCGCCTGTTCGGCATCACCGCGCAAATCGCGTGGATGCCGAAGCCGTCATATCAGGTGACGCTGCGCACGCCGCTCTACGCCGTGCGCAACTAGTCCGGCACCGGCACGTCGAACGTGTTGAGCGTGACCGAGACCATGCAATAGACGCCGACGAGATAGGACAGCTCGGCCGCGCCGTGCTCGCCGAACTCCTTCACCGCAGCCCGATAAGTCAGCTCCGGCAGCACGCCGCCGCTCACCAGTGCCGAGGCCATGTCGTAAGCGACGGCCTCCTGCTTGGTGAGATCGACCGGCCGCTGGCCGGCGACGATGGTCGCAAGCTTTTCGTCGGAGAGGCCACGCTGCTCGGCGACCAGCACGTGGGCATAGAGCTCGTAGCCGGATCGGAAATGCGAGCCGGTGACGAGGATCGCGACCTCGCGCACCGGGGCCGGCAGCAGCGGGTTCGACGCGATCGCCTTGACCAGCTCCCACACCGGCCCGCCGAAGCGCGGCTCGCGGATCCAGGGGTTCCAGGGCCCGAGCAATGCGCCATCGTCGCGCATGTTCACGAAGCCCTTGAAATGATCCTTGATGCCGGCTTGCATGTCCTCATAGAGCGGCTTCTGTTCAGCACTCAGGTCTTTCGGATCGAGAATGGGAAGGCGCACGGTGGAGATCTCCTCGTTGAGAAGACGAGGCTTGCCCGCATGTGCGCGCAAGGCAAGTGAAGTTGCCGTGACATCGCAGTCCCGTCGGGCGTTCCGACAAATTCGACTATGTCGTCCCGGGGATTTGAGCGCTCTGGGGATTTGCGACGTCGTCGACGGCGAGCGTCATCGGCTCACCGGTGGCGAGGAACGACGACAAGGTCGCCTCGAACGGCGCCGGATCGAGGCCGCGCGCCTTCAGCCATTCGGGCTCATAGTAGGTTTGCCGATAGCGCTCGCCGGAATCGCAGATCAGCGTCACCAGCGACCCCGTCGCGTTCGCCTGCCGCATCTCCGAGGCGAGCCGGCACAGCGCCAGGAAATTTGTGCCGGTTGACCCGCCTACCGGGCGGCGCAGCCGGCGCGATAGCACGTTCATCGCCGCGATCGTGGCCGCGTCCGGGATCTTCATCATGCGGTCGACCACGCCAGCCACGAAGGAGGGCTCGCAACGCGGCCGGCCGACGCCCTCGATCAGCGACGGGCGGTCGCAAACATGGGAGCGGTCCTGCGAGCGGAAGCAATCGAAGAAGGCGGAATGCTCGACATCGGCGACACACAGCCGCGTCGGATATTGGCGATAGCGCAAATAGCGTCCGATGGTGGCCGACGTGCCGCCGGTGCCCGCGCCCATTACGATCCAGTCCGGCAGCGGGCGCGGCTCGCCCTGCAATTGCGTGAAGATCGATTCGGCGATGTTGTTGTTGCCGCGCCAATCCGTTGCGCGCTCGGCGAAAGTGAACTGGTCCATGTAGTGACCGTTCAGGCGCGCGGAGAGCGCGGCCGCTTCCGCATAGAGAGCGCGGCCGTCGTCGATCAGGTGGCAATTGCCGCCATAATGCTCGATCGCGGCGATCTTCTCCGCCGAGGTCGTGCGCGGCATCACGGCGTAGAATGGTACGCCGATCATTTGCGCGAAATAGGCTTCCGACACCGCCGTCGACCCGGACGAGGCCTCGACGACAGGTGTGCCTTTACGGATGTGGCCGTTACAGAGCGCATACAGGAACAACGAGCGCGCGAGCCTGTGCTTCAAGCTGCCGGTCGGATGGGTGGACTCATCCTTTAGATAAATGTCGATGCCTGACAGCGCCGGCACGATCAGCCGGATCAGATGCGTGTCGGCGGTACGGCACTGGTCGGCCTCGATCGCCGCCACGGCCTCGTCGACCCAGCCGCGCCGATAGGCCGGCCCGGCCGGATTGGGGTGGCGGAAGGGAAGCGGCTCCATCGGCATGACCAGGCGATTCCTTGAAAAGCGACGTCCATCTAGCATGAGGACGCTTGTGCACCCCGCTCAAAATTCGAGCGGCGCGTTGTCGACGACCTCCTTCATCACGAAGAAGGTGCGGGTCTGGCGCACGCCGGGCAGCGCGATCAGCTGCTCGCCGTGGATGCGGTTGAAATCCTCCATGTCGCCGACGCGGATCTTGAGGAAGTAGTCGAAGTCGCCGGCGACGAGGTGGCAGTCGAGCACGAATTTCAGTTTGGCGATCGCCTGCTCGAAGATCGCAAAGCTCTCCGGGGTCGAGCGGTCGAGCACGACCCCGACCATGACCAGGGTGCCCTTTGCCACCTTCTTCGGCGCGACCATGGCGCGCACAGCCGCGATGAACCCGTCCTCGAACAGGCGCTGGGTGCGGCGATGGCACGTCGCGGGGCTGATCGCGACTGATCCGGCCAGCTCGGCATTGCTGAGCCGACCGTTGTTCTGCAGCAATCTCAATATCTTAAGGTCGATGCGATCAAGCCGGGAGGCCATGAAAGAAACTTCCATGAAAGGATGATAACTCAGAAGAAATATCAGTATTATTCGTTGCGAATGCAAGAAACAGCGCAATATCAGCGCAACATTCGAGAGCACCTTCTTCCGACGCGATGCTAGGCAAATGCCAGCACCAACGCCAATCGGGATGACCCATGAAGCTCGACAAATTTCCGCGCTACCCACTGACCTTCGGCCCGACCCCCATCGAAAAGCTGGAGCGGCTGTCAAAACATCTCGGCGGCAATGTCGAGGTCTATGCCAAGCGCGAGGACTGCAATTCCGGCCTCGCCTATGGCGGCAACAAGCTGCGCAAGCTCGAATACATCATCCCCGATGCGATCGCTTCGAATGCCGACACGCTGGTCTCGATCGGCGGCGTGCAATCGAACCACACCCGCATGATCGCGGCGGTCGCCGCCAAGATCGGCATGAAGTGCCGGCTGGTGCAGGAAGCCTGGGTGCCGCACGAGGACGCCGTCTATGACCGCGTCGGCAACATCATGCTGTCGCGCATCATGGGCGCCGACGTCCGCCTGGTCGATGACGGCTTCGACATCGGCATCCGCAAGAGCTGGGAGCAGGCGATCGACGAAGTGAAGGCCGCGGGCGGCAAGCCCTACCCGATTCCCGCCGGCGCCTCGGTGCACAAGTTCGGCGGCCTCGGCTATGTCGGCTTCGCCGAAGAGGTCCGCAAGCAGGAGGCCGAGCTCGGCTTCAAGTTCGACTACATCATCGTCTGCACCGTGACCGGCTCGACCCATGCCGGCATGCTGGTCGGCTTCGCCGCCGACGGCCGCGCCCGCAAGGTGATCGGCATCGATGCGTCTTTCACGCCGGCGCAGACGAAATCGCAGGTGCTCGAGATCGCGCAGAACACGGCTGAGCTCGTCGAGCTCGGCAAGGATCTCGTCGCTGACGACGTCGTGCTGATCGAGGACTACGCCTATCCCGCCTATGGCGTGCCGTCGGAAGAGACCAAGGAAGCGATCCGCCTCACCGCGCGTCTCGAAGGCATGATCACCGACCCCGTCTACGAGGGCAAGTCGATGCAGGGCCTGATCGATCTCGCGCAGAAAGGCTATTTCGAGAAGGGCGCGAAGATCCTGTACGCCCATCTCGGCGGTGCGCCCGCGCTGAACGGGTATGCATATGCGTTCCGGAACGGCTGAAGCAACGGAGGCGGTGCAATAGCCGCCTTCTCTACCTTCGTAGCCCGGATGGAGCGCAGCGTAATCCGATACCGCGCCGTTGACGCGCGAGAACCCCGGATTGCGCTTCGCTCCATCCGGGCTACGGCGATCTGCGATCGCCCTACCGCGTCCTGACGATCTGCAGCAGCTCGTCGCCGTAATGCTCGAGCTTCTTGTCGCCGATGCCGGGCACGTTGCGGAGCTCGTCGAGGGTCGTGGGCCAGGCCCGGACGATGCCGTCGATGGTGGCATCGTGCAGCACCACATAGGCCGGTACGCTGCGCTCGCGCGCAATGTCTGAACGCCAAGACCGCAGCCGCGCGCGCAGTTCGGGATCGACATCGCCTTGCGGCGCGTTCGCCGCCGGCGCGAGATCGCCGCGGCGGGATTTGCCGCGGCTCGCGCGAAGGCGCGTGCCGGGCGCCTCCTCGCGCAGCCACACTTCGGTTTCGCCGCGCAGCACGCCGCGCGCGGTCTCGGTCAGCTTCAGCGCCCCATAGGCTTCGCTGTCGCTCTGCAAATGCCCCATCGCCACCAATTGACGCAGCACGGTGCGCCACTGCTTCTCGTTGAGCTCGCGGCCAATGCCGAACACGGACAATTTGTCGTGGCCGAACTGCGTGACCTTCTCGGTCAGGCGTCCGATCAGCACGTCGATCAGGTGCATCGCACCGAAACGCTGCCCGGTGCGATAGACGCAGGACAACAGCTTCTGCGCCAGCACCTTGCCGTCGCGCATCTTCGGCGGCGTCAGGCAATTGTCGCAATTGCCGCAGGTCTCGCCCATCGCGATCTCGCCGAAATAGGCGAGCAGCCGCCGGCGCCGACACTGCGCGGTCTCGGCAAGGCCGACCAGCGCATCGAGCTTGCCGATCGAGACCCGCTTGAATTCGTCGGAGGCGCTGGATTCGTCGATCATGCGGCGCTGCTGCACGATGTCGGAGAGGCCGTAGGCCATCCAGGCCGCCGACGGCTTGCCGTCGCGGCCGGCGCGGCCGGTCTCCTGGTAATAGGCCTCGATGCTCTTGGGCAGGTCGAGATGGGCGACGAAGCGCACGTCGGGCTTGTCGATTCCCATGCCGAACGCGACGGTCGCGACGATGACGATGCCGTCCTCGTTGAGAAAGCGATCCTGGTTGCGCGAGCGCACCTGGCTGTCGAGCCCGGCGTGGTAGGGCAGCGCCGCAATGCCGGCCTCGTCGAGCGCGGCGGCGACCTCCTCGACCCGGTTGCGGGACAGGCAATAAACCACGCCGGCATCGCCCGCATGCCGCTCCCGGATGAACTCCTTGAGCTGCGACACCGCGCTGCGCTTGTCGACGATCTCGTAGCGGATGTTCGGCCGGTCGAAGCTGGAGACGAACTGCGGCGAATCCGCGAGCTGAAGCCGCGCCACGATCTCCTTGCGCGTCAACTCGTCGGCGGTTGCCGTCAGCGCGATGCGCGGCACATCGGGGAAGCGCTCGGCGATGATGGAGAGGCCGACATATTCGGGGCGGAAGTCATGGCCCCATTGCGAGACGCAATGCGCCTCGTCGATCGCAAACAGCGCCACCTTCGCCTGCGCCAGCAGCGACAGGCAGCGCGGCGTCACCAGGCGTTCAGGCGCGACATAGAGCAGATCGAGATCGCCTGCGAGCAGGCGCCGCTCGATGTCGGAGGCCTCCTGGAAGCTCAGCGACGAGTTCAACGCGGCGGCGTTGACGCCGGCCTCGAGCAGGCCCGCGACCTGGTCGCGCATCAAGGCGATCAACGGCGACACCACGATGCCGCAGCCTTCGCGTAGCAGTGACGGGAGCTGGTAGCACAGCGACTTGCCGCCGCCGGTCGGCATCAGCACCAGGCAATTGCCGCCGTCGGTGACGTGCCGGATGATCTCGCCCTGCGAACCGCGAAAACCCGGCAGGCCGAACACCGAATGCAGCACCGACAGCGCGTCGCGGCCGTTGGCCGGCGCAGGTCGCGGGACGGTGGAAGGGGCGGACATGAGAGAGCTGGAACCAGAGCCGTGAGATTCGTCACAAGGCCAGTCGCATGGCGCTGCGGCCGTGGCAAGACTGTTTGAGGGGCGGGCGCGACTCTTCCCCTCTCCCCTTGTGGGTGCTCATCCGGCGCTTCGCGCCACCTTCTCCCACAACGGGGGAAGGGAAAAAGAAACTACGCCCCGATCCTGCGCAGCGCCTCTGCGACCGTCACGATCGGCATGTTGCGCTGTCCGGCAGCTTCCAGCGCATGACGCATCAGGTCCGGGGTGCAGCCATAGGGGCTCGGCGCCTTCGCAACGTCATGGCCGTAGAAGATCAGCCATCCGCCGCTCGCGATCGCTTGGTCGAAATAGCGGTCGACGCCCGCCTTGTCGATCTCGCAATCGACCAAGGGCGACGCACGCAGGAACTGGAGATCGATGACGTCGCTGTTGACGCCGGGAAGGATGCCGCGCGCCGAACGGAAGGCCTTGGCGAGCTGCGGCTTGCGCCAGACCGAGGCGATCCCGTAGGGATAGGCGAAATTCTCCAGATTGATCGAGGAATCGATATTGCGGAAATAAGCCCGGTTCCGCTCGATCTCGCGCGCCATCGCGGCCTCGTCGAGATTGGCCGAGCTCTGGTGCGAGAAGGTGTGGCAGGCGATCTCGTGACCGGCGCGGTGAAGCCGCACGATCGCGTCATCCGACAGGCCATGCCAATGGTCGGAGGGCTGATCGATCAGGCTGCCGGCGAGATAGAACGTACCTCGGCCGCCATGATCTTCCAGAAGCGCGGCGCCCTCGCCTGCAGCGCTATCCGGGGCATCGTCGAAGGTGAAGCTCACGATCGGCGCATGCGCGGGCAGCCGATGCGGCGCGGCGCGGAAATGCCGGGCCAGCCGATTGCTCACGCGTCCCTGGAGTGCCGACCACACGACTGCATTTCCCGTGATTGACGTATCTCTGTACTGAAACATTCGCGCGCCGGTTGAGGCAAGCTTAACGCCTGAGTAATCCTAACGCGGAACCAACACCTTGGGCTGACGCGCAAGGACCGGCGCTTCGACCTCCATACTGAGGTATTGCAACCAATTGCGGAAAAGCACCGCCGCCGCGCTGCCGGCGTCGATATCGGCGCGCAAATTCAACCCGGGCAGCTCGTTGGTGAGCGCCGGGTGGCGCTGGTGAACCGCCTTCTTCTCGAAGCGAGCCAGTTTGTCTTCCGTCGCTGCGTCAAAATAGCTCACGGGCAGTCGCGGATAAGTCTCGCGCTCCCGCGCAAGGTAGCGGCCGATGTCGCGAAGATATTCGCGCTGGAGTGACAGCGCGTCGTATTCCGGATGCCCCTGGAAGAACACGAAGCGGCTGGCATACTGGCGAACGAAAACGTCGACGCCTGCGTGGGCCGAGCGTGTCAGCACCTGATAACCGGCCTGCGCCAAGTCCCTCTCCGCGAGTTCGTTCAGGCGCGAATGCGACACTTTCAACGGCGCCGGCGCGGCGAGCGTCAGGGCATCGCTCGTCACGGCGTCGCAATCGAAGATGCCATGGCATTTGGCCGGCAGCCGCCGCCGTGCGATGCCGTCGAGGTGCAGCACCGCCGCATGCGCGGCAAGACACGACCAGATCGTCGAGCGCGTGTTGGCCTTGGCCCAGTCGATGAGGTCGGTGAGGTCGCGCCAGTACGGCTCTTGGTCGAGCTCGGGCGCAACCGGCTCGGCGCCCGTCACGATCAGCCCGTCGAATTTCTGGCGCTTCAGGTCGGAAAGGTCGGAATATTCGCTCTCGACATGCCACTTCGCTTCCGGTGAGCGCTTCACGCTGGGAAGCGAAAAGCAGTGGAGGCGGATGCGGCGCGGACCGGCCGCAGCCTGAAGCAGCTTCAAGAACTGCCGCTCGGTCGCCTTCAGCGCCGGATCCGGCATGTTGTTGACGAGCCCGATCGTGAGCTCGCCGCCGCCATCGCGCGCGAGATCGCGTTCGGCCGGCACCAGCGCCGGGCTCGAGATGACTTGATCCCCGTCGATCAGGATCGTCATGGGCGCCGCCGCCTACTCCGCGGCCTCGAGGCGCGCTGACCGGCAGGCCTTGTCCAGCGCCTGGTCAATGTCCTCGATGATGTCGGAGACGTGCTCGATGCCGATCGACAGCCGGATCGTCTCCGGCAGGACGCCGGCAACGCGCTGCTGCTCTGCCGACATCTGGCGGTGGGTGGTCGAGGCCGGATGGCAGGCCAGCGACTTGGCATCGCCGATATTGACGAGGCGCGTGATCAGCTTCAGCGCGTCATAGAAGGACTTGCCCGCCTCCATCCCGCCCTTGATGCCGAAGGTGAACAGGGAGGAGGCGTTGCCGTCGAGATATTTCTGCACCAGCGGATAATAGGGGCTGTCGGGGAAGCCGGTGTAATTGACCCAGGCGACGCGCGGATCCTTGCGGAGGAATTCGGCGACCTTGCGGGCGTTCTCGACATGACGCTCCATGCGCAGCGCGACGGTCTCGATGCCCTGGAGCAGCAGGAACGCGTTGAACGGCGACAGCACCGAGCCCATGGTGCGCTGATAGACGCTGCGCGCCCGCTCGATATAGGCGGTCTTGCCGAAGCGCTCGGCATAGACGAGGCCGTGATAGGAGGCATCCGGCTTGTTGTAGGCAGGGAAGCGGTCGGCGTATTTCGCCCAGGGGAAGTTTCCGGAATCGACGATGGCGCCGCCGAGCGTGGTGCCGTGACCGCCCAGGAACTTGGTCAGCGAGTGCACGGCGATATCGGCGCCGTAGTCGAACGGCTTGAGCAGAATCGGGGTTGCGACGGTGTTGTCGACGATCAGCGGCACGCCATGCGCATGCGCGATCCTGGCCAGCGCCTCGATGTCGCAGACATTGCCGGCAGGATTTCCGATGGTCTCGGCGAACACCGCGCGGGTGTTCTCGTCGATCAGCTTCTCGACCGCCTCCGGCTTGTCGCTCTCGGCGAAGCGGCCGGTGATGCCCTGGCGCGGCAGGATGTGCGAGAGCAGCGTGTGCGTGGTGCCGTAGAGCTGCGGCATGGAAACGATGTTGCCGCCGTGATCGGCGACGTTGACGAAGGCGAAATGCAGCGCCGCCTGACCGGTCGCGACCGCGAGTGCGCCGACGCCGCCTTCGAGCTCAGCGATACGCTTCTCCAGCACCGCGCTGGTGGGATTGGCGATGCGGCTGTAGCGAAAGCCTTCGGCCTCGAGATTGAAGAGCGCCGCACCGTGATCGGCGCTGTCGAAGGCGTAAGCCGCGGTCTGGTAGATCGGCACGGCGACCGCGTGCGTGGTGGCTTCGGGCTCGTAGCCGGCGTGAATAGCGATCGTCTCGTTGCGCATCGTGCCACCTCCGCGTGGTGCGGGCCGCACTTATTGGCCTAGAATGAGGCATGTGCGTTGTCCGCCGCCCTCCTGTTAGAGGCGGGTGGTAAAGCGGACAATAATTCGCATAGAGATCGAGGAAGTAACCCTAACGCTTGTCGGCGAATTGGCCGGGATTCGGGTTAAAGCGCATTAACGAAGTTCGACCCGCATGGCAGTGACGGCGCCATGCCTTCTCCTTGCGGGGAAAGATGGCGCCGCAATTGCGGCAACGAAGAGCTTGGACTATAGGCTCTCCCACAGCCGATGCGCGAGCACGCCGGCGCGCTTCTCGATCGCGGCCGCCGCATCGAGCGCGAGGTCCTCGCGATAGCGCCCGGCAATGAGCTGCACGCCGATCGGCTTGCCGTCGTGAAGCGCCACCGGCACCACGGCGCCGGGCAGACCCAGCACGTTGATCGCGGAGATGAAGCGGATCTCACCCCAGAAGATCTCGCGCACGCGCTCGGCGCTGACGGTGTCGTCGCGCGGCCCCGGCGTCGGCTTCACCGTGGTCGGCGCCAGCACCACCGGATATTCCTCGAAGAACAGCTGCCAGGCGCGGATGTGGCCGCTGCGCGCCGCGGTCGCCCGCATCCAGGCCTTGAGGTCGAGCACGTTCGCCTTGTCCTTCATGCCGTCCCACGCCTTGTGGAAGTCCTCCGAGGTGACCTTCAGCATGCCCGCTTCCTGCATCACTACGGTCTCGTTGGTGATGATGTCGCACCAGGTCTGCCAGACGCCGTTGATGTCGGGCACCTCGACCTCGCTGACGCGATAGCCGGAGCGTTCGAGATGGTCCGCGGCCTGGCGCAGCGCCGCCCGCACGGATGGGTCGACCTCCATATCCTCGGGGATCTTGGCCAGCGCCACCTTGATCGGCCCCTTCGGCCTCTCGCCGACCAGCGGCGCCGGCACCCACCAGGGATCGCGCGGATCGCGCCGGCTCATCACCTCGAGTGCAAGGCGAACGTCCGCGACGTGGCGGGCGAGCGGCCCCTGCGCCGACATCAGATGCGCCAGCATCGGCCGTTCGGCCGTTGCGCTCGCATTGAACGCGGGGATGCGTCCCTGCGTCGGCTTGATGGTGGCGACGCCGTTGCAATGCGCCGGCCAGCGCAGCGAACCGCCGATGTCGTTGCCATGGGCGATGGTGCCGATGCCGGCGGCGACCGCCGAGCCTGCGCCGCCCGACGAGCCGCCGCAGGTGATGTCGGGATCCCAGGGATTGAGCGTCAGTCCGTGCAGGGGATTGTCCGTAAAGCCGCGAAAGGAGAATTCCGGCGTGTTGGTGAGCCCGATGACGATCGCACCTGATTTCTTCAGGTTGCGCACCACTGGCGCGTCCGACGGCGCGATGAGGTCCTTGTTGGCGGGCACGCCGTTGAAGTTCGGCCGCCCCTCGTAATCGACGTTTTCCTTGATGGTGACAGGGACGCCGTGCAGGAGGCCGAGCTCGCCGCCCTTGGCGCGCTGCTTGTCCGCGGCATGCGCAGCCTTCAATGCCTCTTCCGAGAGATCGACGACGACCGCGTTCAGCTTCGGATTGACGGCGCGCATCCGGTCGAGATGTGCTTCGACGGTCTCGACCGCGGAGATTGCGCCGGAGCGGATCGCAGCCGCGGTCTCGACCGCGGACCATTGCCAGGCCGGTCCCTTGGGACGGCGCGGTGAAGCCGGTTTGCGCGGGATGGCCTTCTTGGCAGAAGCCTTCTTCGCCCCAGACTTCGCAGCAACGCCCTTCGGGGTGGAGGATGTCTTGCTCGATGCTTTCGTCGCCGGCTTCCTGGAAGCAATTGTCTTGCCCGAAACCTTCTTGCCTGAAATCTTCTTGGCCAAAACCTTCTTGGCCGCCGCCTTCTTCGCCACCTGGTATCTCCTAAAATTACGCGGCGCGAGGTTACGGAGGCGGATCGGGCATGTACAGGTGCGTTTCTGCATGGCGCGTTGGCGCGGGCGCCAATGCGAACAATCCTCAGGAATGGTCGCTGCGACTTCGCTTCATTCGGCAGGACACGCCGCGATCGCATCCCGCGCGCGGTCGAGCCGGAGGCTCCACAGCGCCAGCACGAGCCCGACAGCGGTAATACCGGCTGCAACCAGCGGCAGCGCCGGGAGGCCGAGCCCGCGATCGATGGTGGCGCCGCCAACCCAGGCGCCGAGCGCGTTGCCGAGATTGAACGCGGCGATGTTGAGGCTCGAGGCGAGCGTGCGCCCGCTGGGGCCGGCCGCCTCCAGCACGCGAAGCTGGAGTGGAGCGACGGTCGCAAAAGCGGCGATGCCGAGCAGCAGGATCAGCACGATCGCCCCGACTTTGATCGACAGCACGGCGGCGAGGCCAAGGAGCACGATAGCGAGCGCGGCAAGCGTGCCGATCAGCGCGCCGGCGAGGCCGCGGTCGGCCAGCTTGCCGCCAGCGACGTTGCCGATCGCGAGTCCGACGCCGAATACCAGCAGGATCGGCGAGACCGCCGCCTCCGAGAATCCGGTGAAGCGCGTCAGAATCGGCTGGATGTAGGTGAAGACGACGAACAGGCCGGCAAAGCCGAACACGGTCATGGCTAGGCCGAGCAGCACCTGCGGCTGTCGCAGCACCGAGATTTCCTCAGCGAGCGAGATCGGCTTGTCGCCGCTGCCGACATGGCCGGGCACGAACACTGCCACCACCGCGAACGCCATCACGCCGATGACCGTCACCGCCCAGAACGCCGCGCGCCAGCCGAGCATCAGCCCGAACCAGGCCCCGAAGGGCACGCCCAGCAACGTCGCGACCGTGAGGCCGATGAACATGGTGGCGATCGCGGAGGCGCGCTTGTTCTCAGCGACCAGGCTGGTCGCCACCACCGATCCGACACCGAAGAAGGTGCCGTGGGCCAACGAAGTCAGCACCCGCGCCGCCATCAGCAATTCGTAGTTCGGCGCGACCGCGCAGGCCGCATTGCCCACTGTGAAAATCGCCATCAGCGCCAGCAGCACGGTTTTGCGCGGCATCCGCCGTGTGGCGAGCGTCAGCACCGGCGCTCCGACGAACACGCCGAGCGCATAACCGGAGATCAGCAGGCCCGCGATCGGTATCGAGACGTGCATGTCGGCGGCGACCTGGAGCAGGAGCCCCATGATGATGAATTCGGTGGTGCCGATGCCGAAGGCACCGGCGGTGAGAGCGAGGACGGCGGGAGGCATGAGTGGCTCCAATGGATGAGACGAGCCACGCAGATAGCCGTGCCGCGGCGAAACCGATAGGATGTCCGCAATCCAATCATTTGTGACGTGAATTCACCATGGCCCGTTTCGACACCAACCGCTCCGCCGAGATGGAAGTTTTCCTCCGCGTCGTCGATCTCGGCGGGTTCACCCCGGCCGCGCGAAAACTGCGCCTGACGCCGTCGGGCGTGAGCAAGCTGATCTCGCGGCTCGAAGCTCGGCTCGGCTCGCGGCTCGTCAACCGCACCACGCGCAAGCTGACGCTGACCGAAGAAGGCCAGGCGTTCTACCAGCGGGCTGTTCGGATCCTCGCGGAGATGGAGGAAGCCGAACGCGAGGCAGCCTCCGGCGCAGCCCCGCGCGGCCGCCTAACGGTGAACAGCAACATTCCATTCGGCATGCTGCATGTGATGCCGCTGATCCCGCGCTTCCTGAAAGAGCATCCCGACGTCACGCTCGATCTCATGCTCACGGACACCCTGATCGACCTGATGCAGGAACGGGCCGACGTTGCAATCCGTGTCGGCCCATTGCGTGCGTCACGTCTCATCGCACGAAAACTCGGCACCAGCCGCATGGTCGTGGTCGGCGCGCCGGATTATCTCGCCCGCTGCGGCACGCCGAAGACCCCGGCCGATCTCGCCGATCACCGCGGCATCGGCTGGACCTTTCCGCGCGCGATCCGCGGCTGGCCATTCAATCGCGGCGATCACACCGAGGAAGCCGTGCCGCCGCCCGTGGCGCGCGCCAGCGACGGCGAAGTCGCCCGACGCCTCGCACTGGGCGGCGTGGGCCTTGCCCGCCTCGCCCTCTTCCACATCGGCCCCGACATCGAATCCGGCCGTCTCGTGCCAGTGCTACAAAGCAACAATCCGGGCGACCGCGAAGACATCCACGCGGTCTATGTCGGCCATAGCGCGCCCCTGCCCGCGCGCGTGCGCGCGTTCATCGATTTCCTCGCCGAGCATGTGCGTGTGAGTGACCCCACGCTGAAGCGGACGGGGGATGGGAAGTGGAAATTGGTGGGATGAGGCCTATGGCGGAGGGAGAGAAACTAGAAAAAAACTTGCTCAACCGCTGCGTCTCAGGTGCTCTCGATAGGAAAGATAAGTGCGCGTCAGGCTTCTCCGCATTCCGATACCGTGGCTCCGCTGGCCAAGAATGGCGCCGCCAACGGCGCTTTTGCAGCTACGCCCCCTATTTAGGGAATGGCCGAGCGGTAGCGAGGAAGCCAAGCGCGCGGTCTAAGGCCTCGCAAGCCAACCCCCAGGCCTCAGCGCCCTCGGCCCATGAGCGAATGGACGCTCCTGGATGGTCTCTCCTGACTTGGTGCCATTAAGCACGTCCGCGCGATGCACACACCATCAGCTGCTCGAACGCGATACGACCAAGCTCTGCAAATTGCCCGCAGTTGGCCAGTTGGCCTGACCTTGGCTACACGACGCACTGGACGCGGTCGACGCCACCTTTCGAAATCTGAAACGCGATTTCTGCGTGCTTGCTAAAAACAAACAAAAACTTCACAGCTGCAACTACGGCTGGGTATCTTCGAGCCAAAGAGAAGCGCCCGCATTTCATGCTCAGTCATTCAAACAAAGAGAATCTGCACTCTAACTCTACTCAACCTCAGCTCCTTTCGGCAGATGCAGCTTCCGCCCTGCTCTCAACTCAAGCTCTTTCCAAATCTCAGCTTCGGACTTGATGCTCTCAAGACGACGTCTTTCCGCCATGAGTACTGCGGATCGATAAGTCGCTTGAACGACCTGTATTCGATCGGTTGCTGGAAGCTCTGCTACGAATTCTATGGTCTCCTCAACGTGCGAGACTTCGCTTCCTAAGCTGCTGTGACTTCTAAGAAATCGTGTAGCATCAACCCCACAAGGAAGGAGCGACTTCACCGCCTCGATTTCGGCCTTGGGCTTTACGGCGGCAATGCGTTCCGAACAGTACGAAAATCCGATGGTGTCCATGGGATAATCTTGAATGCAATAATCATCAAAAAGTGCGCACAGTGGCTGGACACTGGCCGGCTGGCAGTTTGCCACAATCTGCTTGGCGGGCAGTCCCAAAGCATAAAGATCCTTGAGGGCCAGCCGTTCGTGACCTGCTTCTTCCTGAGCACGAATTTCGAGATAGTGGCCGACCTCTGCTCTTCCAATTTCCTTGAAGCGCTTGGCAGCGCGCAAGAGATTTCGAGGCGTATCTTTCGATGTATAGTATGCGCCTACCAAACTGTATATGTAACGAACTAGACTAGGATCAGGCTTTGCAGGTTGGTCATCCGTCCTTTCGAAGGCGAGCCTGATTGCGCCATCGAGCAATCCGACTGTGCTGTGGAGTGTACCTTTGCAGGTCATGGGTTTGGCGAAGGGAAGAGCAGCCTCCTCCAGTCCACGGGAGGCGTAAAACCAAACCTCTCCCGCATCGCGGGCAATGATAACCGTATTGCCTGCAACTTCTGCCCATTCTGTTTCTAGATGAGTCATGGCGTCCTTCCAAAGGATAGGCGCACCCATCGCCACATGCCGAAAAGACGGGCGTGCGTGATGCGTTCGGCTTTGCTTGTCAGCCAGGAACCATTTACGCTAGCGGATCGAGGTCGCTACGAGCACCTGACCAACCCATCGAGCCTCAAATTCCGCAGCATGTGAAAGCCATCTTAACGCGCGCCGTATCGATCAAATTGCCTTGTATGGCCGACTTGTCAAAATGCTTCTCTGAAGGCGCATCAGGCAGCACAAAGACCTTATGCTTGTCTTTATCGAATTTTTGACTTTTGAAATCAGCCTCAGTCACCACAATCGGATCTTCTACAAAAATACCCGCCTGTTTAAAAACGTTGGCCGTGTCCTTCAGTAGTCGATCCCTGTACTCCGAACTGCTCCAAGCTTGGGCGATTATCTCGGCCAATTTGTCGTTGGGATGATAGACTATGCAGGTTTCAGTGCCGGCACCATCAAGTAGGGGCATAATGGCCTCCATATTGGTCAAGTGAGTGCGACAACTGGGGCAGCTTATGGTTGCTCCGCGTCGAAATCAAGAGCGAGTTAATGTGCTCAAAATTGATATCAGAGACCTTGGCGGCGCAGGGAATGAGTTTCTTGTCGCGGAACTTCAGCAAAGCGCGGTTGCCTAACGCTCAGCTTGCAGTCCCGAGCGAGCTTCATTTCTAGCCATTTCGGCCGCAAAACGAGCGACTAACTGCGCGAGAAAAGTAGGACGGCGCGCCCGCGGGAAGGCCACAACGACCATTTCAACACGTTTCAGCGCTGAAAATGTGTGATAACTTAAGGATGCAAACCCCATCTCCCCTATCAGGATAGGGAGTTCGTCTGTGACGAGAACAACCACAGAATTGACGGAGTGGTTGGCCAAGTGCGGGCTAGGCAGATACGCTGAAACCTTTGTCGAAAACCACGTCGACTACTCCGTTTTGCCTGATCTGACCGAGAATGATCTCATAAACCTTGGAGTTTCTATCGGACATCGCAAGACGCTACTGAGGGCGATCGAAGCACTGACAACAGCGCGCCAGGTTAGCGGAAGCCTAATTGCCCCTAGTCCTCCCACAGAGGCAACTGCTTCCACGCAGCACGGCGTACCGGAACGACAGGACCATGAGACTGAAAGAGAGCATCGCCAGGCTGAACGCCGCCAAATAACGGTGATGTTCTGCGACTTGGTCGGGTCGACACAACTCTCGGAGAAGCTGGACCCTGAGGATCTTCAGGTACTTATTGATGCCTATCGCGAAGCATGCATCACAGCGATCAAGCGCTACCAAGGACATGTGGCCAGATACTTCGGCGATGGTGTGATGGCCTTCTTCGGCTGGCCCTCCGCACACGAACACGACGCTATCCGTGCCGTGCACGCAGGTCTTGAGATCGTTGCTGCAGTCCCGAAGATTTCAGGACAAGTCATTCTGGCTTCTAGGGCCGGCATCAGTTCGGGCCCCGTCGTCGTCGGCGAAATCACGGGCGCTAGCAGCGCGATGTTAACCGATTGGATGGATGCAGTCGGCGAACCGCCAAATATTGCGGCGCGCTTGCAGACACTCGCCGCGCCCAACACCCTAGTCATCTCGGAATCGACAAAACGGCTAGTGTCGGCAGCATTTGAACTTCATGACCTTGAGCTCCAAAGACTCAAAGGCGTAACTAAGCCTCTTCACGTCTACCGAGTTATCGCTCCAACGCACGCGGGAAGTCGTTTTGAAGCTGCACATGTGGGGGCTCTTACTCCACTTATCGGACGTTCGACCGAACTGAACCTGCTCCTTGACAGATGGCAAAAGGCCAAAGAAGGCGACGGGCAGATTGTGTTGCTCTCGGGTATCCCGGGGGTCGGAAAGTCGCGCCTCATCCACGAATTGAAGTCGAACATCCAGCACGAACCGTGCTGTGTTTTACAGTATCAATGCTCACCTTTTCACAGCCAGAGCGCGTTCTATCCAATCATCGAACATATAGAACAGGCAGCCAGCCTGATAACGAACGATTCGGATTCAGATAAACTAGAAAAAATAAAGGAGTACCTGCCGAGTTCGACTGATGACACGATCGAAGCAACTCTTCTGATCGCCAACTTGCTGTCAATTACCAGCGCAAATCAACATGAAGTGGCGACACTCACGCCACAACAGATAAAGAATAGGACCATAAGCAAGCTAGTTGACATAGTCCTCGCGTTTTCCGCTCAACGACCCACGCTATGCATTTTCGAAGATGTGCACTGGATAGATCCGTCCACGCTTGAGTTGCTGGAGCTTACCATAAATCGGATCAATCGCGCCCGCGTCCTGCTTATTGTCTCACACCGGCCCGAGTTCCGGCCGGCATGGTTTACTGATGCGAACGTGACGGTTCACTCCCTCACTCGATTGTCGCGTGCCGAAGTAGCCGGAATGATCAGAGACCTCGTGATGGGCCAGCGCATTCCTCAAGACATTCTCGACCAGATTGTCGAAAAGGCTGATGGCATACCGCTGTTCATCGAAGAACTAACAAACAGCATCGTGAGAACGCTGACAGGAACTGGATCAGAAGACGACCGTCTTAAACAAACCGTACAACCGGTGACAAGTGTACCGGACACGCTCCACGATGCATTGATGGAACGCCTGGATCGTGTCGACCAAGGTCGGAGATTGGCGCAAATCGCTGCCGTGATCGGTCGGGAGTTCTCTTATGATCTTTTATCAGTTGCACTGCAAATCGATGAGAGCGACCTGCGTCGGTCCCTCGCACGTCTCGAGCAGGCTGACATCATCTATCGGGTCGGCGTTTCGCCTTTTATCCGTTTCGCGTTCAAACATGCCTTGCTACGAGATGCAATCTACAACTCCTTGCTTAGGAGTACGAGACGGCAGAGTCATGCGAATATCGCTGCGGTTCTGGTGAACCACTTTTGTGAGCTGGTCGAAAACCGACCAGAAATTCTGGCCTATCACTATTCTGAAGCCGGCAACTACGAGCTCGCTATGCGCTGTTGGTACAAGTCGGGACAGCGCGCACTCGCCCACTCCGCCAACGTCGAAGCGATTTCTCATTTTCGAAAGGCCTTGGAGGCTCTTAGCGGTTTGCCGGATACGACCGAACGTTGCAAGCAAGAAATCGAGATTCAGCTGGCGCTCGGTATCCCGCTCATCGCCGTACGGGGATATCCGGCCGAAGAAACGCTGGAGGCGTTTGCACGGGCCCGGGCTCTGTGCCTGAAGCTTGACGGGCCGCCTGAATATTTTCAGGCCCTATTCGGAATGTGGGGACATTCTTGGATGGGGGGCAAACTTGATGATGCGCTAAATATGGCCAATGAGTTTCTATCGCGAGCGCGGATGTCTGCCGATGCCGTTCCGCTGATGGTGGCGCATCGTGTAATGGGAAGTACGCTTTTGTGTAGGGGAGAATTTCAGTCCTCCAGGCAGCACTTTGAGGAGTCGATTGCGCTCTCAAAGCGCAAAGGCAAGCGATCACTGTACAACCTCTATATGGTGGACCCCCAGGCGGCCTCACTACTCCTCTTGTCTTGGGATTTGTGGTTCCTTGGTTATCGAGATCAGTCCTTATCGCGCGTTCTCGAGGCTCTCCAGCTGGGGCAAGAGCTTGCACACCCCTACACCATCGCATTTGCCCACTACATGACGTCTGCCGTGCACCTCTTTCGCGGAGAACCCGATCAATCCCTTGCGCACGCTGAGAAAAGCCTCGAAATATCAAGTGAACAGAGGTTCTCCCTGTATGCCCTTCTGTCCCAGATTTCGCGAGGTTGCGCACTTGGTCGCCTCGGAAAAGTCGAGGAAGCTAAGATCGATATCGGACTGGGACTCGCCAAAGCTCGTGAACAAGGCGTCGGTTATATGCTCCCAATGATGAATAGCTGGTTGGCCGAAATGCATGCTCGAGGTGGCGAGCACACCGCGGCGCTAGCTATTATCGATCAACTATTGGCAGAGTCGAGCGATGCGAGAGGCAGAGCGTGGGATGCCGAATTGCATCGTCAAAAGGCCGACATACTTTTAGCGCTCGACGCGTCAGACGTTGGCGGCGCCGAGTCGAATTTAAAGCAGGCAATTGAGGTGGCGCGACGTCAAAGCGCAAAATCTTTCGAATTGCGAGCGACTGTTAACCTGGCGGAGCTATGGCGAGCGCAAGGTCGGCTTGAAGAGGCACGGTACCTGATTGAAACTAACCACCAATGGCTCAATGAAGGCTTGAATACCGAGGACGTCAGGCGCGCACACAATATTCTATTTGGTCTCTCTTGAGTTCGTATAGCGGAAGTAAAGCTACGATTCGCGTATGCGTTGTTATGGAATGGCGGGCCGGTCCAGCCAGACCTTGCCCCGAGCCCAGTCGCAGTGGTTGCATACTACAGCAGGAGCCGACAAGCCGCAGCCCCTCAAGAAACATCCGCCTGGCAGAGGTTTTGCGATGCGCCGCGGGAGCACTACGATAAACCTGCTTTCTACGATACAATACAGACTCAAACACTAGTGCTATTGCGAGCAGCAAGAGCGCTGCCATGATCTGGATGCTGTTGCTGTTTAACGGCGGAACGATCCCGAAAAACATCTAGTCAGACAGAATGTCCATCGCATAGCCCAACGGGATAACGCGAGAAAGCCAATACAAAACTCGCTCACTGGCTTGGATCTTCGCGATCATTCCCGACAATAGAACTAGCAGGATCAAATAGCCGGAAGCAATCAGGTATCCGCTGTAGTTGACCAGAACGCTGTCCACCCAGGCGAGTAAACGTGGATGTCCGCACTTTACAGGAAAATTAGGCCGCGCTTTAAGGCGGCGACAACGGCAGTTATTCGGTTCGTAGCGCCAATTTTGTCACTTGCCATGCTTTGGGAGTGCGCATGGGTTCAGGGGAACGGCGGAGCAATCTCACCCCGTAAGCTGACCGAGCTCGACCCGGATGATGTTCGGGCTCGTTGCATCGACGTTACGTTCTTGCCGTCGCTTACCTTCGACAAGGTTGAGGACGAGCTGAAATAGGTCCTCAGAGTGAAACGCAGATTGCTTGGGTTCGAAGGCCCTGCAACTTGCCGAACGCGACTAATGCCGCTGGTCGCGTTCGACCAATGTGATGCCGTGATCTTAGTGCAGAGCGCTCAAAGTTCATCCTGGGCTGTGGAAACATGGGCATCATGAGAAGTCAGAGGAAGAGCTTCACAAGATCTTGCCTTACATTGACCTAGACTATCGCAGTTCAGAAGTGCCGAAGCGCTGGTCGTGGCAGCAGAGGCCATGAATCAAAGCTCCTCGACGCGTCGCCGCAGCAATGCTGATCAAGGCTGTCGCCACCTTACGAGGCCGCAACGTCGAGGAGCATCAGGATTGGCTGGTCGAGCGGAGCCGCGAAGGTAAGGCTTTGGAAGAGCTTCAAGACCATTCCGGCTGGGAACACATTGATGCTTTGCTTTACACCAATCAACAACGCTGCCAGCAATCAACAACGCTGCCAGCCGTTCCAGTTACGAAGACGGCGTCCTCCGGCTCGATCATTGCAGTGCCCGATGTGTTTAGCCAGCAAGGTGGCGGCAATAGTTACCGCGGCCACGATTAGCAGCAGACGAACCAAAGTCATTCTCGCTAATGCTTACCGGCCCAGCGGAGCTGGCGGATCGCTCGGCTTGCCTGTGTTTGCAGGCACGCACATGAAAAGGCCCGGATAGGTCATGTCAGGCTTTGGACCGACTTGAACTCTCTGGATCGCCTCGGTGCAGCTTTTGATGTCTGGAAAATTTCCGACATGGAGCGGATCTGCCGTGACGACGTTCGATGCCCCAATACTAACGAAAATCAACCAGACTACGGGATGAAGCTCCATGTACCTTGTCCTTTTGAACGATCTGATCACCGGGACGCGTCGCGACCATTCAAGGCGACCTCCAAGCCGCTTGCCGATCATCCTCGCCGCAATGCGGCAACGGCGGGCGGCTGCTCGGTAAACTGCCGGTCGCGCTTGGTTTCAAGAAAGCTGCGTCAGCAAAAGGGCCGAAACGTTATCGAAATTTGGCGAAGCTCTTTGTAGGTGCGCTGCACAGCCCTGTTGAATGGGGACCTTTAGCGAGTCGTTGACATTGTGTTGCCAGAGTCGAAGCCCACTCAAGCGGTCTTGACGAGGGTCTATGGCCAAAACAATACAGATCAACATTGCGCTGCGGGGAATGATCATCTACACGGCAGTCAAAGTAGCGTAGATTTGATTTTGAGGCCGGCCCCATCCGGTGACCGCGCGTAGCATGTTCCACAGGAACTACACGAGCGCGCTTACCCAGCCCAGCATTGCTACAACGCATGAAACGACCCACGCGATGCCGGTTGGCGAAAGGCGGAGACCACCTCGCTTTTGATCGCCCGATGCATCCACTTGGCTCAGTTCGTCCTCGCGCCTTCGAGTACTCTCATTTGTCTCGGGTAGGCCCGAAAGGTTCATTGAATGTCCCCAGCATAGCCGGTTGAATGAAGCGGAGGTCCAAAACTCCTCAGACCATTCTCACGGATGACGGCTATATTTTGGAGCAGTCGTCTTGTTAAACCACTTGCGTGGCAATCCTAAATGGTAGCCCCGCGCACGGAGTTGCTCCGCCGTTTTCATTAATGACTTAGCTATATCGTCGATTTCGGCGCCTGATTCAACTAACGACCGAAATTGCTCATCCTCAGATCTTGACCAGCGCATGGACTTTATCTTTTTTCCTAATTGAGAGAAGGCAAACCGTGAAACGCCTCGGTGCTCGCGCTACGGCCAATCGATTGGCAGCGCATGCAGTTGCCGGCGATCAATCTCCTCGCGTAGATCCTCGGCTCGCCGTTTGGCCGTTTCACCCAAGAAGTGGTAGCGACCATTGCTGATGTCGGTGGCTACCTGCTGCCTGATATTCTCATAAAGACGAAGAACGCTGGCATCGCTCAGTTTTTCAAAACTCATACTGACAAACCGTCTCGAACACTCGACGAACTGAATCGACCCGCGCCGGCGTCAAAGGGAAAATAAGTGGTGCCGGTTGAGAGGAATTGAACCTCCGACCTCCGCCATACAGGGACGGCGCTCTACCACTGAGCTAAACCGGCGCTGAAAGATCAGAGGAGCCAGCTATGCTTGCGCGCTGGTCTAATCCGAGCAATCTCTCTTTCAAGACGGCGTTGCCTATTAGCGATGATCGTGAGGCGTTTCTTGATCGCCTCAATGGAATTCCACTGGCAATCACTGTGCGTCTGAGCCGAGTCGCTCATGATGTCCTCGCAATCGGATTAAAAATAGGCCGCAATGCAAATGACGCTTGTCGGGCCGGCCGGTAAAAATCCTGAAATTAATCTAGGCTGCCGGCTCCGTATCTCCACCGTGCGCGAACGAACCGGGAGAAGCAACCTAGCCCTTAGATTAACGTACGTTATGGGGTAGCGTTAGCATGTGCATATTTCGAGCATAGCGCTCGACCTCACTGTGACGCGATCGGAGAGAATACAGCACGTCTGTGAGTTCTCTATGTTCCAGTAATTTTCTGGCTAGCGAGCGAAACTTGCCTGATCATGGTGCGTCTAATGAGAGAGAGGCTAGATTTATGAAGCTGCCCTTTTTCTCGCATCGTCCGAAGTTGTCGGATGACGAACTAAAGAAAACGATGGATGAGCTACGGAGACTGCGCGCTGAAGTCGCCGTGATGGAGCTTGAGTCCGAGCTTCATCGGTCCAATGTGCGAGTGCTGCGGCCCAGAGGGATTGTCGGCCCCCGAATTGATCGGCCCGGAAAATTGTCCGGACAAGATCAGTGAAATCGTTCGCTTCCGGTTTAGTTCCGAGGATACGAAGGCCGCAGCGGGGGAACCGCTGCGGCCTCATTGTCAAAAAACTCCGGGTGAAAAAGATCTAAGTGAAATATGCAGCCAGCCCCGGTGAGCAGCAACCTACAGCAGCTCTGCCGCAGAGCAATGTCATCTAGGCCACACTTGCAAACGTATCTAATTCGGAACCAGTGAGGGAAGGCCCGCCGGGAATGGCTGCGTTGCGGGCCATCCCCAAGCACAGAGCCGCGTATGTCCCCACGGCACCGTCCCGAGAAAATAATATTTTGAAACAACACGAATTGACCTGCTCCGTCGGTGGGAACTGACGGAGAGACATTCCGGCCCTCCCGCCCGACCGAAGAGCGCGTCGCGCCCCAACGACGTAAACAGTGTCTGAGTAGATCTCTCCAACGCGCCGCCGCTCGCCTCGCCTTTCCGCTTATGCGGCTAAATGCGGCGCCGACAGTTGGGTCAGCCGCGGGCATCGCGGGCGCCGATGCTTTGCGTTTTGCGTATCGGTACGTAAGCACTTTTTGCAGGGAGCCAGGTTCGGCAATTCTCGTCCCCACGCGCAGATTGATGACCGGCTTCGGCACGGCGCCGAAGAGGCGCGGCGGGTCTGATATTCCGTCCATCGATACGTAAGACTGGCTTACAGGAATTCGCAATCAAGATTGTCTAGCCATTTACGATTCCTCTACAGTGTGAACTCAGTCACTAGCCTGCTTTTGGACAGAGGATAGGCTTCAGCCTAACCGCCAGGCGATCCCAGTGTCATCGAAGGGATGATCCGACAGATAGACTCCACCATCATTTTTTCGCTTACGGAAGCTCCAGGAGGGTTCGATGCAAACCAGCATTTCGGTTCAGCCGATGCTAAATCGATGTTCTCTAATTGTAATACTGATTTCAATGATTCTTATCCCGGGCTCTACCGCCTCAGCGCGTCCTTTTCACCCCGCGACAGAAGTGGGCGTCCGGTGCCAACAGGAATATCAGAACAATTGGCAGACTGACGTTGGAAACAGCGACGTGTGGCGACGCTGCGGTAATTTCATGAGCCAAATAGGCCAGACGGACAACGTCAGATTCTACTTCAATCTGCATGGCGCCAAACAACCTCTGGAGAAAGCCAATGATGGTTGCGGTCAGAGCTGCGGTGGCGCGGATTCAGTTGACATTCTCTACATGAACACTCATTCGGGCGTTAATAGCTCCACCGCCTTTTGGGCGATGTGGGATCAAGGTAGCAATGCAGTCACCTCGAACATGCGGCTGGGCGATAGCAGTCGACAGCTAATGGTGCTTGCCACCTTTTCCTGCTCGACGCTGCAAACCAGCGATGGAGCAGCCGCTGTCCTTTCTCGCTGGCTCGGCACCTTCGCTGGTGGCTTGGTGATGACAGTCGGCGCGCACAACCTTCTCTACTCCGGCAATGACCAATCCGCCACCGAGTTCGCCAGTCGCATGCAGGATGGAGAGCCCATCTCCCAAGCTTGGCTCGAATCAACTTGGTACGCCGATAATGACAATGCCCCGACCGCGATGGCCACTGGCGCCAACGCTAACGACTGTTGGAACAGGATGAGGGTGTCTCTGCCCACCCTTTTTGGCACCCCCGTGCTTCGCGATTCGCAAATCGGATTTGTTTGCTGGAGCAGCTGGAATTGAGGAGAACAGGCAATGCGCTATCAATTCGCATCGGCGGCCCTTGTGCTCAACATTCTCCTTGCAGTCTCCGGCGCTTCACCGGCAAGCGCTGAGGCCACAGGCCGCGCACAGGAGAATGCTCGGCGCTCCCTCGCCACGGCGCTCGGAGAGCGGACTGTTCCGATTCTTTCAAGGCAAAGTGTTCGGACGCCCGAGAGCGCGCTATCGATACTGACCGAGTCCCTCAAGAAGGTCGACCAGTCCTTTTCCGTCGATCGAGCGAGCAGAGAGCGGCAGCGAGGCCGCCTTCTAGTTTCGACAAACGACTGGAGGCTGACTATCTTTGGCGACGGAAGTGCCGCTGAGTTCGTCAATCTCACCGCGACGAGCAAGGCGCATGAGAACAGGCTTGAGCCGGGCCGCAAGATGTCGACCGAAACTTTACAAGCCATGGGACGCGACTTCATAGCCCGGTACCTGGCGGATACGATCGTGTTGGGGCCTGCGGAGAGACTGGAGGCTGAGCTGGTTTCGGCGCGCATGGAAGGCGGCGTGGCGGCGGACGGCACTTCCTCCTATTCGGCTGTCGTTGCCAACAGAATCGTTTTCACCAGGGAGATCGATGGAATACCGGTGGTCGGGGCGGGCTCAAAGGTAACGATTACGTTTCTCAATGATGGAGGCGTCGAGTCGTTTCGCTATGATTGGCCGCAATATGTCGCCACTAGTAGGATGCAAGCTACCGTCGACGCCTCTGAAATTCTGAACAGGGTGAGCCGAACAATTGGCCTGCGCGCTCAGACCCTGCAGAGAGAAGGTGAACAGTCGACTTTGTCACCTGAACAGTCTAGACGCGGCAAGACCACGCTGCAGCGGCTTGCCTGCGGCTACTATGACGCAGGCATAATGGCTCGTGACCCCGACGCACCGGTCCAAACTGGCTGTTACTATCATCTAGTTGAAACGCGCGGTGAAGGCGAGTTCGTCACCAAAGCGGCGCGATCCGGGGCTGTCCCGGCGGGACAGCGCGTCGAAATCGATCCTCGATGGCCCGAGGTTGCACGGATGCTCGGAGTAGATGGCTCCGCTGCACCAGACGCCACCGAACGTCCCGTACCCCCGCGAGAGCGTCAATAGATCACGCCAAGTCACCAACCACAGGGGGCTTGCACGTCACTCTTTGGCTGGCCCGTGTCGAGTGTGGCTCGTCGTTCTGACATATGTGCCTGTACTAACGACCAAGGCCCCCGACCGAGAGGGTGGCTCCTCCTCCCTTGCTGCGAAGGCACCGCTACGCACAACGAGGACGACTTCGCGACGGCATCAAGCACCACCACGCGCGCGGGCGAAAGTAGTCCCGCGCTAGTGTGACTTGGGTCGCTTCACGACGCTTGACGGCTTCGTTGAGTGGCCGCGCGCGAGGATTGCTTCAACGCTTTGCAGCGTTCGACCGAATTCAAACCGCAAACGTTGCATATGCGCGGCATCTCTCGGCTCCGATAGAAATGAGATTTTCACGAGGAAGCGGTTCAGGATTGCTGTGAGAGGAAGATTGTCGGAGTGCTTCGATCGCAATACCCTGATCTGTTCTCGTATCTCCATAAGATCCAGCGGATCATCGGTCGGTTCATTCGTCACGACGAAGCTCTTACTATCCGCAGTAGAAAACGCGCCGGCGCACCATGTCGAACTCGCACTCGCAAAGCCGGACGCGGACAATGTCAGACGCCAAGCTACGATATTAGATGCCGACGGCAATCAAACTCGGGAGTTAAGCTTGATCCTAACTCTGGAAGTTAATTCTGGAACCCGGCAGGGCATTGCTTGGCACTCCGTTTGCTTAGTCAAGACCAAAGGCCACTTCCCGTGGAGTGGCTGTTTCAGGTTGAGGCAAACGATGCAAGAAGTGTCCCGTTCCGGTATCACCGGGGAACTGCAGCTCAGCGCGCTCATCGCCGATCTGTGGTGGCGCGTTGATCTAATGAACTCCGATATCCTCGAAGAGGAAGCCAAGGCAGGCGTGTTCGACGTGCAGAAGCCAATCTATCCGCTTCTTGCGCTAAATCTTCGCGCCCGGCGCGACAACCTCCTGTCGACCATCTATGCTCTTGAGCGGCGTGCGAAGCTTGGGCAGGTGGCGGCGTAACACCTCACCGAGGGCGGCACTCCTACCGTTGAGGATCGCCAATGTCGAATGCGCCTAGACGATATTCTTCGCCTATCGACTGCTCGTCCGCCATCTGGGTGATCAGCGTGAACGTCGCGTTGGGATAGCGCGTCCATACTTCGATGTCTTCTGACGTGACGGTTAGATAGCCAAAGAAGTACCTGTATCGTCCGGGCTCCGTCACGCGATCGACCTTGTCCCAATTGATCTTGTTGACGCGCATCTCTCTCAATCAACGGAAGCGCGCTCACCGACGGGCGAGCGGGACTCCACATGCCTAGCGCGCTTGATCAGTCACGAGCGCAATCACAAGCTTATTTGCGAATGATTTCCACCGGGTTACTGCTACGCAATCGGCGAGCGAGGTCGCTTAGCTTATGGTTCTCTGTGAATCGGGCGCCGGCTTGAGCTCTTGGTGGCCGCTTCAATCAGCGCTCGTTCCTCTCGGACGGTTAGGACCACTTTTTTGCATCGAGCCCGAAACCGTTTGCAGGTCGGCGACCACCCTGCGGCGATGCGCCAGCAAATCTGTCAGAGCGCAGCTTCGTGCTGCATTATTGTAGTAAGTACGAATGCTAGCAATCTTTCTTAAATGGATGCGAGGCATTCTTAGGTGGCATGGACCACGAGGATGTATCGGCCTGGTTGCTGCCTGCTCTTAGACGAAGTTACGCGCGTCGAGCAGCATGGATGACGCGCGGAAATCGCGCGCCGGAGCCCACCCGGTTGCCGGCGCCGCCACGCATATAGTCGCCCGCGCGATTTCCGGACCCGCCGCGCCGGCCGGCGCTGCCACGCGTTTAAGCATTGGTAGGGCTTCGCGGATGACGAACAGGCGCTCCTTGACGCGTCCATGGTTGTCGGAAGGAAGAGGCGAGACTACTGGCGCTTCTTGACGGGGGCGCCACGGCTGACGAGATCGGAGAAGAGCTGGGCCGCACGCGTCAGGCGGTCTATGCCCGGCTGCAGCGCTTTCAGAAACAGCGGGAGCGAACGAGCAGGACGAGCGGAGAGTTCTTTGCTCAGTTGCCGGAGTGATCGAGTGCGGCTCTTGGCGGAAGCACCATCAGACAACGAGCAAGCTTATGGAGTGGCATAGAGCTTTCTTTGCCACCTCGGTGATGCTCCTCCGCCAATGTTCGTCTCGTATTCTATTCTTCCTCAGCTGCTTGACTCAGACACCGTAAGCGCGACCGATCTGCTTTGTCATCAAGATCGCAGCTGCGGTATAGCGGCCATTTGACCAATAGTGATCGCATATCGTCAAGCAGAGGAGTGCCAAAAGCCCGATCAGTATTCCCTTGCACATAGCGGACTTCCCCGATGAGGAGACTGCTAACCGAGCAGGTGAGATCGAAATGAAAACGGGTCTGGGGACCCGCGGCGGTGCGACTGAAATGAATTCAGCATCGGCGAGAACCTGTAATTTCCGGTTAACTCGTTTCAGACCTACGCATCCCCAGGGCTGCGCTTGCCGTCAGACTGTCGATTAGCTGCAAAGTTGACCCCTCATCGGCGTCCAATTTCTGCAGGCCCAATGATACGCGGTTTTCTTCCGCGCCCTTCAAACGGCTTTGTTGACCAATTGACGAATGTCCCTCCGAGCCAAGCTAATAGGGATCCAGCTGATCTGGCGATCAACGCTGACGGAATGGGTGACCCCGTTTCATAGCGTAGCGCGGACAGCCCGCTCTAGACCCAACTCTAGGACCGCGCTGCACCGCTCACATGGACATGATGGACGAAGACCGGGCACTACTTATTCGATGAAAGTGCCGCATTGCTGGATGATACAGGCCAATAGAGCTGACTTTTCTTATCCGGCTCGGTTCGACTAAAATCAGTTGGACAGACCGCGTCGATTGTCGCGTGGCTAGTCGAATGGCCGACTAACAGCATTGCCGGCATGGAGCGAGGTATCATACTGGAATGCAAGGGTCATCCCCAGTCAACGAAGGCCTCCTGAATCAGCGTCTCTTAGAACTCGGGTCGATAGCGAGCTGGGCCCCTCAGACCCTTTCGGATCTCGAAGGTTTTATTCGCACCTCCGGCGACTATGATCTCTTTCGCGTCAATCCTATCCAATACGCGACTGCCAACCGCCTAAGTGACGCTGAAGGAATCGAGCTGTTCGTCCACGCCGCTAAGGTTGGCCTATTCGAGATGCAGTGGCTGCTCATCTGCGCCTATTGCCCGCAGGTTGCCGGCACTTTTCGTGAGCTAGACCAGGTTCATCCACGTTTCCAATGCGAGTTCTGCAACGCCCTCAATGAGGCGGCGCTTGATGACTACATCCAAGTCACCTTTACCGTCTCGAATTTGGTTCGGGACATCCTATATCGTCATCCGGAGTTGCTGGCCGTCCAAGACTACTATCTCCGTTACAACTTCTCCAAGGACTTCAAGCCCCCGCACGGAATGACACACGAGCAACTCGTTGCGGCACTCTCGCGGGGATTTGCCGATCTCGAGGCAGGTCAGCGGTTGGACTTTGAATTCGACGTAACAGCCGGCCGTTTCGAGGTGCTCGATCTTAGCCACAAGCTTCTTCTGGTTTTCTTCGCGAACGGTGAACCGGCGGAACGCCAAGAAACGCTGGTCCAGCTCGAATCGGGCCGGTTCGTAGTTGCTGATCGCCCCACTCGGCCGAGAAATATGATCCTTGGCGACGGACGCTTTGCGTTTCGACAGACGGCCGATCTTAGCCCAGGCAAACACATCATCCACATTGAGAACCGTACCAACGATCGAGGCCGCTTCTGGTTTCTCCAGTATCCTTCCCAGTTCCAGCCCCATCTGGTCGAGTATGAGCCTTTTCTTTCCGGCAAGCGATTATTGCTCACCCCCTGCTTCGGCGAACTCTATAAGACCCAACTGGTGGATGAGCGCGATAGTCTAGCCGTTTCCGACATCACTTATCTATTCACTGATCTAAAGGATTCGACTCCGCTATATGAAAGCATCGGCGATGTGAACGCCTACTTTCTCGTTCGTCAGCACTTCGACATCTTGAATAAGATCATTAAGAAGCGGTCTGGCACGATCGTGAAGACGATCGGTGATGCAGTCATGGCTGGCTTCGAGCGTCCACAGGATGCCGTTCTTGCATCCGTCGAGATGATCGAAGAGCTGTCGCGATTCAACAAAACCGCTTCGCAGCCGCTCGGCCTCAAGATCGGCGTGCACAGAGGCAGGGCCATAGCCGTAAGACTCAACGATCGGATCGACTATTTCGGACAGGACGTGAATATCGCCGCCCGTGTGCAAGGGCTAGCCGGTGTCGACGAAATATGCCTGACAGAAACGGTGATGGAGGCTCCCGGAGTCATGGACATCGTCAAAGGATACTCGGCATCGCGCGACTACCAAAACTTGAAAGGCATCGGCCAAAAAATGGAAATATACCGGATCAAAATTCCTTCGGCGTAGAGAAAACGGCCGCACGCGTCCCGCCCAGCGCCAGACCGTCTGTCGACTGGCGGCTTAGGCGCTCAATTCGCGCTGGCGCAGTGCTTTCCTGTGTACTCCGGCGGACGACGCCAGCAGGCATCAGCGCGTCCGCGCCCCCAACGTGCGCTCGCTGGCGCGTCGATATCAAGGCGTAATTTCCTTGGTCGCATCGCTCGAAGATGCCCTGCTCTAAGCCTGTATCGCGCTCACACCCGACAGCCGATACCTGAGTGCACACCGCTTGGGCAACTCGCACCAGGGCTACCGTCGAACCAACGGGAGCTGCTGTTTCTCGTGTCGTGGTAACGTGTGAACGGTGAGCGGAGTTTTCAGGCCACGATCTCGAGGTCTTGCTTTTGGTATACCCACGGCAACAATTGGTCGATATCGCGATTGGGATGACCGCTGGCGATCAAGGATCGTCGGTCAGGTCGCCGAGGGGATCGACGTCGTTCAATTTACAAGTTTCGGTCCGTGAGGCGATGGTGCCCAATGCTCGGCATCACCGTCCGATCTCACGCGCCACCGATGTTTGATCCTCGGCTTCCCCGAACCGAAACCTGCGCGTTTGATGCTGTACGGGTAGCGCCCAGCTGTTCGCCAGCCTCGACTAAATAACACATGGTGCCACCACCGCGCGGCGCGGCAGGGTCAAATACCAATGAAAAGTCGGATCGGCGGTACAGATTCCCCAATGCCAAAACGTAAAGGCTTTTGGACCGTGTCGGGGTCAACATAAGTTCCGAACAGGTGATCCCAGATCGGAAATAGTGCGGCTAAATTGCTGTTATAATGGTCCGGATTATCACTGTGATGAATATGATGGTAACGAGGCGTTACGATGAACCATTCAAGCCATCGGTTGCCCCACCATCGGTTGAAGTGCATGAAATCATTCTGCGCAGTGTTCTTTAAGATAATGGCCCAAAAAATCCACCACGGGGAGAACGCGAGAAACGCTCCAGCCGCGATGTATGGTAGATTGACCAACGTCACCTGCGTGACCGAAGCGCGGACGCCGGCTAACCAATACATGTATGTAGGCGCGTGATGCCACTTGTGAGTACGCCAGAAGTGACGTGTGTGCATGAGTCTGTGCACCCAGTAATGCCCAAGATCGCCGATCAGGAGGTAGAGCACCACGCGGATCGCCAGCGGCAATTCCATGACTAAGCGCGGGAGCTCTGGCTCATACGCAATCCAGCGATTTAAAAAATTTGAAATTGGAAAAACGCCGAAACCAATCACGAAAGTAACGAGGATATCTCTCGGTAGCACCTCGCGATAAGACACAACATGAGCTGGGTTGCGTTTCTCCAATAACGTCAACACGACCAGCCTAAACGCAAACAGTGCTAAGGCGACCAGAACTACTTTCGGGAAAAATACACGGACTATGTCCCAAAAAACCATCGCCGCACCTTCAAAGCAATTTTCAAAAATATTTCTAGATGGTAGCCAGCCTTGGTGAGGATGACAACCAAGGAAATTCGCCGGCGTAAGTGCAATTTTCCCGTTAAGAAAAGAAGCTCAGGCTTGCAGTCAGCAGAGTTTATTATCGAGGCCCGCGGACTTACCGCTTCATCAGATGTAACTGACTCTCCGCTTTCCCTCTTCCACCCAATACTAGTTATCTCCGACGCCGACCTGATGCAGTCAGCGGGTATGATGACTCTGCGCAATGCCTTCGAGCTGACTGCCGCAGAATCTCAGCTCGCAGACTTCCTGCAGCAGCCGAAAGGCAATGACCCGTTGATGTAGTGACTTTCATGGCGGGACTCTTCCGATGTGTTCGCATACCCATTGTTATGGAAGAAGTCGGCCGGTGGCCGATCCGGCCCGGCTCGCTAACCTGCCCGGGGGCGGTCGCAAGCTCGCAGCTAAAGCGGACGAGCCAACTCAAGATACCGGCAGAACGCGTTCGCCAATTGCATCTGGCGGGGCGTTCGGCATTCGACCTCGAACAGACGAGGACTGGCCACCAAAACACAGATGCATCTCGCCCGCGAAGTCGCCACGTTCAGCCGGTTGGCGCTGTAGAGAAACTCCATTCCCCGCGGGGCGTCGGCATGAGACGAGGTCGTCATCGAATAAATCACGAGAGGCGCCTCCTGTCCCTGAAACTTGTCGACGGTACCGATACGCGCGCCCGGCAACCGCTCCTGAAGCTCAAAGACCTGCGCGTTGTAGGGGGCGATGATCAGAATGTCTTCTAGCCGAATTGCCGCTTCTGTCCCTGAAGCGTCAACCCAACTCGCGTTGCTACTCAAAATCTCATCAACGAGTCTCTTGATCTCGTCTGCTTCTTCTGGCGACGAATTCTGGTTGCCGACATGCTGGACGGCAAGATGCCGAAGGCCCACCCCGTTCACTCGGCTCGTCGACCTAACCTCCTGCCGCTCCAGTCCCGTACGTGAGCGAAGTCGACCTTCATAAAAGAGCTCCGACGTGAAAGCGCAGATGTCGGGGTGTAAACGCCAGGTTTCTCCGAGAAAGAGTCCGCGGTCAGCCTCGATCGTTGCGTGTTCGCCCAGGACATGGTCAAGCGTGGACGTAGCGACGCCGTCCGGATGGCTGCCCTGTATCGGCTGCTCAAGCTGTCTAGGGTCGCCCAGGAGGACAATGCTCTCGGCCGCCTGCGATACGGCCAAGACGCTCGCCAATGACATTTGCGCGGCTTCGTCAACGAACAGAACATCCAAAATGCCCGTCGCATCCGGCCGGGCCCAAAACCAGCTGGTAGCACCGCCAACCTGGCAACCATTGCTAAGCCCGTCGATGAAGTCCGGGTTGTTCGTCGTTTGTTGAAATCCAGGCACAGAGACCGGCTGATCCTTGACCTTCTGAATGCACTGAATTGGAAGACTTTGCTCGGCAGCGGCCTCCAGGGATTTATCGAGTAAGTGGCGAATGACCTTATGGCTGTTGGCTGTAATGCCGACCGTCCGCCCATCACGCACAAGCGCGCAGATCATGCGCGCACCGGCGTGAGTTTTACCGGCGCCCGGCGGGCCCTGCACTGGCAAAACGCTCTGATCAAGCGAGACAGCGGCACGCATTGCGGTCGCTAGCGGTGGCTCGCCAGGTTGCTCTAACATCTGCCCGGAAAGACGTGGAGCCACTTTGAGCAGCAAGTCGCGAGCAGCCCGATATACACCCGGCCCGACGATCCCGTTGTCTGCGACATACTCGCCAATGCGGAACACCGATTCTGCGAGAACCTGATTGTCAATGAACTTATGAGCGAAGACTGCTTCGGGATGAAAATCTTCTGTGTTTTGGCGCTTCTTGATGTCGATGGTTCTGTCGTCATCCGACATGGCCACGACGCTGCCAAGCTTGTCGCCGCCTACGCTCCTCAAATCGTCGTCGGGGCGAACATCAGTCTCCTGAACCGTGAAGCCGTACCGGTGAATGGGTGCCTTCGCTGTGCCTCCAACGAGACCGAGAAAGGTCAGCCCTCCCAGTCCTGCGCGCTCATATAGGAGATCCTCGGCCGATAAATCGCTCAGCCGGAAATACTCCCACCACACCGCCTTGTTCTCGCGGCCGAAGAAGTCGATCAAGTGAGCAAGCAACCAGCGCGCCTGCTGCTCATCGCTGCGTTCGGCAACATCGTCCGGAACGTCGCCGGTCAACCGCGCTACAAGTCCAGCAACCCGGCGCTTCCAGCCGCTGAGGCCCTCGCTTATCTCGGCAGCCTTCGGCTGCGGCCGATCGATCCTCTCCCCCTGCGCGATCAGCCCGCCCCGTACCCCTTCAAGCCAGTCCCGCAAGGCGCGCGTCGAGGCACAATCGTCGCGGTTGTATCCGACGATGGCCGCCTGATCGCCGGCATCAATTGCATTGGCATCGGCCAGTTCGAGGCAGGCCTGCACCCGTGCCATGGCGCCGCCGACATCAATCAGCGGGACGGCGCGGTCAAACCGGTACAACGGCTCGAGCTTCTTGATCGAATAACTTTCGACGCTGGCTCGAATGCCCTGTCGGACGACGGCGTACAGGTCGACAAACACGCCCGCCCGAAGGAGATTGTCGACCTCGTCCTCTCGCGTAGCGTATCGCCCCATCAATCGTTTCAGCGCGGCCGGCTCATAAGGCGCGTAGTGATAGACGTGCAAGCCGGGATGGGTGGTCAGCCGCTCCGTCACGAAGTCAATGAAACGCTCGAACGCCACCCGTTCTTGCTGCCGTGTCGTCACCCAGTCGCCGACATAAACGTCTGTGCCGTCGTCCTTGGCATAGAGGTAGCCGAACAGGAACTCGAGCCCGCCGCCGTCCACGAATGGATCGCCTTCGAAATCGAAAAAGATGTCGCCGGGGGAAGGCTCGGGCAGCCGGAATAGGCCAAATTCCGGTACCAGCGGCAACGGCTCGTAAAGCACCTCGCCCGCAACACGCCCCTCCACCTGGAGCCTCGCCTGCTCGCGAACCTTCTCGTAGCTTGACGAAGTGCCTCGATCGGGTCGCCACTGCAGCGGGATCGGCAGGGTCGCAAGTGCGGCCATTGTACCCGCACCTTGCCGCACCAGCTCTTCAATCTGAGTCTTGGCTATCCCCGCGACGAGCGACAGGTGATCGTCGGCCCGCCGCTTGGAAGCACAGGGCTCGCGCCATCGGCAGACCTCGCAGTGCTCGATCGGGTCGGGATAGAGTCCATCATGCAGGGGTGACGCCGCAAAGGTCTCCAGGCTTTGCTTGATCCGGCGGTAGAACGCCGCAAAATCAGCCACGCGGTAGGCCTCAGGCAGATACTCCGTGCCGGGCGTCACAACGTGGGCCGCCTCCGGGACCTTCTGCTGTGTGATCGCCAATAGATCCGAGTAGAGGCTCAGCTGCAGAACCGTGTTGCCCTTGGTCTCGCGGGCCAACTTGGTGTCGGTGACCTCGTAGGACCAGGCGCCCAAACCGCTTGGTGCCTCGACCCGCCGCAGCACGTCGGCGCGACCGCTCCAATGCCCATTCCGTAACGCCGCCTGAACAATTGCCGCATCGCCGCGCACCATCGCTTGCCGCGTTTGGTCAACCGAGACATCATCGACGCCGACGCCGGCGATAACTGTGACGGCCCCACCCTCCTTGGCCAGGTAATCGACGAAACTCTGCTCATGAGCCTTGCCGCGCTGCACCAGGGCATCGAGGGTCGGGTCATCGCGGATTTTTGGCTTGGCCAGTTCGCCCCGGGCAACCTTAAGGTCGAGGTGTGTGAGGTATCGACAATTCAGGTGTCCAACGAGGTCGCCAGCGCTGAAGACGATCACCGCACCGTTCTTTTGCATCTATCCCCCCGAGACTGCTGCCGGGACGCAATGGCCACGGCGGAGCAACGATACCGGCCTTCCGACGGGCGCAAAAGGCCTCCGGAAGTACAACACACATAGCGCGAATCGACAGCGTCGAGGTTACGCTCGTTCCCAAGGCGGAAGAGAACGCACCGCATCAATCGGTCAACAAGCTCTACTACAAGCGCCAAGACTCAATCGGAATGATGTGGAGGGCAATGAGAGCCGGGACAGAGCCGCGTGCACCGTGAAGTTTGGCTTGCGAGTAACCTTGGCAGTAGCGGTTGAATCTTGGCATAAGGGGTGTGACTACATAACGCTTTATTCCAAGGATGTTCTCGTGATCGCCATGACTGACCTTGCCGCCCTTAGACCGATAGCGAAACCCCTGGTGATCGACTTGGTCAAGGAGGCAGGCGTCGATGTGAGCGAATGGAGCGACTTCAAGGGCTCCAATCCGGCTATGAATCCAAAGTACTGCTATAATTGGTCCTTTCGTCAGCCCGACAAGGTGGTCGTTGCGCTATTCTTCCACGAAGACCTGACGATTGCCGGAGAGGACATCGTACATGACCAAAATATTCGCCTGCGCGATGGGCGATTTGGCGGCAGGGGGGCTGCACAATGGAAGAAGCGCGCGAATGAGCTCGATGATAATCTGCGGATTGCATATCGTGATGGGCTGCCAGTACGCGCGATCATCTTAGAAGGTGAGAAGCGCGATCATTTGGACGCTGAAGCGGAGTCATCCGCGGTGGAGAAACGGCGTCTTGATCCGGTACCTTGGGCTGTCACTTCATACGACGCGGCAAGTGGCCATTGCATTGTGACCCGTGGTGCTCTGCCGGCTAGATCAACCGATGCGGACGATCCAGAAATTCAAGGTTTCGAGGGCGAGGAGCGCAGGAGGTACATTCTTCACCGCAGACGCGAAGCATCTGTACGCGCAAAAAAGATCCAGGCAGCTCTCTGGGAAAACAAGGGCTTCTTGAAATGTGAGGTACCCCGCTGCGGCTTCGACTTCAAGGCAACTTACGGGGAACTTGGCAAGGAGTTTGCGCATGTCCACCACTTAAAGCCACTGAGCGAAGCTCCTGCTGAAGGACGGCCGATCAAATTGAACGAGCTTGCAATCGTTTGTGCGAACTGCCATGCGATGATCCACCGCGGTGGAGAGTGCAGACCAATGGACGCTCTGATACCAGCCCGTTGAATGCATTAAGCGCAAAGATGGCTGCTCTCGCCAAGGTCCAAGGCGCTTAGCCACTAGCTCCCACTCACGACGAGCGCTCGCCTATCAGCTGTTATGGAAGAAGTCGGCCGGTGACCGATCATTTCCCGCCTTGCGCTTCGGTAAGGCTCAAGATTGTCGCGGCGGCATCTTTAAGGGAGATAATTCGACCTGATGAATCGCCGCTCGCTCGCTTCCACAATTTGTTCGCCGCAGCTCTCAGGACTGCTCGATCCTTAAGGCCGATTGAGTAGGGGAATGCATGCCGCGCCGGTTGAGCGAATGTCAGCCGATCCGTCTCTCCATTTGCGAAACGAACTGGCCACGTGCGTTTTGTGTCGAACGTCTTTAGTATCCCATGTACGTGCCATGCTCGGCGGTACGACTCGAGATCGATTAGGTAGGCGCTTGAAGGAAGCGTTGGCCAATTGAAATAGAAATCTAATCCGCGGAATTGTAAATCAGACATCTTGTATGTGTTCGCGATAGCTTCCTTGTCTTTTTTTACGGTCGCTCTTGCTTTGGCGAGCTGTGTGCTGGTGGGCCGCTCCCTATAAAGAACAAAAAAGATACGCTGCTTGTCGAATTCAAGACTCCCGCCATCCTGCATCGCCTCGATGAGCGACTGCTTCTTATCTGACGACAGCTTTGAATTTTGTTTCCAAATTCGCTTATTTCGCGCCGCGCGCGCGGCTTCGAGATCTTGCTTCTTAATGACCCTCGACTTTCGATATAATTCGTCAAACCACTCCTTGATCGCGAGCAATTCCTTATCGTCAGAAATCAAGGTCCCCGCTTCGATTAGGCCGGCTGAGGCGGCCTCCTCTTCCGGCAACCCATTTGAGGACGCGTTTGCGGAGCTCACTATTGCGGCAGCGTTGGTCCATATTACCTTCGCATGCAGCCGGTCGTTCTGTTTCGCTCGCCGTCCAAACTGCTCGATCAAGTCCGGATCAGACTTTCCGCCCTTCAAGCAGCAGATTAAGGCCACATCCTTTCGCCTCGGATCCAGGCCCATTAAATCCAAGCCGGCAGCCCCCAGTACGAGACGGCGATTTTCAAACTTTTCTTTTGAACCAGCGCTCTGATTGCTCTTGATAGAGTCGCCCCTTCCAAAAACCTCATTGCCCCCCCTTTTGAGTACGTCTCTAGAACACGCCGTCGCTCGACTCAGCGTCCCTGATCTCGCCAGTCTCGGGGTTCCAGTATGCGTAGTGCCAGTTTTGCCCCGTTGCCTGAATTTGATCGTGCGGGATCCAGGCTCCACCCCGGTTTCCATTCTCGTAACTGTACATAAGCATAATCGCGTCTCCCAAGGGCATTAGCTGGGGCGCGATGAGAACGCGGTCTACCAAAACGCCCTGATGAAGTAGAGCAACCTCACTTCCAGGAGCGTAGATCAGGTACTCTCCATCCGCAGCTATCGGAGCACCGGTAATCGAGGGCGCTCCCGGCGCTAGCGACCCAAACCAGCTTCGAAGCCTAGATACCGTATCTGTATCGATGAAAGCGTTTGAGCCAGCGAGCTGGGCACCCTTCTCGAGCATCGCGAGGTAATCTGAAAACTCAGCATAGAGCGGCTCAGTCAACCGGAGACCGCCATATATGCTGTCGTAAATAACAATTGTGTCCGTCGCCCTCCGGGGTGCACCGTCGACATAGAACGCGATGTTGGTATATGCACAGTCGATATCATTGGGCGAGATGCTCTTCTCTCTCAGCAATAGCTGCTTAAGGCCTTCTGCCACGCTCGAGCGCGTATTTGACTGAGGCCCTGTACCCCCAAACCATGGTTCAGATATCTTGATAAGTACGCCAGTCGAGCGAAACTCCCTCTGCTTACGGGTCATACGCGGGTCTTGCGCTCTTAGATCACGATACAGAAAGCTCTTTCCTCCAATAGAAAACCCCTCGACCGACTCGTTCACCTGAACGTTTATCTCTGCGATCCCGCCGGCGGCTCCCGTAAGTAGTCGCCCCGCTACAATTTCGTCAGAGTTGAAGCTAACGTTCACAGTCTTCTTAAGGATCGGACGCGTGGGAGCCATGTTTCGCGCGGTCTCGATGCGAATCGTCCGATCGAAGGAGGATGATCGCCACTCGACAACCTTGGTCGGCCGACGAAGGTGCAGATATAGCGCTCCCGGATATGCCTCGCGAATAGCTTGGTTGAGGGCGATGTCGCCAATCAACTCGCTAAAGTCCTTGCTACCTTCCCTGATTTTGTAGCTGGCTTCTCCGACTTGACGCAGAGGATAGTTGTAGTGAGGCGAGTCAGCACCCAGCTGAGCTATATAGTCAAACTCCCTTGGACGACGCGCACCTGGACGAGCTATCTCGTACACTTTCTCGAAACTCTCAGGCCAGGATACGCCCGGCGGCAAACCCTTCGTATCGTTCCCAAGCGATTCCGATTCATCTATCAGACAACGCGCGTGAGCGAACTGAATGAAGCGATTGCTAAGATAGAGGTGCGATGGCTCTACCGAGCCCTCGTAATATTCCTGAAACGTCGTTCCGTACCGCGCGAACGCGAGTCGCGGAGCTATGACGGCGAAGCAGCCATGGGCGGCCCGCCCCACGCGTCCAAGCCGCTGCCGGAAAGCCTTTTTGGACTGAGGAACGCCGAGGTTGAGCCCAAGCCTAAATTGCGCAACATCGATGCCCAATTCCAGCGCCGAGGTAGAGATGACGCCTCTCAGCTCACCATGTCGCAGAGCGCGCTCAATTTTGGCTCGATCTTCTAGCTCGTAACCGCTGCGATACGGCAATACGTCGTCCTGATTGACGGTTCTTGCGATCCGCTCAACGCCTTGACGAGAGTTGTGAAAGGCTATGAAAGATCCTTCGGGGGTTTGTCCGTCGATCACCCGCGAGATAAGATCAGACAGAAATGACTCCGCTGGTGCGGCAGTGTCGGGGCCTTCAATGTGATATAGCGTACGCCCGAACGTTGGCGCGCCATCGTCTTCTTCACCAATCCCAACAAAAGGCCATCCGGTCAACCTTTCAAGGTGTTCGCATGGATCTGCAATCGTCGCTGTAGCCGCGATAATTTGAAGATGCCTATTTATGCCTGTTTCCTTTGAAGCGCGCCTTCTTGCCGCGAGAAATCGTCTAAGAAGGTACGCAACGTTGCTGCCAAAGACAGATTCATAAACATGCGCCTCATCCAACACGACGTATTTCGTCAAACACAGGAGACTTCTAAATGCCGGCGCCGCCACTTGTCGCATAAACCAAGCTTGCAGTACGTCTGGGGTGGCGACCAACAAGCGCGCCGATTTGACTGCGTCCGCCCGCTCGTCAGGCAGGACTTGGCCGTGCAGTTCAGCGACCGTACCCTCGGGGAGTCCAAGCTCGCGAGCGAGCTTTTTCCAACGCGCCAGCTGATCAGCTAGCAGAGCCTTGAGGGGATAAAGAACAATAGCCTTGCCATCTCCCTCTGTCAGCTCTTTCGCGATCGCGGCCTGGAATACGAGCGACTTTCCCGAAGCCGTGCCTGTTGACACAACTACATTGAGGCCATCGGCGATCGAGCCGAGAGCTAAACTCTGATGACGCCACAGTGCACCGTCAGGTCCACCGAGCTTGGCCAACCACTGCCCGATCGACCCTATACTGAAGTCCGGCGGAATGGGCAGTAGCCGTTCAGAACGAGGGGGAATTTCGATCTTCTCAACGACGCTAAACAATCCGGAAGCGATCACTTCTTCAAATCGCGACTTCATAGAAAATCCGTCTTAGCTGTAGGTCTCAAAACTTGAGAGGCAAGGGAGGGACCAAGCCTATTGGCGCCTCCAACAGCCTTCGCAAGCCTCGCGCCTTCTTGATGAAATTCGGCCAATCGTTTGGTTAGACTTGCGACTCGACCGGCGTCGATCCGCAAGATGACGGTCGTTCCGGGAACTATGCATTGAACGGTAGGGGCCTCTGATCCAACGATCCTCATACCGGCTCGTCCACTTAAGAGCGTGAACTCCCCGCCGAGAGAGCATAATCGTTGGGTCATAAACAGCCCGTAGCCACTATTCGCCCAAACATCGCTCGCCTTGCGACGACGCCAGGCTTTCGATGATATTCCAGGCAACAGAGAAAGCTTCAGGGCATCTAGGTCTGTTTCGGCGCGGAGCCTTGGATTTTCTTTCAAAGACGCAAGTATGCCGCAGCCGGAATCCGAAACTGCCAGCTCCGCACACCTATTTGCCGGCCAATACTGCGCTGAAATCGCGTAAGTTGTTGAGCCGCTGTGCTCGACGACGTTTCGCACGATCTCCCGAATCGAATAGGTCAGCGTTTTAACAACCTCTCCATCTTGCGTCTGGGTCAAGATTTGCGCGAGCTGCTGGGCGTCCTCCTCGATCAATTCCCCTACTTGCAAGAACTTATCCGAGGCGCTTGCCCGCAACTGAGAAACGTCGACCTCGCTAATAGGAACATAGGTGTTGCTACCAGCGGCCTCTGACGGCGCCTGACCGTACTCCATTCCAAAGTATTGGAAAAAGCCAACATGGGCGGCATAACCGAGGTGACGATAATTGATGGCCTGTCGTTTCGCGTCGGGGCGAGCACCGCGAAACTCACGTAGTGCATCGCCAATAACCAGCATCCATCCGGGGGTAGCGAAGGCGACTTTGCCAAAATCGAACTTGTAAATGCTCGCCTGCTCTACTGATCGAAGGTGAGCTCCAAACTCTAATGCCTTGAGGGGATCATTTTGCCACTCAGGAATTTCTATTAACAATTCATCCTCCTACCCCGACCAGAATCTGGAGCAGAAGTTCAGAAAATGGTCAATTACAAAAAAGTTTAGAGGCAGCGCAACGCAACCAGAAGGCGGCGACGTAAGTCATTTGAAATGAGCGGTTTGCCTGCAGTCCATCGTCCTCAACGTCATTCGCAAATGAGATGTTATGGAAGAAGTCGGCCATTGAGCGACGATCCAGCAACTCCCCCTGGATCGCGCTCGATTGGTCCCAGAAGCTAGGGCTCCGGCGGCTTTCGACAAGAACCGACAATCTCTCAGCGATTTTTGCGCCTCTTAACTCGGCTGCAATAGCATCCACACGCCCCCGGCGAAGAATGCGATGCCCGCCATCCGCGCGATCAGCCGGCCTGACGGGATGACCTTCTCAAGCAAAACTAGGATGGCGAGCGCGACAATCCAGAAAAGGTTCATCACGCCAAGAGCGAAGAGGAGGGCCATCAGGGCCCAGCAGCATCCGAGGCAGTAGATGCCGTGGCGAAGGCCCAGAATCAATGAGCCGGTCGCAGTTGCGCGGAAGCCGCCGCGGCTCAGGATGAATCCGAGCGGCGCCTGGCATCGGGACAAGCAAACATCCTTCAGCGGTGTCCATTGATAGAGCCCGGCCAGCATCAGCAGGATGCCGGCGACGATCTTGCTTGCGCTGGCCATCATGGGCGTGAGCAAAGCTGGGCGCTCAAGCGCCCATTGCGCCAAGGTTGCCGCGAGTGAAAAGCCGAACCACGCCAGCAAATAGCCGCTCGTAAACCATGCGGCTGGGGCAAGCGCCCGGCCTTCCGCTGCCTGGCGCCCAATACGTGCATAAACGAGGATTATCGGCGCCGCCGAGGGCGTCATCATGCCGATCATCATCGCGACCCACATGACGAATACATACGCAAATTCGATCGGCTGCCAGGGCGAAGTTGCCGGCATCATCAAGGCCTGACCGGCGGGGATCATGCGGTAGCCGGTCATATCCATTCCGCCCATCGCCATATCGTCGGCGAGCCAGACCAGGTCAGACCAGGCCAGTGCGGTAAGCACCCCGAGCGCCGCGATGATGACGGCGCGGTCGCGCTGCAAAACGGCTTCGAGAGCCGATGTGCTCATCAGGAGGTGCTTGACCAGCTTATCGGCGCGTAATGACCGTTCTTGCCGGAGTTGTCCCAACGCATGCCGTGATCAGTGAATGTGTTTCCAGGCGCGCCCACCGCAAGGGCGAGCTTGTCGGGACTAACCGGATGGCCGACGTTTGCCCACATCTCGCCACTCGGATGTGCCGTCGGCAGCGGATCAACGCTCATGTGCAGGATGCCCGGAATTTCCGCGGAGCGTGTCTTGCCTTTGATGCCATAGGTGATCGGGACCTTCTTCACGCCGATCGTCTTCGCAATCAGTGGCGCGAAATGCGCCATGGGTCCCCCCACCGCTCCGGTGAAAATGGCGCCCAATGCCTCTGTCTGCTTTTCGTTGGCTCGCTCGTCAATGTAGGCGGCGACAGACCAGTTGCCGTCCGCCATCGGGCCGGGGGTATGGACTGCGAGCGCCACGTTCAGGCCGTCCAGCGCAGTGCTCTCATAGCTTCCCTTGTCGATATGAAAGAGCAGCGCGACGTCGCATACGCCTTCGGTCGGCTTCGACGTCAGCGGGGCGGATTTCGATACAAGGCAGGGACAGACCACGGTGCAGTTGCAGTTCTCGAAATAATCTCCGGATAACTGCCAGGTAGGTGCCATTATCGCCTCCTTTGAAAGGATACTGGCTGGGCTATTCGCGGATGAACACAAAATAGGTATTGCAAGCTGACGGATCGTAATCGGCCAGCATTATAGCGGTCGAGAGACCGGCTGTGAAACGTTGAATCGCGACGCAGCAAGCGCGATGAACGCTTTTACTGTGAGCCTTGCACCAGGATCATCCCGCCGCTTTTTGGTCCGAGCGGACTGACCTCCCCCTCCCCAATTTCGCGACAATTTTTCAATCGCGGCGCGCGCCACGTCGATTGGCAGGAAATAAATAGTCAAATTTGGCTGCGCCGACGGCGCCAATTGCAGGCATTCGAATATGGGTCTGCTAAGGGTCTGAACGAAAGGGCTTTTCGCAATTGACATTGCCTCGGTTCGCACACCGCCGAACGGCGCGCTACGAAACTGCGCACCACCACGGAAAAAAATCCCTGAATGAGAGTGGGGCCGGTCCGTGAGCGGGAGGGCTCGCAGGATCTCACCACCCCCCTCCCCCTGCCAAGCCAAGTGGGCTTTTTGCTTTTATTTCTGAACTTTTTGCGCGTGAACCAGGAAGACCGGTCTCCGCAGCATCGCCGGCAGACTTTTGACCACCCCCCACGCTGTCAACCCGACTGTCAACCGTGTCAACCTTGTCAACCTAACTTTTCGGTCCCTTCGGCTAGCGCAGTGGCGCGGTGCGAATTACCCGCGCCGGTCTCATCCACCAGAAGGACCCGTCAAATACTTAGCGGTCGCGTGGGGTACGAACAATAACGACTAGGCGAACCAAGTTTGGATGTTCCGGGCGAAAGCACTCCAAAACCTGCGGCTCGAACTGCTCCACGATCTTTGCCGCGACAAATTTCATATCGGCAGACAATACAATTTCGTCCTTTCGCAGTTCCTCCAATCTCACCGACTGAAACCATGATTTATACCTTGCACTGCCAAGCCTCCGCTCGATCCGCGGCGCAAAGATTTCGATGTAGTTCTGCGTCTCCTCACGCGCAGGCGGGCTGGTCCACCCCTGATAGGCAGCGTTTTGTTGAGGATCGGAAGAGGTTAGTGGAAAGATGTTGGTAGGATAGGTTTGTGAGGTGATCTCGCGGCCAGTTGTGAGGCAAACCTGCCTCACTGACGGGGACATTTCTGGCGCATCAAAGCGGCTCCTGTGTTTCTGACGGTCAGCACTCCACTTCTCTTCGTCGGCTCGAAATCGATGCCAACACGGTTGGTAGGAATTACAATGCCGATTTCCTCGATGTCGTAACGAATTGAAGTAGCCCAACCTGACGATCTTCCTGATCGCTCGATTGACCGTTTTTCGGTCTACCCCGAGGAGCGCAGCTATCGTTTGCTGAGAAGGGTCGCATCGGGCTGTTTTACGATTAAAATGGTCTAGCAATGCGACAGCAACACGTTTCTCGGTCTTGTTCAGTTGATCGCTTAGGCCAATCGCCTTCAGAGCGAGCGTCGTGTCATATTTTTCCGGTAGCATAGCTCGACCAAGTCATATCGCTGCCTACCAGCGATCACCCTGGTCAATCTACAAGAGGTCGGAAACTCGATCAGGCAAACTACTCGGCTAATTCTGCGAGGCTTTTTTGCTCAGCTTAGTTTGACGGATTCGGTTATTTAGGATTTCTCGTTTGTCGGCAGCTTCCATCATAGCGAGAGCCAGCTTTTGCCTTGTTAGCGGATTAGGATCAGGGTCCGACCCTAGCATTTGATAGAGCATCTCTGCAGAGAGATATCTTTCGGAGGCATCGTCTCGCTGTCGGAGCAGGCTCGCAAGAGCCTTCACCCATGAACCAATGCTCGAGTGCCGTTCAGAGCTGCGGCCAGTGGCATACTTGAACACGTGCTTGAGAAAGCCGTGAAATGCCCCGTGCTCCGTGCCTTTAGCCTGCTTGTACTGAAATGTTTCAAACACACTCCAGCCCGAAATGACGAGATTGCGGTCAGGGGTTCCAAGCCCTTCCTTGAACAGGTTCGTGCGCCCTCCCTTATCAATCGGTGCGCTCTGTTCAGCACCACGGCTTTTTCTAAATTCGGCTGCGACAAGTCTTGCGCCCTGACGCAACTCTAGCAAATTCTGTATCCACAAACTCTCGCTGTCGGAGTCGGCAGGATCAGGATAATCCTCATCGTCCTCAACATGGTCGAAATAGCCAGAATATACTGGAAGATCCTGAACGGAGTTATATCTACCATATTCCACTAAGGCTTTCCGAGTGTAGTCGTCAGTACTCTTGATGGCATTCAGTAGCTGATCAGCGCATTCGGCGATGAGGTTCACTCGATCGACTACGTGCTTGGCGCGCGGCGCGTCTCGCTCAAGTAATTTGTTTTGGTTGAATTCGATGGCCAGACGCTGCACTTCATTGCCAGCGCAAGATACGCAGGCGCAATGTTGTCGCTCACCGAACTCGCTTAGCCGGTGCATTGTAGAAATAGGTCGCAGCGATTGCACCGCCTGCTCGAAACTCTCGAAGGGCCCGCCCGGCAGCGCCGCTTCTGCCCGGGGCAATTTGAAGGACCACCGTCTTGGTCTTGAGGAATCCATTGGGCACCAACTAGTGGCCTGCGGGTAAAATACCCTGACTTGGTGAACGGGCTTGATTGCCTGACATCAAGAAAGGTCGAGCTCATCCTGCCGAGACAATGTCTCATCCTCTCTCTGATTCGCCATCGCCGCAGGACGCAATCAACGAGTTGGCCACCATTTTGGCCACCGGCCTTCTGCGTGTTCTCGACCGAAAGTCCAGTCGAAATTTGCCCAATCCCGCAAATTCTCCACTCGACTGTGCCGGGTTGTCTGGGGGTGATGAGGCTCACAGAGCCCAGGAAATTACCCAGTGAAAGACACCGTTTTGACCCAGTTGGCCGCCCTTAAAGGCGCCTCCGCCCCCGTCCTCAAGGCCCGCTGGCGCGAGCTTTTCGATACTGAGCCACCAGCTTATAACCGCCGCTTCCTGGAGAGCCGGCTGGCTTACCGCATTCAGGAATTGGCCTATGGCGGCCTGAGCCGGGAAACCACCGAGCGGCTCAAGGCCATGGCCAAGCAGTACGCCGACCAGAAGCCCGCCGACCGCAAGACCCGGCCGCTTCTGCGGCCGGTCGCCGGGACGAAGCTGATCCGCGAATGGGAGGGCGTCGAGCACTGCGTCACCGTTCGCCACGACGATTTCGAATATCTCGGCCGCCCCTACAAATCCCTGTCCTCGGTCGCCCGCCAGATCACGGGCACTCAGTGGAACGGCTGGGTCTTCTTTGGCTTGAAAAACTCCGTCGGCAAATGACGCCCCGCCCATCACAGAAACGGCGAGCCTCCCTGTTCGCCAACTCCTTCGAGGGAGCAGCCCCAGGCAGCCCAGGCGTCCGTAAAATCCGCTGTGCGGTGTATACCCGCAAGTCCAGCGAAGAAGGCCTCGACATGGACTTCAACTCACTCGATGCGCAGCGCGAGTCGTGTGAGGCTTACATCGTGAGCCAGCGGGCCGAGGGGTGGACGCCGGTTTCCGACCGCTACGATGATGGCGGCTTCTCGGGTGGCACTCTCGAACGGCCTGCCCTGAAACGCCTCCTCGCTGCTGTGCAAGCCGGCAAGATCGACGTCATCGTTGTTTACAAGATCGACCGCCTTTCGCGGTCGATGCTGGACTTCCTCAACCTTGTGGAGCTGTTCGAATGCCACGGGGTGACTTTCGTGTCCGTCACCCAATCCTTCAACACCAAGGATGCCATGGGCCGCATGGCGCTGAACATCCTGGTGACCTTCGCCCAGTTCGAGCGCGAGCTGATCGGGGAGCGCATTCGCGACAAGGTCGCGGCCTCTCGCAAGCGCGGCAAATGGATGGGCGGCTGGACGCCGCTCGGCTATGAAGTCCGCGACCGCAAATTGCTCATTCATGAGGCCGATGCGGAGCGGGTCCGGTCCATTTTTCGGCGCTTCGTACAGCTCAAGTCCGCGACCCTGCTGGCTCGCGAGCTCGTCACGGCCGACCAACGTACGCGATACGGACACCTCCTGGACAAGGGGGTGCTGTACAAGATCCTCCACAACCGGGTCTATCTTGGCGAGGCCGTTCATAAGGGCACCTCATATCCGGGCGAGCACGAAGCGATCGTCGATCGCAAGCTCTGGGATCAGGTTCACGCTATTCTCAAAGAGAGCCCGCGCAAGCGCGCCAACAACAGCCGGGCGCAGACCCCCGCCCTGCTGAGGGGTCTGTTGTTCGGGCCCGATGGCGCGGCGATGTCGCCGACCCACACGCGTAAATCGGGCCGGCTTTATCGCTATTACATCAGCCAGACCGCTATGAAGCAGGGCAGATCAGACTGTCCCGTCAAGCTGGTGCCTGCGGCCGAGTTAGAGCGAATCATCATCGATCAAGTTCGTCTGCTCCTGCAGACCCCAGAAGTGATCGTTCAGACCTGGCGCGCTCTGCGCAAACAATCCGCTGATGTCAGCGAGGCCGAAGTCCGAAGCGCGCTCCTCGGCTTCGACGAGCTCTGGGACGAACTGTTTCCCGCCGAACAGGCCCGCATCGTTCAGCTGCTGGTTGACCGCATCGATATGCATGCCGAGCGGATGGACATAACATTGAAGATCCAGGGCTTGACCTCGCTCTCCTCGGAATTGCAGCCCCAGCCCTTGCCGCAGGCCGCCGAATGAACAGGCCAACCACTCTCACTCTCGGCCCTATCGGTCGACCGAAGCTCAGCCGCGATGGCAGCACAATGGTTGTGAGCATCTCGATTTCATTGCGGCGATCGGGTGGGCGCAAGCGCGTGGTCACGCCTGCAAACGTCGAAGCTTGGGCGCCTGCGGAGCCGCAGGTCGACAACACGCTGATCAAAGCCGTGGTGCGGGCCCATCGCTGGCGCAACATGCTCGAATCCAACCTGTTTGGCTCGGTGCGAGACCTCGCCAAAGCTGAGAAGATCAACGAGTCCTATCTTTGCCGCATACTTCGGCTGACGTTGCTATCGCCGGCCATCACCGAAGCCATCCTGAACGGCCTGCAGCCTGGCGGGCTTGAGCTGGCGCAGCTGTTGAAAGCCATCCCCGCTGACTGGGATGAGCAGCAAGTTCTGATCAGCTCAACGGCCCGGAAAGCCGAAAGCCGCTAACGCTCCCATCCGAACTAGGCGCGGGGCGAGTGCGGATTCGCACATCGAGAATTATGGAACGAAAATAAACCAGCGGTTGGTAGTCAACGGAGCTTAGCCAGACCTTCAAGCGTCATATTTTCCGCAATGGTATCGTGAGGGATTAGGAGGTAAACCCAAGGCTTACCTCCATGGCGACGAGCATGATCTGATGCATGCCTACACCAATTGTTGGCAGCCTCCCGCTTCGACAACACTTCCGGATCGGTCATCTGATTCGACGCCTTTGGCTCGAGCATGAGAATCTCATCTTCTGTTTCGGCCACGAAGTCCGGCTGATACTCCGGATGGTCAGCACCGCTCTTATAGTAGATCTGGAACTGGCCTTTTGCTGGTTTGAACCATTTCCTTGCCTCGCGCTCCAGGATAACGGCAAGTTTTCGTTCAGCGTCGGACTGAAATTTCTGAATCGCGTAAAGACACCGGCTAAATCCGCCGAACAGATATTTGGACATATTACTCTTATCAGCAGGAGAGCATTTGTAGTCCAGGGGCGCTTCCCCCTCAATTGCCGTGTACGCACTTGGACGCAGACCTGTGAAGCCGCGAGTGACGACAACATCGTATTCAACTTCGACGTCTTGCCAGAAATGGCTCTGCATCTGTGCATGAACGAAGCGGGCGATTTCCCTCTGGTGAAGTCGCAGGATCTTGCGAGCGCCGTCTTCCGGATGGGTCGCCAACAAATGCATCACTACCTGAGCAGCAAGTTCGTAAAGCAGATCGGCATGATCATCGTAGGCAACGTCGTCGAAGTCGATCAGACCGCTGACGACGTAATCCTCCAACCGCTGCTCATCGATGTTGCCCACTCCAAGGCCGATCCGATCGACCTGCCCGGTCCGCAAATGTGCGGCCCACAGCGTCTCGTTCGGCACTTCATATTGCATCCGCGACAGATCAAGTGTGAAGCGATGGAAGCCAGATTTCACTTCGCCTTTTGGCGTGACGAGGATGCGTGGAATATCGATCGTCTGCTGAACCACCAGATCGACGGTCTTCGCAACGATGGCAGTGAGATCAGGTTGTTCGGCGATACCATCCAGCTCTAATTGCGCCGGACGATATTGACTTTTGACCTCCCGCAGAATAGCCGCCTGCACCTCCGGGTTTTGCAGATGCACGACACTGGGCAAGCGCGATGGCTCGGTCTCCAACTTGCGGATTACGTCATATGCGATCCGAACGACCTGCTGCTCTTCTTGAGTAAATTCAGTCGAAGCTTCTTGAAAATCGGGCGCCCCTCTAATCGGAACATCGGAGTGCAGGCCGAGCTTAGCGGCGAGCTGAGGTCGCGATTCAACTGTGACGGTCTTCCGGTGCAGTTGCTCTTCGGTGAGAATCACCTGCTGAAGGCGGATAGCTGAATCCGGTTTGCGCGCCTCATCAACGATCTCCTGGAAGCGATCGTGAGCTACGATATTCAGCCGATCGACAGCCGTGACACCGGTCCGCCGGCCATAGGGCAGACGCAAGCCGCGCCCGATCGATTGCTCGATTAGCGTGCGGGCATTGGCGGCGCGCAACGGCACTATCGTATATAGGTTGGTGACGTCCCATCCTTCCTTTAGCATGTTGACGTGTATGACAATTTCGGTCGGCTCGTCGGAACTTTCAACCCTGAGAAGCCTTTCAATCGTCTCCTCCTCCTTTACGCTGGAATCGACCTGTATCACCTTGTCCGCATACCGGCCCTCGAAGAATGCGTTGGACTTAATCAGCGTGATCAGCTCCGCGGCGTGCGTGGTGTCGCGCGCAATCACGAGCATGAAGGGCTTGACGATACGCTCACCAGCCTGACGCGCGTAGGTCTCCAGTTCGACCTTGACGCTTTCATGCAGGCGCACGCCGTCTTCTAATTTGATCTGCTGCAACTGCTCGGGCGACTTGCCGGTCGCGACGAAGTTCTCGCGGGTGACTACAGCCGGCTCCTTGACGAAGCCGTCGGCCATGGCGCGGCCGAGCGGATAATCAAAAATCACATTTAAGAAAGGCGCCGGCCCTCGCGTCGTCTCGACAAAGGGGGTCGCCGTTAGCTCCAGACCTATGACCGGCTTCAGCTCGTTGATGGCGCGAACGCCCGCCGTCGCGCGGTAGCGGTGCGACTCGTCCATGATCAAGACGAGGTCCCTTTGCGCCGCAAGATAGTCGAAATAACTGTCCCCGATCTCTTCCTTAAAGCTGCGGATGCGCGGGCTACGGCCGCCCCTTACCTCGGAGTTAATCTTCGAGATATTGAAGATGTTGATAGTAACCGGGAACAGATTGCCGCCGCTGGCGATCTGCCGCTCGAAATTGTCACCCGTTGTGATGACGGGCGGCGAGATCGCGAATTCAGCAATACCATTTAAGACGTATTTCGGCGTGTTGGGTGTGAAGTCGGCAATGAGCTTGTTGTAGATCGTCAGGTTTGGCGCGAGCACAAAAAAATTGTTCAGGCCGTGCGCCAGGTGTAAATATGCGATGAACGCGCCCATGAGCCGGGTTTTGCCAACGCCGGTCGCCAACGCGAAACACAAGGATGGGAAGTTACGTTCGAAATCCGTCATGCCAGAGAATTCAGCTCGAATCGTCGCAAGCGCCGCCTCCAGATCGGCGCCCTTTCGCGGTGGCACTAGTTCGGTGACGCGATCCAGAACTTCGAGAGATTGCCGCTGCGGCGCGCGGAGACTGAGACGGCCGGCGATGGCGTTGACGTGACGGTTCATTGGTCGTCTCCCGCGGAATCGAATAGGCCCGGCTGGGAAGCGGAGCGGGATAGCGCACTGTCTGCCACTTTCGGTGTCGGTGGCCAAGCTTCTCGGGCTGGCGGCGCTTTGGGCAAATTCTCGACGTTGAGGCTGTAGTCGTCATGGCCCCATTCGCAGCGTTCACGAATGTGGTTCGGGATCTTCTTCACCGTCAAGTTGGGCCAGGCAGACGTGTTGCCCCGGAACGCCGCGCATAGCACAAGCAACGTGCGTTGCTCGCCGACCTCCTCGCTCAAGGCGTCAAGCTGAGCCGGCGAAAGCGTCTGCGTCGTCACAAAGATGAAGTCACGCTCGGTCGACTTGCCTTGCTGCCAATACACGCTGTCGCTCGGCGCATAGGTGAAGCCCTCGATCTTGCACAGCGCCTCGGCCAGCATCTCGGCATTGTAGGCCTTGCTGATGACCTCACGGCCCCACCTGTCCTTTTCGAGAAGCGACGGAGCGAGCTTGAAATAGCGGAAGCCGCCGCCGCCTTGCCACTGGCAATCCTCTGTTACGCCTCCCTTGTCTTCGCCGTCGATGACCTTCTTTAGCCGGGGAATGATGTGCGTGTGGCAGTGCTCGCCCAGCTCCACCATGATCCAGCGGCGCGCCATCTTGTGGGCGACTGCCCCCGTCGTGCCGGAGCCAGCAAAGGAGTCGAGGACAAGGTCGCCCGGGTTGGTCGCAATGTGGATGATCCGTTTGATCAGACGTTCAGGTTTGGGAGTGTCGAACAGTTCGATCTTTGGGAAAAGGTTGATCATCTCCTTCTTCGACTCATCTGTGTTCCCAACTTCCGTATGGGGCCACCAAGTCCACGGCACAGCACCAGGTACCTCAGACAGGTAACGGATCGTGGTAGGTTGGCTGTTTCCGTCTTTTCCAAAATAAATGCGGCCCTCAGCCAGCATCCTGTCGAAAACATCCTTTGAATATCGCCAACAGTTTCCAGCAGGAGGATCAAATGACTTACCCGTTGGACCAACAATTGTATAAAATTGAGACTTGGTTGCGTGGCCAGCCTGCGCCGTAATTGGTATTGTACGCCACGGCCCCTTAGGATCGTTCGTAGGGTTCTTATATACCTTCTTCTGCTCAGCAGTAAGTTCGAGCATGTTGCGATTTCTCTTAAAGAAGTCGGGCGATTTTGCATAAACAACTATGTATTCGTGCACGTCGCCGATCGCTTCACGGTTTTCGCGTGAATAGCGCTTTTGCCAAACGTTCGTCGCAATGTGATTTGCGCGTCCGAAAATTTCGTCCATTACGACGCGTAAATAAGGCATCTCGTAGTCGTCTATTGAAATCCAAAATGACCCTTCTGGAGACAATAATCGCCACAAAATCTGCAGTCTTACGCTAATTAGTGACAACCACGTAGAGTGCTCTAGACCATCATCATAATGCTCGAAGGCGCTTCCCGTGTTGTAGGGAGGATCGATATAAATGCACTTCACCTTGCCGGCGAATTCCTGCTCCAGCGCCTTCAGCGCGAGCAGGTTATCGCCGAAGATCAGCCGGTTGTCGAAAATGTCATCGTCACTCACTCGATGTTTCGCGTGATAGGATTTCTCCGGGTTCTCCAGCAGAATTCGCGGCTCCAATCTCGGCCGGTTCTCTTTGCCTACCCAGGTCAATTCGAGTTTCTGTTTTTTTGTCATACTTGGTCCGTTGCGGCTGTGGCGATCGCCGGCGCAGCGGCGCTGGCAGCTCCCGGTGGGTTCTGAGCGGCATCCAGCTCGGCTAGCCGCAGGAGAACATTTTCGGCAAGCGGCTGCACGTCGGTGAGATTGCGGAAAATGGCCAGAAAGCCACGATCGATCTGCATAGCCTTGGAGGTCGCAAAGATCACCTCAGAAAGCTGATTGGTCTCCTGCGAAATCTCACGCTCCTCCTCGGTTGTGAGGCCAGGAGCAGCTTTCGCGATAAGCCCCGGTAGACGATGTGCGACCAAGCCCATGATGAAATAACGGCCATGCCGGAAAAACATCCGCCGGTCGTAGGCAGTCTCTGCCCGTTCATTCCCGGCTAGAATACGGTCGATGAATTGGTAGATGCGGACGAGCCTGCAAATCCGAACGCCAGATATCGACGCTGGAAAGAGCTGGGAATAGATCGCACCTTCCTGTTCCCATAGGCGACCAATCTCGCGCTTAGCTATAACGACAAAGTCTATTGCGGTCGGTCCCCGATGGCCTCTTCGCTGCCCGTCCGTAACGGCGAATGCAAGACAAGCCAGCGCGAGAGCCGCTTCTTCGAGCGTGAAAGCATCGTCCTGTCGAACACGCGACTCCGCAGACGGCCTATAATGGTAGCGAATGCCAACCGCTGCGAGTTCCTGCCGTAATCGCTCCTGGTTAGGATCGAGCGCTGCGAAATCGACGCCGCGCACCTGATTCTGGTAGTTGCGTGCTCGTGTGACTCGTACGGCGAAATCATCGGCCGGGTCGGGCACTTCAATGACCGTGATGTGGAGCTTTGCGCGCTCAGATATTGCCGCGGCGATCGAGGCCGTCGTGATGGAGCCCGCTGTCTGGGCGCCATTGACGATGGAGAAAGCCGTAAGCCCGAACACACAGCGATCGGGCGAGCCCGGCGCCTGAGTAATGGCCCTCGTGACAGCCGTAATGCCGTTGTTCAGATAAAAAAAGTCCTCCGGCTTTCGCCGTACCGTCTCCTCAATCGCGACATTGACACCAACCGAGCCGAGATAATGCCGAATGTTGCGCTCGAAGAGTGCGGTTCCATGCTCGGTCACCAACGCCGCGAGGTCTTGGCCCTTCACCAGCCCGTAGACCGCTTTCCGCGGCGCGGTCACGCTGGACCACTTCTCAAGGGTGAGACGGACATCGACGGCGGGATTTGCCTGCTCCGCAACCATCCAGTCGTAAGTTTGACTGATGCCGACGACGATGGCGATCATGCAGTCTGAAAGGCTGTTGCACTGAGCGACGAAAGCGTCGATGTCGGCTTTCGCGTGAGCGTCAAGCGTTTCCCCCAGGAATGGCAGCAAGAGGAAAATCTTTACTCCTGGCGTATCAAGCGCTTCCTCGATTTCGTCTAAGTGATTCCTAACAGCTGCATTGAACCCGTCGAAGCGCCGCTCCATGAGAGCTTTCGTGCCATTGATGAACTTGAGTGTCTCTCCCTGATTGGGGCCGGCGCCCTGCGGATTGTCCGGATTGCTCGGCCGTTTGAATTTGGATTGGACGACGAGCAGTCGCTGCCCCGCGCGATCGAAATAAAGCGCGTCAATCCCGCCGTCATCGCCGCCATCGACCAGTGCTGCCGTGGCAGCGGCATCGCTCAATCCACACATCCCGCACAACGCGTAAGCCGCGAGCGAACGTGAACAACGATCGACGTCATGCTGAACCAGGGTCCAATTCTGCGCACGCTCCGGCACTAACGGAAAGAACCGACGCCGGAGCGCAGCTTCGATGTGGGCAATTTTCTCCGCAGCGTTGGGCATCGCTTCTCACACCAACTTCCAGCGGATCGCAAAAAGCGGAACAACGTCGGCTTTCTGTTCCAACTTCGTCTCGATCTCTAAAATGAGGTCTGACCGCTGCTTATCGATTTGATCCTGCGAATCAAAAAGTGCCCGACGCTTCTGATTTCTTAGCGCTTCCAAGGATCTTATTTGCTTCTGTCCCGCTAGCTTTTCTTCCAGCGTTAATGCGGTCGTCGCGGCGCGCCGCGCATCCTTGATTTGCCTGTCAATCTCTTTGATTTCCCGCTCGAGGCCGACTTTGAGGTCATCCGCCCAGCCGTCAAGCTTGTCCGCTTCGGCTTCGAAGAAGCGTGCATTGCGCTCCGAGATCGAACGTTGGATGCCTTGCTGCTGGACCCGAAGAGCGCCATTCAGCCGGTCCATCGTATGGGCTGGGAGGGGCACCTGCGGTCCGACCTGTCCTGCCAGAGTTAACAAGCGTAAAGCGACGTCATTATTCAATAACTCGCCAGCATCTGACAAACCGGACATCAGAAGATGATCTTCGGCTTGATCGAGTGCTTCGATGGAAAGCACGGACGCCGCTAGCCATCCGGACTGACCTTTGTGAGGCTCTAGCGCACTCACCTTCCCGGTATAATTGGTGTAGTCCAAGATCACCTCCGCCGGGGGAAGCTCTCGCGCTTTAGCACGTTCGACGATCGCTTCGCCCAAAGGATGGCTCAGCCGGTAAAGATGTGCCTCTCCCGAACGCCGCGGCAATTCGTAAAGTCCGAGAGGAATTTCCCGGCCATCGAGCCAATCTAGCTTTGACTTTAAGCGGAACGACGAAGCGTTCAGGAATTCCGCGCAGCCGTTCAGCTCGTGCCGAGTGACACGCATGAGCAGCTGCTCAAAGCGGTCGAGGTATGCCTTCGCATCTTCGTCGCGAATCTTAAGTTTCTCGCGAACCTCGTCGTCGAAATTCTCAAGCAACTTCTGTCGAGTTTGGCTCATTGCCTCATTGATTTCGAGACTGAGCTCAAATTGCAGCTGGTCAAAAGCCGTCTTGATCTCTTCCGTTTGCCGACACTGCTGATAGATGGCACTGATGCGCTTCTCGAAGTCTACGCCAGACTCGATCGCACCCAGCACCTCATCGCTCGCTCCGAACACGCCTTCGAACAATTTGAATTTCTCGGACAAAAGCTGGTACACGCGTTGATCGGCTTCGTTCTTGCGATTGAGGAAGTTGACCACGACAACGTCGTGCTTCTGGCCGTAGCGATGGCACCGGCCAATTCGCTGTTCAATCCGCTGTGGATTCCAGGGCAGGTCGTAGTTCACGACGAGCGAGCAGAATTGAAGATTAATGCCCTCTGCGCCCGCTTCGGTCGCGATCATAATATGGCCTTCTTCGCGAAAATAATCGACCAAGGCGGATCGCATATCTGCGGTCTTCGACCCGCTAACGCGATCTGAACCTTGATGACGCTCAATCCATTTGGCGTAAATCTGCTTCGAGCGATCGTCAGTATTCGTGCCGTTAAACAACACGATACCATCGGCATATGGACTGTCGGCTAAGATCCGCAGGAGATAGGCCTGAGTCTTTCGTGACTCGGTGAAGATAATTGCTTTTGGCGCAGCACCGAGCTCCTCGGCCTTAGCAAAGCCCACGTCGAGCGCCTCCAGGAGAGACTTTCCCTTCGCATTGTGTTCGATCGAGGTGGCGAGTCGAGCGAATTCATTTAGGTCGGCGATTTCGGACTCGATCGCCCTTCGATCGGTGTCGGTGAGAGGTTCGAGTTCCTCGTCCTCCGGCCACTCTTCAGCCGTGGTATCAAGGCTCTCGTAATCCCGCGCGAGATCATCTTCGAGCGTCGGTTGAACCTCATGCTTTTTTAGCTTAGCCTGCATCCGCCGCGACATTGAAGATAGCGCGCCAGCAATGGCAAAGGTCGAAGACGCGAGCAGCTTCCGCAAGACAAGTGTCATCAGGGAACGCTGACTGGCCGGCAGGGCTTGGAGATTATCTCGTCGCAGGTACTCAGACACAAGCTCATAAAGCCGATCCTCCCCATCGGTCGGCGTGAACTCTTCAACTAGTGCCAAGCGACGCGTATAGGGGACGTAGGCTGTCACCTGCCGACGCAACGTGCGGTGGCAGAGAGGCTTTAGGCGCTCTTTGAGAACATGAAAGACGCGATCCTGCGTCAGATTGGCAAATTGTTCACGGAAACTCTTGATATCTCCGAATGCATGTTCGTCGATAAAACTGACCAGGCCAAAAAGCTCAAGTAGAGAATTCTGAAGCGGAGTTGCTGTCAGCAGTAACTTCTGCTTCTGCCCAAGCGCATGCTTCAGTGTATTCGCAATGACATTGGACGGCTTGTAGACATTCCGAAGCCTGTGGGCTTCGTCGATTACAACTAAGTCCCACGGCATGGCATGAACATCTGACGCTTTGTTTCGAGCGAACTGAAACGAGCAGATGACAACGGTATCTTTGACATCAAAGGGACGGTAACAACCTGACTTGATTGACTCGTTGTAAGAGCGTGACTCTAGGATCGTAGATGGAAGAAAAAATTTCTCGCTTAGTTCCTGATGCCACTGCTTTCGTAGGTTTGACGGGGTGATGATGAGTACGCAGCGCTTTCCCTCCGCCCAGCGCTGCGAAATGACAAGCCCGGCTTCAATAGTTTTTCCAAGGCCCACTTCGTCGGCCAGAAGCGCGCCTTTCGAGAGGGGCGATGAAAATGCGAAGAGCGCCGCATCGACTTGATGCGGATTGAGATCCACCTGCGCCCCCGCAACCGCGCCAGCTAGTTTGTCAGCACTGTCAGGTGCGCGTCTTCGTGTGATGTCGTAGGCGAAGTATTTTGCTTGATAGTCAGTGATCTGCATTGAGGCGTTTCTTGTCCTCGGATTACTTGCCGCTCGTGGAGGATGGGAACTGCTCAGACCAGCATTGGGCTCAATCGCCATTATGCAGCAATGGTCACAATGCCTAATAGATCCGTTCAGATTGGAGGTATTACTTCTCAACTATGGCGCGAATCGTGTCACGGGAACATATCGCTTCGGCGTTGATCTTGTCGATTGCGCGAGAGAGATTCAAACCGCGAGCCAATAAGCCCACGATTTTTCCAGGAAATGCCGTACTGGACCGATTCTGCTTGTTCTAAGATTCGGAGAAAATTCGGTTCTCCAGACCTAGCCGGCTTTAGGTCGGACGCGTGAGCGGACCTCTCTGTTAGCAAAAAGCAGGAAAAAGGCTGCATTTTTGATCTGTCTTCGGGCCGAAGTACGAGATCATCTCGGTGGGATGGCGGAGAGAGTGGGATTCGAACCCACGGTACGGTTTCCCGCACACACGCTTTCCAAGCGTGCGCCTTAAGCCACTCGGCCATCTCTCCGGAGCGCCCTCTCTTGAAGGGGCGCCGATGATTTTGCAAGGGATCGCAGGGAAATCGGGCGAATTTTCCGTAAGATATTGTATTTACGAGATAATATCTGGCGTTGCGGATGTCCTGACCCGCCTACCGGCTGAACCCTTGACGGGTTTGGCGCGACGATTCACGTGAGAACAGCAAACCCGACTGGGGACGCCATGACCCTCCGCAGCACCATCGCCGCCCTCAGCCTGATTTCGGCCCTCGGCCTCGCCTTCGCCGTGCCGGCCGCCGCCCAGATCTGCAACCGGCAAGGCGTCGACGTGAGCTGCGACGACGGGCGGCGCGGGGTGCTGTCCGGCGATGCTATCCTCTGGCCGGACGGCACGCGCTCGAGTTCGACGCCGCATCAGAGCGTGATCATCGGCAACAAGAGCTCGGTGCATGTCGGGCCCGGCGTGTTCGTCGGCCAGGGCAAGGGCGTGGTGCCGATGGACGATCCCAATGCGCCGAACAAGCGGCAATGCGCGATTCTGGATGGAGTGTCTTATTGCTATTGACGTCATTCCTTCGCCCCTTGCGGGAGAAGGGAAGAACATCGAGCGGCTCTCGAGAGCTAAATCAACCGCACGCCTGAGATCGCCGACTTCAGCCAGCGCAATGCCTGGGGCGGCTGCGCGGCGAGCGGGGCGACCGCAGCCTTCTCGGTCCGGCACTTCTCCAGCTCCTCGACGAAATCGGCCGACCATTGCTGGATGGTGTGGCCGCGCAGCTTCTTCATCATCGCGTCCCAGCGCATCTTGCGCTCGGTGAGCGGCATCGCTGCGGCGACCGCAATCGCGCGCGCCATGCCGTCGATGTCGTGCGGATTGACGAGCAGCGCGGCATCAAGCTCGTTGGCCGCGCCGGCGAACTTCGACAGCACCAGCACGCCGGGGTCGGCCGGATTTTGGGCTGCGACATATTCCTTGGCGACGAGGTTCATGCCGTCATGCAGCGGCGTCACCACGCCGATCTGCGCGGTCCGGTACAGGCCCGCCAGCACGGCCTGGCTGAAGCCCTTGTTCAAATAACGTATCGGCGTCCAGTCGACCTCACCGTGGCGACCGTTGACGTCGCTGACGAGGCGAGCGACGTCTTGCTGCAGATTGCCATAGGCTTCGATGCCGCCGCGCGAGGGGTTGGCGATCTGGAGCAGCGAGATGCTGCGCGAAAACTGCGGCTGCTCGGTCCAGAGCCGATCGAACGCGCTGATGCGGTTGACGAGGCCCTTCGAATAGTCGAGCCGGTCGACACCGATCGCAAGGCGCTCGCCATTGAGGCTGCGCCGCAGCCGCGACACGTCGGGATGCGTGGCTGATTTTGCCGCGTATTGCGCGAACTTCTCCGCATCGATCCCGATCGGGAAGACCTCGCAGCGGGTGCGGCCGTGCTGCGAGATCGCAACGCCGTCCTCGACAGCGAGGCCGAGCTCGCTTGCGACATAGCCGAGAAAATTCTGGCAATCCTCCGCGGTCTGGAAGCCGAGCAGATCGTAGGCCAGCATTGCCGTGACCAGCTCGCGATGATTGGGCACGCCCTGCATCACCGCGGCGACCGGCCACGGCGTATGCAGGAAGAAGCCGATGGGGTCGTCGACGCCGAGATCGCGCAGTTCGGCGCCAAGCGCGAGGAAATGATAATCCTGCACCCAGAACGCGGTTTTGTCCTTTCGGAAGCGCATCAAGGCGCGCGCCATGAAGGCGTTGACCTCGCGATAGCTCACGTAATCGTCGCGCGAGACGCGGATCAGATCGCTGCGCGAATGCAGCGCGGGCCACAGCGCCGAATTGGCAAAGCCTTCGTAATAGCCACCGTAATGCGCCGCCGGCAGATCCAACGTCGCAATCGCGCCCGATCCGAGCGCCTCGATCTCAGCGAACGGTTCCTTCTGATGGCCGTCACGCACGCGGCCCGAAGAACCCACCCAAATCGCGCCCGAATGTTCCACCACCGGCAACAAGGCCGCCGCGAGGCCGCCCGTCATGGGCTCGTTAGGCTTGCCGCGCGCGACGCGATTTGAAACGACGACTAAGTTCACAGGTCGTCCCCTCCTGTTTCATTCCACCCCATTTAACTGCCGTTCATCAATATGGTTCCTGTCATCGTTTCAACCAATTGAAACCAAAATCAGGCACGCGCGTTGGAACGGGTTTCCCTTTTTGGAACCCGGGATTCCACTGCAAAGTCAGCTTATGCCGCCAGGTTACGCAGCACGCATCGCTGCGCGCGACGGCCCCGTTCCCAAAACATCATGTCTGCGGCGTGGCGTTGCCTTTGTTTCACCTTGGATCGAGCAGGCGGGCAAGAAAGGCACGCACGTCGTTCGGTGCGTCGAAATGGCCATTCACGCCCATCGCACGGCGACCGACCGAGAAGGCAAGCCCGTTCATGTCGGGCATGATCGCGAACACGGTTTCGTCGGTGACGTCGTCGCCGATGAAGATCGGACGCCGTCCCTTGAACGGCTCACGCGTCATCAACTCACGCACGCCAGTCGCCTTGGTGAAGCCGGAATGCTTGATCTCGCAGACGAACTTGCCGGGCAGCACCTCGATCGGCGCGTTGGGCAGATCCGCACGGATCACCGAAACCGCTTCGTAGATCGCCTTCTCCGCATGCGGCGCGAGGCGGTAATGCAGAGCGAGCGAATAGCCCTTGTCCTCGAGCAGGATGCCTGGACTGAGCTTGGCGATGGCTGCAAGCCGCCGCTTCAGCTCCTTGTCCAACGGGGGCGCGGGTACGTCTTCGGCATCATCACCCACGGACAACCGCAACTCGGCGCCGTGACCGCCGACGGCGCTGAACACTTCGGGAGCGAAGATCAGATCGATGTCGTTGAGCGAGCGGCCGCTGACCAGCGCCAGCGCCCCGGAGGTGCGCTCGGTCAGCCGGTTCAGCGTGTCCGACAGGCCCGGCGGCACCCACACTTCGCGCGGCGTCGGCATCAGGTCCAACAGCGTGCCGTCGATGTCGAGCAGGATCGCGATCTCGTCGAGATGCGGCACCAGCGCGTGCGGCACCGGCACCGCGTCGGGCGCTTCGTCAACCAGCATGGTGCGGTTCTGGTCCGATGCCATTTCTGCAAGTTCCGATTTCATCAGTCTACTCCATAAAGGCGAGCGGCCGGGCGATTTGTTCGAGCGATTTGCGTTCGGCGGAGACGGCGTAGCGCCACGCCACGATCGCGGCGGCGATCATCAGGGCCGACCCCAGCAGATAGCCGGCGAACACGCTGGTGCGAGAGCCGGTATCGATCAGCACGCCGAACAGCGCGGGGCCGGCCACGCCGCCGATCCCGGTGCCGACCGCATAGAACACCGCGATCGCCAGCGCGCGAACTTCAAGTGGAAAGGTCTCGCTGACGGTGAGATAGGCCGCGCTGGCGGCCGGCGAGGCGAAGAAGAAGATCACCATCCAGGCGATGGTCTGCCCCTGCGCCGTGAGCACGCCGATCGAGAACAGATAGCCCGAAAGCGCCAGCAACAGGCCCGATGCGCCATAGGTGAACATGATCATGACGCGGCGTCCGAGCGTATCGAACAGCCGGCCGAGCAGCAGGGGCCCAAGAAAATTGCCGGCGGCGAAGGGGAGCAGGTACCAGCCGACGTGATCGGCCTTGATGCCGTAAAAGTCGGTCAGCACCAGCGCGAAGGTGAAGAAGATGGCATTGTAGAAGAACGCCTGCGCGCTCATCAGAACGAGGCCGACCACCGCGCGCTGCCGGTATGCCGAGAACAGCGTGTGAACGACCTCGCGGATCGGCGTGTGATCGCGCATCTTCAGCCGCATCTTGGCAAAGCGTCCATCGCTCGCGTCCTGGTCGTGTCCGATCACGGAGCGTTCGATCTCGTCGACGATGGCGTGGGCCTGCTCGGGGCGACCATGAATCATCAGCCAGCGCGGACTTTCCGGAATCCACATTCGCATCAGGAGTACGAAGAGACCGATGACGGCACCGATCAGATAGGCGAGACGCCAGCCGTAATCGGGCGCGATCACGGCGGGATCAAGCAGCACGATGGACGCGACCGCGCCCATGGCGGCGCCGATCCAGAAACTGCCGTTGATGACGAGATCAGTCCAGCCGCGATAGCGCGCCGGCACCAGCTCCTGGATGGTCGAGTTGATCGCGGTGTATTCGCCGCCGATGCCGGCGCCGGTGAGGAAACGAAACAGCGCGTAGCTCGCGACATCCCAAGACAGCGCGGTCGCGGCCGTCGCCGAGAGATAGAGCGCCAGCGTGATGAAGAACAGCTTCTTGCGGCCGATGCGGTCGGTGAGCCAGCCGAAGCCGAGCGCGCCGAGCACCGCGCCGGCGAGATAGGCGGAATTGGCAATACCGAGATCGAAATTCGAGAAGTGCAGCGACGGACTTTGTTTCAGTGCGCCGGAAAGCGCGCCGGCCAGAGTCACCTCGAGCCCGTCGAGGATCCAGGTGATGCCGAGCGCCACCACGACTCGGGTGTGAAAGCCGCTCCAGGGCAATGCGTCGAGCCGCGCGGGAATATCGGTCTCGACGATGCGACCGGTCACGGCTGCCGCAGCCAGAGGAACATCATTCGGCGCTGGGCTTCGCTGCAATTCCATCGGGCCATTGCGTTCGATCAATGGAAACGACCCCGGTTCACATGGTGCGAAACGGGGACGATCCGATCATTGGGGGTGCGGCATTCCGCCTGCCACCTGCGACAACGTCTGCGGCAAGGCCGGGTTCCCCGCGCAAGGGCGCTTGTGGTTGCCCGTTTCGGCTGACGCCGCAGGGAGTTGACGCATGACCGGTGTCGGAAAGATGACACAATCGTGCTGGTCAACGCACGAAGGCGCAAGCGCCCTGCTAAGGCGCGCTTGCTCAAAGACGATACCGAATTGACGGCGCGGCGAGCCTTACGCCGCCCGGATATTTCCCATGAACCGATCGAGCTCGGCGCGCAGGCGGGTGCTTTCGGACGACAGCGTCTTGGCCGAGTGCAGCACTTCCTCCGAGGCCGAGCCGGTCTCGGCGGCGCCGCGGTTGACCTGACCGATATCGGTGGCCGCGGTCTGGGTCCCCTGGGCGACGGTCTGGACGCTGCGCGCGATTTCCTGCGTCGCGGCGCCCTGCTGCTCGACCGCGCTCGCGATCGAGGTCGAGATCGACGAGATCTGGCCGATGGTCGCGCCGATCTCCTTGATCGCGGCGACCGATTCGGCCGTGGCGCCCTGCATGCCCGTGATGTGCGAGGAGATCTCGTCCGTCGCCTTCGCGGTCTGGCTCGCCAGCGACTTCACTTCGCTGGCAACCACCGCGAAGCCGCGGCCGGCTTCACCGGCGCGCGCCGCCTCGATGGTGGCGTTGAGCGCCAGAAGATTGGTCTGCTCGGCAATCGCGGTGATCAGCTTGACCACTTCGCCGATCTGCTGGGCGGCATGCGAGAGCTTGCCGATGCGTCCGTCGGTCTCCTTGGCCTGAACCACGGCAGCCTCCGCAATGCGGCTGGAGTCGCGGACCTGACGGCCGATCTCCTCGACCGAGGCGGACAGCTCTTCCGTCGCGGTGGCGACCGACTGCATGTTGGAGGAGGCCTGCTCGGAGACGCCCGCGACCTGGCTCGACAGGCTCTGGGTGGTCTCGGCGGTGCGGGTCAGCGTGGAGGCCGCCGATTCCAGCTGCACGGCCGAGGCCGAGACGTTGGAGACGATGGCGCCGACCGCGCTCTCGAAATCGTCGGCGAAGCGAATCAATTCGGAGCGGCGGGCAGCGCTCGCCTCCCTGTTCTGGGCTTCGCTGGCGGCGGCATCGCGCTCGGCTTTTGCCACGGCTTGAACCTTGAACTCTTCGACGGCGCCGGCCATCTCGCCGATCTCGTCCTTGCGGCCGAGACCCGGCAGCACCACGTCGAAATTGCCTGAAGCCAGCTCGCGCATCGCCTTGCACATCGCGATCATCGGACGCGAGATGCCGTTGCCGAGCCACAACGCCAGCACGGCCCCGACGGCAAGGCCGCCGAGCGCCAACATCAGCATCAGCTGCTCGGTTTCTCCAATGGTCGCGTTGGCGTTCGCCTCGATGCGCTGCTGGTCGGCGGTCAGGTCCGAACGCAGCTCGGCCGAGAGCTTGAGAATGGTCGCCGCCGTCTTGGTCATCTCGCCGTTCGACTTGGCGATGATCTTCACGTTCTCGGTCAGCTTCGCGAACGAGGTGCGGTACTGCTTCAGCAGAGTGCCGATCTCGGTGACGCGGTCGGTGATCTTCTGGTCGTTGGCATAGATCGAGACCAGCAGGGTCTCCAGGAACTTGATGCGGGCGATCACGCCATCGGCGGTCTTCGGCTCCGGCTTGGCCACGAAGGCACCGACGGAGGTGGAAACCGCCAGATATTGCGAGGTGATGTCCTTGGCCGTGGTCTGGACCGATGCCAGCCCCCCCAGCGCGGCAGTGTCGGCGAGATCGTCGAACTTGAAGCGGATCTTGTTGCCGACGCTGTTGAGCTCATCGGCCGCGATCTTGTTGTTCTCGCGCGTCAGGACGATGATCTCCCCGAACACCTTCGTGAAGCGCTGGAACTCCGCCTCGAGCTTGCCGACCTGCTCACGGCGGGCGGCGCCGGTCGTGGCCGACACCGACTTGGCGATCGCGCTCTTCAGATTGTTTTCGGCGGCCTTGGCTGCGGTCTCGTCATCTGCCGCCCCCGTCAGGGTATAGGCCCGAGCCAGTCCCTGATAGGCAACCAGCTCGCGATCGACCGTCCGCGCGAGGTCGGCTTCCGACACGCTGGCGCGGTAGGAAGCCACAGCGGCCTGGATCCGCTCGAAGCCGAAATAGGCGAAGGCCATGCTGACGGCGAGGATGGCTAGCACCGCCACGAAGCCGAGGATGATTTTTGCGCGAAAGCGCAAGGTTGGCAGCTTCGATTGGTTCGATTTCGACGTCGACTTGGACTTGACCGACATTTCCCCCACCCCATTCCATTCGCGGAAAACCAGGCGCAGCCCGGAAGCAGCCCGCTTCCTGACTCGCCTGCACGGTAATTGGCAAAGGATAAGCTGTGGTAAATTTGTGGCGCCGCAACTCGCGGTTAGGTGACGCGGGAAATTGTTAAGGTGCGCTTTCTCGCGCCGTTACAAATCGACCGTCGCGCCAATCTCCGCGGTCGTCCCGAACAAGCGGAGTGTGGGGCGACAGCGGAGCGCCTAACGCGCAACGAAGCCAGGCAACTTACGCCGCCCGGATATTTCCCATGAACCGATCGAGCTCGGCGCGCAGGCGGGTGCTTTCGGACGACAGCGTCTTGGCCGAGTGCAGCACTTCCTCCGAGGCCGAGCCGGTTTCAGCGGCGCCGCGGTTGACCTGACCGATATCGGTGGCCGCGGTCTGGGTCCCCTGGGCGACGGTCTGGACGCTGCGCGCGATTTCCTGCGTCGCGGCGCCCTGCTGCTCGACCGCGCTCGCGATCGAGGTCGAGATCGAGGAGATCTGGCCGATGGTCGCGCCGATCTCCTTGATCGCGGCGACCGATTCGGCCGTGGCGCCCTGCATGCCCGTGATGTGCGAGGAGATCTCGTCCGTCGCCTTCGCGGTCTGGCTCGCCAGCGACTTCACTTCGCTGGCAACCACCGCGAAGCCGCGGCCGGCTTCACCGGCGCGCGCCGCCTCGATGGTGGCGTTGAGCGCCAGAAGATTGGTCTGCTCGGCAATCGCGGTGATCAGCTTGACCACTTCGCCGATCTGCTGGGCGGCATGCGAGAGCTTGCCGATGCGTCCGTCGGTCTCCTTGGCCTGAACCACGGCAGCCTCCGCAATGCGGCTGGAGTCGCGGACCTGACGGCCGATCTCCTCGACCGAGGCGGACAGCTCTTCCGTCGCGGTGGCGACCGACTGCATGTTGGAGGAGGCCTGCTCGGAGACGCCCGCGACCTGGCTCGACAGGCTCTGGGTGGTCTCGGCGGTGCGGGTCAGCGTGGAGGCCGCCGATTCCAGCTGCACGGCCGAGGCCGAGACGTTGGAGACGATGGCGCCGACCGCGCTCTCGAAATCGTCGGCGAAGCGAATCAATTCGGAGCGGCGGGCAGCGCTCGCCTCCCTGTTCTGGGCTTCGCTGGCGGCGGCATCGCGCTCGGCTTTTGCCACGGCTTGAACCTTGAACTCTTCGACGGCGCCGGCCATCTCGCCGATCTCGTCCTTGCGGCCGAGACCCGGCAGCACCACGTCGAAATTGCCTGAAGCCAGCTCGCGCATCGCCTTGCACATCGCGATCATCGGACGCGAGATGCCGGTGCCGAGCAGGAAGGCGAGGACCACACCAAGCAACGTACCGCCGATGGCGAGCATCAGAACCAGTTGCTCGGTCTTCCCGATGGTCGCTTCCGACTCCCTGTCCAGCCGTTGCTGTTCGGCGACGAGGTCCGCCTTCATGGCGGTCGCTCCTTGCAGGATCGCACCGGCTGAACCGTTCATTTCGGTGACGAGCTGGTCGACCAGCTTGGCGTTGGCAATCAGCTTCTCCAGCGCCTCGCGATAGGCGGTTAGGATGGCCTTGGCGTCCTTCAGGCCGGCGACGATCTTCTCGTCCATGGAATAGATCGCGCCGAGCGAGTTCTCGACGAATTTCAGCCGCGCCAGCGCGCTGGTCGCGATCGCCTGATCGGACGTCAGCACGAAATTGGTGGCGGCAGCGCTCGCGGTCTGGAATTGGGCGTTGACCTGCTTGGTGCCGAACTCGATCGCCTGAGCCTCGGAATCGGAAGCGTTGTTGCCGACGTCGTCGAGCTTGTACTTCAGGAGATTGGCCTGGCGCTGCAACTGGTTCTGCACCAGCAACGTGCTGTCACGCTTGGCCTGGAGGACCTTGCCGAAGGTCGCTGAGAAATTCGCGAACTCCTTGGCGAGCTTGTCGAGCCCTTCCTTTCGCGCCGGGGTCTTGGCGCTCTTGACGGCCTGGTCGATGGCATTTTTCAGGCTGGCCTCGGCATCGAGCGCCGCCTTGGCATCGTCTTCCTTGCCGGTCACGACGAAATATTTGGCGGCCGAACGGTAGCCGAGCAGCTCGCGGTCGATGTTACGGGCGAAATCGGCCTCCGACACGCTGCTGCGGTACGACCCGACTTCGGCCGAGACCCGCTCGAAACCGAAATAGGAGAAGGCCATGCTGCCGGCGGAGATCGCCAGCACGACCGCAAAACCCAGGATGATCTTGGCGCGGAACCTGAGAGTCGGAAATATTGTGCGCTTAGACGGCGACGCGATACGTCCGGTCATTCCCACCCCCAAAAGATCGGTTCTTGCACGTGCAGCACGGTCCGGGAGCAGCCCTCCCCGATCCGGATGCGCAAAACTAGGGCAGAATCAATAAAGGGCGGTAAATTCGGCTGACCCACGCAATTTCGGTCTCATCGGCCAAAGGCCGGTCCATCCCAGGGCGGAAAACGGTTGGCCTCCCAGATTGGCCAGACCGCTGGTTTCGGGCCCGCGCACCATGCAAATCCTCACGCGCCCGGGGCATCAATGACTTTTCCATGACGCAGGCGACCAAAATCCTAGTTGCAAAGTTCCGGGCCGCTGTCTCTAATTAGAAGCAATCAAAATCAATCCCGGGAGGACTACACCGTGTCTACAGTCAAAATGACAGTGAACGGCAAAGCCGTTGCTGTCGACGTCGAGGACCGCACGCTGCTGGTCCAGCTGCTGCGCGATCACCTCAACCTCACGGGGACCCATGTCGGCTGCGACACCAGCCAGTGCGGCGCCTGCGTCGTGCACATGGACGGCCGCGCGGTGAAATCCTGCACCATGCTGGCGGGCCAGGCCGACGGCGCCAGCATCACCACCATCGAAGGCATCGCCAAGGGCGACGAGCTGCACCCGATGCAGGCCGCCTTCCGCGACAATCACGGCCTGCAATGCGGCTATTGCACGCCGGGCATGATCATGTCGGCGATCGACATCGTGCACCGTCACGGCGGCCAGCTCGACGAAGCCACCGTCCGCACCGAGCTCGAAGGCAACATCTGCCGCTGCACCGGCTACCACAACATCGTCAAAGCCGTGCTGGATGCAGCCGGGCGCATGAAGGTCTCGCAGGCAGCCGAGTAAAGCGGCGCGCCTCGAACGAACACAAAATCACCGCTGCCGCTCTCGAAGGAAAGCGCAGCCATAAAATTTCCGGTCGGGAGGACCAGACATGGGTGTTGAAGGCATTGGCGCACGCGTCGTGCGCAAGGAAGACAAGCGTTTCATTACCGGCAAGGGCCGCTACGTCGACGACATCAAGCTGCTGGGCATGACCCATGCCCATTTCGTCCGCAGCCCGCACGCACACGCCAAGGTGAAGGGGATCGATTCCTCCGCCGCGCTGAAGATGCCGGGCGTGGTCGCCGTGCTCACCGGCCAGCAGATCGTCGATGACAAGGTCGGCAACCTCATTTGCGGCTGGGCCATCACCTCCAAGGACGGCAGCCCGATGAAGATGGGCGCATGGCCGGCAATGGCACCGGAGACGGTGCGTTTCGTCGGTCAGGCCGTCGCGGTCGTGATCGCCGAGACCAAGAATCTGGCGCGCGATGCGGCGGAGGCCGTCGTCGTCAGTTACGAGGAACTTCCCGCGGTCGCCGACGTCCACGCCGCGATCAAATCAGGCGCGCCGCAGCTTCATCCCGAGGCTCCCGGCAACCAGGTCTATGACTGGGTGATCGGGGACGAAGGCGCGACTGATGCCGCGTTCTCGAAGGCCGCCAATGTCGTGAAGCTCGACGTCACCAACAACCGCCTCGCGCCGAATGCCATGGAACCGCGCGCGGCGATCGCCGATTACGACGCGGCGGAAGAGCATTTCACGCTCTATACGACCTCGCAGAACCCGCACGTCGCCCGCCTCGTGCTGTCGGCGTTCTACAACATCGCCCCCGAGCACAAGCTGCGGGTGATCGCGCCCGACGTCGGCGGCGGCTTCGGCTCCAAAATCTTCATCTATCCCGAGGAGATGGTGGCGCTGTGGGCTTCGAAGAAGGTCGGCCGTCCCGTGAAATGGACCGGCGATCGCACCGAAGCCTTCCTCACCGACGCGCATGGCCGCGACCACGTGACCCATGCCGAGATGGCGTTCGACGCCCAGAATAAGATTTTGGGCCTGAAGGTGAAGACCTACGCCAATTTCGGCGCCTACATGTCGCTGTTCTCGTCGTCGGTCCCAACTTACCTCTACGCGACGCTGCTGTCGGGCCAATACAACATCCCGGCGATCCATGCCGAGGTGGTCGGCGTCTACACCAATACCACGCCGGTCGACGCCTATCGCGGCGCGGGCCGTCCCGAGGCGAGTTATCTGATCGAGCGGCTGATGGAAACGGCGGCGCGGCAGCTGAAGGTCGATCCGGCCCAGCTACGGCGGAGCAACTTCATCACCCAGTTCCCGCATCAGACGCCCGTCATCATGGCCTACGATATCGGCGACTTTAACGCCTCGCTCGATGCCGCGATGAAGGCGATCGACTATGCCGGCTTCCCCGCCCGCAAGGCCAAGGCAAAAGCCGACGGCAAGCTGCGCGGCATCGGCTTGTCCTGCTACATCGAGGCCTGCGGCATCGCGCCGTCGAAGGCGGTCGGCAGTCTGGGCGCCGGCGTCGGCCTGTGGGAATCGGCCGAGGTACGCGTCAACCCGGTCGGCACCATCGAGATCCTCACGGGCTCGCACAGCCACGGCCAGGGTCACGAGACCACCTTCTGTCAGCTGGTCTCCGAGCGGCTCGGCATTCCCATCAGCCAGGTCTCGATCGTCCACGGCGACACCGACAAGGTGCAGTTCGGCATGGGCACCTACGGCTCCCGCTCGGCCGCCGTCGGCCTCACCGCGATCCTGAAGGCGATGGAGAAGATGGAATCGAAGGCCAAGAAGATTGCAGCGCATGCGCTGGAAGCTTCCGAGGCCGACATCGTCATCGAGAACGGCGAGTTCAAGGTGACAGGCACCGACAAGGCGATTGCGCTGCCGATGGTCGCACTCGCGGCCTATACCGCGCACAATCTGCCTGACGGGATGGAGCCGGGTCTGAAGGAAAGCGCCTTCTACGATCCGACCAACTTCACCTTCCCGGCCGGCACCTATATCTGCGAGCTTGAGGTCGACTCCGGCACCGGCAAGACCTCCTTCGTGAACTTCGTCGCGGCCGACGATTTCGGCCGGCTGATCAACCCGATGATCGTCGAAGGCCAGGTCCATGGCGGCCTCGTTCAAGGCATCGGGCAGGCGCTGCTGGAACATGCGATCTACGACGCCAGCGGCCAGCCGGTCACGGCCTCGTTCATGGACTACGCCATGCCGCGCGCCGACGACGTGCCCTCCTTCAACCTCTCCCACACCACGACGCTGTGTCCGGGCAATCCCCTGGGCATCAAGGGTTGCGGTGAGGCCGGCGCGATCGGCGCCTCTGCGGCCGTGATCAACGCGATCACGGATGCGATCGGGACGAACAATCTGGAAATGCCCGCAACCCCTGACCGGGTGTGGCGCACGATCCACGCGGCTTGAGAGGAGCATCGAAGATGTACCAGACCACTTATCATCGCGCATCCTCTGTCGACGAAGCGGTAAGCCTGTTTGCCAAGGGCAGCGAAGCAAAATTCCTCGCCGGCGGCCAGACGCTGCTGCCTGTGATGAAGCAGCGCCTCGCCAGCCCGTCGGACGTGATTGACCTCGGCAAGATCAAGGAGCTGCAGGGCGTCGAATTGTCCGGCGATACGCTGACCATCAAGGCCGGCACGATCTATTACGACATCATGACGAATGCAGATGTGAAGAAGGCGATTCCCGCAATCGCCCATCTCACCTCGGTGCTCGGCGATCCCGCGGTGCGCTATCGCGGCACGATCGGCGGCTCGATCGCCAACAACGATCCCGCGGCGGACTTCCCCGCCGCGCTGCTCGCACTCGGTGCCACCGTGAAGACCAACAAGCGGTCGATCTCCGCCGAGGACTTCTTCCAGGGCCTGTTCACCACGGCGCTCGAAGATGGCGAGATCATCACCGCCGTGTCGTTCCCGGTGCCGGCGAAAGCGGGCTACGAGAAGATGCGGCATCCGGCCTCGCGCTTTGCGCTGACCGGCGTGTTCGTCGCGCAGACCAAATCGGGCGAGGTTCGGGTGGCCGCTACCGGTGCCTCACAGAGCGGCGTGATGCGGGTACCCGCGATCGAAGCCGCGCTGAAGGCGAACTGGTCGCCGGCGGCGATCGACAGCGTCAGCATTTCGGCGAGCGGATTGCTGGCCGATATCCACGGCACCGCGGAGTACCGCGCCAACCTCGTCAAGGTAATGGCACAGCGCGCGGTCGCGGCTGCCGGCTGACGCTCACGCGCTAGCGTCTCAACGCAAATTTTCCGCGGCGCGCACTTCGGTGCGCGCCGTTTTATTTTGACCGTGCGGCATGAAAACCGCTTGCCTCGCTGGCATGAAGGCGAGAAAAGTTAATCAGACGATTAACTCGCTCCAAAGAAGAACGTCAGCGGCGATTGCCGAACCAGCGGCATCGGCTCCGCGACCCGAGGAAACAACAACGTGCTCGATAAATCAGCCCCCTCCGCATCCGTCCGCGCCTCCGGGCCGCTCTCGGGCTTCCGCATCGTCGAATTCGCCGGCATCGGCCCCGGCCCCTTCGCCTGCATGATGCTGGCCGACATGGGTGCCGACGTCGTCACGCTCGACCGTGTCGGTGCGAAGAAGAGCATGAAGTCGGTGGCGGGGCGCGGCCGCAAGGTGATCGAGCTCGACCTCAAGGATAAGGCGGCGATCGCGCAAGTGCTGGATCTGCTCGCCAGCGCCGATGCGCTGGTCGAAGGCTTCCGCCCCGGCGTGATGGAACGGCTCGGTCTCGGGCCGGACGTCGTGCTCGCGCGCAACCCCAAACTGGTCTATGGCCGCATGACCGGCTGGGGCCAGGAAGGCCCGCTCGCCAATGCGGCCGGCCACGACATCAATTACATTTCCATCACCGGTGCGCTTGCCGCCATCGGCACCAAGGAAGCGCCGGTGCCGCCACTCAACCTCGTCGGTGATTTCGGCGGCGGCGCGCTCTATCTCGTCGTCGGCGTGCTCGCCGCGGTGCTGGAAGCCTCGCGCTCCGGCAAGGGCCAGGTGGTCGATGCCGCGATGTGCGACGGCGCGGCATCGCTGATGTCGTTCTTCTTCGACATGACGACGCTCGGCCGCTGGACCGAAGGGCGCAACCAGAACTTCCTCGACGGCGGCGCGCATTTCTACGGAGTCTATGAATGCGCCTGCGGCCACTTCGTCTCGATCGGGTCGATCGAACCGCAGTTTTACGCGCTGCTGCGCGAGCATGCGGGCCTGACGGACGCCGATTTCGACGCGCAGATGAATCCCAAGGCCTGGCCGGCGCTGAAGGAGAAGCTGAAGGCGGTGTTCAAGAGCAAGACGCGCGAGGACTGGTGCAAGATCATGGAAGGCACCGACATCTGCTTCGCACCGGTGCTGACCATGTCGGAAGCAACCCAGCATCCGCACATGATCGCCCGCAACGTCTTCGTCGAGCGCCACGGCGTGAAACAGCCCGCGCCGGCGCCGCGCTTCTCGCGGACACCATCGGCGGTGCGCGAACCGGAAGGCGCCGAGATCGGCGCTGTAATGGCTGCGTGGAAGCGATAGATCTAGCCGCGGCAAAGATCGCGCAGGGTGGGCAAAGGCGCGAAGCGCCGTGCCCACCATCTATCCTCGATAATAGCGAAATTGGTGGGCACGCTTCCGCTTGCCCACCCTACGGCACTGTGCCCGAGAGCAGCGTCCTTACGCCGCATCCACCTTCAACACGCCGCGCCGGATCTGATCCTCCTCGATCGATTCGAACAGGGCCTTGAAATTGCCCTCGCCGAACCCGTCGTCGCCCTTGCGCTGGATGAACTCGAAGAAGATCGGGCCAATCGCGTTGGCCGAGAAGATCTGCAGCAGCACCTTGGTCTGGCCGCCTTCCACCACGCCTTCGCCGTCGATCAGGATGCCGTTCTTCTGGAGGCGTGCGATGTCCTCGCCATGCCTGGGCAGGCGCGTGTCGACCTTCTCGAAATAGGTCGCGGGCGGCGAGGGCATGAAGGGCAGGCCGGCATCGCGCAGGCCCTCGATGGTGCGGTAGATTTCGCGGCAGCCGCAGGCGATGTGCTGGATGCCCTCACCGCGATAGGTCTTCAGATATTCCTCGATCTGGCCGGCATCGCCGGCGTCCTCGTTGATTGGAATCCGGATCTTGCCGTCGGGGCTGGTCAGCGCGCGCGAGAACAGGCCGGAGGCACGGCCCTCGATGTCGAAGAAGCGGATCTGGCGGAAGTTGAAGATCCTCTCGTAGAAGCCGGTCCAGACATCCATGCGGCCGCGATGGACGTTGTGGGTGAGATGGTCAAGATAGAACAGGCCGGCGCCGGCAGGCCGCGGATCGTGCGCGCCGAGCCATTCGAACTCGGCATCATAGGCAGAGCCCTTGGCGCCATAGCGATCGACGAGATAGAGCAGGCTGCCGCCGATGCCCTTGATCGCGGGCGCGTCGAGCGTCTTCTGCGCCGATGGCACATCGGCAGGTTCGGCGCCGAGCGAAATGGCGCGGTCATAGGCCGCCTTCGCATCGACGACGCGGAACGCCATCGAGGGCGCGCAAGGCCCGTGCGCGGCGACGAACTCGTAACCGTGGGTGCCGGGCTGCTCGTTGACGAGGTAGTTGATGTCGCCCTGACGGTAGACCGTGATCTTCTTCGTCTTGTGGCGCGCGACGGGCGCGTAGCCCATCAGCTTGAACAGCGCATGCAGCTCTTGCGGATCGGGATGCGCATATTCGACGAACTCGAAACCGTCGGTGCCCATCGGATTGTCGGCGCTGACGGTGGCCGGCGGTGCATCGTGCGGAAACGGTCCCATTGGCGGCTCTCCCAGATTGCTGCTGGGGAGGAACTATCCTTCATGGGGCCTGCAATGAGCGTGCAAACGGGGTGGCTCTTGGCTATCGTATGCACGATCCGTGCATGGAATGGACAAATGACGCATGATTTCGGTTGACGCCTTCGACCTCAAGATCCTCCGTGCGCTCCAGGACGATGGTCGCCTCACCAATCAGGAGCTCGCCGACCTCGCGGGACTTTCGGCCTCGCAGTGCTCGCGCCGGCGGATGCGGCTGGAAGAGGAGAAGGTCATCGCGGGCTATCATGCCGACCTCTCCAGCGAGGCGCTCGGCTTCGGCGTGATCGCCTTCATCCAGGTGACGCTTGCGACGCACTCGCCGGATAATTCGAAGCGGTTTCGCGCGCTGGTTGGCCGTATCGACGAGATCCAGGAGGCCTATTCGCTCACCGGTGACGCCGACTACGTGTTGAAGGCGGTGCTGCGCGATCTCAAGGGCCTCTCCAACCTCGTCAACGACGTCCTGATGCCGCACCAGAGCGTGGCCCATGTGCGCTCCTCGATCGTGCTCGACCGGCTGAAGGAGAGCACGCGGCTGCCGCTGAGGGAGATCAAGGCCGGCTGAAATCGAGGGAACTACGTCATTCGCGCTCCACGCAGGATCTGCGATGATCGCAGCCAATCCGGAGATTCAGCCATGGCGCTCCAGCTTCGACCGAACTGCGAATATTGCGACCGCGACCTGCCGCCGAACGCAGTGGAGGCGCGAATCTGCTCCTATGAATGCACCTTCTGCGCGGATTGCGTCGAGACCAAACTGTCCAACGTCTGCCCGAACTGCGGCGGCGGCTTTGCCCCGCGCCCGATCAGGCCCGCGCAGGAATGGCGGCCGGGCGTCTGCGCTGTGAAACAGGCGCCGTCGGACAAACGGGTGCACTTGAAGTACACCCTCGAGGAGGTTGCCGCGCATTGCGCGCGGATACGCGATGTGCCGCCGGAGAGACGGTGATCGAGCCGGTCACTCCGCCGGCAAAATCGTCCCCTCCACCTCCCCAAAACCGACGCGGTAGCCGTCGGCCTGGCACCAGCCGTGCATCACGAGGCTGTCGCCGTCTTCCAGGAACGAGCGCTTGACGCCGCCGGGCAATTCGACCGGCTCGGTGCCGTTCCAGCTGATCTCCAGGAGGCTGCCGCGCTGGTTCTTCTCCGGGCCGGAGATGGTGCCGCTGCCGAGGAGATCGCCAACGTTCATGGCGCAGCCGGAGGAAGCGTGGTGCATCAGCTGCTGCACCGAGGACCAGTACATGTATTTGAAATTGGTGCGGCTGATGCCGGCGGGCGCGTTGGCGCTCGCCGCGCGCAAGGAGACATCGAGCGCGACGTCGTAGTTCTGCGGCTTGTTCTGCCTGAGATAATCGAGCGGCACCGGCTCCTGCTCGGGCCCCTTCAGGCGGAACGGCTCCAGCGCCTCGCGCGTCACCACCCAGGGACTGATCGAGGTCGCGAACGCCTTGGCCAGGAACGGCCCGAGCGGCACATATTCCCATTGCTGGATGTCGCGTGCGCTCCAGTCGTTGAGCAGCACGAAGCCGAAGATCATCTCTTCGGCCTGTTGCTCGGTGAGCATCCCGCCCATCGGCGAGGGCTGGCCAATCACGACGCCCATCTCCAGCTCGAAATCGAGCCGCTTGCACGGGCCGAAGCTCGGCGCGTCCACATTCGGCGGCTTCAGCTGCCCGCGCGGGCGCTTCACCTTGGTGCCCGACACGACGACGGTCGAGGCGCGGCCATTATAGGCGATCGGCATGTGCAGCCAGTTCGGCTGCAGCGCGTTGTCCTTGCCGCGGAACATCACGCCGACATTGGTGGCGTGCTCCTTGGAGGAGTAGAAATCGGTATAGCCGGAGACCGCGAGCGGCAGGTGCAGCCTTGCGTCGCGCATCGGCACCAGCGCGCGGCTGCGCAGCTCCTCGTTGTCGCGCAGCTCCGGATGATCCTGGCGCAACAGCTCACTGATGCGCGCGCGCGTCTTGGCCCAGACTTTCGGCCCCAGCGCCATAAAGGGATTGAGCGAAGCCCCCGAGAATACGCCGAGCGGGCCGACATCGAGCCGGCAATCCTGCTCGAGCTCCCAGAGATCGAGCACGTAGTCGCCGATCGCGACGCCGACCCGCGGCGTCGGATTCGCCGCGGTGGAGAACACGCCGTAGGGCAGGTTCTGGATCGGGAAGTCGGAAGAAGGATCGACGTCGATGAAGGAGCGGAGGGTGGGGTCGTTGGGATGGAGCATGGGTTTCCTGCCGGATGTTTCTTGACGGTTTTTCCGCCATCATTCCGGGGCGCGCGGAGCGCGAGCCCGGAATCCATACTCACGATCGTGGTTATGGATTCCGGGCCTGCGCCTTCGGCGCATCCCGGAATGACGAACAACGAACTACGGCTTGCTCGGATCGAACCGCTTCTCCAGGCCCTTCCAGCAATCCGCGTAATCGTCCTGCAGCGTGGACGCGTTCGCGGCATGGGCGGTGACGCGCTGCGGGTAGCGGGTCTCGAACATAAAGGCCATGGTCCCCGTCAGCTTCACCGGCTTCAATTCGCCGTTGCTGGCGTGCTCGAAGGCGTCGCGGTCGGGGCCATGCGGCAGCATGCAATTGTGCAGGCTCATGCCGCCGGGGACGAAGCCTTGCGGCTTGGCGTCGTAGACGCCGTAGATCAGGCCCATGAACTCGCTCATGATGTTCATGTGATACCAGGGCGGACGGAAGGTGTTGTCGGCGACCATCCAGCGCTCCGGGAAGATCACGAAGTCAATATTCGCGGTGCCCGCGGTCTCTGACGGCGAGGTCAGCACCGTGAAGATCGAGGGATCGGGATGGTCGAAGCCAATCGCGCCTACGGGAGAGAAGGTGCGCAGATCGTATTTGTAGGGCGCGTAATTGCCGTGCCAGGCGACCACGTCGATCGGCGAATGCGGCAAATTAGTCTTGAACAGCGCCCCGCCCCATTTCACGTAGAGCTCGGTCGGCGTGTCCTTGTCCTCATAGAACGCAACCGGCGTGAGGAAGTCGCGCGCGTTGGCCAGGCAATTGGCGCCGATCGGCCCGCGCTCCGGCAGCGTGAACGCGCCGCCGTAATTCTCGCAGAGATAGCCGCGCGCCGGCCCGTTCGGAATCTCGACGCGGAACTTGACGCCGCGCGGGATCACCACGATCTCGCCCGGTTCGGCATCGATGCGGCCGAACTCGGTGACGAGACGCAAGTTTCCCTGCTGCAGCACGAACATCAGCTCGCCATCGGCATTGTAGAAATGCTGGTTCACCATCGATTTGGTGATGAGATAGACATGCGCGGCCATGCCGGCTTGCGTGTTCACATCGCCCGCCGTCGTCATGGTCTGCACGCCCTCGACGAAGGTCACCTCGTCCTTCGGGAGCGGCGTCGGATCCCAGCGCATCTGCGCGATCGGCAAATCGTATTCATGGCACGGCGCCGAGCGCCACAGGCCGGCATCGGCCTTCTCGAAACGTCCCGAGTGTTTCACCGAGGGGCGGATGCGGTAGAGCCAGGAGCGCTCGTTGCTGCCGCGCGGCGCCGTGAAGGGCGAGCCGGACAATTGCTCGGCATAGAGCCCATAGGCGCAGCGCTGCGGCGAGTTGCGCCCGATCGGCAGTGCGCCGGGCAGCGCCTCGGTCTCGAAGCTGTTGCCGAAGCCGGACATGTAGCCCGGCGTCACCTGCGCCGAGCTGCGGATGATCTGATCAGGCGAGGTGTTGATGTTCATGTCTATCCTCCTCCTTGCAGGGCCGCCCACATCTCCTGGTCGCGGTTGTCGGTCCAGATCACGGGATCGTCGATCCCCGATGCTTCGTCATAGGCGCGCGACACGTTGAACGGCAGGCAGTGCTCGTAAATGGCGAAGCTATGGAATTTCGGGTCCATCACCTCGCGCGTCGCGGCCATCGATTCCTTCAGCGTGCGCCCCTTGGCGACCGAGATTTCGGCGGCGCCATAGAGCGAGGTGACGAAGTCGCGCGTCATCGCGATGGCTTCGCGCACGGTGGCCGTGCCCTTGAGCGCATCGCCACGCCCCGGCGCGATCGCCTTGGGATTGAAGTTGCGGATCTCGTTCAGCGTCATCGGCCACTCGCGCAAATGCGCGTCGCCGCAATAGCAGGCCGAGTGATATTCGATGAGGTCGCCGGAAAACATCACTTCCGCATCGGGCACCCAGGCGACGATATCGCCGGAGGTGTGGCCTGCGCCAAGCTGCATCAGCCGCACTTCGCGCTTGCCGAGATAGATCGACATCTCGCCTTCGAAGGTCAGCGTCGGCCAGGTCAGGCCGGGGATGCTCGAAGCGTCCTGGAACAGGCGAGGGAAGCGGCCGTATTCCGAATCCCAATCCTGTTGGCCGCGCTCCTCGATCAGACGATAGGTCTCCTGCGAGGCGACGATGCCTTGAGCCTTGTAGGCGGAAGCGCCGAGCACGCGCACGGCGTGATAATGCGACAGCACGACATATTTGATCGGCTTGTCGGTGACGGTGCGGACGCGCTCGATCACCTTGTTGGCCATCGCGGGCGTCGCCTGCGCGTCGAACACCAGGCAGCCGTCGTCGCCGACGATCACGGCCGTGTTCGGATCGCCCTCGGCGGTGAAGGCGTAGAGATCGGTGCCGATCTCGGAGAAGGTGATCTTCTTCTCGGAGAGATCGCCGGTGGATGCGAAGTTCTTCGCCATCAATTCGTCCTTTGGGTCGCTGGGTTATTGTTGTTGCTGTTGCTGTTGCTGGCCGTCGATCATGCGGCGCTTGGCGAGCCCGATCGCCTCACGCAGCACATCGATGTCGCCGATATGGTTGGCGAGGATCAGCACCAGCGCCGAATCGAAATCGGCGCTCTGCTCCTCGGTGAACCCGCGATGCGCTTCGACGATGGCACGGAAGGCATCATCAGGTCGCGCGAAGTTGGAGCTGGTGGACAGCGGCATGCGAAACCTCAATTGAGACCTTGGGCCTGCGACAACGCCGCCGCGATCGCAGCACGCGTCGGATGGCGGAAACGCGCGGCGACATAGCCATCGGGCCTGAGCAGATAGGCCGTATCAGGCGCGGCGTCGTAGCGCTTTGCGGCAAGACCCGAGGAATCGGCAAGTCCACCCTCGCCGCCGATGCGGATATTCCTGACGCCGTCGGGCACATCGATCGCCGTGCCATTGCTGAACGAGAGCAGGGTGAAGTCCGTTCCACCCTTGCGGAACGCGTCCGTCAGATAGGCCTGCCCGGCGATTGGCGCGTCGAGCATGGAACAGCCGGGCGGCGGTCCGCCGCCCCACACATCCGCATCAGGCGACGACAGCGGCGATTCGTAGCTGCAAGGCACCGACAGCCGCCCACCATTGACCATACGCTTGCCGAACTCGGTCTCCTTGGCCAGCGACAGCACCGCCTTGCGCAGCCGCGCTTCCTGATGCGAGTTCGGCGCCATGAAATCGGTCGAGCGGGTGGATTCGCGGATGTTCTCGTCGGCCGCGAGGCTCCGCTCGGCATGATAGCTCTCGAGCAGGCTTGCGGGCGAAGTGCCGCGCAGCACACGGTCGAGCTTCCACGAAAGGTTTTCCGCGTCCTCCAGGCCGGAATTTGCGCCCCGCGCGCCGAACGGCGAGACCTGATGGGCGGAATCGCCGGCAAAAATCACGCGGCCATGGATGAAGCGATCCATCCGCCGGCACTGGAATTTGTAGAGCGAGATCCACTCGAACTCGAACGCGTCGTGGCCGAGCATGCGCGCGATCCGCGGCCGCACGTTCTCCGGCTTCTTCTCGACGAGGGGATCGGCGTAGCGGTTGAGCTGGAGGTCGATGCGCCAGACGTCGTCGGGCTGCCGGTGCAGCAGCGCCGAGCGTCCCGCATGGAACGGCGGATCGAACCAGAACCAGCGCTCGGTCGGGAATTCCGCGGTCATCTTGACGTCGGCGATCAGGAACTGGTCCTCGAACACCTGCCCCGCGAAGTCGGCGCCGACCATCTGCCGCAGCGAGGAGCGCGCGCCGTCGCAGGCGATCACATATTGCGCATGCAGGCGATAGGCGCCTTCGGGTGTCTCGATCGTCAACGCGACGGAATCGTTGCGGCTCTCCAGCGCCGTCACCTTGTTGCGCCAGCGCAGGTCGATCTCGGGCAGATCCTGGATGCGATCGACCAGATAGGCTTCGGCATAGTATTGCTGGAGGTTGATGAAGGCGGGCCGCTTGTGGCCGTCCTCAGGCAGCAGGTTGAACTGGTAGAGCAGGGACTCCCCGTGGAAGATCCGGCCGACGCTCCACACCACCACGCCCTTGGCGACCATGCGGTCGCCGACGCCGAGCCGGTCCCAATATTCCAGCGAGCGCTTCGAGAAGCAGATCGCGCGCGAACCCTCGCCGATGCGATCGGCGTCGTCCAGCAGTACGACCCGCTGGCCGCGCTGGGCGAGATCGATCGCGAGCGACAGCCCGACCGGGCCGGCGCCGACAACCACGACTGGATGCTCGGCCGGATTCTGACCGGGACGATCCTGATCGGAGTGGCGGCGATAGCCGAATTGGATTTTGGCCTGATGCGTATTGGCCTGCGCCATGCGCTAACCTCAGCTCTGGTCAGGAGAAGGCTGATCTGCTAGATAGTCTCACGTGCAACTATTTTGGACCGGAGCCGGCCGGCCGTCAACTGGAATTCGGAGCGCGCTCCTTGGCGAGGACATCTGGCGATATCGCACTGAAGGCACGCGAGGCCGATGAGGCCTCAACGCGGCCAAAGGCACGGCTCGACCTGTTCAAGTTCGTGCCGTTCCGCCTCAACCGGCTCGCAGCGGAAGTCAGTTCCGCGCTCTCGGTCGAATATCAGGAACGGCATGGTCTCGATATTCCGGCCTGGCGCGTGATCGCCACGCTCGGGTTCCGCAACGATGCCTGCAGCGCGCAATACATCGCGCAATGCACCCGCACGCACAAATCCACCATCAGCCGCGCGGTGACGACGCTGCTCGGCGAGGACATGATCGAGCGGGTCGAGAACGAAGCCGACCGCCGCGAATTCCGCCTGCAACTGACGAAGAAGGGCCGCGCGCTCTATGAAGAGCTGTTCCCGCAATTGCTGCGGCGAGAGGACGAAATCCTCGCCTGCCTCTCCGCGCAGGAGCGCAAGCAGCTCTCGGCTCTGCTCGGCAAGATCGAGGACAGTCTCGATCTGATCCAGACCAGCAAAGAGGCGGACGCCAAGCAGGCGTATTAGCTCGTTCTGTCATTCCGGGGCGCCGCGCCAGCGGCGAACTATGGTGCGCGATTGCGCACCTGAGAATCCATCCCGCCACCGGTTACGATGATCAATGGATTCCGGGCTCGCGCTTCGCGCGCCCCGGAATGACAACTTCTATTTCGCAAACGACCGCGACGGCGGCAGATGCAGCGCCCAGGCGTCGACCTTGTCGCTGGCGCGCGGATAGATCTCCGTCACGATCGGATCGTGGCCGGGGATGAAGCGATCGGGATGGCCGGCGAGGCGCTCGATCGTCTCCCAGCCGACCGCCATGTCGCCGACATTGTAGACGATCGGGAACGGGCTCTTGCGCTGCAGATTGGCGTAGTAATGCGCGGCATCGGATGCGAGCACCACCGGCCCGCGCGCGGTTTCGACCCTGACCACCTGCAGGCCGTCGGAATGGCCGCCGACACGATGCACGGTGACGCCGGGCGCGACCTCGCCGTCGCCGGAATAGAAAGTGACGCGCTCGCCATAGACGTGGCGCACCATCTGCGTGACGTGCTCGACCGAGAACGGATGTCGCAGCAGGCCGTTGCACATGCAGCGTCCCGTCGCATAAGCCATCTCACGCTCCTGGAGGTGGAAGCGCGCATTGTGGAAGCGGTCGAGATTGCCGGCATGATCGTAATGCAGATGCGTCACGATGACGTCGCGAATGCTCGAGGCCGCGACGCCAAAACGCTCCAGCGCATCGACCGGATTGAGTGTCAGCTTGCGCGCCCGCGCGCTCGCCTCCTCGGCATTGAAGCCGGTGTCGACCAGGATGTCGCGGCCGTGCCCTCGGATCAGCCAGACGAAATAGTCGAGATCCTGCGCCGCACTGTCATGCGGATCGGGCTGAAGGAAGTTCATGCTGGGGGTGCGCGGCGACATCGTCGCGTAGCGCAGGGCGTAGATTTCGTAGGCGTTTCCCATGATTCTTGCTTTTGCTTTGCTTTTCTGAGTGGACCTTCCGGGACGACCCTGCGCACCAAGCCATTGTCCGCTGCAAAGGTCAAACGCCTCGCGGCGCGACGGAGCTACGCTCTCAATGTGAGACCAATCACATTTTTATCGCCATGGAGGCCCTAACGTGCCGCCGGTAAGATCGAGCCGGACCACGTCGAGCACAAGCATGACATCCCCTTTATTCCCCTTGCGGCACGCCCGGGCGTTGCGGTCAATCGTCGCGATAACGCCGAATCTCCAAGCGGTTGACGCGATCCGTCCCCGGTTTGATAATGCAGGAAGCGTAAGTTAAGGTCGCCGCGGCGCAAGCTGGTAACGGCGCCTTTTTGGCTGGACCGCGCTGATTATGAAAATTCGCTTCTTTTTTCTTCTGCCCTTGCTCGTCTTGCTCGTTCCGACTGCCCCGTCGCTTGCGGCCGGTGATCGCTTCGCGCTGGTCATCGGCAACGCCAAATATCCGGACGCGGATGCCCCGCTGAAGGAACCGATCAACGATGCCCGTGACGTCGCCGACGAGCTCAAGCGCGATGGCTTTTCGGTCGAGATCGCCGAGAATCTGACCGGCGACGGAATGCGCCGTGCCTTCGACAAGCTCTACGGCAAGATCAAGCCGGGATCCGTGGCGCTGGTGTTCTTCAGCGGCTTCGGCATCCAGTCGGCGCGCCAGAGCTACATGCTGCCGATCGATGCGCAGATCTGGACCGAGTCCGACGTGCGCCGCGACGGTTTCAGCCTCGAGACCGTCCTCGGCGAGCTCAACACCCGCGGCGCCGGCGTCAAGATCGCGCTGATCGACGCCTCCAGGCGCAACCCGTTCGAACGCCGGTTCCGCAGCTTCTCGGCCGGCCTGACCCCGGTGATCGCGCCGAACGGCACGCTGGTGATGTATTCGGCAGCGCTGGCCTCGGTGGTCTCCGACGCCGGCGGCGAACACAGCCTGTTCGTCCAGGAGCTCTTGAAGGAAATCCGGGTCCCCGACCTGATGGCCGAGGAGACGCTGAACCGGACCAAGATGGGCGTCACCCGCGCTTCGCGTGGCGAGCAGGTGCCGTGGATATCCTCTTCATTGGCCGAAGATTTCTCCTTCAGTCCGGGAGGTGGCGGATCACGTCCGGCACCTGGCGCGACGCCTGCGCCTCCCGCCCCGCCGCCGGTCGTCGCCAAGAACCCGCCGCCGGCACCGCCCGCCCCGCCGACACCGCCGCCGCCGTCAAAGCCGGTCGACACCGCCGCGGCGCCTGCGCCACCACCTGCGCCCGCACCGGCTCCTGCGCCGAAGCCGCAGGTCGAGGCTGCTCTGCCCCCGCCGTCACCGCCGGTAATACCGGCTGATCCCGCTCCGGCGCCGAGCATGGACAGCGGTCCGAGCGCGGCCGCGCTGGCTGACGATCCCACAATCAAGAGCCTGACCACCAAGATCGCCGCCAATCCGGACGACGTGAACGCGCTGTACCGGCGCGGCCAGGTCTATGCCAGCAAGGGCGCCTACAGCCTCGCCATCAAGGATTTCGACGACACGCTCCGAATCAACACCAAGGATGTCGAGGCGCTGAACAACCGCTGCTGGACCCGCACCGTGGTCGGCGACCTCCAGGGCGCGCTGAAGGATTGCAACGAGGCGCTGCGGCTGCGGCCGAACTTCGTAGATGCGCTGGATAGCCGGGGCCTCGTCAACCTCAAATCGGGCGCGGTCAAGAATGCCATCGCCGATTTCGATGCGGCCCTGAAGATCAACCCGCGCCTGACCTCCTCGCTCTACGGACGCGGCCTCGCCAAGCAGCGCAACGGCTCCGCCCAGGAAGGCGCGCTCGATATCGCCAATGCCAAGGCGATGGATCCGAACATCGTTCAGGAATTCGCAAGCTACGGAGTGCGCTAGTATTTTTTTGAATTGAGGCAGGCGGAGCCTCGAACCCTTGGTGGCCCCGGGAAGACTAACGAACGGATGCCGCAGGCGGCCTTCCCCGGGGGGCTCATTGCAGGAATTTTGGAACCGCGCGAAGCTGGCTGCGCAGGAGGGACTGGCTATGAAATCGGCTGCAAGAGGACTTATCGCGATCCTGTCCATCATCACCCTTGGCACCGCCCTGTCGCTGCCGCCCTCGTCCGCATTCGCCGGCGATGACGGCAACAGCAAGAACCTCACCGAGGACGACATCGTCCGCGCACTGGCGCCGGCGCCGAAGAAGCCCCTGACCCGCGGCCTGTCGATCGGCGCCCCGCAGGCCGACCTCGCGCCGAACGCGGCGGAGACCAAGCTGATCCAGTCCGTGCGCGGCCGCTCGACGCGTTCGCTGTCGTCGACCGAGCGTGAGGAGATCGCGTCCGTCGCCAAGGACAAGCCGAACATCGATCTCGAGATCACGTTCGACTACAACTCCTCCAATATCAGCGCCAAGTCGCTTGCTTCAGTGCAGGCGCTCGGCCGCGCGCTGACCAGTCCCGACCTGAAGGGCTCCACCTTCGTGGTCGCCGGTCATACCGATGCGGCCGGCGGCGAAGCCTACAACCAGGACCTGTCGGAGCGCCGCGCGGATTCGATCAAGCGCTACCTCGTCGAGAAGTACAGCATCTCCGCGAGCGATCTCGTCACCGTCGGCTACGGCAAGAGCAAGCTGAAGGACCCGAGCCAGCCGATGGCGGAGGCCAACCGCCGCGTCCAGGTCGTCAACATGGAAAACAAGACCACCGCATCGAAGTGAACACGACGTAATCCTTTGAAGTGACAAGTCGTGATGTGGTGTAAAGTCTCGCTTCCAGAGCGCGTCCCGCAGCCTTGCGGGACGCCGCTTTGTTTCAGGGAAACGCTTTCCATGGGCCTCGCGCGGCCGGCCGTGAGCCAGGCCAGGATGATCCGGCGATGAACCTCTCCGAATATCTCAAGCCCGCCGGAACCGTGGTGTTCGTCGTCGCGCTCGGCGTCGGCTATTACCTGTTCGAGCATCGCAAGCGTCCCGAGCCGAAGGAGACGCAGAGCGAGGCGCTGGTCATCGTGACGAAGTCGACCAATGCCTGCTTCTCCGATCTCGTGCGCGTGACCGGCTTCTTCGTGCCGCGCCGCGAGGCCGTGGTCATCGCCGACCAGGAGGGATCCAGGGTCACCGATCTCTTCGTCACCGAGGGCGCCGTCGTCACCGACAACCAGGAGCTGGCGCGCCTGACCGCGCCGCCGCAAATCCCGGGCCAGCCGCAGCGACCCGGTCCGCAAGGCCCGATCTCGCTGAAGGCACCTGCACCGGGCCTCGTCACCGAGATCCGCACCATCGTCGGCGCGCCCGCTTCGCCGCAGGCCGGCCCGATGTTCCGCATCGCCGTCAACAACGAGATCGAGCTCGATGCCCAGGTGCCGGCGGTGCACATGCCAAAGCTCAGCGCCGGCGCCACCGTGCGCATCAGCCGCGACGACGCGCCCGATCTGATCGGCCGGGTCCGGCTGGTTGCGCCCGAGATCGACCGCGCCACGCAGCTCGGCCGCGTCCGCATCAGCGTCACCAACAATCCGTCGCTGAAGATCGGCGTGTTCGCCCGCGCCTCGATCGACGCCAAGCGAAGCTGCGGCGTCTCGATTCCCAAGACAGCCATCGACCATCTCACCATTCAGGTCGTCAAGGACAACACGATCGAGACGCGCAAGGTGCGGGTCGGACTGTCGTCCGACAGTGCCACGGAAATCCTGGAAGGGCTCGAGGTCGGCGAAATCGTCGTAGCCGATGCCGGCTCTTCGCTCCATGACGGCGACCACATCAAAACCATGTTCGCCGATGAACTCGATCGCACGCGGGTACGCTGATGGCACTCAATATCTCGGCATGGTCGATCCGTAATCCGCTGCCGTCGGTCGTCTTCTCGATCATCCTCCTGGTTCTCGGCTGGGTGTCCTTCACCAAGCTCGCCGTGACGCGGCTGCCGTCGGCCGACATTCCCGTGATCTCGGTCGTGGTCTCGCAATTCGGCGCTGCGCCCGCCGAACTCGAATCGCAGGTCACCAAGACGGTCGAAGACGCCGTCTCCGGCGTCGAGGGCGTGCGGCACATCACCTCACAGATCACCGACGGCGTGTCGGTGACCACGATCCAGTTCGCGCTGGAGACCAACACCGACCGCGCCCTCAACGACGTCAAGGACGCGGTGACGCGCGTGCGCTCCAACCTGCCGCAGAACGTCACCGAGCCGCTGATCCAGCGCGTCGACGTCATCGGCCTGCCGATCGTCACCTATGCCGCGATCTCGCCCGGCAAGACGCCGGAGCAGCTCTCCTATTTCGTCGACGACGTGGTCAAGCGCGCCCTGCAAGGCGTCCGCGGCGTTGCCCAGGTCGAGCGCATCGGCGGTGTCGAGCGCGAGATCCTGGTCTCGCTCGATCCCGATCGCCTGCAGGCGATGGGCCTGACTGCCGTCAATGTCAGCCAGAGCCTGCGCGGCACCAATGTCGACGTCGCCGGCGGCCGCGCCGAGATCGGCAAGAACGACCAGGCGATCCGCACGCTCGCCGGCGCCAAGACGCTCAGCGACCTCGCCGGCACCATGATCCCGCTGTTCGGCGGCGGCGAGGTCCGGCTCGACGATCTCGGCACCGTCACCGACACCATCGCCGACCGCCGCACCTTCGCCCGCTTCAACGGCGAGCCCATCGTCGCGCTCGGCATCAAGCGCTCCAAGGGCGCCAGCGACGTGAAGGTGGCCGAGGCCGTGCAGAAGCGCGTCGACGCGCTCAAGGCCGCCTATCCCGACGTCGACCTCAAGGTGATCGACACCTCGGTCGAATACACCAACGGCAATTACCACGCGGCGATCTCGACCCTGTTCGAGGGCGCCATCCTCGCCGTCATCATCGTGCTGCTGTTCCTGCGCGACCTGCGCGCGACCATCATTGCCGCGATCTCGCTGCCCCTGTCGATCTTCCCGGCGTTCTGGGCGATGGACCTGCTCGGCTTCTCGCTCAACCTCGTCAGCTTCCTCGCCATCACGCTGTCGACAGGTATTCTCGTCGACGACGCCATCGTCGAGATCGAGAACATCGTCCGGCACATGAACATGGGCAAATCGCCCTATCGCGCCGCCCTCGAAGCCGCCGACGAGATCGGCCTCGCGGTGATCGCGATCTCGCTGACGATCATCGCGATCTTCGCACCCGCAAGTTTCATGTCGGGCATCGCCGGACAGTTCTTCAAGCAGTTCGGCATCACCGTCTCGGTGCAGGTGTTCTTCTCGCTGCTCGCCGCGCGCTTCGTCACGCCGGTGCTGGCGGCCTACTTCCTCAAACACCATACGCACGAGGAGCCGCCGCCCGGCCGCATATTGCGGTCCTATCACCGGCTCGTGGCCTGGTCGGTGAAGCATTATTTCATCACGGTGCTGATCGGCTTCGGCGTGTTCGCCGCCTCGATCTGGAGCATCACGCTGCTGCCGCAGGGATTCCTGCCGGCGCAGGACAGCGCACGCTCGCTGCTGGCGCTCGAGCTGCCTCCGGGCACTCAGCTCGCCTACACCGAAAAAGTCACCGAGGACATCGTCGCACGCCTGCGCAAGCGGCCCGAGGTGAAGAGCATCTTCGTCGACGGCGGACGTGTCCCGCCGGGCACGCAGGAGGTCCGGCGCGCCGCGCTGATCATCAACTACACGCCCAAGGATGCCCGCGACATCACCCAGCGCGAGCTCGAATTCTCGATCAGCCAGGAATTGGAGAACATCCCCGACATCCGCTTCTGGTTCCTGGACGAGAACGGCCTGCGCGCCATCTCGCTGGTCGTGACAGGTGTCGACGCCAACATCGTCAACAATTTCGCGAGCGAGCTCGCGACGCAGATGAAGCGCATTCCCACCATCTCCAACGTGATCTCGGAAACCACGCTGGAGCGGCCGGAGCTGCGCGTCGAACCGCGCGCCGATCTCGCCGCGCGGCTCGGCGTCTCGACCGAAAGCCTGTCGCAGACCATCCGCGTCGCCACCATCGGCGACGTCGGACCCGCGCTCGCCAAGTTCGACGTCGGCGACCGTCTGGTGCCGATCCGCGTGCAGCTCGAGGATGCCGCGCGCGGCAATCTGAAGACGCTGGAACAGTTGCGCGTGCCGCTCGGCGAGCACGGCGAGAAGGGCGGCGTGCCGCTCTCGGTCATCGCCGACGTCAAGCTCGACCAGGGTCCGACCAGCATCAACCGGTATGATCGCGAGCGGCAGGCGACCGTCGCCGCCGACCTCGTCGGTTCCGCTGCGCTCGGCGACGCCACCAAGAAGATCTACGACCTGCCGGTGATGAAGAGCCGGCCGAAGGGCGTGAAGGTCTCTCCCTCCGGCGACGCCGAAAGCCTCAACGAGCTGTCCGACGGCTTCGCCACCGCGATCACGGCGGGCCTGATGATGGTCTACGCCGTGCTGGTGCTGCTGTTCGGCACCTTCCTGCAGCCGATCACCATCCTGTTCTCGCTACCGCTCTCGATCGGCGGCGCCATCGCGGCCCTGCTCCTCACCGGCAAGCAGCTGACCACGCCGGTGTGGATCGGCATCCTGATGCTGATGGGCATCGTCACCAAGAACGCGATTATGCTGGTGGAATTCGCGATTGAAGCGATTCACGCCGGCAAGCCCCGCGAAGAGGCCATGATCGACGCCGGCATGAAGCGCGCCCGCCCGATCGTGATGACCACCATCGCAATGGCCGCGGGCATGATGCCGAGCGCGCTCGCGGTCGGCGCCGGCGGCGAGTTCCGCTCGCCGATGGCGCTCGCAGTGATCGGCGGCCTGATCTTCTCGACCATCCTGTCACTGGTGTTCGTGCCCGCGATGTTCATGGTGATGGACGATCTCGGCGCCCTGATCTGGCGCTTCGCCAAGCGGCTGATCGTGCACAGCGAGGATGCGGAGGCGGACGCTCATCACGGATCGGCACCGGCGGAAGCAGGGCCAGCGCCGAAGAATATCATCCACCCCGCTGCGGAGTGAGGCTCCGAACGAGCGAGCTTAGAGTCACACGCTGGCGCAAGTCGTTCGTTCGCGCTAGCCTATGCCATGGCTTTTTTGCGTATCACGATGGACCCTGCCGTCTGCGCTGGCAAAGCCTGCATTCGCGGGCTGCGGTTTCCAGTCGCGCGATTGCTCAGCCTGCTGGCGGCCGGCGAGACGCGCGAAGCCATCCTTAATGACTACCCGTATCTCGAGCGCGAAGACTTTGGCGAGGCATTGCGATACGCGGCCTTCCTCGCAGAGGACATAGCCGTCGATCTGCCTCGCCCGTCCAAGCGAAGTGAAATTCGCTAGACTCACTCGTTCCGCGCGATCGCGGTCAGCTTGGTCATGTTTCGCAGCAATATCCGCCCGCGCTGGAGATCGAGGATCGCTTCCTTGCGCCAGGCCTGCAGCTGGCGGTTGACGCTCTCGCGCGCGGCGCCGACGAAGACGCCGAGCTGCTCCTGCGAGATGTGCACCTCGGAACCGAAATCGGCAGCGAGCGCGCAGAGCCGCCGCGCCAGCCGCACCGGCAGCGGCTGCAGCATGGATTCCTCCATACGCTCGCTCTGCCAGCGGATGCGCTGGCACAGCAGCGCGATGATCTTGATCGCCACCTTCGGCTCGCGCTCGAGGAAGGCGAGAAAATCTTCGCGCCGCAGCACGAACAATTCGCTGGCCTCGCCCGCGGTCGCATCCGCGGTGCGATTCTGGCCGTCCAGCACCGCGACTTCACCGAACAGATCGCCCGGTCCCATGAAATTCAGCGTCAGCCGGCTGCCGTCGGACGAGCCGGTCTCGATGCGGACCTGGCCGCGGCGCACGCCGAACAGCGCGTCGCCGGCATCGCCCTTCTGGAACAGCACCTCGCCGTTCCCCAGATGCTGGGTGTGGCAGAGATTGGACAACCGCTGGAGCTCGTCTGTACCGAGATCAGCGAACATGGCGTTCATCTTCAGAATGACCGCAAATTCGGCCTGCTTGCTCATTTCAATGTCCTTGTGAACGTCCTGGTCAGTCTTGTTGGCAATCGCTTGAAACCATCAACATCAGCATCGCGTAAAACCGCGCCGGCGAAGTGTGTCATAAGTCACATAACTTTGCAGCACCTCCTGATTATTTTTACGTGCTTGGAGCCGCTTCCCGTCCGGGGATAAACTCGGGCGCGAAGGATGGTCAGCCGGCGGGATTCGACGCCGATTGTCCGTCAGTGGAAAGTCGATATGAGAGCAGTGAAATTCGCCGGCGCGGCTTTGGCCGCCGTCATCATCGTGATCGCAATCCTGCTGGTGATCGGGATCCCCTCGGGCTTCCTGACCTCGACGATCGCCTCGCGCGTCGAGAGCGCGACCGGCTATCGCCTGTCGATCGACGGCACCACCAGGATCAGCCTGTGGCCGACGCTGAACGTCACGCTGAACGACCTCTCGCTTGCCGACCCCCGGGATCGCAGCGGCATCACGCGCTTGACGGTCGACAGCGTGCAGGCCGACATGTCGCTCTCCAGCGTGTGGTCGGGCCGCCCCGAGATCAAGGAGCTGATCGTTACCCATCCCGTGCTCTACCAGCCGCTGCTGCGTGAGCGCCTGCCGAATACCGGAGGCTCGTCGAAGCCGCTGGCGATCGACGTCGACGGCGCGTCCATCGGCCGCGTCAAGGTCACCGACGGCGAAGTCGCATTCGCGCGCATGCGCGATCGTGTCGAGGGCCGCATCAGCGCCATCAACGCCGACGCGACCATCGGCCGCGACCGCAAGGTCAGCATCACCGGCACCGCGCGTGTCGGCGACCACCCGACCAAGTTCGACATCAAGGCGACCACGCCAGCGCCGCCGGCCGACCGGCCGACGATCCCGGTGGATTTCGCCATCGACATGCCCGACGTGCTGAAGTCTCAGCTCACCGGTCGTGCCGAGATGCGGATGAACGGCGATATCGTGATGATCAACGGCGTGAATGGCCGGCTCGGCGACGGCGCCTTCAACGGCTGGGCTTCGGTCGACATCGCCAGCAAGCCGCTGGTCAAGCTCGACCTCGACTTCCAGCGGCTGGCTGTACCGCTGGCGAAATCGCCGCAGGGCACGGCCGGGCAGCCCTGGAGCGATGCGCCGATCAACGTGGCTGGGCTCAACTATGTCGATGCGCAAGTGAGGATCTCCGCGAACGAAGCCGTGATCGGCGATACCCGCATCGCGCCGCTGGCGCTGGATGCCAAGCTTGCCGGCGGCGTGCTGAAGGCCGGCACCGCCAATCTCGGCGCCTATGGCGGCCAGGTTTCGGGCGAGGTGATCCTGGACGCGACCACTGGCGCGCCGAGCTTTGCCATGCATTCCGACCTCGTCGGCGTGCGCGCATTGCCGCTGCTGCAGGGCCTCGCCGAATTCGACCGCATTGACGGCAAGCTGCAGGCCAAGCTCGCTTTGCGCAGCGCCGGCACCAGCCAGCGCGCGCTGATGGCGAACATGCAGGGCACGGCGTTCGTCAATTTCCAGGACGGCGCCATCCGCGGCATCAACGTCGCGCAGATGATCCGCTCGCTGACATCGGGCACGCTGTCCGGCTGGCAGGACAGCCAGAATGCCGGCCAGGAGCAGAGCACGGATCTGTCGCAGCTCTCGGCCTCCTTCCGCATCGACAAGGGCCAGGCGGTGACGACCGATCTCAATCTGATCGGACCGCTGGTGCGCGTCACCGGCGCCGGCACCATCGCCCTCGACACCAAGATGATGGGTTTTCGCGTCGAGCCGAAGCTGGTGATGACGACCGAAGGTCAGGGCCGCGCCAACGAGCCGGTCGGCTTCGGCATTCCCGTGATGATCCAGGGCCCCTGGTCGCAGCCGAAGATCTACCCCGACATGGCCGGCATGCTGGACAATCCGGATGCCGCCTATGCCAAGCTGCGCGAGATGGGCAAGGGCCTGTTCGGCCCCGACGGCGCCGGGCTCGGCAACATCCTGGGCAGTCTGGGCAATCTCGGCCTCGGCGGCACGACCGCACCCGGCGGCAACGCAGCCGGCAATGCCAATCCGCAAGCGCAGCAGCCGGGGCAGAACAATCTGCTCGGCGGCCCCTTGGGCGAGGCGATCGGCAATTTGCTTCAGCAGGGACTGTCCAATGGCGCGGGAAGCAGCACCGGCGCCGCGCCAGGCAGCGGCCGCAGCCGCAGCCTGCCGGCGACGCCTTCCACACCGGCGCCGCAGGCCTCGCCCGCAGCTCCGGCCCTCGACGACCCGCCGGTCGCGCAGCAGGACAGTCAGCCAATGAACGACGTGCTGCGGCAACTTTTCAACCGGTAATGGGCGGATTCGCAGGCCTGGCTCCAAGGCCATCCGCTTACACCAGCCGCCCCGCTTCCGGCTTCCTCCGAACGGATGAGGCCGCGTCAATCCCTCCCTTCTTACCGGTCACGGCGTCCCACGCGAGTAACCACGCCGGCTGCTCTGCGGCCCTTTGGCCCGAATTGTGATAGAAGGACCCCGCAGCGCCGGCGTCGATGGCGGCGCAAGAGGATCGGGATGGCAGGAGCGAACGACAAGACACGGTTTCTGCGTGAGGGCCTGTTCGCCAAATACGTCGTCTCCCTCGTCGGCCTCGTCGTGTTCGTGCTCGCCGTCAACGGTGCGATGGAGACCTGGATCTCCTACCGCGCCACGAGGACCCAGCTGACCGACGGCCTCGAGGACAAGGCGCAAGCCGCCGCCCGGCGGATCGAGCAGTCGATCTCGGAGCTCGACCGCCAGATCAGCTGGGTGACGCGGGCGAGCCAGGACACGCTCGAAAAGCGCCGCGCCGATTACGCGTCGCTGCTGCACCAGGTCTCGGTCGTCAACCAGCTGTTCCAGCTCAACGGCGAAGGCCGCGAGGTGCTGCGCGTCTCGCGTCAGTCGACCACGACCGGCAGCAACGCCGACCTCTCCCGCGACATGCGCTTCACCGATACGGTCGCCCGCGGCGTCAGCTATGCGCCGGCCTGGTTCGCCGACAAGACGCCGCTGATGTCGATCTCGGTGGCGCATTCCGGCTTCAATGCCGGCGTCACCGTGGCCGAGATCGATCTCAGCTTCCTCTCCGAGTATTTGTCCGACGCGCAAGTCGGCAAGGCCGCCTTTGCCTATGTCGTCGATCCCCGCGGCCGCGTGCTGGCGACGTCGTCGAAGGGGCCCGAGATCGGCAAGGATCTGTCGAAGCTGCCGCAGGTCGCAGCCGCGATCGCGCCCGGCCATGAGGGCGACAGTTCGGGCACCGACTTCAACGGCCAATCGGTGATGAGCGCCGCCAGCACCGTGCCGAAGCTCGGCTGGAGCGTGCTGTTCGAGCAGCCGACCACGCAGGCCCTGATGCCGATCCGCGACCAGCTGGTGCGCATCGCGCTGCTGATCGGCATGGGCCTGATGGTCGCGATCCTTGCCGGCACGCTGCTCGCGCGCCGCATGATCATCCCGATCACGGCGCTGCGCGACGGCGCGCACAGGCTCGGCGAAGGCGATTTCAGCCACCGCATCGACGTGAAGACATCGGACGAGCTGGAAGATCTCGCCAGCCAGTTCAACCGCATGGCCGGCCAGCTCCAGGAGACCTATTCGGACCTGGAGACCAAGGTCGAGGAGCGCACGCGCGATCTGGCGCAGTCGATCAACGAGCTGAAGGTGCTGGAGGAAGTCGGCCGCGCCGTCGCCTCCTCGCTCGATCTCAACGCCGTGCTGCCGACGATCGCCGCGCGCGCGATCGAAATCACCCATGCCGACGCCGTGCTGATCTACGGCTTCGATGCCGAGACGCGCCGCTTCAACCTGGTCGAGGCCGGCGGCATCGACAGATCTGTCGACGCCGCCCACGTCACCATCGACGAAGGCGAGAACATCCTGAGCGATGCCGCGAGATGCGGCGAGCCGATCGCGCTTGCCGACATCGACCACGCCCCCGAGCAGCCGCTGCGCGAGGTCGCGATCGCGGCCGGCTTCCACTCGGTGCTGGTCGTGCCGCTGGTCGACCAGCAGGGCACGCTCGGCGCGCTGGTGGTGCTGCGTCGCGCGAGCGGCGAGTTCGCCGCCAGCATCATCGGCCTGATGCGCACCTTCGCCAACCAGGCGGTGCTGGCGATGCGCAATGCGCGGCTGTTCACCGAGGTCGATCACAAGGGCCGCGAGCTTGCCGCTGCGCACGAGACCGTGCAACAGCAGGCGGCGAAGCTGAAGGAGCAGACCGAGCAGCTCAAGGACTGGAACAAGTCGCTGGAGGAGCGCGTCAAGACCCAGCTCGGCGAGATCGAGCGCATCCGCAAGCTGGAGCGCTTCCTGGCGCCGCAGGTGGCGCAGCTGATCGCATCCTCCGACAGCCCGGAAGGCCTGCTCACCAGCCAGCGCCGCGAGGTGACCGTGGTGTTCTGCGATCTGCGCGGCTTCACCGCGTTCACGGAAGCGACCGAGCCGGAAGAGGCGATGAACGTGCTGCGCGAATATCACGCAGCGCTCGGCAAGCTGATCTTCAAATACGAGGGCACGCTCGACAAATATGCCGGCGACGGCGTGATGATCCTGTTCAACGCGCCGATCCAGTTCGAGGATCACACCCAGCGCGCCGTGAAGATGGCGGTGGAGATGCGCGAGACGATCGGCCCGCTGACCGAACGCTGGCGCAACCGCGGGCACAGCCTCGGCTTCGGCATCGGCATCGCGGTCGGCTATGCCACGCTCGGCCAGGTCGGCTTCGAGCAGCGGCTGGAATATGCCGCGATCGGCAGCGTCACCAACCTCGCCTCGCGACTCTGCGGCGAAGCCAAGCCCAACCAGATCGTGGTCAGCCGCCGCGTCTACGGCATCGTCGAGCAATGGGTCGAAGCGCAGCCGCTCGACGATCTCCAGCTCAAGGGGTTCAATCACCCCGTGCTGGCGATGGAGATCCTGAACTGGCGCGAGGAAGTCGAGAACGTGGTGGATGCGTCGGTGGCGCGACGGCGCGGGTAGTCGCTGGCGAAAAACGCGAAAACAACCCCATGCACAGTAGACGGGGCCTGCAAGATCAACGAGTTACAAAGGGCGATTGGACGCTCGCTTGCACGGCTGTTTGACACGTCGGGCAAAACACCGAGGGAGCGCTTTACCTCGCCTCCCCTCACGAACCCCATCCCCGCTCCCCGCGACTAACCCTCGCCTCAACGGCGAGGCAACCATCCGGATGGAGACCACCCGTGGCGCTTGCCTTGCCTTCGCGTGCTTATGATCTGCAGATGCTGGGGCGTCCCGTCGACCGGGCGCGCGACCAGGGCTGGGTGTATGGGCTGCCGCCGGGCATCACGAGCGCGCAATGGCCGCTCGATCCCGTCACCGGCTTTCCGCTCATGCACGGCTTCACGCTGCTGCTGCCCGAGGATTATCGCGTGCATGGCGAGGACATCGTCGCGTTGTCGTTCTTTGCCACCGCGCCCGATCACAATGACGGCGGCGCGCCCGACGACCCTGAAGTGCGCGAGGCGGTGATGGCGCGCACTCCGCATCCGCGGCTGTCACGCATGACGGACATTCTCGACTACGGATATGCCGCGCTGCTGCTGACGCGTGCCGAATATGACGGTCCGTTCGCGACGCCGCCAGCGCCGCTTGCGCTGGCGACGGCGGAGCGGCCGCGCTGGCTCGATGTCGGCGGCGCCTGCGCCTTCTGCGAGGCGGCGCCGCCTTTTGCCAGGAAGATGCTGGGCGGATCGCCGCGCGCCGATCTCGCTGAGACCCGCGCCATCGCGCTCGCGCCGCGCGCTGATGATCCCAACGCCGGCAAGGGTCCGCAAGACGAGCACGTTCGCAGCAATCCGCCGACCGGCTATCAGCCCTATTACTATTATGCCGGCGGCAAGCCGGGCCGCGACAATTTCCGCCTGCACGATTGGAGCAAGGACCACGCGCCCAACCATCTCGGCGGCACCATGCGGCCGTGCCAGGCGGTGCCGGAGATGAGCCCGTTCTACGTCGAGTTCGAGGAATATTTCGGCGGCTACAATTTCGGCGGCGGCAATGCGCAGCTCGATTTCAATCAGATGAAGTTCGACTGGGCCTGCGGGTGATCGCTTCGAGCGTGCGGCTTGTGCCCGCGCTCAACCAGGAGGCTACAAAAAATCGATTTTCGATTTTCTGTTGACCGATCGGCGCGTGCTTGCGATCATCGCCGGATGGGTCCGCTTCAGTTCGATATGTCCGGGAGCCCGGGCGACGGTCCGCGCAGCCTGACCTCGGCGCTGCATGAGCGGCTGCGCGCCGATATCCTGGCCGCGCGGCTGCTGCCGGCGCAGAAGCTGCATATCGCAGGCATCGCCAAGCAGTTTTCGGTGAGCCTTGCCGCGGTCCGCGAAGCGCTGTCGCGCCTGGTCGCCGACGGCCTGGTGCAGGCTTCGGACCAGCGCGGCTTTCGCGTCAGCCCGGTGTCGCTCGCCGATCTCGCCGACGTGACGCAGACGCGGATCGATATCGAGGGGCTCGCGCTGCGACGCTCGATCGAGCGCGGCGACGATGCCTGGCTCACGTCGGTGAAATCGACCTGGTCGGCCCTGAAGGCCGTCCCCTATCACTATCCCGACGATCCCACGGTGCATTACGAGGAATGGGTGATCCGTCACCGCATTTTCCACCGTGCGCTGGTCAACGCCTGCGGCTCGCCATGGCTGCTCGGCTTCCGCGACGTGCTGCACGAGCAGAGCGAGCGATATCGCCGCCTCTCGATCCGCCGCGAGCCCGGCGTCAAGCCGCGCGACGTCGAGGCCGAGCACGCGGCGATCGTCGCCGCCGTGACGAAGCGCGATGCCGATGCGGCAGTTCGCGCCTTGTCAAAGCATTTCGGCACCACCAAGGAGTTCGTCGAGCTCGCCGCCTCGCGCATCGCGGAGGTGAGCCGCACGATTTGACGATCCGGACAAATCCGGCACGTAAAAAAACAGAAACCGGGAGAAAACAATGAAGATCAATCGACGCCACGCGTTCATGTCGCTGGTTGCCGCCACCATGCTGGCCGGCCCTGCGAACGCCGCCGACACCATCCGCGTCGGCCTGCCCACCAAGACCTACTGGCCGACGACGATCGCCGAGACCGCGGTGCGGCAAAAGCTGTTCGAGAAGGAAGGCATCCAGGCCGAGCTGACGATCTATCGCAGCGGCGCCGAAACCTTCGAGGGCATGGCCGCGGGCGCGGCCGACATCATTCTCGATCCGCCGTCGCTGGTCTCCGCGGGACGCAAGAAAGGCGTGATGTCGCGCATCGTCGCCAACGCCGCGATGGGCAATTTCGGCTGGCAGCTGATGGTGCCGACCAAATCGACGCTCGAGGTCAAGGATCTCAACGGCAAGAAGGTGGCGATCACCGCGGCCGGCTCGGGCTCGGACCTGCTCGCGCTGTGGACCATCCAGGACAAGAAGATCGACTTCACGCGCGTTCCCGTCGGCGGCGGCGGCCTGGTGCCCAACCTGCTCGCCGGCAATGTCGAGGCCGCCGTGGTCTATTCGCCGCTGAGCTTCCAGATCTCGAAATCCGGCGAAGCCAAGTCCATCCTCGACTATTCGACCGCGGTGCCGCCGAACCTCACCGCGGGCTGGATCGTGCTCGACAAGCTCGCGGAGGCGAAGCCCCAGCTGGTGCAGAAGGCCGTGAACGCGCTCTACGGCGCGGTCGCCTTCATGCGCGCCAACCGCGACGTCACCGTCAAGCTGATCGCCGAGCTCTACGAAATGCCGCCGGAGATCGCCGCCCTCGAATACGACAACACCATCATGAAGCTCGAGACCAGCGGCGACATGGGCGCGGCCAATGTGAGCGCCGCCGTGCAGCTGTCGCTCGATCTCGCCAAGCTCGGCGGGCTCAAGGACATCGTGCCGGCCGAGGACGTGATCTCGACCAAGTTCAAGCCCGTCCCGACCAAGCCGTAACGATGCAGGGCTCGCTTGCCATCAACCTCGCTCGGATCGCGATCATCCTCGCGGTCCTGGCGCTGTGGGAGGCGCTGTCGCGCACCGGCATCGTCAATCCCCGCCTGCTGCCGTCGGCGTCCGACACGTTCGCGACGCTCGGCGATCTCTTGCAGCGCGCCGCGGTGCAGAAAGATCTGATGGTCACCGCGACCGAGGTGCTGACGGCGTTCGCGCTGGCCGTGCCGTTCGGCGCGCTGATCGGCTTTTTGGTCGCGGAGAACCGCTACTTCGCCGACGTCGCCAAGCCGCTGCTGTTCTTCGCCTTCAGCATCCCGAAATCGATCTTCCTGCCGATGTTCATCCTGGTGTTCGGCGTCGGCTTCGCCCAGAAGGTCGGCTTCGGCTTCTTCTCGACGATCTTCATCGTGATCATGTCGACCACGACGGCGGTGGAGTCGGTCAAGGTCGAGCATCTCACGGTGGCGCGCTCCTATGGCGCCACGCGGATGCAGACCGCGTTCCGGGTCTATCTGCCGAGCATGCTGCCGGTGCTGCTGGAGGCGTTGCGGATCTCCATGATCTTCAACCTCACCGGCGTGATCCTTGCCGAAATGTACGCCTCGCGCGACGGCATCGGCCACCAGATCGCGACCTGGGGCGAGAATTTCCAGATGAAACAGCTCCTCGCCGGCGTCGTGATGGTCGCCGCGATCGCCATGACCTTCAACGAACTTGTCAGATGGGTGGAAACGCGATGCAGCCATTGGCGAACGTGACCCAATTGAAGCCGGCAGCGCGCGCCGGCGCGATCGAGGTGACGAATGTCGGCCAGGTGTTCAAGACCCGGTCGCAGGACGTTGTCGCGCTGGAGGACGTCTCGCTCGAGGTCAAGCCCGGCCGCTTCGTCGTGCTGGTCGGCCCCAGCGGCTGCGGCAAGTCCACGCTTCTGATGATGATGGCGGGCCTGCGCCAGCAGACCGCGGGCACCATCACCATCAGCGGTGCGCCGATCCTGCAGCCTGACCCTGATAGAGTCGGCGTGGTGTTCCAGGAGGCGAGCCTGTTCCCGTGGCTGACCGCCGAGGACAATGTCGAGTTTCCGCTGGCGTTGCGCGGCGTGCCGAAGGCCGAGCGGCGCGCCAAGGCGCAGGATGCGCTCAAGCTGGTCGGGCTGGACGGTTTCGGCCGGCGCCATCCGCACGAGCTCTCCGGCGGCATGAAGCAGCGCGTCTCGATCGCGCGCGGCCTTGTGCAGGATCCGCCCGTGCTGCTGATGGACGAGCCGTTCGCCGCGCTCGACGAGCAGACCCGCATGACCATGGGCGACGAGCTGCTGCGCATTTGGGCTGCCACCGGCAAGACCGTCGTGTTCGTCACGCACAGCCTGACCGAAGCGGTCTATCTCGCCGACGAGGTGATCGTGATGTCGGCGCGGCCCGGCCGCATCGTCGACCATCTCCAGGTCCAGCTGCCGCGGCCTCGCACCTACGAGATGCTGAGCGGCGATGCGTTCGGGAGCCTGCGCGACCGCATCTGGCGGCATATCCGCAAATCGGCGTGACACGATGATGAGCGCCAGAACCAGAATCAGAATCAGTGCGAAGTCGCTGCGATATCTGATCGTGATCGGGTTGATCGCGTTGTGGGAGCTGCTGCCACGCACCGGACTCATTGCCGAGCTGTTCCTGCCTTCGCTGTCGTCCACGCTGATCGCCGGATGGACCGACGCGGGCGAATACGGCCATGCGCTCGCGGTCACGCTCTACGAGGTCGTGGTCTCCATGGCGTTCGCCTGCGGCGGCGGCATCCTGCTCGGCGCCATCGTCGGCAGCCTGCCGCGGCCGCGCATCCTGATCATGCCGATGGTGTCGAGCCTCTATGCGGTGCCATTGGTGATCCTCTATCCCGTCTTCACCGTGTGGCTCGGCATCGGCTCGGAGTCCAAGATCGCGTTCGCCTCGATCTACGGCTTCCTGCCGACGATGCTCGCAACCGCCGCCGGCATCCAGACCATCGATCCGCAGCTTCTGCTCGCCGCCCGCAGCATGGGCGCCACGCTGAGCCAGCGGCTGGTCCGCGTCATCATCCCGGCAGCGATCCCGACGGTGCTGTCGGGCCTGCGCGTCGGCGGCGCGCTGGTGATCGTCGGCGTGGTGGTCTCGGAGATGCTGATCTCCTCGGCCGGCATCGGCTATCTGATCTCGCGCTACCGCACCATCCTCGACAGCCCGCACGTGTTCGCGGGCGTGCTGCTGGTGCTGTTCCTCGCCATCGGCTTCAACGCCGTGATCCGCTGGATCGAGCGCAAGGCGGCGATCTGGCAGACCGGCACCCGCGCCGGCCAGGCCAACGACGACGCCGCCGTGGGCGCGTTGCAGCCGGCGACGTGAGGCGAGCCACGTGTACGATCTGACCCTGACATTCGACAACGGCCCCGATCCCGACGTGACGCCGCGCGTGCTCGATATTCTGGGCGCACGCGGAATCACGACCACCTTCTTCGTCATCGGCGAGAAGCTGGCCGACCCCGCGCGGCGCGCGCTTGCGGAGCGCGCGCATGGCGAGGGACACTGGATCGGCAACCACACTTTTACGCACAGCATTCCGCTCGGCGAGCAATCCGGGCGCGACACCGCGGAGAACGAGATCGGCCGCACGCAAACTGCGATCGGCGACCTCGCGCATCCCAATCGCTGGTTCCGGCCGTTCGGTGGCGGCGGCAATCTGGACCAGCGGCTGCTCAAGCCGTCAGTGGTCGACTATCTCACCCGCAACAGACACAGCTGCGTGCTCTGGAATTCCATTCCACGCGACTGGGCCGATCCTGACGGCTGGACCGAGCGCGCACTTGATCAGTGCAGCCGGCAACCCTGGACGCTGATGGTGCTGCACGATCTGCCGACCGGCGCGATGGCTCATCTGGAGCGCTTCCTCGACCGCGCCGAAGCGGCCGGCGCCCGCTTCCGCCAGGACTTCCCGCCATCATGCGTTCCAATCCGCAATGGCGAGATCGCGCTTCCCATCAACGACTTTGTTTCCTCCATCGAAGAGAGTGTTTGACCATGAAAGTCGCAAGCTTCACCATCTCAGGCACCGCGAGCTACGGCATCGTCACCGACAAGGGTGTCATCGACGCCGGCAAGCGCCTGAAGGCCACTCCGACACTGAAGGCGCTGCTGACGAAGGGCTCGCTCGACGCGTTGAGGAAGCTTGCCGGCGAGACACCCGACTACGCGCTTGCGGACGTCGCCCTGCTGCCGACAGTGCCCGATCCCGACAAGATCTTCTGCATCGGCGTCAATTACGCCACGCATCTGGCCGAGAGCGGCCATCCGACGCCGGCGCATCCGATGATCTTCACCCGCTTCGCCAACAGTCAGGTCGGCCATGGCCAGCCGATGATCCGGCCGCTGGAATCCGAGCGTTTCGACTACGAAGGCGAGATGGCCGTGATCATCGGCAAGGCCGGCCGCCGCATCTCGCGGGAAGCCGCGCTCGGCCATGTCGCCGGCTATGCCTGCTACAATGACGGCAGCATCCGCGACTGGCAGCGCCACACCTCGCAATTCGCGCCGGGCAAGAATTTTGCCGGCACCGGCGGCTTCGGGCCATGGATGGTCACGACCGACGAATTGACCGACGTCACCAAGCAGACGCTGATCACACGGCTCAACGGCGTCGAGGTGCAGAAGGCGCCGATCTCCGATCTCGTCTTCGACGTACAGGCTTTGATCGCCTATTGCTCGACCTTCACCGAGCTCGTGCCCGGCGACGTGATCGTGACAGGCACGACCGGCGGCGTCGGCGCCTATCGCACGCCGCCACTGTGGATGAAGGGCGGCGACACCGTCGAGATCGAGATCTCCGGCATCGGCATCCTCAGTAATCCCGTCAAGGACGAGGGTTCAGTCGCGGCAACGCGGGCGGCCTGAACTCACGCGTTCAACAACAATAAGAAGGAGAACCCCATGCCCATGCCAACGCACATCCTGCCGACCACCGTGGTCGGCAGCTATCCGCAGCCGGAATGGCTGGTGAATCGCGCCATGCTGTCGAAGGTGGTGCCGCGCACCCGCCTGCACGACATGTGGCGGTTGCCGGCGGAGCATCTGGAGGAAGCTCAGGACGATGCCACCATCGTCGCGATCCGCGACATGGAACGCGCCGGCATCGACATCGTGACCGACGGCGAAATCCGCCGCGAGAGCTATTCCAATCGCTTCGCCACCGCGCTCGAAGGAATCGACGGCGACAATCCCGCGATGATCGTGGCGCGCACCGGCAACACCCAGACGCCGGTGCCGCGCGTCGTCGGCCCCATCAAGCGCAAGGGACCGGTCGAGCTGCACGACATGCAGTTCCTGCGCAAGAACACCGACCGCGCGGCGAAGATCACCCTGCCCGGCCCGTTCACGATGAGCCAGCAGGCCAAAAACGAGTTCTACAAGGACGAGGAAGAGCTCGCGATGGCGCTCGCCGAGGCCGTCAATGCCGAGGCGCTCGATCTGCAAAAGGCCGGCGCCGACGTGATCCAGCTCGACGAGCCCTGGGTGCGCAACAATCCCGAGCTCGCCAAGCGCTATGCGGTCAAGGCGATCAACCGCGCGCTGCAAGGCATCACGGTGCCGACCGTGGTGCATCTCTGCTTCGGCTACGCCGCCGTCGTTCCCGGCTCGAACAAGCCGGCCGGCTATTCTTTCCTGGCCGAGCTCGACGACACCATTGCCGACCAGATCTCGATCGAGGCGGCGCAGCCGAAGCTCGACCTCGGCGTGCTAAAGGATTTGTCATCGAAGAAGATCATGCTCGGAGTGCTCGACCTCGCGGACCCCGCGATCGAGAGCGTCGACACAGTCGCCGAGCGCATCCGCAACGGGCTCAAGCATGTCTCGCCCGATCGCCTGATCGCAGCGCCCGATTGCGGCATGAAATACATGCCGCGCGCGACGGCGTTCGGAAAGCTGAAAGCGATGTGCGATGCGGCCGCGAAGATCAGGCGGGAGATCGGCTGACGGTTTTCAGGTGAGGCGCCGTTGCCGTCGCGCCTCACGCTCCCCGCTTCGGTCCGATCGCCTCGAAGCCGGCCTTCTGCTCGTCACTCAGGTCGGCCTCGAAATCGTCGAGCGCATCAGCGACGCCGTTCACGGCCTGCAGCATCGTCTCCAGCCGCGCTTTCACGGCGGTGAGGCGGGCCTGCGGGGTCTCCGGCGTCTGTGACGGACAGGCGCTGAGCGTTTGCATGGTGCGTAGGGCGGTGTCCTGGAGCACTTCGAAGCGAGCGCGGGCGGTGTCGTCGAGGCGGAGCGTGGTGGCGATGTCGTTCGCCGGCCATTGCTGCTGCACCAGCTGCTCGTATTGACGCTGCAGCTTTTCGTCATAGCGGGGATCGCTGTCGGGGTCGCAGGCGCTCGACGCCTTGGCGTCCTTGCTCACATCCTTGCGCTGCATGGCCGCGAGAGCGACGCGGCGGCCCTTGCCGAGCGCTTCGAACTTTGCCTTCTGATCGTCGTCGAGCAGGTCGGTGAATTTGGCCAGCGGCGGCGCGACCGCGTCGATGGCCTTGATCATGGCCTCGAGCCGCTCGCGCATCAGGCCGAGGCGGTCCGCGGCCGTAGTGGGGACCTGTGCCGGGCAGGCCGCGCGAATGGTGTCGCGCGCGGCATTCCAGGCCGATGCGAGCTCGTCGAGCGCGGTGCGCTGCAGTTCGTTCGGCTGCACCGCCTCTGCGATGCGTTCGACGGGCAGGCCGCCGGTGTCGCTGGCGTCGCAGAGTGTCTCCGCGGTCGGGACGCGCCGGCCGCGCCGGCCTTGCGATGCCGTGTAGGCCGCGAGCTCGGTCGCAGCATAGGGCGCGAAGATCGCGGCATAGATGTCGCCATAGCCGTAGAGCGAGAGGCTGGTCGCATCGCCGAGGACGACGGCATTGGTGAGGTCGTCATGCGCGAACGGCCAGAACACCGGGCCGACCCAGCCATAGTTGCCATCCGGATGACGCCACCAGCCTTGCGTGCGGCGGCCGCCGTGCCAGCCCGCAAGTGCAGCTTGCGCCGTGAGCGCAGCGCGCAGAACGTAAGGATTGGCAGGCTGCCCGCGCTCTGCGCCGCGCGGATCTTGTGACCTCAGCGCGGCGGAGCGGTATCGGCTGCTTCGCACCGCCATGCGGGAATGGCGCAGGCGCGACAGGCCCATCATGTGGCCGACGGCGAAGCGCGCGACGCCGAGCGGGCCGCCGCGCAGTCCGAATTGCGCCTCGGCTCTCGCAGGCAACAGCACCGCCGCGATCAGGACGGTCGCGCCCGCCAGCGCCAGTCCCATGCGTCCCGACATGACCGCTGACCTGACCAATTCGGCCTCCTCCCAGCTGCCCACGCGCGCACTGCGCCGTATCGGGATGACTCGCGAGGGAACCGATCGTTCCGAAAGGACACAGGGCAAAGCGTCGCGGGCGTCTGGAAAGATCGCCGCGGCGAAGCTCTCTCAAACGCGGCCGCCCCCAGTAAGACGGGAAGGAAGACGCCCTCACTCCGCCTTTTGCGGCATCACGAAGGTCTGGCCGGGGTAGATCAGATTGGGATTGTGGATCTTGTCGCGGTTGGCCTTGAAGATCACGGCATAGCGGGCGCCGTCGCCATAGGCGAGCCGGCTGAGTGCCCACAGGCTGTCACCGCGGGAGATCACCCGGCTGCCTGTCTCCGCCGGGGCGGCATTGAGGATTTCCGCGGGCGAGGCGGATGCAACCGTCGTCGCCGCCGGCGCCCGCGCCATCACCCGGGGTTTCGGCGCGCCGACTGGCCTCGGCCGCGCCGCGGGCCTGTCGGAGGCCGAGGCGAGATGCGACGAGGCCGACGGCAGGGACGCCACGACATCCGATTTGTCGTCCGGCTTCTCGGCCTGCTTCGGCTCTTGCCTTGCAACGGGTGCCGGGCGCGCGGGCGGCGGCGCCGCCTCGGCGATGGTGACCGGCATGGTCCGGCCCGACTGCGTGACCGTGCCATCCGGCGCCCTGGCCCGCAGCGTCAATTCATAGGAACCGGCGGGAAGCTGCGGCGGGGTCATCACGAACTGACCCGAGGCGTCGGCAGTCACGGTATCGAGTGGCTTGCCGTCGCGCAGCAGCTCGACCTTGGCACCCGGCACGGCACGGCCCGCAATGACAGCCGCCTCGCCGTGATCGTCGACGCGGGCGACGTCGAAACGGGGGCCGGTGTCCGCGACCGCTGCCGGCGGCTTGGCCGGTGCGAGGTCGGGCAGCGCCGTGACCTGTTTCTGGATCTCGGCCAGCGCACCTGGCTCGGGCTTGGGCTCGGGCGCAGGGACCGCCGCCGGCGCGGATACAGGCGCAGACGGCGTAACGGCGGCCAGCTTCGGCTGGTCCGGCTTCAGGTCAGCCTTGAGGTCAGGCTTGAGGTCAGCCTTGGCCTCAGCCTTGGCCTCGACCTTGGCTTCTGGCTTGGCGGCAACAGCGGTCTTGGTCCCGTCCGACAGCAGGCGTCGCAGCTCGGTCGGACCGATCACCAGAACCGTGCCGGCCATCGCGAGCAGGCAGAAAGCAATGAAGGCCTTGGATGCGGTCATCATCGGAAAAGAACCTTGGGTGGCAAATCAACCGAGGGCGGCAAGGTGCGCCGAATTGGCTGCGGCATCAAGACGGTCGATGGGATGATAGCCCGCCCTGGCGCCTATCAAGGATGAACCGGCACCACGGCGCCGGCGTCAAATCATGCGAGGCCGCATCGCGGCATTCTTTAAGGAATTTTCCTGTGACCGCATTTCGCCGTCCTGACTGGTGGCTGGCGCTTGCCCTGACGCTCGCCGCCGCCCCTGCCCTTGCGGCCTCCGGCCCGCCGTCCGGCTTCGTCCTCTCCGATGATGCCGAGCTCGCCTTCACCTCGCCGGACAAGACCGTCAGGCTCGAGCAATACATGAAGGATAGCGGGGATTTCGACATCAAATGGCAGGCCTGGGCGCGGCACGGCGAGCAGATGACGGAGCTGAAGCCCGAGCAGGGGTATCCCTCGGGCTTCCGCTTCACCAGCGACTCGCAATGGCTGGTGCGGATGCAGAAGACCGGCTCCGGCGAGCAGGATCTGTTTCTCTATCACGTCGAAAACGGCGCCTTCGTCAGCGCGACCAAGAAATCACTCGGCGATCTCGCCTGGGCCTATTTCCACAGCCGTCCCGACACCAGGAAGATGAAGCTCGACTACCACATCTCGGCCAATCTGATGAAAGGCACCGAAACCGCCTATCGCTGGCTCGGCGTCGACTGGCCCGACAACCGCTATTTGCTGATCTCGCTGTCGGGCGAAATGGACAAGCATCCGAAGAACGTCGCCGTGAAGGGGCTGGCCGACTGGAAATGCCGCTATGACCTCAAGACCGGCCAGTTCGATGTCCCCGAGATGTTCGCCAAGGGCAATGCGGAAGCGCAGAACTGGGAGATCAAGCGGTGAAAACTGCACCGCGATCGTCATGCCCGGGCTTGTCCCGGGCATCCACGTTCTTTGTGCCGCGACAAAAGACGTGGATGGCCGGGACGAAGCCCGGCCATGACGCTGCGGAGGCTTTGGTGCCCAACAAAACTCCGCGCCGGAACCAACCCACTGATTCCACTCCGATTCATAGTTCCTTAACCTTCGCTGGTAACGGGGTCTTGTCGGTTTTGCTGCACCTTGCGTCCACGGGAGGGCTGCATGGGCACATCGATCCGATGGACCGCACGCATGCGCGCGTTGCTCCGTCGCTGGCGGGGAGCGCCACTGACATGGCTGATCGCGGGCGGCTTCGTGCTGATGGTCGCAATGGCCATCGGCACCGCGCTGACCGTCGACCGCTTCAGGCAGAACGCGATCGAGAGCGGCCGCGACAGCCTTGAAAGCTCCGTGCGCCTGCTGGCCCGGCATTTCGACCGCGAGTTCGAGGATTTCGCGGTGCTGCAGAAGAGCATCCTCGCCGAACTTGAGAGTCACGGCATCGAATCCGCCGACATATTTCGCAGCGAGATGGGCACGCTGGCGATGCACGAGGTGATGCGTGCAAAAGCCAGCGGCTGGTCCGACGTCGCCGGCGCAAATCTGTTCGATTCCAGCGGCATGCTGATCAACTCGTCGCGCCGCTGGCCGGTCGCCGATATCTCGGTCGCCGACCGTGGCTACTTCAACCGCCTCAGGAACGATCCTGCCGCGCAGGAAGAGGTCGAGGTCGTCCCCGGCCGGCTCGGCAACGGACCGGCGATCGTGTTCGCCCGGCGCGTGTCCGGCCCGCATGGCGAATTTCTCGGGGTGATCTCGCGCGCGATCACGCCCGACCAACTCGAATCCTTTTTCGCCTCGACCGGGCTCGGCGAGGACTCCTCCATCGCGATGCACCACCAGAACGGCCAATTGCTGGCGCGCGTTCCGCGTGTCGATGCGATGATCGGCCAGAACTTTCGCAAGGGCACGCCGGAGCAGATGGCGGTGTTCGAGCGCACCTTCGTCACGATGCAGCTCGCCAGCCCGATGGACGGCAAGGACCGCATCGTCGCCTCGCGCATGTTGACCGGCGAGCCGCTGGTCGTGGTCGCGACCAAGTCGCTCGATGCGACGCTCGCCACATGGCATACGCAGACGAAATTCTTCGTCACCATCGCCGTGCTCTCGATCGGCCTGCTGGTGCTGACGCTGTTCCTGATCTTCCGCCAGGTCACACACCGGCTCTCGCTGGAAAAGCAGCGGCTCGACACCGCGATGAACACGATGACGCAAGGGCTGCTGATGTTCGATCAGGACCAACGACTGATCGTCTGCAATAGCCGCTACATCGAGATGTACGGCCTGTCCCCCGCAGTGGTGAAGTCCGGCGCCGATTTCCGCGACGTGATCCGGCACCGCCATGACACCGGCTCGTTCCACGGCGACGTCGAGGTCTATTGCGACGACATTCTGAGCCATGTCGGACGCACCCAGAGCTCCATCGTCGAGACCGCGGACGGCCGCCTGATCGAGATCAAGAACCAGCCCGGCGCCGCCGGCGGCTGGCTTGCGACCCATGACGACGTCACGGCGCGCATCCGCGCCGACGAGCGCATCGCGCATATGGCGCATTACGACGCGCTGACCGACCTGCCCAACCGCGTGCTGCTACGCGGCCATCTGGAGCGGCGCGTCGCCGAGCTCAGCCAGGGCAAGCCGTTCGCCATCCTCTATATCGACGTCGACGAGTTCAAGGGCGTCAACGACTCGCTGGGACATGAGGTCGGCGACGAATTGCTGCGGCAGGTGGCGAACCGCCTGCGCGCCTGCGTTTCCGGCAACGACCTCGTCGCGCGGCTCGGCGGCGACGAGTTCGCCATCGTCAAGGCCGCGACCTGCGATCCGGCCGAGCTGTCGGCACTGGCGGAAGAAATCCTCAAGGCGTTGCGTACGCCGGTGGATTGCAAGGGCCTGGACATCCCGACCGATGCCAGCATCGGCATCGCGATCGCGCCCGATCACGGCGACAATCTCGACGATTTGCTCAAGCGCGCCGATCTCGCGATGTATGCGGCGAAGTCGGAGGGGCGCCGCACCTACCGCATCTTCACGCCCGAATACGACGCCAAGGCGCGGCTGCGCCGTCAGCTCGAGCTCGATCTGCGCCAGGCGCTGGCTCGCGGCGAGTTCGAGGTGCACTACCAGCCGCTGGTCGATCTCGCGGCCAATGTCGTCACCGGCTGCGAAGCGCTGCTGCGCTGGCGCCATCCCGAGCGCGGCATGGTCTCGCCCGCGGACTTCATTCCCGTCGCCGAAGACACCGGGCTGATCGGCGAGATCGGCGAATGGGTGCTGAAGCAGGCCTGCCATGAAGCCGCCTCCTGGCCCGACCAGATTCACATCGCCGTCAACGTTTCGCCGGTGCAGTTCCGCTCGCGGACGCTGGCGCTCAAGGTCGCCGCCGCGCTCGCGGAGTCGGGACTCGCGCCCGGACGGCTCGAGCTCGAGATCACCGAGACCGTGCTGATCCGCGACGACGAGGAGGCGCTGACGATCCTGCAGCAATTGCGTGAGCTCGGCGTGCGCATCGCGCTCGACGATTTCGGCACCGGCTATTCGTCGCTGAGCTATCTGCACCGCTTCCCGTTCGACAAGATCAAGATCGACCGCAGCTTCATCAGTGACATCGGTCAGTCCGAAGATTCATCGCCGATCGTGCAGGCGGTGGTGCACATGGCCGCCGCGCGCCACATGGCGACGACCGCCGAGGGCGTCGAGACCGAAGCCCAGCGCGAGGTGCTGCGCCAGCTCGGATGCAGCCAGATGCAGGGCTGGCTGTTCAGCCCGGCCGTGCCGGCGGCGAAGCTGAAGCAGTTGCTGGCCGCGCAGGCGGCGGCGGCTTAACGCGGCGACGCTCCCTCGTCGGCCAGGTGTCCAGGCCTTCGCGTGCAGACTCTAGGAGTCGTATCGGCTAAGTTCCTCACGATTCAGCAGCGAGAGCCGCCGTTGTGTCGTCCCAACGAAGCGCAAGAGCCCGGCGTCGCGAAGGATAGAGATCTCGCGCGACACGGTTTCGAGCGTCAGTCCAAGGTAGTCGCCAATGTCACGACGACTCATTGGCAACTCCATCACATCGGGGCGGAACTGGCGCTCGTCCATTTCGAGAAGGAAGGCAGCAACTTTCTCTAGCGCTGTCTTCCGCCTCAGAAGCAACATGTGGCTTTCAGCATCCTGCAAATTCTGGGTGACCAGCCGGATAAGCTTGGTCGTGCCGCCTGCCTGATCAGCCATGCTGCAAAGCAAGGCACGCTGTCTGACAATCCGCACTTTGGTTTCGACGAGAGCTTCTGCGGAAAAGCGGTGGGATTTGCCGTTCTCGAAACCGAACATGTCGCCGGGCAAATGGAACGAGTTGATCTGGCGGCGACCGTCCGAGAGCAGCCGGTAGGTTCGCACCGCTCCGGAGACGATCATAGACGTACTCCGGCTCGTCTCCTTCGCCAAACACCTCGGTACCCCTGCGATACTTGAACTCGCTGGATGAGACGCGGTCTCCTGCCAAAGCCGCCAAATGCCCATCGTTCAAGCGACGCCCTGTTTCGTTAGTCCTGATGAGCATCGCAACGCCACCCGGAAATGTTAACGTAGGGAGACGGCGGCGGCCGGAATTGAGCCAGCGCAAATCGAGCCGAACCTCCCTAGTCGCCCCGGGGGCACGCGCGAAAGAGCTTTGCGGCGCACAAAGAGTAAGCCGCCAGTCTTGGGGAAGTTGACGGCTCAGCTTAGGAAACGGCGCAGCTGGGCTACGCGCTGTCCTCGTGCTCGCTTCCCGAAGCCGGAGGGAAACGCTAACTCACCATACCGATCCTCACCCTCGCTGCCCGCTGCCTGGCTCCGAAAATTTAGGATCGAACCTTTGATGCCCGGCAGCATGACGTAAACCGAGACCTCACTGCGAAGTCGGGACGTTCACACCTACCGCCTGTCGGCCTGCACTTCGACAAACTCGGAATCGGGGTGGCTCACGATGGTGGCGACCATGATGCCGCTGATGATCAGCGACCAGGCGGTGTTCCAATAAATCCAAAACACGAGCCAGCCTCCGTTTCCATCTGTCACGCCTGCGGGGACGGGTAACGACACGGCAATGCCGCCGTTCCCAACACGAGGCGCGGCACGACCGCGCGGCAAGACGCTATTTTGGTTTGGTCGGCGGCGAGGCGCGATCGGTTTGGCCGGTGTGGCGCTTTGCCACGACGTCCTCATCGCGCTCGCCTTCGCGCGGCCGAGGCGGCGGCTCGGGCTGGCCGGCTTGACCGCCATGCTTGCCGCCCATGTCGGGCTTGCCTTCGAGATCGTTTTCACTGGGCATGCCGGTTCAATGCGCTCGCGCACCATTGGTTCACAGCCGCATCGGCTGTTTTCGCCCTGTGTACGGACTCATGGGATCGCCGTCCTTTGCAGTGCGGGATGACTGGCGCGCGCCAGCGCGGCGCAATGCATCTGTCCTCCTGCTCGGCAGCAGTGCGGCAGCCCATCCCGGCGCGACCGATACAATTTCGGCATCGATTGATCCCAATTGGAATTTGGTGCGACGGCGCGCCGCCCGCTAACCTCCTGGGCAAAACGACAAGGCCGCGACCGGCCCGCGAGGAGGAGCCCCATGTTGAGACCGACCCGACGACGCATAGCATCCAAAGCGCCACGCGCTGCGATCGCCACCACCCTCACCTTCCTCGCCCTCGTTTCTGGAGTCCGCGCCGGCATGGCCGAGACCTTCGCCTATGTCGGCAACGCCGACAGCAACGACATCAGCGTGTTCAAGATGGATGACAGCGGCGAGATGATTCCGGTGCAGACCGCCGCCTTCAAGGGCGTCGACAAGCCCGGCTCCTCGACGCCGCTCGCGATCACGCCCGACCACCGCGTGCTGATTGCCGGTGTCCGCTCACAGCCGTATCTCGCGGTGAGCTTTGCGATCGATCCCGGGACGGGTCAGCTCAGCCCCATCGGCAACGGACCGCTCGCCGACAGCATGGCGAACATCGCCGTCGACCGCGGCGGAAAATTCCTGTTCAGCGCCTCCTATGGCGGCAACAAGGTCGCGCTGAATCCGCTTGCCGGAAATGGCGTCGCCGGCGAGCCGAAGCAGGTGATCCCGACCGGGCTGAACGCCCACGCCTTCCTGCCCTCGCCCGACAACCGCTTCGTATTCGCGACCAATCTCGGCTCGGACCAGGTGCTGGCCTTCGCGTTCGATGCCACAGCCGGCACGCTGACGCCGAACGATCCGCCGGCTCACAAGGTGCCGGAAAAATCCGGGCCGCGGCACTTTGTATTCCACCCCAATGGCAAATTCGTCTATCTCGTCCACGAGCTGAACGGCGACGTCGCTGCATTCAGCTATGAAGCCAAGAGCGGCGCCTGGGACGAGATCCAGCGCACCACCGCGCTGCCGGACGGCTTCAATGAGAAAGAGGCTGGCAAGAAGCCTTGGGCCGCCGACATCCACATCACCCCGGACGGCCGCTTCCTGTACGCCTCCGAGCGCACCACCAACACGCTCACCGCCTACAAGGTCGATGCCGCCAGCGGCAAGCTGACCACGATCGGCAGCGTGCCGACCGAGAAGCAGCCGCGCGGCTTCCAGATCGATCCGACGGGGCGCTACCTCGCCGCGGTCGGCGAGCTCTCCGACAGCATGACGGTGTATGCGATCGACCAGGGCAGCGGCGCGCTGGCCAGGCTGAAATCCTACCCCACCGGCAAGAAGCCGAACTGGGTGGAGTTCCTGAAACTGCCGTGACGGGCACCGCCGCCGACCTACGTAAACATCCGTAATTTCGTTGGCCGCACCTTGGCTTCATATCTCGCCGATGGACCGTCAGATCGTCTTCAAATGCCCGCAGACCGGGATGAACGTGCAGCATCGGCTCGGCGAGGAGCCGGCCGACCACACCCATGTGTCGGTGTCCTGTCCGGCCTGCACGCGCCTGCATTTGATCGACCGGGCCACCGGCAAGCTGCTGGGCGAGCGCCGCGGCTGACGAGGCGTTTACGGCCGCGCTGCGACCTGCGCGGTGACGTCCTCGACGTGGTGCAGCAGATAAACCAGATGGCCCGTGGTATCGTGGATCGGCGAGTTGATCGGCTGCCAATGACGCTCGACGAAGGTGCCGGCGGGATCCCGGATGTCGTAGCGCTGGATCGCCATGGCATGCGCCCGCCCGGTTTCGCCGACGATCCTCAAGCTGCTGTAGAGATTGCTGACGCCGTCGGCGAGCGGCTCGTCGGGATTATCAGGGAATATCTCGAACAGCGAGCGGCCGACGATGTCGGCGCGGCCGGTCAAGGTCGCGGCTGCATAAGCATCATTGATGTCGACGATCAGCAGGCCCGGCCCGGGGTCCAGCAGCAGGTAAGGATGCGGTGAGGCATCGAATTTCGGCTGGAATTGTTGTCGGATCGTGTCGGCGTCGCCGTGCTGCCGCCGACGCTGTTCGAGCGGCGTCGTATCGGCCCCTGATGCCGCCGAGTTCAGCAGCGCCAACTGGCGCCTGGCCGACGCCAGCAGCGCGCGCACGGTGCTCTGCACCGTCGGGTCGGCCGTTTCGTTGAGCAACCGCTCGAAATGAACGATGTTCTGCTCGCAAACGAACCGCTGCATCCCACCACGACCAAAAGTTGTGCGACCGCGATGCCGCGTCATCTTGATCCTAGTTCAATACAGGCGGCCCGGGCAGATGAGAAGACCGTGAGCCACGGCACTTTGGGAGTAGTGCCGACCACAGCGCGCCGCCCGGGAAAAGCGAACCTGTTCTCCAATCGCGCGACTAATCAAAGACTTGCTGCGACGGCCAGCGGCGGTGTGGCCTTCCTTTTTGAGGCAACGCTGCCATAGTCCGCCGCCCTGCCATCTGCTATCGATTGGAGGCATAGCCCCCGTGGAATTTCCGATGCGTCATTTGCCCCGCGCCGTTGCTCGAAGCCTGTGTCCCGCAGCCATCGCCGGTATGGTCATCCTCGGTCCCTCTCCGGCCGGAGCCGATGACGACGCGCCCAAGGGGCCGGCGGTCACGGTGCTGAAAGTCGCAAAATCCTGCTTCTCCGACATCGTCGAGGCCACCGGCACGATCATCGCGCGGGCGGAGACGTCGGTGCGGCCCGAACGTCCGGGCTTGAAGGTCACCGACGTGCTGGCGGAAGCCGGCGACACCACCACCGCCGGCCAGGTGCTGGCGCGGCTGGCGCTTCCCGAGGGCGGCACGTTGCAGGTCGCCGCGCCGGTGGCGGGCGTGATCGCGACGTCGACCGCCCAGATCGGCAATTTCGCGTCGGCCAAGGGCGAGGCCCTGTTCACCATCGTGGCGCGCAGCGAATACGATCTCGTCGCTCTGGTGGCGACCACCGATATGCGCAAGCTCGCGGTCAATCAGCCGGCGACCGTGCGGATCGCAGGCGCCGGCGACATCGACGGCAAGGTGCGCCGCATCGGCCCGACCGTCGAGCCGAACATCCAGCAGGGCATGGTCTATATCGGCATCTCCTCGCAGAAGCGGCTGCTGCTGAAGGCGAGCGGGCGTGCGCTGATCAAGACCGGGCAGAGCTGCAACGTCGCGGTGCCGCTGACATCAGTGCAATATTCATCCGCCGGCACCGTGGTGCAGGTGATCCGCCGCAACCGCGTCGAGACCAAGCGTGTCGAGGTCGGCTTGATGTCGGGCGGCAATATCGAGGTCCGCGACGGCCTCAATGAGGGCGATGTCGTCGTCGCCCGCGCCGGTGCGTTGCTGCGCGAAGGCGACCCGGTGCGTCCGGTGATGGCCGCGGAAGCGGCGAAGTAGGCTTCCTCGTGTCCCGGACGCGTGCAGCGTGTAACGCTGCTGCGCTGAGCCGAGACCGTTCTCGTCACACAGCGACAGTCAAAAAAACTGGGCCCCGGCTCAGCGTCGCATCATTGCATGATGCGCCGCGTCCGGGGCACGAGAGATCGTTGATTTGAAAAAACTAGCCGCCGGCTGCGTCGAAATGGACGTCTTCGAGCAGCGAGGAGGAGACTGTCGGGACCTGATCGCCTTCGCTGGCGCGGGAGATGGCGACGCGGGTCTTGTTGAAGACGCTCTCGGCGCTGCCCTTCGCACTGAGGTTGTTCAGGAACTCGCTGACCAGCACGCTGTGCTCGCCCTTGCCGTCGTCGACGACCTTGCCGGGCGAGGCCGAGGTGAGGATCAGCGCGTTGTCGGACGCGCTGATCGGCGCGAGGCCGTGGCTGTAGGAGCGGAAGCGGCGCTCGTATGGGTTACGGCGGGAGGCGTCGACGACGACGAGCTTGGCCTTGGCGCCCTGCTCCTTCATCATGTCGATCACGCTATCGATCGAGACGCCCTGGCGGCGGACGTCGCTTTCCTTCCAGATCACGGCATCGACCGGCAGCATGTAGCTCTCGCGTCCGGCCTGCACGCCGTAGCCGCCGAAGAACAGCATGACGACAGTGTCGCGCTTGATCCGGGACTTCAGGCGGTTGACGGCGCGGACCATGTCGTCCTTGGTCGCGTCCTCCACCATGTCGACGTCGAAGCCGTTCTTGCGCAGCGACGAGGACAGCGCGCGGGCGTCGTTGATCGACTGCGTCAGCGGCGCGCTGGCGTCGGGATAATGTCCATTGCCGATGACCAGCGCGAGGCGCGAGGTCTGGCCGATCGAGCCGGTGATCTGGTCGGTCGAGACGGCCTTGGCAGCATCGATCGCACGCATGTTCAGAGCAGCATGGGCGCCGATCACCAGCGAGGCCGTGCCGATCAGGGCGGCGGCCAACGCGATGGTGCGTCGGGAAAGGTCGAGCTGCTTTACATTCATCTCGGTTCGTTTCCTGTGCCAAAGACCAGCCAAGCGCGCGCACACTGTTTGAGTAGCGCGATAGCGTCTTTAGGTTTGAGGGATTGGCCGGGGATGTGCCCCCGAATTGCGCGCAATTTGCGGCGCCGCACCAAACAAACCTTTAACCGCATATAGGGTGGCGGGCAATAGATTGCCCAAAATTTGAGCTAAGCGATTGAACCCGTTGGTTAATTCCCCGCCGCAAATCGTTCCTTTTTTCGCGTCCCCGTAGCCTTCCGGGGGCTCATCATGCAGCCCTCGTGCCGGCTTTTTCTGTGACTTTCATCACATTTGTATTTCCTGCGAATCCGGGTAGCTTTTTCAACGACTTGCTGGGGGTGGCGCGTGGCTGGAGCGCGCTTGGGGCCCCCGGCCAGAACCCGCCCAAGTGCCCGCGACCAGGTATTTCATGAACTTTCATTATTTTGCCGGCGCCGCCTGCCGGGCGCTGCTGGCGCCGAAGGACGGCCCCTCGCTTTACGATGTGTGCGATCCCGTATTGTCGGGGCCAGCCAGCGGCGATCCGCATCTGGCCAAATTCTACAAGACCGCGCTCGGCAATCCCGCGCTGCGGATGCTGCTGCGGCGGGCCGGACTGCCCGAGCTGCGCGACGAGGCCAGGCTGACGGCGCTGCGCCAGGCGCTGGTGCGCGCCCGCGACGAGGCCGAGCCCGATTGGGCAGCGGTCGGCCAGCCGGTCGCCGACCTCGTCGACAGCATTGCGCTCGACCATCCCAAGCCGCCGCCGGCGATGTTCACGGGCTCGGCGCCGCCGGCGGCGCAGATCGACGGCGTCATCCGCGACTGCGCGCAGCATCTGCTCGGCTCCTACCGCAAGAACGGTTTCCTGCCGACCTATGCCGCCTTCAACCTGATCGGCGATCCGGATTTCCGCGGCCGCGAGCTGATCATGGCGCTCACGGGGCTGAACGCCCGCGGCTACAAGAATTCCTCGCTGCTGTTCAACCTCGCCCGTGTCTTCATCGCGCGCTCGCCCGCGCATGCCGTGGTCAATCCGCCCTGGCGAGGGATCGCCGAGCCGATGTGGGAGCCGGTGCAGATCCGGCACCGCTCGGCCTATTACGATGCGTTCTTCATCGAGGCGCTGCTGAGCTATGGCGAGTCCGGGCTCGCCTCGCCGGCCGACAAGATCGCGGCCGAGCGGGCCATCGCCGACATGGTGGATTTCTGCGTCAACATCAGCCGCGAGGAGGTCGAGGGCATCGACGGCGCGCGCTTCAACGTCGTCACCGCGCTGGCGCCGCCGCCGCATCCGCGCTTTTCGCGCTACTTCGCGCAGATCAAGCAGGACCTCGGCTTCGGCATCTACGTGCCGGATTGCGACACCACTGCCTGCTCGATCTCGGCGGCGACGCAGGCCGGCTGCACCGATCCGATCATCGATCAGCCGCTGCTGGATTTCTACGCCGGCTACCAGGTGCGCGCCGGCGTCAATGAACCGCGCGTGACCGTGCCGCTCAACGAGAATATCGACTACGAGGGCGGCGTCGCGACCTGGATCGACAACCTCCGGGGCGAGCGTCCCTACGGCAACGATCTCGATCCGACGCTCAATCTCGACATTCTCGAAGTGAGCTTCCGCAACCTGGCGCGCTGGAAAATCCTGGAGACGCCGGCGCGGCTCGCCACGGTGCACCGCATCATCGGCTTCCAGAAGCGGCTGGCGGCGAGCGGCGCCTTCGCCAATCCGCGCTCGCACATCTATTACCTGCCGGAGCTCTACAGCGCCTATTTCGGCCGCTGCTATGCGGCCTTCCTGGCGCTGCCGCTGGCGGCGCAGGCCGCGATCGACCCGAACGGCGATTTCGACTTCATCCGCCATCGCGTTCTGTCCTACGTCAAGGGCGAGCTGATGGCCGCCGAGATGAACGTGTTCGACGCGGCGCTGGCGCTGATCGCGCTCGGCCATCTCGGCGCCGACCCGCGCGCTTTTGCACCGGCGCTGAACGTGATCGTCGGCGCCATCGGCGAGGGCGGCCGCCGCGGCCCGTTCCGCGCCTATGAGTGGAACAAGATGAAGACGCCGACGCGGATCTTGGTGGGTGGTCCGGAGGTGACGTCCGCTTTCGTCCTGATGGGGCTGGCATTGGCGAAGCGGGCGATGGCGCGGGGGTGAGGCGCTCTCGTGCCCCGGCTCAGCGGAGCGGCGTTGCACGCCGCACCGCGTCCGGGACACGAACCGAGTGACCGCCGCAATGACGGTAAGTTGAAAGCCTCTCTGTTAGGCATAAGCTGGCCCGACGGCCAAAAGCCGACCACAATTGCGCGATCTATCGAAATTGTCCTGAACACGCGGGCCGGCATGTTGCGAAAAGTCCTGATTGCGCTGTCTCTCCTCGCTCTCCCCTCGCTGGCTGAGGCCGCCGACATCACCGGCACGGCAAAGGTCCGCGCCGGCGATGCCGTCGTGATCGGCAACACGCGGATCCGGCTCGGCGGCATCGACGCGCCCGCGGTCGATCAGCTCTGCCTCAACACCAAGGCCGAACGCTGGACCTGCGGCGTCGCGGCGCGCGACGAGCTCGCCAAACACGCTGACGGCAAGAGCTGGGCCTGCCATGCCCGTTCGATCGACCGGCGCGGCCGCACCGTGGCGCGCTGCGAGGTCGGCGGCGAGGACATCCAGAAATGGCTGGTGCGCAGCGGCTGGGCGCTGGCCTACACCCGCCTCTCCAGGGACTACGAGCTCGACGAGGCGGCTGCGCGCGAGGCAAAAGCCGGAATGTGGCAGGGCGCCTTCATCGCGCCCTGGGACTGGCGCGTCCGCAACAAGAAGACTCACATCCTGGGTGCGACCAAGCCACCCGACGGGGCGCATGCGGTGCTGCTCGCCTCGGCGTCGGGACCGGTGGCGCCCTCCCCGGACTGCACCATCAAGGGCAACGTCAACAGCGCCGGAGAGTGCATATTTCACCAGCCGACCAGCCGCTGGTACACCCAGATCAAGATGAAGATCGCCAAGGGCACCCGCTGGTTCTGCTCGGTCGAAGAGGCGGAAGCCGCCGGCTGCCGCGAGACGAAGCGTTAGCCCACCTCAGACCCGCGTTTTGCGTGCTTTTCTTGCACTGCAGCGCAGCGTAAAGATAAAACTCAGCGATCCACCAGCCTGTTCTCAAGAAACAAGGACCAACAGCAATGACCGTTCGCGCGGGCCGGGAATTTCTGGCCATCCCCGGGCCCACCACGATGCCCGACGAGGTGCTGCGGGCAATGCATCGTCCGGCGATCGACATCTATTCCAAGCAGATGACCGATCTGACCGAGAGCCTGCTCAGCGACATCTCGAAACTGTTTGCGACCAAGGGCAAGTCCTACATCTACATCGCCAACGGTCACGGCGCCTGGGAAGCGGCGCTCAGCAACGTGCTGTCGCGCGGCGACAAGGTGCTGGTGCTGGAGAGCGGGCGCTTTGCGATCGGCTGGGGCAATGCGGCAGCGCTGATGGGCGCCGAGGTCGAGGTGCTCAAGGGCGACTGGCGCCGCGCGGTCCGGCCGAGCGAAGTCGAGGAGCGCCTGCGCCGCGACAAGGAGCACACCATCAAGGCCGTCGTCGTGGTCCAGGTCGACACCGCCTCGGGCGTGCAGAACGACATCGAGGCGATCGGCAAGGCGATCAAGGCAGCCGGCCATCCGGCACTGTACATGGTCGATACCGTTGCCTCGCTCGGCTGCATGACATTCGAAATGGACAAATGGGGCATCGACGTCGCGATGTCCGGCTCGCAAAAGGGCCTGATGACGCCGCCCGGCCTCGGCTTCGTCGCCGCCAATGCGCGTGCGCTCGAGGTGCACAAGAAGGCGAACATGTCGACGCCCTATTGGAGCTGGAGCGAGCGCGAGGGCAGCGAGCACTATCGCAAATATGCCGGCACCGCGCCGGTGCATCTGTTGTTCGCGCTGCGCCAGGCGATCGACCTGCTGCACGAGGAAGGGCTGGAGAACGCCTTCCGCCGCCACAGCCTGCTCGGCGAAGCCACGCGCCGCGCGGTCGGCGCATGGTCGGAGGGCCAGGTGCTCGGCTTCAACGTCGCGGAGGCCAGCGAGCGCTCCAACACCGTGACCACGGTGACCATGAGCAACGGCCACGATCCGGCAATCCTGCAGCGCTATTGCAAGGAGAAGTGCGGCGTCGTGCTCGGCACCGGCATCGGCGACCTCTCGGGCCAGGCCTTCCGCATCGCCCATATGGGTCATATCAACGCACCGATGCTGCTCGGCACGCTCGGGGTGATCGAGATCGGCCTCAACGCGCTGAAGATCCCGCACGGCAAGGGCGGGCTCGAAGCCGCAGTGGCGTATCTCGGTGACGAGGTGGCGGCGTAGGAAAGCGGCGCTCGTGCCCCGGCTCTGCGGAGCGGCACTTCGCGCCGCACCGCGTCCGGGACACGAGACCGGGAGTCGATCGCAGTCTCGTAGCCCGGGTGAGCGAAGCGACACCCGGGACTCTAATGCGAGGCCCCGCATGTCGCTTCGCTCATGCGGGCTACGGCAGCCCCGGCACCCGATATACCTCGACCTGCGCCTTCAGCTCATCCAGCGACCTCAGAGGCGCTTTCGGATCGACGCGATACTCCCCGCTCGCCAGCCATTTCAGCACCATCGCGTCCACCACCGGAGAATGGTGGATGACGTCGCCGTAATTGCCGAGCTCGTGCGTCACCGCCTTGATCGCGCGGAAATCGTGGAGGCGGACGTTGGGAAGCTGCGTCAGGCGGGTCGCGATGACGGCCGTGAGATCGGTGACGATCTTCAGCGTCGCCGGCGAGGCATCGCGCATCGCGACGAATTGCAGGATCGAATAGGGCGGGAAGTAGACGTCGAAGATCACGTCGGGGTGGCGCTCGACCAGGGCGACGGCATCGCGCTCGAAATGCCTGACCATGGCGTCATAGCCGTAGCCTTCGCCGAGAAAGCGGCTGCGTACGGGGCTCGTGATGTAGGCGAAGGCGGCGAGCGCCTTCTTCGCATTGTACTCGCGCGCAATGTCGAAATCCCGCGGCAGCGCGTAGATGTCGTCGACATCAGCCAGCGCGAACTTGACGGGAAGAAACGGCGCCGCGCGGGTCAGCGGCCCCTGTAGCGGCGGGACCGAGCGCAGCAGCGCGAACAGGGACTCTTTCGCCATCGCGGCGCTGAACAGATAGGACGCGATGCCCTTCGCTGTTCCGCGGTAGAGATCGACCGAGAGATAAGGATCGGCCTCGATATCGGCGGCATCGACGAAGATGAAATCGTCCATCTCCCAGATCACGCGCCTTGCGCCGCGCGCGATCGCCTGCTCCAGCACGAAGGCCTGCTGGCGCGAGTTGGAGCCGGTCATCGCCAGCTTGAGCGAGCGAACGCCGAGCGCTCGGTCGATATCGCTCTGGCGGAAATGGATCGCGAGCGAGGTGCCCATGAAGGCGGTGTCGAACGACTGGCTGCGGATCAGCCCGGCATTCTGCACGCGCGTGTCGTCGGAATAGAAGGCGGAGCCCGAGGGGCGGAACAACTGCAGGGGATCGACGAAAAGAGTGAGCCCGGCCGCACCGAGCACGAACGCGATGCTCGCGAGCAGAAGGCGCTTGAGACTGGTGAACGTAGCGCGCATCAGAACCGGAAATAGATGAATTCGCTGTGGCTCTGGATGCCCAGGATTCCGAACGCAAGCACCAGCGATGCACCATAGAGAAACAGCGGCCGCATGCGCCCTGCCCGCAAGTTCTCGCCGACCCTGCGGTTAGCGTGATCGTATCCCAGGATGCCTTGCGTGTTCGGCGCCAGCCAGACCAATGCGGCGTAGACGGCGATCATCACCAGCGCCGCGATCTCTTCTCGGCCGAACACGACATTCGAAGGATCCGCCATGGCGTGGAGAACCCGCAACGCCCACGCAACGCTCTCGGCGCGGAAAAAGACCCAGGCGACGACGACGGCGAGGAACGTCAGCACGGCCCCGCCGATGCGAGCCGGGCGCGCAAGAGCCGAGGGGATGGTCGGCACCACCGCATTGAAGGCGTGATTGACGCAGAGATAGGCCCCGTGCAACGCGCCCCAAACGACAAAAGTCCAGGCCGCGCCGTGCCAGAGCCCGCCGAGCAGCATCGTGATCAGCAGGTTGACGTAGCGCAGCACGCGGCCATGGCGGTTGCCGCCGAGCGGAATGTAGAGATAGTCGCGCAGGAATTGCGACAGCGTCACGTGCCAGCGGCGCCAGAACTCGACGATGCTGGTCGCCTTGTAAGGCGAATTGAAGTTCACCGGCAGGAAGATGCCGAACATCAGCGAGATCCCGATCGCCATGTCGGAATAGCCGGAGAAATCGAAATAGAGCTGGAAGGTGTAGGCGAGTGCACCACACCAGGCCTGGTCGAAGCTCGGCGAGCGCGTCTCGAAGGCGAGCGCGACCAGCGGCTGGATTCCGTCGGCAAGGCAGGTCTTCTTGAACAGGCCGATGGCGAAGATGATGACACCGCACAAGATGAGATGTCCGTCCGGACGCTTGGTCTCCTCCCGCTCGAATTGCGGGATCATGTCCTTGTGGTGGAGGATGGGCCCCGCAATCAGATGCGGAAAATAGGTCACGAACAGCGCGTAATGCGGCAGCGCGTAGGCCGCGACCTGGCCGCGATAGGCGTCCACCAGGAACGCGATCTGCGTGAAAGTGTAGAAGGAGATGCCGACCGGCAGCAGGATGTGGACCGCAAAATGCATACCGAGCAGCGCGTTGACGTTCTCGACGGCGAAGCCGGCATATTTGAAGATGCCGAGCACGAGGAGATCGCCGGCGACGCCGAGCGCGAGCGCCGCCTTGCGTCGTGACGGGCCGAGCTTCGCCACGATCAGGAGATGCCCGATGCCGTAATTGAACGCGATCGACAGCACCAGCAGCGCCACGAACTGCCAGCTGCCGATGGCGTAGAAGGCGAGCGAGGCCAGCGCCAGCCAGATCACTGGGGTGAGATTGCTGCGCCGCCCGAGCCAGAAATATCCGGCCAGCACGACCGGGAGGAACAGCAGGATGAACGGGTAGGAATTGAACAGCATCAGGCTGGACCGGCGGCGGGGATTTTGGTCCGTAAAGCATAGAAGCGGCGCATCAACAACCCGGCGACTTGGCGTAGTCCCGCTGGCAATTCGTGCGCTTGTCGCCATATTATGAACGACCCGCCGTCTTCTACGGCCGTCATTGCCGGGCTTGACCCGGCAATCCATCGTTCCGGGAATCGTCTTTGATGGATGCGCGGGTCAAGCCCTCGCATGACGAGATGGGGTTCGGTGAGACGCAACGAGGATCGAGTGACACAAGCCAAAACCCCTTCCCAGCCCCCCGTCGCCCCGCGCCGGCCGCATTCCTTCACGCGGCATGGGATCACCGTGACCGACGACTATGCCTGGTTGAAGGACGCGAAATGGCAGGAGGTGCTGCGCGATCCCAAAGTGCTGGATCCCGACATCCGCAAGTATCTCGACGAGGAGAACGTCTACACCGAGAGCCTGCTCGGCCATACTGCGCCGCTCCAGAAGACGCTGGTGCGCGAGATGCGCGGGCGGATCAAGGAGGACGATTCCAGCGTGCCGTCGCCGGACGGGCCGTACGCCTACTTCCGCAGATTCCGCGAGGGCGGACAGCACGAGCTTTTCGGCCGCATGCCGCGCGAGGGCGGCGACGGCGAGATCGTGCTCGACGGCGACGCGCTTGCCAAGGACCACAAATATTTCAAGTTCGGCGGCAGCCGCCATTCGCACGATCACAAGCTGCAGGCCTGGAGCGCCGACACCAAGGGCTCCGAATATTTCTCGATCCGCGTGCGCGACTGGGCGAGCGGTAAGGATTTCGACGACCTCGTCGAGGAGACCGACGGCGGCGTGGTCTGGGCCGCGGATTGCAAGAGCTTCTTCTATGTCCGGCTCGACGACAACCATCGGCCGATGCAGGTGTGGCGGCACCGGCTCGGCACCAGGCAGGCCGACGACTCGCTCGTCTTTGAAGAGCAGGATGCCGGCTGGTTCACCCATCTGCACGAGAGCACCAGCGGCCGCTTCTGCGTGATCGCGGGCGGCGATCACGAGACTTCGGAGCAGCGGCTGATCGATCTCGCCAACCCCGAGGCGCCGCCGCGGCTGGTCGCGGCGCGCGAGGAAGGCGTGCAATATTCACTCGCCGATCGCGGCGATCAGCTCTTCATCCTCACCAATGCCGATGATGCCATCGATTTCAAGATCGTCACCGCGCCGCTCTCTTCGCCCGAGCGTAACAACTGGCGCGATCTGATCCCGTATCGTCCCGGCATCTACATCATCGACCTCGATCTCTACGCCGGCCATCTGGTGCGGCTGGAGCGCGCCAATGCGCTGCCGTCGATCGTGATCCGCGATCTCGCCTCGAACGAGGAACATGCCATCGCCTTCGACGAGGCCGCCTATTCGCTGGACGCGATGGGCTCCTACGAATTCGAGACGACGAATCTGCGCTTTGCCTATTCGTCGATGACGACGCCGTCGGAAGTCTACGATTACGACATGGTCAAGCGCACCCGCACCTTGCGCAAGCGCCAGGAAATCCCGTCCGGCCATAACGCGGCCGATTACGTCACCACGCGCATCATGGCCAAGGCGCAGGACGGCGCCGAGGTGCCGGTGTCGATCCTCCATCGCCGCGGGCTCAAGCTGGACGGCTCGGCGCCGCTGCTGCTTTACGGCTACGGCTCCTACGGAATGGCGATGCCGGCCTCGTTCAACGCCAACCGCCTCTCGCTGGTCGATCGCGGCTTCGTCTACGCCATCGCGCATATCCGCGGCGGCGCCGACAAGGGCTGGGGCTGGTATCTCGACGGCAAGCGCGAGAAGAAGACGAATTCGTTCGATGATTTCTCAGCCAGCGCCCGCGCGCTGATCGATGCGAACTACACCAGCGCCAGGCGCATCGTCGGCCATGGCGGCTCGGCCGGCGGCATGCTGATGGGCGCGGTGGCGAACCGCGCCGGCGAGTTGTTCGCCGGCATCGTCGCGGAAGTGCCGTTCGTCGACGTGCTCAACACCATGCTCGACGACACGCTGCCGCTGACGCCGCCGGAATGGCCGGAATGGGGCAACCCGATCGAGAGCGAAAAGGATTTTCGTACCATCCTGTCCTACTCGCCCTACGACAACGTCGCCGCGAAGGACTATCCCGCGATCCTGGCGATGGGCGGCCTGACCGATCCGCGCGTCACCTATTGGGAGCCGGCCAAATGGATCGCGCGCCTGCGTGCCACCATGACAGGCGGCGGCCCGGTCCTGCTCCGCACCAACATGGGCGCCGGCCACGGTGGCGCCTCGGGGCGGTTCGACCGGCTGGATGAAGTCGCGATCGTCTATGCGTTCGCGCTGTGGGCGGCGGGCATGGCGGAGGCCTAGCCCCGCCGGCTTTCCTTCGTAGGTGGGATGGAGCGAGCATGCGACGTTACATCAAGCGGGATTTTCCGACCTCGAACGTCCGCCGCTTGCTCGAGCCGGGCCCCATCGTCCTTGTGAGCTCGGCCCACAAGAACGAGACCAACATCATGACGATGGGCTGGCACATGATGATGGAATTCTCGCCGGCGCTGGTGGCCTGCATTATTTCAAGCGCGAACCACAGTTTCGATCTGATCCGCAGGAGTCGCCAATGCGTGATCAATATCCCGACCGCCGACCTCGCGACGACGGTCGTGAAGATCGGCAACAGCTCCGGGCGCGATATCGAGAAGTTCAGCGAATTCGGCCTGACGTCCAAGCCGGGCACGCATGTCCGGGCGCCGCTGATCGATGAGTGCTACGCCAGTTTCGAATGCCAGCTTGCCGACGCCAGCCAGGTGAAAAAGTACAACATGTTCGTCTTCGAGGTGATCAAGGCGCACGTGGCGACGGCACCGAAGCTGCCGAAGACCATCCACTATCGCGGGGACGGCGAATTCATGATCTCCGGCGCCGAGACAGGCAAATACCGCAAGCTGTTCCGGCCCGGAATGCTGTGACCACTCGCGACCGGCGGCTGCTACCGCCCGTTCTTCTTCCGCCATTCCGCGAAGTCGGTGAGCGTCTGCGGATCGGTGGCGGGGTAGAGACCGAAGATGCCGCGGCCCTTGCCGACTTCCTCGGTGACAAAATCCTCGAACGCAGTCATCTCGATGGTCTCGTTGGCGATCTCATCGGCGAGATGCGCGGGGATCACGATGACGCCGTCGCTGTCGCCGAGAACCACGTCGCCGGGAAACACCGGCGCATCGCCGCAGCCGATGGGAACGTTGATCTCGATGGCTTGATGCAGTGTCAGGTTGGTCGGCGCGCTCGGGCGATGGTGATAGGCGGGAATGCCAAGCCTGGCGATCTCGGCGGAATCGCGAAAGCCGCCGTCGGTGACGACACCTGCGACGCCGCGCTTCATCAATCGCGTCACCAGGATCGCGCCAGCCGACGCCGCGCGCGCGTCCTTGCGGCTGTCCATCACCAGCACCGCGCCCGGCGGGCAGTCCTCGACCGCCTTGCGCTGCGGATGGGCGCGGTCCTTGAAGACGTCGATGGTGTTGAGATCCTCGCGCGCCGGCATGTAGCGCAGCGTGAAGGCTTCGCCGACCATGGTCGGCTGGTCGGCGCCGAGCGGGTGCACATCCTGGATCATCTGGATGCGCAGGCCGCGTTTGAACAGAGCGGTGGCGACGGTCGCGGTGGAGACGGATTTGAGCTTGGTGCGGGTGGCTTCGCTGAGTTTTGTCATCTGATACTCTCTCTTTCGTCATTCCGGGGCATCGCGAAGCGATGAGCCCGGAATCCATAACCACGATCGTGAGTATGGATTCCGGGCTCGCGCCAATTGGCGCGCCCCGGAATGACGGGTGGCTAGTAAATCGACGGCTCGCCGATCGGCGCGCCGAAATCGGTCTCGAGGAAGTCGAAGTCGCAGCCGTCATTGGCCTGCTTGATGTGCTTGGTGAACATCCAGCCATAGCCGCGCTCGAAGCGGCGTTCGGGCTGCTTCCAGGCGGCGCGGCGTTTTTCCAGCTCGGCTTCGCTCACGTCGAGATTGATGGTGCGGGCGGCGACGTCGAGCGTGATGCGGTCGCCGTTCCGCACCAGCGCCAGCGGGCCGCCGATGTAGGATTCCGGCGAGACGTGCAGGATGCAGGCGCCGTAGCTGGTGCCGCTCATGCGAGCGTCCGAGATCCGCACCATGTCGCGCACGCCCTGCTTGACGAGCTTGGTCGGGATCGGCAGCATGCCCCATTCCGGCATGCCCGGGCCACCTTGCGGCCCCGCATTGCGCAGGATGAGGATGTGGTCCTCGGTGACATCAAGGTTGGGATCGTCGACGGCCTTCTTCATCGAGGGATAGTCGTCGAACACCAGCGCAGGCCCGGTGTGCTTGAGGAAGCGCGGCGCGCAGGCTGACGGTTTGATGACGCAGCCGTCGGGCGCGAGATTGCCCTTGAGCACGGCGAGCGCGCCTTCCTTGTAGATGGGATTGTCGATGCCGCGGATCACATCGCCGTTGTGAACTTCGGCACCCTCGATATTCTCACCGATGGTCTTTCCGGTGACCGTGATGCAGTCGAGATGCAGATGCGGCTTGATCTGGCCCATCAGCGCCGGCAGGCCGCCGGCATAGAAAAAGTCCTCCATCAGATACGCATCGCCGCTGGGCCGCACGTTGGCGATCACGGGCACCTTGCGGCTCGCGATCTCGAAATCGTCGAGGCCGATGTCCTGGCCGGCGCGGCGGGCCTGTGCGATCAGATGGATGATGGCGTTGGTCGAGCAGCCCATCGCCATCGCGACCGCGATCGCGTTCTCGAAAGCCTTCCGGGTCTGGATCACCTTCGGCGTCAGATCCTCCCACACCATCTCGACGATGCGGCGGCCGCATTCGGAGGCCATGCGGATGTGGTTGGCATCAGCCGCCGGGATCGAGGAGGCGCCCGGCAGCGTCATGCCGATCGCCTCGGCGATCGCGGTCATGGTCGAGGCCGTGCCCATGGTCATGCAGGTGCCATAGCTGCGGGCAATGCCGGCCTCGATGTCGAGCCAGTCCTTGTCGGAGATTTTTCCGGCGCGGCGCTCGTCCCAGTATTTCCAGCCGTCGGAGCCGGAGCCGAGCGTCTTGCCCTTCCAGTTGCCGCGCAGCATCGGGCCCGCCGGCAGATAGATCGCTGGAATGTTCATCGAGGTCGCGCCCAACAGCAGCGCCGGCGTGGTCTTGTCGCAGCCGCCCATCAGCACCACGCCGTCGACGGGATGGCTGCGCAGCAATTCTTCCGCGTCCATCGCCAGCAAATTGCGATAGAGCATGGTGGTCGGCTTCAACAGCGATTCCGACAGCGACAGCGCCGGCAGCTCGATCGGCAGGCCGCCGGCCATCAGGATGCCGCGCTTGACGTCGTCGACGCGCGACTTGAAATGCATGTGGCAGGGCTGCGCGTCCGACCAGGTGTTGAGGATCGCGATGATCGGGCGGTCCTTCCACTCCTCAGGCGCGTAGCCCATCTGCATGGCGCGGGAGCGATGGCCGAACGAGCGGAGATCGTCGGGCGCGAACCAGCGCGCGCTGCGGAGCTGGTCGGGCGTTTTCTTCTTTGTCATTGCTTTTTCCTCTGCGAATCCGTCCGCTCTTCTCACACGCCGTCCACCCGTCGCAAGTCGCCGGATGTGCCGAACTCAGCCTTCCGCTATGCACGCAAACGTGCATATATTGGGATACGAAGCAACAGCGACCGACCGGCCCCCGTATTCGCGCGAAGTGCTTGCAGGCTGAGCGGAATCCGCGCAACAATTTCATTTTTGATAGTTTGATTTGCGGCCGGCGGGGAGGCCCCATCCGGCCCGGAGGAATTCAGACGTGGCCAACATCCTGATCGTGGATGACGACCCGGCCGTTCAAATCACGATCCGGCTGCTCCTGGAGAGGGCCGGTCATTACGTCACCGTCGCCGGCGATGGCCGCAAGGGGCTTGCGCTGTTCGAGGCCAGCCGGTTCGACCTGCTGTTTCTCGATATCTTCATGCCCGGCATGGACGGGCTGGAGACGATGCGTCACATCCGGGTGCTGGCTCCGGCCATTCCGATCATCGTCATGTCCGGCCGCTCGGTCACGCCGGATGCCTATGCGGAGCCTGACTTCCTGAAGATGGCGACTAAGCTCGGCGCGGCGGCAAGTTTGCAGAAGCCATTCCCACCCGACGCCCTGCTCGCCGCGGTCGATGGCTGCCTGAAAGCAGGCGAGGGGTCCAATGTCAGCTCCGGCCGCCGATGACGGAGGTGCCTCGGCTCCAGGCCAGACCAGCCGCGGTCGTCCGGGAAGCCCTGCGAACATCCGCATGACGCTCGCAACGCGGTTGGCGATTGCGATGATCCTGCTGGTGACGGTCACCGTGGCCGCTGTCGGATGGCTGGGTTTCCGCAACACCACGCAAGCGGTGATTCCGCGCGTCCTGGAACGGGTCGAGGCCCAATCACGCCTGCTCGCGACCGGTCTGGAATCCTATGTTGCCGGCGCTCGCGGCGATCTGGTCGGCTATCGCTCCGCTGCGGCCATCAACGGCCTGATCCGCGCTCACCTCGCCGGCGGTGTTGACCCCGCAGACGGCGTCTCCGAGCAGACCTGGCGCGAGCGCATCGCGACGCGGCTCGCGGCCGAGATCGAGGCCAAGCCCAGCTACGCGCAGTTTCGAATCATCGGCATCGACGACGACCAGCGCGAGCTGGTTCGGGTCGACCGCTCCGGCCCGAACGGGTCGGTGCGGATCGCCCCCAACAGCGAGCTCGAGCGCAAGGGCGACCGAGCCTACTTTCGTGACACGATACGACTGGCACCCGGCGATATCTATGTTTCGGCCGTCGATCTCGCCACGCGTCAGGGAGGGACCACCGAACCGCACGTTCCGACGCTGCGGGTCGCGACGCCGCTGTTCACGCCGGATGGCAAGCCGTTCGGCATCATCATCGCCAATATCGACATGCGCCCGGCCCTGGACCACGTGCGCGGGACGGCAAACTCTGGTGGCGAGATCTACGTCGTGAATGCGCGCGGCGATTATCTCGTTCATCCGGATCGCACGCGAGAATTCGGCTCCTCGCACGGCCGCCCCACCAACTGGCGCGATGATTTTCCGTTCTTCGCAGGCTTGGCCGGCACGTCGGACCTATCCACGCGGCTCATGACCGACGGGGCGGGCCGGCCGAGCGGCGCGGCGATCGCGCCGGCACTGCTGGCCGGCAAGGAATGGACCGCAATCATCGTGACCATTCCGCCGGCCGTGTTCGGCCGGGTGCCGGCCGCCATTCAAAAGACTTCCCTGCTGGTCGGCGTGCTGGCCATCCTCGCTGCGGCATCACTCGCAGTGCTGTTGGCGCGCTCGCTGACCCGCCCGATCGGCCGCCTGACCGCGGCCGTGGAGGCGATCGGCCGCGGACAGCAAGCGGACATCCCCGTCGACGCCGGCGGCGAGACGGGCGTGCTGGCGCGGGCATTCGCCCGGATGGTCGAAGAGACGCGGGCGAAGACAGCCGCTCTCGAGCAGGAGGTCCGGGAGCACCGCCGCACCGAGGCGGCGCGAAGCCATCATGCGGCACGCGAGCACTTGTTCAGCGCCGCCGTCGAATCATCCGACGACGCGATCGTGATGCAGACGCTCGACGCCATCATCACAGGCTGGAATCCGGCCGCCGAGCGGCTCTATGGCTATGCGGCGAGTGAGGCGATCGGGAAATCCACCGCGATCATCGTCCCACCCGACCGCCGCGCGCAAGGCAAGGAAATCCTGCGGCGGATCGCGCGAGGCGAGCCGATCGAACGGTTCGAGACGGTGCGCCTGCGCAAGGACGGCACGCCGATCGAGATCTCACTCAGCCTCTCGCCGATCAGGGGATCGTCGAGCGAGATCGTAGGCGTCTCCGGGACCGCGCACAGCCTCACCGAGGCGCGGCGGGCCGAGCGGCAGGTGCAGCAACAGCTCGAAGAGCGCCGGCAGATCTTCGACACTTCGCAAGACCTGATCATGGTCATGAACTCGCGAGGCAACATCGCGCAGATCAGCCCGAGCAGCGAGGCCATTCTCGGTTATCGGCCGGATGAGATGATCGGCCGCAGCGGCGCCGACTTCATTCACCTGGATCATCTCGAGCACGCCCGCGACGAGATGCGCGCGCTACGCCGCGGCGAGCGCATCAAGCTCGCCGACACGCGCTGCTTCGACCGCAATGGACACGGGGTCTGGCTGTCCTGGCTCGGCAGCTGGTCCGAGCAGGCGCAGCGCTACTTCTTCGTCGGGCGCGACATGACGGAGGCGCGGCTCGCGCAGGAATCGCTGCGCGAGAGCGAGCGGCTCGCCCGCAAGATCGTCGAGACCTCGCTCGACGCCTTCATCCAGACCGACGAGACCAGCAGCATCCTGAACTGGAACTCGCAGGCCGAGCAGCTGTTCGGCTGGCGGCGCGACGAAGTGCTCGGCAAGAGTACGATCGACCTCATCGTGGCCGAGAGCGAACGCGAGAGGGTCAAGGCAGGCCTGAAAGATTTCCTGGAGAACGAGGACGACAGGACACTGAACCGCCGCCGCGAGCTGATGTGCCGTCGCCGCGACGGCAAGGAATTCAGGGCCGAGGTCAGCCTGACCGCGCTGAAGCGCCGCGAGGGCCTGCTGTTCAACGTATTCTACCGCGACCTCACCGACAAGATCGCCGCCGAGGAGCGCATCCGCCATGCCGAGAAGATGGAGGCGGTCGGCCAGCTCACCGGCGGCGTGGCGCACGATTTCAACAACATCCTCACCGTCATCACCGGCACGATCGAGATCCTCGCGGAGGCCGTCGAGAAGGAGCCGCAGCTTGCGGCCATCACGAGGATGATCGACGAGGCCGCCGCGCGCGGCGCCGAGCTGACCCAGCATTTGCTCGCCTTCGCGCGCAAGCAGCCGCTCCAGCCGCGCGAGATCGACATCAACTCGCTGATCGTCGACACCACGAAGCTGTTGCGACCGACGCTGGGCGAGCAGATCCAGATCGAATCGGTGTTCGAGGAGGAGAGTTGCGTCGCGATCGTCGATCCCAACCAGCTCACCACCGCGATCCTCAACCTCGCGCTCAACGCCCGCGACGCCATGCCCGGCGGCGGCAAGCTGATCGTGGAGACCGGCGCCGCCTATCTCGACGAGGTCTATGCCAGCGGCAACGACATCCGCCCCGGCCGTTACGTGCTGATCGCCGTGAGCGACACCGGCAGCGGGATCCCCGCGAACCTGCTGACCCGGGTGTTCGACCCCTTCTTCACCTCGAAGGGACCGGGCAAGGGCACCGGACTCGGGCTGTCGATGGTCTACGGCTTCATCAAGCAGTCGGCGGGCCATATCAAGATCTACAGCGAGGAAGGCCACGGCAGCACGATCAAGATGTACCTGCCGCCCGGCAAGACGCCGACATCCGTCAGCGAGGGCGTGACGCCGGCGACGATCGAGGGCGGACACGAGACGATCCTGGTGGTCGAGGACGACCGGCTGGTGCGCGACTACGTGCTGACGCAGCTGCACTCGCTGGGTTACGTCACCCTGCAGGCCGCGAACGCGGCGGAGGCGCTCGCGATCGTTGCCGCCGGCAAGCCGTTCGACCTGCTGTTCACCGACGTCATCATGCCCGGCAAGATGAACGGACGGCAGCTCGCCGACGAGTTGATGAAGACGCGGCCCGATCTCAGGGTGGTCTACACGTCAGGCTATACCGAGAATGCGATCATCCATCACGGCCGGCTGGATTCCGGCGTGACGCTGCTGGCCAAGCCCTACCGCAAATCGGATCTGGCGCGGATCATCCGCAAGGCGCTGAGCGCTTGAAACTGAGTAGCGCCGTAGCCCGGATGGAGCGAAGCGCAATCCGGGACAGTCTTTCAGCATGCGCGAGCCCCGGATTACGCTGCGCTCCATCCGGGCTACGAAACATCACTGACAGGCCTTACGATGCGCGCTGCGCCGCGGTCATCACGATGCGGATCAGATCGGCGGCGTTGCGCGCACCGAGCTTCTTCATGATGTTGGCGCGGTGATCCTCGATGGTGCGCGGGCTGATGCCGAGGGTGCGGCCAGCTTCCTTGTTGGACGCACCGGAGGCGAACTGCTCGAGCACCTCGCGCTCCCTGCGCGTCAGCGGCTCACGTCCGGGGAAATGCAGCGAGCTGAATTTCGGCGAGGCGTTCTCCGCCTGCCTGCGTGCATAGGCGCCGATCGCCTCGTCGAGCCGGCCGACGATCTCGCTGCCGCGGAACGGCTTCTCGATGAAGTCGAGCGCGCCGCTCTTGATCGCGCCAACCGCCATCGCGATGTCGCCCTGTCCGGAGATCATGAAAATCGGCGCCGGATAGTCCTCGCCCTGGAGCTCCTCCAGAATGTCGAGGCCCGACTTTCCGGGAATGTGCACGTCGAGCAGGATCGCAGCCGGTGTGCGGTTTCGCGCGACGGCGAGCAGCGCTGCGCCGTCGGCAAAACAGATCACCTCATAGCCCGCCGCTTTCAACACCATCGACAGGGTGTCGCGAACGGCAGGGTCGTCGTCGACCACGAAGATTTCACCGCGAGAGCTTTGTTCGGCCATGTGCCACATCCAGTTGGCATGAAGGACTCGCGTCCGCGCCTCCCGTTATGGCGTTCGGCGCGGATTCGGCCCACCCGTATTTGTACGGGACATGGACTTAACGCACAAGTAGCGACGAGGTGCCTTATTGCGGGGGACGGAGAATATCCATGCTAAATTACGCAGGCACACCCCCGCTCGCCGCGATGGCCGACGCCGACAGCCGTCAGTTGATCGCAGCCGAACTTCGCTCGCTGATCGCGCGCATCGACATCAGTGTGCGTCTGATCGACGCGGCGATGAAACCGGAAGAGGTCGAGCCCGTATCCGATAGCGCTATCGCGGGTTCCACCGAAATTTTCGTGCTGGACGACGTCACGCCGCGTTATGCGACGGCGAGCGCCGCCCTCAATGCCTGCCGGGCGGGCCTTGGCCACGCCTTGCAATCGCTATCGGAATCCGGCAACGCGGCATAGAGTGCGATCGGCGCGGCGCAGCAGCCGCGCCCGATCGCATGGCGGCTCCGCAAGTCTCAAGCGCGATGCCGTTCCACGATCGCGTCGGTGGCGACGCCGCCCCACGTGTGAATCGCAGGAAGCCCCATCGCGGTCTTGCCGAGATTGGCAAGGCTGATGCGCAGGGCCGCTAGGTCGAGCGGCTTCGGCAGGCTCTGGAGCTCGATCCCGACGGACCGGGCGAAGCTGCGTGCTGCGCTGCGGCGCTTGCCGTCCATGCCGCTGATGACGATCACGGCGCCACCGAACTTCGCCGCCGCCATCTCGCGCAGCACGTCGATGCCGTCGCCATCCTCCAGCACGAGATCGAGCGTCACGCAGTCGAAGCGCGCGGCGCGTAGCTTCTCGATCGCATCCGCCACGGACGGCGCCACGGTGACTTCGTGGCCGGCCTGCTTGGCGGCGACCGTGATCAGGCTGCGCTGCGTAGCGTCGTCATCGACCACGAGGAGCTGAAGCGCGCGCCGCTCGGCGCCGTCGGGCAGGTTCGAGGAGATGGGGGAAAGAGAACTTCTGGGCATTTCAGTATCCTGAGATTGGGATCGTCAACGGATACACGGTTCGCGCTTAGGCCACGTAAAGCCGCTGTCGCGAATTCATTCGGATGTTTTCAGAAAATATGAAGCAATGGACCGGAAAGGACGTGGGCGGATCACGCCGCTTCGTCACGGCCGCCGGCTGCGCCGCGCTTCTTCCGGTTCTTGCCGCGCAGGAACTGGATGTCCATTTCGGCGCCGTTGACGCGGACCAACTCGCAGCGGCGGTAGGCGAGGCCCGTGGACGACAACAGCAGGAAGAACTCCTTCAGGTTCAGCCCCTGGATCGAGCCTTCCACCGTGAGGATGGCGTCGGTATCGGAGATCGCGTTGAGCTTGCAGTCGCGGCGCCAGGTGCCGTCGATGGCCATGATGCAGACATCGTAGCCGCGACTGAAAGTCACGCGTTCCGTACCCTTGCCATCCTCGGCCATCTCTATCGTCCTGCCATGACCGCCAGTCGCGGCGCCGCGCCGGCGAGTGCCGGCTTGGCGGCTGCGGCACGCGGATCGTTCGGCTTGTAGAGGCCGCGCCGATCCGGAATCGGGCGGAACGTATCGGTCAGGCCGACCACGGTTTCGGCCGCGCCCAGCACCAGGAAGCCGTCGGGCTCGATCTGGCGCGCCAGCCGGTTGAAGATATTGATCTTGGTGTCCTGGTCGAAATAGATCAGCACGTTGCGGCAGAAGATGACGTCGAAGGTGCCGAGCTGCGCGAAATCGTGCAGCAGGTTGAGCTGCCGGTGCTGGATCATCGCCCGCAATTCGGGATTGACCTGCCAGGTCTCGCCCGTCTGCTTGAAATATTTCATCAGCATCTGGATCGGCAGGCCGCGCTGCACCTCGAACTGGCTGTAGATTCCGGCCTTGGCCTTCTCCAGCACCTCCTGCGACAGATCGGTCGCGATGATCTCGATGCGCCAGCCGGTGAGGGCCGCACTCATGTCCTTCAGGCACATCGCCAGCGAATAGGGCTCCTGCCCGGTCGAGCCGGCGGCGCACCAGATCCGGACGCTGCGCTTGGCTGCCCGTGCCTTGATGATCTCCGGCATGATGTGGTCGCGGAAATGATCGAACGGGACCTTGTCGCGAAAAAAGAACGTCTCGTTGGTGGTCATGGCTTCGACCACGTCGGTGATCACCGTGCGCGCGCCGCCTTGCAGCTTCTGCACGAGTTCGCCGATGCCGGAGAGCCCGGCCTTGCGGGCCAGCGGCAGCAGGCGGCTTTCGATCAGATATTGCTTGTCTGCGGACAGGTCGAGACCGGAATTGTCCTTCAAGAACTTACGCAGATACTCATACTCGGTCGGATTCACGGAAGACCTCTTGAAGTTAACGAAGGCGTCTCAGGCGGCGGTTTGTTCGTCCAGCGCGATCAGACCGACTTCCTGGAATTTCGCCAGCACGATGTCCTTGTCGAACGGCTTCATGATGTACTCGTTGGCACCACCGCCCATTGCCTTCGTGATGTGATCGATGCCGGTTTCCGTAGTGCAGAACACGACCATGGGCTCGTCACCGCCGGGCATGCGGCGCAGCGTGCCCAGAAACTGGAAGCCGTCCATGACGGGCATGTTCCAGTCGAGCAGGATGGCCTCCGGCATCGCCTTCTTGCAGTGAACCAGAGCCTCGACGCCATCTTCAGCTTCGATCACCTGAAAGCCCAGCGCCTCGACGATCCGGCGGGCAACTTTTCGGACGATGCTGGAATCGTCAACAACCAAACAAGTCTTCATTTTTCTTCTCCGACTTCGGTGTTCTCTGGTGTCAGTTTACGCAGCCATTTGCACTCTGGTTTCGAGATCGAGGACGCGGTCGATGTCGAGGACGACCATGAGCTGGCCGTCGAGACGGTGGACGCCGCCGGCGAGCTTGGCCATGCGCGGGTCGAGGTTGACGGGATTTTCCTCCATGCCGGCCTCGGGCAGGCGCAGCACTTCGCCGATCTGGTCGATCAGCAGGCCGTAGGATTCGCCGCGCAAATCGACGCCGACCGCCATCGGCACCTTGCCGTCCTCGGGCTGCGGCAGGCCGAGACGGGCGCGCATGTCGACCACGGTGACGATGCGGCCGCGCAGGTTCAGCACGCCCGCGATCTCGCGCGAGGACAGGGGCACGCGGGTGACGCGTTCGGGCATGAACACGTCCTGGACGCGGGAGATCGGCAGGCCGAACAGCTGGCCGCCGATCATCGCGGTGACGTATTCGACCATGGCGCCTTCGGCGGATTGGGTCTTGCTCTTGCTGGTCATGTTGGCTGTCTCCTGATCCTGTCCGTTACGCCGCCGCCCGGCTCAGATCGGAGGCGCCGGCGGCGCTCGCGGTCTGTTCCTTCAGCGCCGCGATCAGACCGGGACGGTCGAACTTGGCGACATAGTCGTGGAAGCCGGCCTGACGGCCGCGCTCGATCGCCGCCGGCGACATCAGCGCCGACAGGCCGATGATCGGCATCGAGCCCAGATTGTTGTCCGAGCGGATGGTCTCGGCGAACTCGAACCCGTTCATGTCGGGCATCTCGATGTCGGTCAGCACCACGTCGAAGGTCTGCGCGCGCAGTGCCGCGAGGCCCTCCTGAGCGGTCGGGGCGGTGCGGACGCGGTAGCCGGCCGCCTTGAGGACGGGCGCCAGCATGTTACGGAAGAACGCGCTATCGTCGACCAGCAGCACCGACTGCGAGTGCAGCGACGGCTTCATCTCCTTGCGGGTGAACCAGTCGGAGAACGCCATCGGCAGGAAGTGGCCGACGTCGATCACCTCGGTGGCCTGGCCCTTGATCACGGCCGAGCCCAGGATGCCGGAAGCGGAGCCGCCGACCTCGATGTTGAGCCGTTCCTCGACGATGTCGATGATCTCGTCGACGACGAGACCCATGGAGCGGCCGTCGTCGGCGAACACCAGGATCGGCTGGGCGCCCTGGCTGGCGATGGTGACGCCCTCCATGGCAATGAGCGGCATCAGCTGCTCGCGATACTGCACCATGTAGCGGCCGTTGGAGAACTCGATCTTGTCGGCCGGGAGCTCTTCCAGGCGCGTGACGAGGCCGAGCGGGACCGCCTTGGGCTGCGACGAGCCGGCGCGGAACACCAGCAGCGAAGTGGTCTGCTCGCCCGAGCCGATGTGATGGGCGCCGTTCTCGTCGCCCATGTCGTGGGCCGAGGAGCCGGCGGCGCCGAGCGCTTTCGCAATGCCGTTGGGGTCGATGATCATGATGACCGCGCCATCGCCCAGGATGGTGTTGCCGGAGAACATGTCGATGTGACGCAGCTTGGTCGACATCGGCTTGACCACGATCTCTTCGGTGTGGAACACGCCGTCGACGACGATGCCGAAGGTCTGGCTGCCGACCTGGGTCACCACGATGAAGCCGTTCTCGGGATCGGAGGCCGCGCCGTCGTCGATCTTGAGGAGCTTCTTGAGGTGGATCAGCGGCAAGAGCTTGTTGCGCAGGCGCAGCACCGCGGTGTCCTTGATGCGCTCGATGCGGTGTTCGCTGTTGGCGCGGGCACGGACCAGCTCGACCACCGAGAGCTGCGGGATCGCGAAGCGATCACCGGCGGCTTCGACGATCAGGGCCGAGACAATCGCCAGCGTCAGCGGGATCTTGATAGTGACGGAGGAGCCCTCGCCGGCCACCGACTTGATGTCGATGGTGCCGCCGATCTGGTCGATATTGGTACGCACCACGTCCATGCCGACGCCGCGGCCGGAGACCGAGGTGATGGCGGCGGCGGTCGAGAAGCCCGGCGCGAAGATGAACTTGTGGATCTGGGCTTCGCTCATCTTCTCGAGCTCGGCCTCGGTGACGAGGCCTGAGGAGATCGCCTTGGCCTTGATCTTGTCGGTGTTGAGGCCGCGGCCGTTGTCGGCGATGCAGATGATGATGTGGCCGCCCTCGTGATAGGCGGACAGGCGGATGGTGCCCTGCTCGCCCTTGCCGGAGGCGAGGCGCTCGGCGGGGGTCTCCAGGCCATGATCGGCGGAGTTGCGCACCATGTGGGTGAGCGGGTCCTTGATCAGATCGAGCACCTGGCGGTCGAGCTCGGTGTCGGCGCCGTGCATCTCCAGTTCGATCTGCTTGCCGAGCTCGCTCGAGAGGTCGCGGACGATGCGGGGCAGCTTCTGCCAGGCATTGCCGATCGGCTGCATGCGCGTCTTCATGACGCCTTCCTGCAGCTCGGCGGTGACGTTGGAGAGGCGCTGCAGCGGCACCTTGAACTCGGTGTCCTCGTTGCGGCGGGAGATCTCCAGCAGCTGGTTGCGGGTCAGCACCAGCTCGGAGACCATGGTCATCAGATGCTCCAGCGTGTCCACGTTGACGCGGATCGACTGGTTGGCGATGCTGGCGCCTTCGCCGCCGGCCTCATCTGCCACCGACTTCTTGGCGACGGCCTTTTCCTTGGAGGCCTTGGCGTCCTTGACGACCGCCCTGGCAACCGGCGCCGGTGCTTCAGCGACAGGCTCGGCCTTGACCTCGGCGACGGGCTCCGCCGCTTCGATCGGGGTCTCGCGGAAGGCGCGCTCGAGCTCGTCGAGCGAGACTTCGCCCGGACGCAGCGGACGCTCCAGGGTCTGGTCGATCAGCGTGCCCGTTGTCATCTCCTTTGCGGGCGCAGGCGCAGCGGCGGGCGCTTCCGGCACCAGCGGCGGGGCCTCGGCCACGGGAGCAGCGGCTGCAGCGGCCGGCATCGGCTGCGCCGAGCCTGACGCGATCGGCTGCGCCGACGCTGACATAGCCGCCATGCCCCGCTCGACCATCGCTTCCAGCTGGTCGATGAGATCGCGGTCGTTGCCCTCGGGCTCGGCTTCGGTCGCCTCGAGACCGGCCAGGATCTCCTTGATCCGGTCGATCGAAGCCAGAATCAACGACACCGCGTCCGCCGTCACCGGCATGCCGTCGCGGAATTTGCTCATCAGGGTCTCGCCGGCATGCGCCAGCGCTTCCAGCCGCGGCAATCCGAGGAAGCCGCAAGTGCCCTTGATGGTGTGGACCAGGCGGAAGATGTTATCCAGGATCTTGGCGTTGTTCGGCTCCTGCTCGAACTTCACCAGCTGATTGTCCACGGTGTCCAGGCTCTCGCTGGTCTCCGTCAAAAACTCCCGCAACAGATCATCCATGAGCTACGCCTTACTGACCTGACCCTGGACCTCGACGCCCGCGCCACCTTTGGCATGGACGGAAGCCCTCCTCTCGATCGTTAGACATCCCCTTTCACAGTCCCGTTAATTTCATCCTCCGTGCTAATACGGATATTGAAGAGAAGTTTGCGGTTCGACGGCATGCGGCAGCGCTTTTCGGCAAAACCAACTCAACGCCGCAGCGGCGGCGACGCGTGAGGTAAACGGGCCGATAACAGCGAGCGAGGCGCGCTGGAAAGTCCCGCTCGCGAAGGACGATAGAGCGGCCTGCGGGACATCGAACCGAGCCGCCCGCAACCGGAGCGCAGTCGCGCCGCTCCGTTCGTGTTGGCGCAGCGACCTGCGTGGTCCCGTACGCGCGGTAAACGAACGGTTACCCCGTGGCCATAGCGGCCCGCGCCGCGCTAACCCAATCGCGCGACCGAGGCGAGGTCGCCGTCGGGACGATGCTCCGCCAGGCAATCGTTGATGGCGGCGAGCAGCGCATGCGGCGTGAACGGCTTGCGCAGACAGCGTGCGGCGCCGAGCTCGAGCGCGATCCGGAGGAAATCGGGTGCAGGCGAATTCAGATCCGCAAAGGCGTAGCCAGACATCGCGATCAGCGGAATGACCGGCGCCCGCTCGTGGAAGATCCGGATCGATTCGAACCCGCGCATGTGCGGCATGAAAATGTCGATGATCATCAGATCGAATTGCTGGTGTTCGAGCGCGCGCAGTCCGGCTTCACCTCTTTCGGCAATCGCTACCCAAAAATCGTTGCGCTGGAGATAGACCTCGATGGCCATGCAGACCATCGGGTCGTCGTCGACGACGAGAATATGGCGCAGACCTTCCGTCCCCGTTTGAGCTTCCCGTTTCGGCGATTCAATAATTGAACCGTGGGGCACGCCTTTCTCCTTTGCTTGCAGTCGAAAGAATGACGATCGCGAACCTCATTGGCGGCGCGGGGAGGATCGACGCGACATCCGCGGCCGCGCGACGCCAGGCTTCATGGCAATATTGGATGACAGTCATTGCTGGTCCAACGGACGAGACTGCACGGGTCGGGCAGCGTCTGGCCGCAGCGCGGATGCAATGCTCCCGGTTCACGAAGAGTCCCCTTGCCGCATTTTCCTGCACAACCCTGCAGGACCGGCGCAATGGCTCATGAGCGAATCAGCGCGCCGTTCTTATTTCCGCCGCAAATGCTGCAGCCGGTCCGCCTCCCAAAGGTTATATGGACAGCACCACAACCTTTATTATATGCTTTTATTTCCGCGCAACTGGATGACGAACGGGCCTCGCACCCGATCGTGCATCGAAAATGCCCGATTGACCTTCGATGATCGCGAGCGGCTGCCCGTCCAACCAGGCGCTGCAAATGCTCGTCGCGGCAGATCTCGATCTGCTGCGTCCGCATCTCGCGACGGTCGAAATGGTCAGATCATCTGTCTTGAGCGAGGCGGGTGCTGCGCTGAATTACGTCTATTTCCCGCATGGCGGATCCGTTTCGATCACGGTGGGCCTGTCCGAGGGACAGATGATCGAGGTTGCGGTGCTCGGGCAACTTGTCCCAATTGCCAATATATCCCGACGCGAACATGATGGACCCTGCGACGGACGCATGACGGGATGTCGTCGATCGCGATTCGGTGGTGCGGGAACGGAGGGCAGCTCTTGGAAACGATGGTGCGCTCGGCCAACGGATTTCTGTCCGCACTGTCGGCAGACGACTATGAATTGATCCGTCCGCACCTGCGAACAGTCGATCTGCCCCATGACGCGGTGCTGGTCGAGACCGGCGAGGTGCTGAAGCGCGCCTATTTTCCCCACCGCGGCGTCATCTCGCTGGTGGTGAAACTCGCCAAGGGCGAGCATGTGCAAGTCGCCATGATCGGTCGCGACAGCCTGCTCGGGACGCTCTCGACGATGGGCGATGCGTGCGCGCTGAACACCGCCGTCGTGCTGGTTCCCGGCGTCGCGTCAGTGATGGATCTCGACCGGCTGCGGATCGCCGCCGACCAGAGCGGCACCCTGCGCACGTTGCTGACGCGTCACGGGCTGGCGGTCTACGTCCAGGTCCAGCAGGCCGCGGGCTGCAATGCCGCGCATCCCGTGGAGTCGCGGCTGTCACGCTGCCTGTTGCACACCCATGACCTCTCCGGCGACACCCGGCTGCTGCTGACCCAGGAGACCATGGCGCAGATGATCGGGGCGCGGCGCAACAGCGTGTCGCTGGTCGCCAACACCCTGCAACAGGCCAATTTCATCCATTACAGCCGCGGACACATCCAGATCACCAACCTCGACGGCCTGCGCCAGACGGCGTGCGAATGCTACGCCACCGTGAAGGCCCAGTACGACCGGCTGCTCGGCGCGCGCTGACCGCCGCGCGCATGGTAAACCGCCGGCTAATGCCGGCCTGCAAACACCTTGTGTCCTGCTACCGGAACGGAAATTCGAATGCCGTAGACACGGGCAGCCCTCGCGCCGGGACTGTGCCGCGCGACAGACGAATGATGCGTGATCGAGGCAGCAGGCCCATGTTTGAAGTCACCGTCGCGCCCGCGCACGAGCCGATCGAGACCGAGCCTGCGCGCGAGCCGCACGCTTACGAAGCGCTGGTGCGCGAGATCGGCGAGGACGGTGCCTGCGAAGTGCGCGATGTGTTCTGGAGCGAGACCTGCGCGCGCCTGCAATTGTTCCGCACGCTCTCGCTGGCGCAGCACCACGCCAGGATCGCGCGCGAAGCGCATTCGCTGAAGAGCGCGGCCGGGACCTTCGGCTATGTCAGGCTCGCGGCGCTGGCGCTGCGACTGGAGCAGTCCGCAGAGAAGCTCGGCGACGGCGGATTCCGCGATCTCCTGGACCTGATGGACGCCGCCTACGCCGCCGCGCGCGCACAGGAGCCGCAGGGCTAGTACGGCCCGCGTGCATCCCCGCCGTACTTCTACGGCTTGGGATTTTCACAGATGGCTAATCATAGGCGGCGATAGTCCCGGAAAACCAGGAGGGTTTTCCATGTTCACCTACGAGACCGCGGACCAGAAAGAAGTTCGCCGCTTCCGCATCGCACAGTTCAACGGCCGGATGGCGACGGTGAAGGCCGGCGAGTCCACGGTGACAGGCTTCGTGCGTTCGGTGCTGGAGCAGGAATCGAGCATGCCGCCTCGCTGGACCATCACGATCATCCCGAACGGGCCGAAGGAAGAGATCAAGCCGCTGCGTCCCGCCTCGCGCGCGCGTCCCTTCGCCGAAGACTATTTCTGAGCGCGATCGGGGTCTCAGGACGTCCCGGGAGATCTCTCGGGGCGTTGTCCGCACCGCCTGCCGGCGATGCAACACACCAGCCTCAGTCGATCGAGTGCAGCAGCGCCGCGCGGACGAGGTCCGCGGTGTTGCGCGCACCGAGCTTGCGCATCGCCTCGGCGCGATGGCTCTCGAACGTGCGCGGACTGATCTGCATCCGAAGCGCGCCCTGCTTGTTCGAGTAGCCTTCGCTGATCAGTCTCAGCACCTCGCGCTCGCGCTTGGTCAGCCGCTTCTGACCCGACAGGCTGACGAGTTCGGCGCTCGGCACGCGCTGGGGCTGCTGTGCGCGGACGGTTTTCGATTCTGCGTCCTCGGCGCTGGACGGGATCGACAAGCCGGCCTTATGAGGACCGGCCAGCTGCTTGACCAGTCCGCAGACGCGCTCGGTTTGTGCCAGGGCATTCTCGACCACCCGCCGCAAATAGGCGCGGTCGCCGGTCACGGGCGCGAGTTGATCGCTGTGATGCTTGATCTCGCCCATGTAGAGCAGCAGGGCAGTCAGGGGGCCGTTGAGCTCGCGGGCGATGGCAGCGGCCATTTCGTCGCCGGCCTTGGCCCGGGCAGCGCTCAGGCGGACGAAATCGGGCTCTTCAGCTGGAGCAGCGCTGCCTTCGTACCATTCCGACGGCCGCGAATCGGTGGCCGTATCATTCTGTGACCCCATGTCACTCGTTTAGCGGAACCCGGGGCGGTCTGTGGTTAACTTTTTGCTCCGTAAGACTACGGTGATTTTGTCGGTTTTGCGCGGAAATGGCGGCGTCGGCACAATTTGTGCTTGCGCCGGGTCGCGTGGAACCATGCAGGGGTTGCGTTTCCCACTGAAGTCTTGAGCAAACGAGCGAAAACCCCTTAACCGCCGCCTTCGCGCGGACGTCGTCCCCCGGTTTTTACGGAATAATTAACGGCGGCTTGCTTCTCTTAGGGAAGTTGAGAGCGCGCAAATGCCTCCACGCATTGGGCCCGCACGCGCGGGAAATGCTGCGAAAGACTGCGTGCCATGGACGAGATCGATCGGCTGTCGGAATTCCTGCAGAGGCTGACGCCGCTGTCGCGCAGCTGTCTGCTCAGTGAACTCGAGCGGCTCGAGTTGTGCGGCATCGACATGCCCGGCTCGTCCGAGATCCAGTCGCGCCTGCGCGCCGAGTTTCGCAAGGACGGATCGACCCAGGCGCGCGCCACCAACCCGTCGCGCTATTTCTTCGCGCCGCTCGAGCTGTTCCTGATCGACGGCGCGCCCGAGCACCCCAACATGGGGCGGATCTCGCGCAACACCCTCACGCCGATCTGGGAATGGATCTGCCGCGACCTGCTGCCGACCATGGCGCGCGACTACATCAAGGCGATCAACGACCAGGTTGCCGCCAACAACCCGAAGGAGGTCCTGAAGGTCGCCTCGACGTTCCAGACCAAGGTCGTCAAGGTCCTGGAGAGCACCTTTGCATCGGCGGAGAGCACCGAATTCGCGCGCGGCAAGCTCGCGCAATACACGGCATCGCGCACCGCATTCGACGACGTCAGGAAGATGCAGCACGTGCTGCGCGCCGGCAATGTGCTGACGAAATTCAACGAAAAGCTGCCTGAGAAGATCGCCAAGTTCGACGACGGCCGGGTTGCCCAGATCACCGCGCAGCTCGACGCCTTCGGGAAGGCGCATGCCGAGGCCCTTCCCTTCGCGCTGACGCTGGTGGCGCGGCGCCTGGCGACGCCCTGGCAATTGACGCGTCTCGCCACCAAGGCGGCCGCGAGCAAGAGCGCCACCGATGTCGCCGCCACACCCTATGCCTGCGTCGTTCACATGGTGCTCGACCGGCTCGACGACAAGCGCCTCGCGCTTCGGATCGCGCTCCGGAACAACCGGGTGCTGGTCGCCCGCGACCTGCTCGCCGATATCTACGACACCGAATATTCCCTCAAGGTGCGCATCGACGGCATCGAGGGTTCCGAATGGGGAATCCGGCTCCAGCAATTGATGGACGCGATCGCGGCGCTGGTGTCCGCCGAGGTGGCCCGCTTCCCGTCCAATGTCGGCCACATCCTCGGCTCTCGCCGGCTGCGCAGCCACGACACGCTCGGCGGCAAGCTGACCTATCTGGCCTGGAAGGGCCGCGACGTGGTGCAGGACGGCGCGGCGGCGTTTCGCAAATTGATCGGGCAGACCTGAGCTCTGCGCCTCAGTTTATTGTTTGAGCATGATCTTTTCGGAGAACCGCCGCACACTTTCCGGATCATGCTCTAATGCGCGCGCGGCAGGCACAGGAAGCGATCGAGAAATCGCCCCGACATCACCACCCTGAACCACCAGACCATCATTCGCCGCATCGTCATTGTCGTAATCCTCGATACAGCCCACCACCGGCTGTGCCGAGCAATAGCGCAGATGCAGCAAACCGTGTGTGATGCGTTTCACACTTTGTGTGATCGCGTTCGACGGCCGCAATCCGGACAAACCAGCGACTGCGATTAATCTTGCGACGGCTTCCCGGGTGCTTCGAAAAGGCACACCGCGTCATCGCTTGCCCGCTTTCGTCCGCGAGCCGGGAGCTCGATGTCACACGACGGAAATTTGCGCAGCGACTGCAATCGTCATGTTTGCCGTTGCGCCGACTTTGGAGAGAGTTTGTCGAAAGCTTAGCTCGAATTGAGGGGTTTAAGGTTACCCAGATAATCCAGTGAAGATCTGAAGCTCTCCTTATTTGAACCCACGCTCGCCGTTTAGAAAACCGTCACGGAACGGGAGTGGTGTAGCGATGAACGATGGGATGATTGAGCTCGTCGGACGAAGGCCTGTGACCTTCGGACGGCGAAAGGTGACGCCGCGCGCCTGCGTGGCCGACAGCAAGCGGCATCTGCGCGCCTTCCTCAGCGAGGTGCTGGAGGATCTCGGCTTCGTCACCAGCGAATGCGCCAGCTCGGACGAGCTGCAGGCGGTGCTCACCACCGAATTGCCGGACCTGATCCTGCTCGGCGTCGCCGCCGACGGCATCGAGCCGGGGCGATTCCTGGAGATCCTGGTGCGCGAGGCGTTCGCCGGCAAGGTTCTCGCCGTCGGCGCGCGCGAGTCGATCATCGTCAAGGCGGTGCGGCAGGTCGGCGAGGAATACGGCCTTGCCATGCTGCCGCCGCTGACCACGCCCTTTGCGGCGGAAACGCTGCGCGAGCGCATCTCCATGCTGCTGCCGGAGGAGCCGGCGCCGAGCCCGGCCGTGCATGTCGGCGAGGCCCTGCATGCCGGCTGGCTCGAGCTCTGGTACCAGCCCAAGATCGACGCGCGCACGCTGGTCCGCAGCGGCGCCGAGGCGCTGGTGCGGATGCGGCATCCGACCTGGGGCGTGGTGCCGCCGGCCTATTTCATTCCCGAGGAGAGCGACCCGCATCTGCGCGCGCTCTCCGAATTCGTGATCGATCGCGCCATGCAGGACTGGCACTATCTTCTGGAGCAGCAAAGCGCTGTCGATCTCTCGATCAATCTGCCCGCGTCCTATCTCAGGGAGCCGCAGGCGGTGCGCGATCTCTGCCGCCGCGTGCCGACGCATCCGGCCTTCGGCGGGCTGACGGTCGAGATCGACAGCGAGGAGGCGATCCGCGATCTCGATCACCTGACCGAGGTCGCGCGCGAGGTCGGCCTGCACAATATCGGCCTGTCGATCGACAATCTCGGCGCCAACTGGCCGGCGCTGATGGAGCTGGACAGGATTCCGTTCGTCAAGCTGAAGGCCGACCGGCAATTCGTCACCGGCAGCGGCAGCGACCGGTTGAAGCGCACGGTGTGCCGTCACATCGTCGAGCTGGCGCAGGGCTTTGGCGCGCGCAGCGTGGCGCAGGGGGTGGAAAGCCGCGCCGATCTCGTCGCCGCCAACGAGCTCGGCTTCGACTTCGTGCAGGGCTTCCTGTTCGGCAAGCCGATGCCGCTGAAGAAGTTCGCCAAGGGCGCGCTGACGAGGACGGTGATGGGGCAGGCGTGAGGCACAAGCCTCAAGCAAACCGTCGCGCGAAGAACACGCAGGCGACCACGAGGCCGGTTGCGACGATCATGCTCCACGCCACGGGCTCGTGCAGCAGCAGGCCGGCGAGCGCGAGACCGAAGAACGGCTGGAGCTGCTGCAGCTGGCCGACGCGCGCGATGCCGCCGAGCGCAAGCCCGCGGTACCAGAAGATGAAGCCGACGAACATGCTGAAGATCGAGACGTAAGCGAGCCCGATCCAGGCGGGTACGCCGATGCCGCTCCAATCAGCCGGCCAGGTGAGCATCGCGAGCGGCACCATCAGCGGCAGCGCGAGCAGCAGCGCCCAGGAGATCACCTGCCAGCCGCCGAGCCGGCGCGACAGCGCGGCGCCTTCGGCATAGCCGAGGCCGCACAGCACGATCGCGGCGACCATCAGGAGATCGCCTGTGAGCGAGGCCGCACCACCGTTCGACAGGGCGAAGCCGGCCACCGTGGCGCTGCCGAGACCGGCGAACAGCCAGAACAGCGGCTTCGGCCGCTCGCCGCCGCGCAGCACGGCGAAGATCGCGGTCGACAGCGGCAACAGGCCGATGAAGACGATCGACCGGGCCGAGGTGATGTGCTGCAGCGCCAGCGCCGTCAGCAGCGGAAAGCCGACCACGACGCCAATCGCGACGATGGCAAGCGAGGCGAGATCGCTGCGCTGCGGCCGCGCCTGCCTGAGCAGGCCGAGCACGGCCAGCCCGATCAGCGCCGCGATGACCGCGCGCGCCGAGGTCAGGAACAGCGCCGAGAAGCCGCCGACCGCAACCCGCGTCGCCGGCAGCGAGCCGCTGAAGATGATGACGCCGAGCAGCCCGTTGCCCCAGCCGGTGGCGGAAGAGTGCATGGTGGTCTCGCTTGGTGGGGGGACGACGCCGCCGGGAGAAAGGCGGTTGCCGTGACGTTACGCTCGCGGGCTTGTGCCATACGATAGCAAAATATGCGAAAACAACCCCATGCACAGTAGAAGGGGGCAGGAAGATCAAGGGGTTACGGGGGCGGCGTCGGGCGGCGCGTCGGGCGAACTTTGGAGAGCGATGCGCGCCGAGTGATGGAGGGTCTGAATCGGCATGCAGCAGGTTCGATGATGCCATGTGTGGTTTGAGACGTCGCAGAAAACAGGGCAGGATGCCACGTGCGATGTGCTGAACCGAGAGCTTTTTTCAGCGGCAATCTGCGGATCTTTGCCAGAGGTACATAGTCTGCCTCAAGCATCACCATAGGCAGCATGAAGCTCGTGATGGAGCACTTCAATGCTTGGGAATTCATCGCGCCCGCGAAGATCACCAAGGTCGCACGTAAGACAAATGCCTACATCCCGTCGGGACATATAATTTGCGTGGATTAGCGCTTCACGTATTTGATCGCTGGCCTCGGAATACTCGCGTTCATCCGGGTCGTGACTCTTCAGCAGAAACTCCCGGTAACATCTTTCTATAACTGGCTTTGAATGCGCCTGAATTTCGCCCACGACACGGAGAATTTCGGTGATCTTGATGTTCACTGCTGCTTCGGTGCTGAAATAGATGTTACCATTTGGATGAGCCGAATTGTTGCGGTCATCCACTAGTTTCGCGTAAGTGCCAATCTTTCCGTTGTCGCACGCGATAAGCTTTAAGAAGCGCAACATCGTACGTTCGGGGACAATGCTGAATGCAAATGGTGAGGTCGCCTCAATCAAGGCCTTCTCATCGCGCCCAAATCCGATGAGTCCCTTCTCGAAATCGCCCGGGTCAGTCTGCTTAATCTGCCAGATGTTGAAATAAACGAAGCTCATGGTGAGCATATGGTAAGCGAGGAAGGCGAACTGATATTTGCCGCTCGCATAGTTCATTTCGAAGGCATCCCAGAGGAACTCAATGTATTCTTGCTCCTTCGGAGTCTTAAACGAGAGCGGTAAATAGTTAGAGAGCTCGGTGGCGTCCTCCATGACTTAAGCTTCCCGTCTCGCTGGCTCTTCCTCGCCCCAGAGGCGAGATAGCGTCGCTAAGGTCTTTTTCTTGAATCTGTCGATCAGTGTTTTGTTAGCGGCCACCAATACCTTTTCGGCTTCGATATCGGCGACAATAGCTTGTTGTACAGCGAGGGGCGGGAGCGGAATTCGTCGCTCTCGGACAAAGGAGAGATTCGCCATGCGAAATTTTCCTTCGCCTAGTCTCAGAAATTCTGGGTAAAGCCGCTGCGCTGCATAAAATAAGTAGGTGGGATCTAATGCCTGCAGAGATTTTGGATACAGTCCCGCAATGTTCTGATTTGTCGTGGATTCAAATTTCAGCAGGCCAGTCTTTCCAATCGTCGCCCCGACCAACGCTATCAATGTAGTGTCTTTAGGGAAGAGTTTTGCGGCCGAATTGTTCATGCCCTTCTCCGTGATGAACTCCTCCGCACTCACAACCTCGCCATCTTTACAAACAGTCGAGCCCACCCACGGAATGGACCCGTGCCAATAAGAGGCCTCCGACCGACTTGGCGTACCTCCTGACTTTATTTCACAAACGTCACCAAGTTCGACCATCGGCCAGTCTGGTTTCACCGGCAACTGGGGACGGTAGTGATCAAGGACAACAAGGGCGCCATCAATTACTTTCTGATGGCCGTCGATCTCTGCCACTATCTCCCTTTGTACGTCCAGCGGAGGAACCGGGATTTTGTACTCTTTGAGCTTTGAATAGTGTCTTTGATAACCATCGCTCTCCAGCGGCCGTGCTCGAAGGACGTGGAAAAGAAAGCGCGGATCGAGCGCTTCTCCTGTTTGAAGAATCTTGATGCCATCTGCGCCCTGCGCGAACGGTGTTTCAACTAGCTTAATTGCACAAGTGTGGTCGCCAAAAATCACTAGTGGTTTGCCCGGATGGACCAAAATCGATTCATCGTCAGTCCATCCCGCGATTGCTTCCTGCGATTGATCTATAATTGGAAATCGTCCGGTAGCTCCAAAAGATGTCTTCTGAACCTTGAATGGTGGAGTGACTGTCTCGACCAGTGAATCTATGGACATCCAAGGAAAAGCCGTCGAGCGCTCAGCGCTCTCCCGATATCGTTCGCCGCTTAGGTTGAAATCACCATTCGCGCGGATCTTTTCTTTTGTCACGATCAAGCCACGGGTCGGGCGGACGTCTGTGGTGGCTTGTTGCGATCGGATCGCGCCAAGGTAGGCCGCGAGCTCGGCTTTGATTTGCGGAAGGTCGCTTCCGCCAACGGCGCGCCGCTGGGCACCGAGGCCAAAGCCATCATTCTCAACTTTGAAAAAGGCGATCGTATCGCTTCGCTGGGCTACGGATTTGTCAAGAATGAGGATGCTGGTTTTCACTCCTGAATAAGGATTGAAACAACCGGCCGGAAGTGAGACGACGGCAACCAGCGAGTTCTCTACAAGTATCCGCCGCAACTCGGTATAGGCGGTCTGGCTCTGGAAAATGATGCCCTCGGGGACGATAATGCCGGCACGCCCATTGGGTGTGAGGTGCTCGGCCATGTAATCCACGAACAGGACCTCGCTGCGTTTGGCCTGAATGGAGAAACGGCGGTGGGGCTTAATTCCGCCTTTGGGGGACATGAAGGGTGGGTTCGCAAGAATAACGTCTGCAAATTCGTTCCAGCGCTCTTCCGATGTGAGGGTATCGTATTCGTATATATGCGGATCGGTGAATCCGTGAAGATACAGGTTCACCAGCGAGAGGCGCACCATATCCGGCGATATGTCGTAGCCCTTGAAGTTTGTCGCCAGCTTGCCGCGCTCGTCCGGCGTGAGCAAGTCGCCCCGGGAGAGAGGGATTCTGGAGGAATCCAGCGCCGCCTTGTCGGTTTCGTCGATCGTGCTCGAACCGACCGCCTCGGTTGAGCTATTCGTTTTCAGGATATGTTTGTAGGCCGAGATCAAAAACCCGGCTGTGCCACAGGCTGGATCAAGGATGCTTTCGTTCTTCTTCGGATCGAGTATCTCAACAATGAAATCAATGATGTGGCGTGGCGTACGGAATTGTCCCGCGTCGCCCTGCGAGCCAAGGACGGAGAGGAGGTATTCGAAAGCATCACCAAGGCGTTCGCTATGGTCGTAAATGAACTCGTCAATAATCTTTAGGAATGCTTTGAGCGTCTCGGGGTCGCGGTAAGGCAGATAGGCATTCTTGAAAATGTCCCGGAAAAGCGGCGGGATGCCGGGATTCTCCAGAATTTTGGTAATGCCCTCAGCATAGAGCCCCAGCATTTCGTGGCCTCCGATGCCAGCTCGCATTAACTGGGCCCAACCGTAGCGAGCAAAATTGCCGGCGAAAAACTTGCGCTTGCCACCCAGCTCCTCGGCTTCAGCGTCCATGTCGTCCATGAACTTGTAGATGAGAGCGATAGTAATCTGTTCGACTTGAGATTTGGGGTCGGGGACCTTGCCCACGAGGATGTCGCGGGCGGTGTCGATGCGCCGTTTAGTGTCGGTGTCGAGCATTGGGATTCCTAGGTGACGAACTGGTTCAAGGAGACATAGTCCTTGACGTATTCGGGGATGAGCTTCCGGTATTTCGCGGGCACGGCCTTAAACTCTCTCGTCGAAAAAATAGGGTTCGTAGCCAAGTCGGTCAGCTGGCCGGACTCAATGATGTAACGAATCTGATCGCTTGCAGCATAGGCCTTGAAATAGTTCTTGATCGCCGGAATGGCCGTGGCTTCGTCAGGCTTATAGTCAGCCACAAACTTCGAGAACTCCTCCTCCAGAAGATCATCCCTGGATTTGAAACGCGGAATAAGACCAAAGATTTTTTCGAGAATCTCGCGAAGTGTAAGGCGCCGATCCACGCCGGCCGCTTTACGTAATTTTTCGAGAGAGTAGTATTCACTCGGCTTATCAAAAATTTCTCTATTCAGATAATCGATAACACGATCCCACTCACCGGCCTCCACACTGGCCGCAACGAAGAAATTCTCACGTACGACATCCTCGAACTTGGCGTAAAACTCCCGATCAATCCTCATGCCACCGTGGCCGATGTCCTCCTCTTTGAGCGTCAGGAGAATGTCATCGTCAAGGTGTTCGTAAATCCCCACGGTAGAGCTGCCGCCTCCAGGTTCTCCGCCTGTTTCGTCGGTCCCGGATATCGCTCTGGGAAGCTTGATAATCTGATCGTAGTCGAACTTTTCTTCGAAATATTCACAGTTGGCGAAGAAGTCGAACAGCTTAAACCCCGCCTTATGCGGCTCCTTCACACTTTCCCTGATCGTCTCGTCGAAAAGCTGCTCCCTGAAGTCGTGCTTGCGAGTCCCCCGCCCCTTGATTTGAATAAAGTCCGTTGGAGAAAAAACCGGACGAAAAAGACCCAAGTTGAGGATATCCGGACAGTCGTAACCGGTGGTCATCATACCGACGGTGATGCAGACGCGAGCTTTGCTGGTCTTATAACTTGGAATGAAATTGGCTGATCCAAGAAGGTTGTTGTTGGCAAAGTTGACGGTGTATTGCTGCGCGTCGCCGACATGCGACGTGACTTGAACGGCGAAGTCCGATTGGTATTTGCCGGGGAATATTCGGTCTGCCATTCCGTTGAGGATCTGCGCCAGCTTCGCTGCATGATTCTGACTCACTGCAAAGATGATCGACTTGCCAATCTCGCCGCTGACGGGATCGCGCAGAGCGTTTTCAAGAAAGGCTCTGCAGAAGAGCTGGTTGGTAGTCACCGAAAAAAAACGCTTCTCAAATTCTCGTTGCTTATATGCTTCCTTCTGGTCCTCTCCCTCCTCGTCCTTGAACTCGACGACAAAACCGCCGTCCGACAGGAGCTGGGTGGTTACCTCGCTGCGCGCATCTACAACAGTTGGATTGACGAGGTAACCATCTTTCACGCCATCAAGTAGGGAGTACCGGAAAGTGGGCTGGCCGTCCTCGCAGCCGAAAGTTCGGTAAGTATCGAGCAGCACACGGCGCTCAAACTCGCGAGGATCCTTGCTCGTGGGCTTGTCTTTGGCGAATTTCTTGAGATAGTCGCGCGGCGTGGCCGTAAGGCCGAGTTTGTAGCCAATGAAGTAATCGAAGACAGCGCGAGCATTACCACCAATGGAGCGGTGCGCTTCGTCGGAGATGACGAGATCAAAGTCGGTAGGTGAAAAAAGTTGGTTGTACTTGTTGTTGAAGAGGAGCGATTGGACCGTGGAGACAACGACCTCGGCATGACGCCAGTCATCGCGGCTCTCTTTGTAAATGACGCTCTTGTAGTCGTTAGCGAGAATCTTCCTGAAAGCCTTTAGCGCTTGGTCTTCGAGCTCGAGCCTGTCTACCAGGAACAGTACACGGCGAGCATTGCCGGTCCGTAGAAAGAGCTTAATGATTGCAGCCGAAGTGAGCGTCTTTCCGGTTCCGGTAGCCATCTCCAAAAGAAAGCGGTCACCGCCCTTCATGACTGTCTGCTGGATAGCAACGATGGCTCGTTGCTGGTACGGCCGAAGAAATCGAAGCCCGTTCAGCTCGATGTAACGAGGCCGCTCTGCTTCGCTCTTCCAGGCGGCCTCGGTAGCATAGTTGGGCCGCTGCGTGAGCACGACATAGTCGTTTCCGACCACTTCCTCGATCAGACGCTTTGGATCGGGCACGCTCTTCTGATAGCCGACAACGGATGCCGGCGTCGGAAAGCTCGTGATGACATAGGGATTTCCGCGTTCGAGATCCCAAAAATAGTGAAGGTTGCCGTTGGATAGTATGACGAAGCGACAATTTTGCGACTTCGCATATTTCCGCGCTTGCTCCTTGCCAACGAGCGGATTTTTGTCTTCGGCCTTCGCTTCCAGAACTATGAACGGAAAGCCCTTCTCATTGAGAAGCAGAAAATCAATGAAGCCTTTGGAGGCTTTCTCGAAATTCTCGCCGAGATCATCGAGCGCATGTTTTGTGAGCGCGACACTGGGTTCAAGTTGGATATTGGCTGGACCGCTTGAGTCGGCAAAAAAGCGCCACTGCGCTGCTTCGAGCAGCTTGTTAATTTTAATGCGGGCGGTAGCCTCTTTCATTGCGATTTCTCGACGGTCGACAGTCGGACAACAACTATCGGACGAGTCGCTACCCAATTGATCGTCTATAGATTTAGGCCAGTAAGGCCAACAGCGATTCGTCGGACCTAGACGAAGGTTCGCCCGTGGAACGACGCGCCCACCGATCCGCCCCTAGAGGGGCATCCCCCTGTTCGAATATGAACTGTTGAAGTTGGAGCGTCTGTATGGCGGAGAGGGAGGGATTCGAACCCCCGATAGGCTTGCACCTATGCCGCATTTCGAGTGCGGTGCATTCAACCACTCTGCCACCTCTCCTGAAGGCGCCATGGAAGGAGCAGGGCCCCTGTGGTTGGGGGCGTTAATAGGCGAGGATGGCGGGCCAGACAAGGCGGGCAAGCGAAAATCCGCTGGGTGTTTCGTCCCCTGCCCGGGATTTCCGTCATGAACGTAGGGAATGCTGCCCCCAGCTGCGGTTTTGGCGCGTTTTTCTTGGGGGGCGCTTGTGGGAGAGGCCGACGTATCCCGGGCCAACCATGGTCCCGCGCGCGGCGGGTGAGGGCTCTCGGCGCGCTGGGATATCCGGCAAAGCGCGACAATCCCAATGTGGAGAGACCCTCTCCCCAACCCTCTCCCGCAAGCGGGCGAGGGGGCGCACCGGCGTTGAGGCGGGCGCCTGAGGCTTATCGCTTGTTCTGAAAAACGGGGTGGGACCGCCAGACGCGGTAAACACTGGCGGTCCCGGTGCCGCTCATTGAAATACTGGCTGGGAAGGGCGGCTTCGCCGGCCAGGTGAGACGACGATTCGACCCTAGCGTGCGGGAGGCGTGCCGCAATGCAATCCGGTCCTTAACCTAACCGGTCAAGGTTACTCGGGGGGTGGTTCGGGGGTGGCGCCGGCGGTGGCGCGGGGTTTCCTGTCGGAGAGGGTCCCGTTGCGGAGGCACCCTCTCCCCGGCCCTCTCCCGCAGGCGGGAGAGGGGGTGGACCTCCGTCGTGGCGGCGATCATCACACTCAGCGAGAAGGAGTGGCTAGTCGCCCTTCTTGCTGTCCTTGTCCTTTTTCTTGCCGGTCTCCGCGGAGTCCTTGTCCTTCCCGTTGCCACCCTCCTTGCGGCGGTTGGTGAAGCGGGCGTTGCCGAGGCCGGTGCCGATGGTGAGCACGCCCCAGCGATCGACGTCCTGCATGAACGGCACTTCGGAGAGGCCCTGAACCACGCCGTCATTGTGCATCAGGATCGCGGTGTCGTGCTCGCCGATCTGCGGGATGCCCTCGATCAGGCTCGCCGGCAGGTTGAACTTGCTGCTCTCCCAATTGCCCGGCAGGTTCTGCGCACCCTTCTCGATCGAGCCGTCGGCGTTGATGACGCCGGGGCAGGCGATGCCGATGAAGGGCGCGAGCTTGTAGCCTTCCTTCTCGGCTTCCGTGATCAGCCCCTTCAGCATCTTGGTGAGCCGCTTCACCGCGCCTTCGCGCGTCGGCTCGTCGTCGGCATGGCGCCACAGCTCGGAGTGCACGACCTTGGCCTTCGAGAGGTCCTTGGCCTTTTTCCAGGCGGTTTCGACCAGGCCGCAGCGGATATTGGTGCCGCCGATGTCGACGGCGAGGATGCTGTCATGGGCCTCGAAAATCCACGACGGCGCCAGATGCAGCGCGCCGATCAGGCCGGCTTCGTCCGGATGATGCCGGATCGGCACCATCTCGATCTTGAGATCCTCGTGCCTGAGGATGATCTCGGTGCGCGCGATCGCGAGCTCGCCAAGCTTGGAGTCGCGAAAGCCGCCGCCGACGACGATACGCTCGGTCTTGGCCCAGGCCTTTGTCTTGAGGAAACGCCGTGTGACATAGGCGAGCTCCTGGGCGAACTCCTCGATCGCGCTGTGGACCAGGGCGGTCGCCTTGATGTCGTCACCGGCCAGGATGGCATCCAGAGTCTTCTTGCTGATGTCCTCCGAGGGCTCGTCGCCGAACGGGTCCTCGCCGGATTTGCGCAGCGGCTTGCGCCAGCGGTCGAGCATGTCCCGGAACGCGCCCCTGCTGGCGCGGTCGCCGAGGAAACCGTCCTCGTCCTTCATCTCGATGTTGAAGCTGTCGATCTCCACCGACGGCAGCCGCTCGGCGCCGTGATGGGCGATGCCCGTCGTCGTCTTGACCAGTTCGTCCGTTGCCATGAGAGCCCTTGCCCGCTTGCCTGTGTTCCGGCCGGGACAACTGCGGGGGAACCGGTTTGTTGCAATGCCGGTCGAGATTCGGCTAAAGGCCGCAAGCGGGGCCAAATCCTTCAAATCCGGGCGCTTTTCGCCGGCTTTTCCTTGACTCTGCGCTGCCGGCGGCTATAAGTCCCACAATCGGCGCGGGGCGTTTCTCGCGCCGCTTGTTTTTGCGTGGTTTTTCAAAGGGATAACTCCCGCCCGCACAAAACTCGCAATAAACCCATAGCGACTGACAAAAAGCCGGCCCCTGACAATCCGTCACGAGGCCGGGATTGAACACGGAGAAAAAACGATGTTCGCAGTCATCAAAACCGGCGGCAAGCAATACCGCGTCGTGCCGGATGATGTTCTCGAAGTAGGCAAGATCGAAGGCGAAGTCGGCTCGATCATCCAGCTGAATGAAGTCCTGGTGGTCGGCGGCGACACGCCGGTGCTGGGCATTCCGACGGTGGCCGGCGCGTCCGTTGCGGTCGAGGTGCTCGACCACAAGCGCGGCCCCAAGATCATCGCGTTCAAGAAGCGCCGCCGCAAGAATTCGCGCCGCAAGCGCGGCTATCGCGACGAGATCACGGTGCTCCGCATCTCCGAGATCCTGACCGACGGCGCCAAGCCCACCAAGGGCCCGCGTCCGAAGCGGGAGAAGGTGGCGAAGGAGCCGGCAGCGGAAGCCGCCGAGTAACGCGAAATCGATCACGCCAATTCACGAATTGATGCGTGAGAAATTTTGAAATGATTCCGTCAAGGAATTGATCTAGACAAGCGCATTATCTTGCGCAGGATTTCGGAGACGAACCATGGCTCACAAAAAAGCAGGCGGTTCATCGCGCAACGGACGCGATTCCAAGGGCAAGCGCCTCGGCATCAAGGCGTTCGGCGGCGAAGTCGTGATTCCCGGCAACATCATCGCACGTCAGCGCGGCACCACCTGGCATCCCGGCCTTAATGTCGGCATGGGCACGGACCACACTCTGTTCGCCAAGATCGAGGGTCGCGTCACGTTCCAGGCCAAAGCCAACGGCCGCACTTTCGTATCGGTGCTCCCGCTCGCAGAGGCGGCTGAATAGACGGCGGATCACATGGGAGTCCGCCGGGTCCTACCGAACCGGCGGAGTCCTTGAGATCACAAGAGATCGAAGGCTCCAAAGGGGAGGCGGGAAACCGGCCTCCCCTTTTCTTTTGACTTGCTCACTTTGACTTAGTGACTTTCACGGAGCCGGACATGTTGCAGGATTTCTCGAGCGCGACCCTGGCCGAGGCGAGACCAAGCGTCGTCGCCACCGAACGGCTGACCTTGCGGCGGCCGACGCTGGCCGACGTCAAGACCATCGCCCGGCTCGCCAACGACCGCCGCGTCGCCGAAAACACCCGCCGCCTGCCGCATCCCTATTCGCAGGACGACGCCGTCGCCTTCATCCGCGCCACCGCCTCGCTCGGTAGCGAGACCGTGTTCCTGATCGAGCACGACTCAGGGCCGGTCGGCATGGTCGGCATCGACTGCTCCACTCCTGGCAATGCCGAGCTCGGCTATTGGCTCGGCGTCGAGCATTGGGGCCGGGGCATTGCCACCGAGGCCGCACGCGGGGCGATCGACTTCTTCTTCGAGGAGTTCGAGGACGAGCACCTCTATGCCGGCGCGCGCGTCACCAACCCGGCCTCGCGCAACGTGCTGGAGAAGTGCGGCTTCCAGTGGAGCGGCGTGCAGCTGCACCGATTTTTGGCGCTGGGCTCCTCGACGCCGGTCGATTGCTTCCGCCTCTCGCGCGGGGTGTGGTCGTCGCTGAAGAGCTGGAGCAGTGCAAGACGGGTGAGGTAGGCGGATGCGCGGCTGCATTCACAACTGTCATCCCGGGGCGCGACGAAGTCGCGAGCTATGATGCGCAATTGCGCATCTGAGGATCCATAATCCCGGAGCGGAGTGTGGGGTAAAGCGCCCACTCCGGGTCGTCGTCCAACTTCTCCCTGTGGGTATGGATCCCGGGCTCGCGCTACGCGCGCCCCGGGATGGCGTGGGTGTTGTCACACCGGCGGATTTACATCCGCACTCGGGCGTCCCAGATCGCGCTCGCGCAAGTAGATGTAGAACCCGGCGCCGATGATGATGGCGGCGCCGACGAGCGTGGCCATTGACGGCACGTCGCCGAACACGACGAAGCCGAAGAGCACGGCCCAGACGATCATCGAATATTGATAGGGCACCACGACGCTGGCCGGCGCCAGCTTCAGCGAACGGTTGACGCAGAACAGCGCCGTCACCGAGATCAGCCCGGCCGTCGCGAAGATCACGAGGCTGCCCGGCGTCGGCGGCACCCAGTTGAAGGCCGACAACACCGCGCCGAGCGAGAAGGTGCCGACGAATTGCGAGGACGCCATCACGATGTCGGGCGTCTTGCGCAGGCTGCGCGTGATCAGCATCAGGGTCGCGAACGACAGACTGCCGCCGAGCGCGATCAGCGCCGGCAGGCTGACGGTCTGCGCCGACGGCCGCAGCGCGATCAGCACGCCGCAGAACCCGATGAGGATCGCAGTCCAGCGCCGCCAGCCGACCTTCTCGCCCAAGAAGATCGCCGACATCGCGGTGACGAAGATGGGTCCGGCGAGATAATAGGTGATGACGTCGGCGAGCGGCAGATAGACGGTGGCGAGGAAGAAGGCGGCGACCTCCAGCGTCGAGAGCACGACGCGAAACAGCTGCAGGCCCGGCCGCTCCAGCTGCAGGAACTGGTGCCGCTGCGTCCAGATCAGCGGCGACAGCAACAGCAGCGCCGCGCAGGCGCGCAGGAACAAGAGCTGCCCCACCGAATAGGTGCCCACCAGGAACTTGCCCATGGCGTCGCCGAACGAGAACATGAAGATCGACAGCACCATCAGCCCGATGCCGGCAAGGCGCGCGGAGCGATCGTCATAGGCGGAGAGGTTCTTGAACAGGGGCATCGAGGCGTTTTAATCGGGTCGACGCACGGGACAAGCCCATCTCCGACGAATTGAACGCATTGTCGCACTGCGCCTCACGCGGTACGGATCAGTTTCCGAACGCGTCCTGATGGTGCAGCGCATGAGCGACTTCGATCCGACCCAGCATCGCATGATCCCGGCGCAACGCTGGTTCGAGGATTTCGTCCTCGGTGAACGTTTCGTGCTGCCGAGCCGGACCCAGACCTCTGCGATATTCGCCGCGTTCCAGACCGCGAGCGGCGACACCCATCCCGTGCACTACGATCTGGAATATTGCCGCAGCCGCGGCATGCCGCATCTGCTCGCCCACGGCTTCCAGACCCTGATCCACACCGCGCCCGGCGCCGGCCTGTTTCCGTTCATGGTCGAGGAGTCCCTGGTCGGCTTTCTCGAACAGTCGAGCCGGTTCCTCAAGCCTGTCTACGCCGACGACACCATCTATCCCGCGCTCGAGGTCACCGAGCTGGTGCCGGGCCGCACCACCGGCGCGGTGACGCTCCGCAGCACCGTGTTCAACCAGCGCAAGGAGCTGGTGCTGGAGGGAATGCAGAAATTCCTGATCCGGCGCCGGCCGGCTGGTTAAGCAAGGGCCGCAATTCGCGGAAATTCGGCCGATTTGCGGGTCTCTCCGGGTTGCCGCGGGAGACCTGCTGGCCTACCTATGGCCCATGAAATTCCTCGACGAAGCAAAGGTCTATATCCGCTCCGGTGACGGCGGGAACGGCTGCGTGGCGTTCCGCCGCGAGAAGTTCATCGAATTCGGCGGTCCCTCCGGCGGCAATGGCGGCCGCGGCGGCAACGTCATCATCGAGGTCGCCGACGGCCTCAATACGCTGATCGACTACCGCTACCAGCAGCATTTCAAGGCCCAGAAGGGCGAGAACGGCTCGGGTTCGGACCGCCACGGCGCCAACGGCAAGAACATCGTGCTGAAGGTGCCTGTTGGCACGCAGATCTTCGACGAGGACCGCGAGACGCTGATCCACGACTTCACCAATGTCGGCGAAAAGTTCGTGCTGGCCGAGGGCGGCAATGGCGGCTTCGGCAACGCGCATTTCAAGACCTCGACCAACCGCGCACCGCGCAACGCCAATCCCGGCCAGGTGGGCGAGGAGCGCTGGATCTGGCTGCGGCTGAAACTCATTGCCGATGCCGGCCTCGTCGGCATGCCCAATGCCGGCAAGTCGACCTTCCTGTCCAAGGTCAGCGCGGCACGGCCGAAGATCGCCGACTATCCCTTCACCACGCTGCATCCGCAGCTCGGCGTCGTGAACGCCGATGGCCGCGAATTCGTGCTGGCCGACATTCCCGGCCTGATCGAAGGCGCCCATGAAGGCACCGGCCTCGGCGACCGCTTCCTCGGCCATGTCGAGCGCTGCCGCGTGCTGCTGCACCTGATCGACGCCACCTGCGAGCATGCCGGCAAGGCCTACAAGACCGTGCGCAAGGAGCTCGACGCCTATGGCGGCCTCTTGACCGACAAGATCGAGATCGTCGCGCTGAACAAGATCGACGCGGTCGAACCGGACGAGCTCAAGAAGCAGAAAGAGCGCCTGAAGCGCGCCGCCAAGAAGACGCCGCTGCTGATGTCCGGCATCACCGGCGACGGCGTCAAGGAGGCACTGCGCGCGCTCGTCGAGGTGATCGGCGAGGCCCCGTGTCGGCCAAGGCCAAGAGCGCGGCCGAAGCGGAGCCGTGGTCGGCGTGAGCAATCACCCTTAGTCCCTCATGGTGAGGAGCGCGGAACGCGCGTCTCGAACCATGAAGGCCCGGCTCTCGCCCGCAGCCATCCTTCGAGACGCCCGCGGCGCGGGCTCCTCAGGATGAGGGGCGGTGGTCTTGACGGGAGCAAATTGAGCACTGGCTTGTCTTCGCCGCTCCGATATCGCAGCATCGCACCATCAAGAAAATGCAGGGATGACGCATGGCGCGCGCGAAGAACGTTCTCTGGATCATGTGCGACCAGCTTCGCTATGATTATCTCGGCTGCACCGGCCATCCCACGCTTAAGACACCGAACATCGACGCCATGGCCAAGCGCGGCGTGCTGTTCAGCAAGGCCTATGTGCAATCGCCGATCTGCGGCCCGTCGCGGATGTCGTTCTACACCGGGCGTTACATGCGCTCGCACGGCTCGCACTGGAACGGCTGGCCGCTGCGCGTCGGCGAGCCCACGCTCGGCGATCACCTGAAGAAGATCGGCGTGCGCAACGTGCTGGTCGGCAAGACCCACATGGCGCCCGACCTCGAAGGCATGAAGGCGCTCGGCATTCCGCCGGAATCCGTCATCGGCGTGCATGTCGCCGAATGCGGCTTCGAACCCTATGAACGCGACGACGGCCTGCATCCGACCGGCCGGCCGCGGCCGAAATACGACGAATATCTGCGCAGCCAGGGATTCGAGGCAACCAATCCCTGGGAGCACTGGGCCAATTCAGGCGCGGCGGAAGATGGCTCGTTGCAGAACGGCTGGCTGCTGGTGCACGCCGACAAGGCCGCGCGGGTGCCGGACGAACATTCCGAGACGCCCTACATGACGCGGCGCGCGATGGACTTCATCAGCGAGGCCGAGACTCTGGGCAAGCCGTGGTGCCTGCATCTGTCCTACATCAAGCCGCACTGGCCCTATATCGCGCCCGAGCCCTACGCCAGCATGTATGCGACCGGTGACATGACCCCGGTGATCCGCTCCGAGCGCGAGCGGCAAAATCCGCATCCGGTGTTCGGGGCGTATATGGATATGCGCTATTCCCGCAACATGGCGCGCGATGATGCCCGCGAGAAGGTGATCCCGACCTATATGGGTCTGATCACCCAGATCGACGACCAGATGGGCGTGCTGATGAAGTTCTTAGGTGAACGCGGCCTGCTGGACACCACCATGATCGTGTTCACCTCCGATCACGGCGATTATCTCGGCGATCACTGGATGGGCGAGAAGGATCTGTTTCACGAGCAGTCGGCAAAAATCCCGCTGATCGTCATCGATCCCTCGCAAGAGGCCGACGCCACGCGCGGCACGCGCAGCGACGCGCTGGTCGAGGCGATCGATCTCGCGCCGACCTTCGTCGACTATTTCGGCGGCAAGGTGCCGGGCCACATCCTCGAGGGTCGCTCGCTGCTGCCGCTGCTACGCGGGCCGACGCCGCCGGACTGGCGTAAGGTCGCGTTCTCCGAATACGACTACGCCATGCAGGACGTGCGGCTGAAGCTGAACCAGCCGATCGAGCGCTGCCGCCTGTTCATGGTGTTCGACGGCCGCTGGAAATACATCCACGCCTCCGGCTTCCGCCCGATGCTGTACGACCTCGAAATCGATCCGGAAGAGTTTCTGGATCGCGGCGACGACCCTGATTGCGCCGGCATCATCGCGCGCCTTCAGGCGGAGCTGTTCGACTGGGCGCTGCATCCGAACGACCACATCACCACGCCGCGCGAGAAGATCGCGGCCTATGCCGACAACCAGCTCCAGGTGAAGGGAGGGATTCTGATCGGCATCTGGGACGAGACGGAGCTTGCTGCGATCAAGGACGGGATAGCCGAGCGCGGCAAACTATAAGACCCTCATGGTGAGGAGGCGCGAAGCGCCGTCTCGAACCATGCAGGCCCTGCTGGCAGACGGGCTTTCATCCTTCGAGACGCTTGCTTCGCAAGCTCCTCAGGATGAGGTTAAAGAGCGAGCGCGCAGCTCTCTCGGTTCGTCATGCCCCGGGGCGACCACTGGATGGGTGAGAAGGATCTGTTTCACGAGCGGTCGGCAAAAAATCCCGCTGATCGTCATCGATCCCTCGCAAGAGGCCGAAGCCACGCGCGGCACGCGCAGGGATGCGCTGGTCGAGGCCATCAATCTCGCGCCGACTTTCGTGGATTATTTCGGCGGCAAGGCGCAGGGCCCCATCCTCGAAGGCCGCTCGCTGCTGCCGCTGTTGCGCGGGCCGACGCCGCCGGACTGGCGCAAGGTGGCGTTCTCCGAATACGACTACGCCATGCAGGACGTGCGGCTGAAACCGGCCTGAGGCGGCCCCACGATCCGGTGCCTCACTCCGTTGCGATCTGCGCCTGCCGCCAAGCCGCCGGGGGCGTTCCAACCGTCCGACGAAAGGCGCGGTTGAAGGCCGCCTCGGAATCGTATCCCACCGCCTCGGCGATCCGCGAGATCGGTTCACGCCCGGACGCCAGCAAGCCCGCGGCAAGTTGCATGCGCCAACGCGTCAGGTACTGCATCGGCGGTTGGCCGATCAAATGGGTAAACCGCTGCGCGAGTGTCGAGCGCGACAGGCCGACCGATTTCGCGAGTTCGTCCAATGTCCAGTCCGCAGCCGGGCTGCCGTGCAGCAGGTTCAACGCCTGGCCAACATGCCGGTCGCCAAGCCCGGCCAGCCAACCGGTCTGTTCAGGATCGAGGCCTTCGACGTGGCAGCGTATCGCTTCGACGAACAGTAATTCGCCGAGCCGGGCAAGCACCCCCTCTCCTCCTGACCGGCGGCCCTCGGTTTCGTTGCGCGCGGCATTGATGAGAAACACCAGGCTGGAACGGTCGCGATACGCTTGGCCCCGCAGATGCAGGACCGGCGGCAACGCCTCCAGCAGCGGATTGAAGGGACGCGCGTCGCAACCGAGAAACCCGCACAGGATGCGCGCGTCGGCGGGGCCGTTGTCGCCGAGGCTGATGCGGTGCGGCAGCTGGTCGGCGGTCGGCTGGCGGTAATAACTCAGGTCGGGGATCGCCTGCATGCCTGGCCCGCTGGAGAGCACGTGCGGCGCGCCTTGCGGAAACGCGATGATGTCGCCGGCGACGAGTTGCACCGGCGGTTCATCGATCAACCCGCCCCAGCAGCAACCATCGAGCACGACATGATACTCGATGACGTGCTGGGCACCGGGCAGGACAGCCGAGGCACAGGCAGACGAGGCCGGCGCCGCGGCCACCCAGGGGGCGCGGACATCGAGATGAAAGAACATCGCACTGCTGAGCCGTACTGCGCGCAACACGTCAGACAGGGCATCCGCGCCCATGATTGGCTGCTCCAATCGCCAGACGCTCGGTCATGCGAGCCGGACGAACGGCAAAAAATAGAGATGAATCAGACGCTCAGTCAAGCCATCCGGCGGTCTGGTCATTTGTCGCAGCCTCGCAAAGACGTAGGTCTTGTCGCGTCAAAGGAGGCAGCAATGAACATCATGGTTAGAGAGTTGAACGAGCAGAAGCTCGGGACATTCGTTACGCGGATCCTGGACGATCTCGGAGCCGCCATGACCGCACCGCTGGTGCGCATCGGCGACGAACTCGGCTTCTATGACGTGCTTGCGCAGTCGGGACCGACCACGCCGCAGGAACTGGCGCACCGCACGGGGACGGTCGAGCGCATGGTACGCGAATGGCTGAGCGCCCATGCCGCCGCCGGCTATCTGGACTATGACGCTGCGAGCGGGCGCTTCTCCATGAACCCCGAGCAGGCCATGGTGTTTGGCAATCCCGATAGCCCGGTCTACATGCTCGGTTCATTCGAGGTCTGTCAGGCGGTGATGGTCGACCAGCCGAAGGTGACCAAAGCGTTCCGCAAGAACGGCGCCGCCGGCTACCACGAGCGGTGCAATTGCCTGTTCAGCGGCATGGCGCGCTTCTTCGGCGTGAGCTACAAGGCGCATCTCGTACAGGAATGGCTTCCCGGGCTGGACGGCGTGGTGGAAAAGCTGGAACGCGGCGCGCATGTCGCGGATATCGGCTGCGGCCACGGCATCTCGACCACGCTGATGGCGACGGCGTTCCCCCGCTCGAAATTCTGGGGGTTCGACAACCACGAAGGCTCGATTGCCTGCGCAAAGGACACGGCAACGCGCGACGGGGTTGGGGCAAGGACGACGTTTGAAGTCGCCACCGCCAAGAATTTTCCGGGCGACAACTTCGACCTGGTCTGTTGTTTCGATGCACTCCACGACCTCGGCGATCCCGTCGGCGCGGCGCGCCGCGTCCTGCAGGCGCTCGCAGCCGACGGCACATTCATGGCCGTGGAGCCTCGCGCAGGCGACGCATTGCAGGACAACCTCAATCCTGTCGGCCGTCTTTACTATGCCGGCTCCACCATGATCTGCACGCCGGTCTCGCTGGCGCAAGAGGTCGGGCTTGCGCTTGGCGGACAGGCGGGGCCGAGACGCCTGGAGGCGGTGCTGCGCGAAGCCGGATTTCGGAGCGTAAGGATCGCCGCCGAAACGCCTTTCAACATCGTCATCGAGGCACGGCGCTGAATTCAGGCGACGCTGTACTTCTTCTGAGTCGGGAGCGGCAGATGCTCAGCTTTTTTGGCAGGGATGTTCTTTTCATGAAGCGGACATTACGGGCAAAACAATTCAGTCAGACGCCCAGTCGAGCTAGCTGGATTCTGGATCGTTGGGTCGCCGCCCTGATCGCCGCGATGGCGCGCGCGATACGGCATGGACGCGCAGATCACCGCCGCGATGCACATCGCCAACAGGGTCGGCGCTGCAACTACGCATCATGTTGCGACGCAGGCGGCGTCAATTCGTGATCTTGTATCCCGTCGCCTTCACGATCGGCTGCCACAGCGCGATGTTCGCGGCGAGCTCCTTCGTCAATCCTTCCGGCGTCGAGCCGACCGGGATCAGCCCGATCGCGGTGAGCTTCTCCTTCACCTCGGGCTTGGCGAGTGCGGCACTCGCGGCGGCTCCCAGCTTGCTGGCAAACTCCGGCGGGCTGCCGGCCGGAAGCCACATGCCGTACCAGGCGTCCGCGACGAGATCGATGCCGCTCTCCTTCAGCGTCGGGACATCGGGCGCGAATGGCGAACGCTCCGCGCTCGATGCCGCGATGATCTTCACGCCCTTGGCGCGATGCTGCGGCAGCGCATCCGCCAACGTGACGATCCCGAACGAGATGTGGCCACCGATGATGTCGTTGAGGATCGGCGCGCTGCCGCGATAGGGCACGCGGGTCAGGGGCATGCCGAGATCCTTCTCGAGCTTGGAGCCCATGAAGTGCGGAATGGTGCCGTTGCTCGGCACGCCGAACGAGGCCTTGTCCGGATGCGCCTTCAGCCACGCCACGAAGCTCTTGAAATCGGCGGCATCGATTCCCGGACCTATCACGACCGCAAACTCGAACCGCGCCAACAGCGACACCGGCATGAAGTCCTTTGCCGTGTCGAAGCTCGGTGTCGTCTCCACCATCGGCAGCAGGTACATCGTGGGCCCCGTCGTCACCAGCACCATGCTGCCGTCGGGGCTGCCGCCCTTCACCGCCTTGATGCCGATCAGACCGTCGCCCCCGGTGCGGTTCTCGACCACCATGGTCCGCTGAAGCACCGGCGCCATCTCCTGCGCCATCAGCCGGCACAGCGTGTCGCCGCCCGCGCCTGCCGCGAACGGGAAGATGATCTTGCTCAGCCCGGCCTGCGCTTGCGCCCCACCTGCCTGCGCCAGCAGCGGCAGGCTAATACACCCGGCCATGAATTTGCGGCGATCCATGCGTTTCCCCTCCGACCCTTTATTGGTTGCCGGCATTAGAACCGGACCGGCGCCCAAGACAAGGCCGACCTTGGTTTGTTTACCATGTCGCCCGCCTTGCGCCGGCCATCGTCCTGCTGCAAAAGCGGGCCTATCGGCGCCGCTCTCTCGCTCCGCCGTTTCCGATGCAGAGCAGACCGTCAAAGCGCGCCAACACACATACCCACATGGCCAGTCCCGAACTCAGTCAATTCCGCCGCATCGTCGTCAAGGTCGGCTCCGCGCTGCTGGTCGATTCCGACAAGGGCGAGGTGCGGGCATCCTGGCTCGCCGCGCTCGCCGACGACATGGCCAAGCTGCACAAGGAGGGGCGCGACGTCCTCGTCGTCTCCTCCGGCTCGATCGCGCTCGGCCGCAGCCGCCTCAAGCTGCCGCGCGGCCCGCTCAAGCTGGAAGAGAGCCAGGCCGCCGCCGCGGTCGGCCAGATCGCGCTGGCGCGGATCTGGTCCGAGGTGCTCGGGGCCCACGGCATCGGCGCCGGCCAGATCCTGGTCACGCCCGGGGATACCGAGGAGCGCCGCCGCTATCTCAATGCGCGCTCCACCATCGGCAAGCTGCTGGAGTGGCGCGCGATCCCGGTGATCAACGAGAACGACACGGTGGCGACCAACGAGATCCGCTACGGCGACAACGACCGTCTCGCCGCGCGCGTCGCCACCATGGCGAGCGCGGACCTGCTGGTGCTGCTGTCCGACATCGACGGGCTCTACGATGCCCCGCCGAAGAACAATCCGAACGCAAAGCTCATTCCGGTGGTCGAGAGCATCTCCTCGGAAATCGAAGCGGTGGCGGGCGACGCCGAATCCGAACTGTCGCGCGGCGGCATGCGCACCAAGGTCGAGGCCGCCAAGATCGCCACCACCGGCGGCACTCATATGCTGATCGCCTCCGGCAAGATCGAGCATCCGCTGCAGGCGATCGCCGATGGCGGCCGGTGCACCTGGTTCCTGACGCCCGCCAACCCCATCACCTCGCGAAAACGCTGGATCGCGGGCACGCTGGAGCCGAAGGGCACCCTGACGATCGACGCCGGAGCCGTGACGGCGCTGCGCGCCGGCGCCAGCCTGCTGCCGGCCGGCGTGATCAAGGTCGAGGGCCAGTTCGCCCGCGGCGATGCCGTGATCGTGCGCGGCCCCGACACCAGCGAGATCGGCCGCGGCCTGATCGCCTACGACGCCGAGGTCGCCGAGCGGATCAAGGGCCGCTCCTCCCCTGATGTGATGACCATCCTGGGTATCAGCGGAAGATCGGAGATGATCCACCGCGACGATCTGGTGGTGGGCGGGTAAGGGCATAGAGCCGTCATTCCGGGATGGTCCGAAGGACCAGACACGGAATCTCGAGATTCCGGGTTCGGTGCTGACACACCGCCCCGGGATGACGTGTGATCAGGCCACTGACCCAACCGGCCCACCGAAGGGAGGTCAGCCATACCCTCCCCGCCCTTCGCAAAAGCGGGATTTCCGTGCTAGGACACTGCCTTAGCAGAAGGTTGAAACTCCAATGGCCGCCCCCCTCAAAGCCGTTGACGGCAACGCCGATCTCCAGGCCCTGATGACCGATCTCGGTACCCGCGCCCGCGCTGCCGCGCGCGTGCTGGCGCTGGCGCCGCCGGAGCAGAAGAACCGGGCGATGGAAGCCATGGAGCGGGCGATCCGCCAAAACGCTGCGGCGATCCTTGCCGCCAATGCCGAGGACGTCGCCGAAGCCCGCGCCTCCGGCAATGCCACCTCCTCTTTCATCGATCGCCTGACGCTGACGCCGGCGCGGGTCGAGAGCATGGCCGAAGGCATCGGCATCGTGCGCAGCATCGCCGATCCCGTCGGCATCGTCACCGAGAGCTGGCAGCGGCCGAACGGCATGACCATCGAGCGCGTGCGTGTGCCGCTCGGCGTCGTCGGCGTGATCTTCGAGAGCCGGCCGAACGTCGCGGCGGATGCCGGCGTGCTGTGCCTGAAGTCCGGCAATGCCGTGATCCTGCGCGGCGGCTCGGACAGTTTTCGCTCCTGCCGCGCGATCCATGAATGCCTTGTGCAGGGCCTGCGCGAAGCCGGTCTGCCTGAAGCTGCGATCACGCTGGTGCCGACGCGCGACCGCGCCGCGGTCGGCATGATGCTGTCAGGCCTCGACGGCGCCGTCGACGTGATCGTGCCCCGCGGCGGAAAGAGCCTCGTCGCGCGCGTCGAGCAGGAAGCGCGCGTGCCTGTGTTCGCGCATCTCGAAGGCGTCAACCACGTCTATGTCGATGCCAGCGCCGACCTCGCCATGGCGAAGTCGATCGTGCTCAACGCGAAGATGCGCCGTACCGGCGTCTGCGGCGCGGCCGAGACGCTGCTGGTCGACCGCGCCGCGGCCGGCAAGAACCTTAAGCCGCTGGTCGAGATGCTGATCGAGGCCGGCTGCGAAGTGCGCGGCGACGAAACGGTGCAAGCAACGGATGCGCGCGTAAAGCCTGCGAGCAAGGACGATTGGGACACCGAATATCTCGACGCGATCATCGCGGCGAAGGTCGTGGACGGCGTCGACGGCGCAATCGCGCACATCCAGAACCATGGGTCGCATCACACCGATGCGATCGTGAGCGCGGATGAGGCTGCCGCGAAGAAATTCCTGAGCGAGGTCGATTCCGCGATCGTGCTGCACAACGCCTCGACACAGTTCGCCGATGGCGGCGAGTTCGGCTTCGGCGCCGAGATCGGGATTGCGACCGGCCGCTTCCACGCCCGTGGCCCTGTCGGCGCCGAGCAGCTGACCAGCTTCAAATATCGCGTTCACGGCACCGGACAGACGCGGCCGTAAGTGATGGCGCGAGGCGCGGGGCATTGAGCAACAATTTCGTCGCGCCACGGTTCTTCGCGCAAGCCATACCGCCCTATACGAAGGGCATGCGCGTCGGCCTGCTCGGCGGCTCGTTCAATCCGCCGCACGAGGCCCATCGCGCGATCAGCCAGTTCGCCCTGAAGCGCCTTCAGCTCGATCGCGTCTGGTGGCTGGTGACCCCCGGCAATCCGTTGAAGGAGAACGGTACGCTGCACGAGCTCGGGGAGCGCATGCAGGCGGCACGCGACGTCGCCGACGACCCGCGGATCGAGGTGAGCTGTCTCGAATCCGTCATTCGCACCCGCTATACTATCGACACGATCAACACCTTGCGCCGCCGTCTCAGTGGCTTGCGCTTTGTCTGGATCATGGGCGCTGACAACCTCGCTCAATTCCATCGTTGGCAGCACTGGCGGCGCATCGCCGACCAGGTGCCCATTGCGGTCATCGATCGCCCGCCGCAGAGTTTCCGTGCTCTCGCCTCGCCCGCCGCCCAGGCGCTGGCGCGCTACCGCGTGCCCGAGAATGAGGCAGCATTGCTGGCAGACCGGCCGGCCCCGGCCTGGATCTTCCTGACCGGATTGAAGCTTAATCTCTCCTCGACCGGCTTACGGAACCCGGACGGGAGCTGGAAAGGTACGAAGTGAGACGGAGTGGCGGCGTCGTGGGGACGTCGGGCTCTCTGGCATATTGAAACCCTTAACCCCACATGATGTAGTGTAACCGGTGAGCGCCGGATTCGGCGTTCGCGATACAGTGAAAGGAATGGTCCCTGGCCACATCTGTATTGTCCAAGTCAGCTTCCACGAAGTCAGCTTCGACGAAGTCTGTTTTACCCAAGGTTGCCAAGCCGGCGCGTAAAACATCGGCCAAAGCTGCGGCCTTGAAGGCGCAACCCGACGCCGACAAGACGCTGAGCCTGATCCTCTCCCGCCTCGAGGACATGAAGGCGGAAGAGACTGTCACCATCGACCTTCGCGGCAAATCGGCGTACTCCGACTACATGATCGTCACCACCGGCCGCGTGAACCGGCATGTTGGCGCGATCGCGGAAAACGTCGCCAAGGGCCTCAAGGAAAACGGCATCAAGAACATCCATGTCGAAGGCTTGCCCAATTGCGACTGGGTGCTGATCGATTCCGGCGACGTGATCGTGCACGTGTTCCGACCCGAGGTCCGCGAGTTCTACAATCTCGAGCGATTGTACACGCAGGGTCCAGGGGCGGCGAAAGCGATCGCGGCGAAGGCGATCTAGGCTCGCTGAGCCGATTTCGAATCGGCTGACGCGCATGCTAGCGTCGTGCGCGCGCCATTTGCGCGCGGCCTTGAAAACACGACCCTGAAGATATCATGCGCGTTGCTGTCATTGCGGTGGGCCGGCTAAAGCAGGGCCCCGAACGGGAACTTGCCGACCGCTATTTCGAGCGGTTCGACGAGGCCGGCCGCAAGCTCGGATTCCGCGAGCTGCTAGTCCACGAAATCCCCGAGAGCCGCGCGCGCGACACCGCGACGCGGATGACCGAAGAGGCCGCCGCGATCTCCGCGCATATCCCGGACAAATCGATCCTGGTGGCGCTGGACGAGCGCGGGCAGAATCTCGACTCCACCGTATTCGCACGGCATCTCGGACGCTGGCGGGACGAAGGTGCCGGACATACTGTCTTCGTAATCGGAGGGGCGGACGGACTTTCGCCCGAATTGCGCCGTAAGGCCAAGCTCGCGATTGCGTTCGGCTCTGCGACCTGGCCGCACCAAATGGTCCGCGTCATGCTTCTGGAACAGCTTTATCGGGCCGCCACCATTCTGGCCGGTCACCCCTATCACCGCGCGTGATGCGCGCCACAACGAGCACCTTTGCCGACACGATGCGAGCGCCGCTCCTCAACCTGCTGCTGATCACAAGCGTCGCCGGCGCAAGCCTCGCGCAAGCCCAGACGGCAGCGCCGGCGCCGCAGACCGCCGCGGTTTCGCCCGACGCCATCAAGCAGCGCGAGCAGGAGCTGGAAGCCGCGCGCGCCAGGCAGAAGAGCGCCGAAGAAGCCCAGGCCAAGCTCAAGGCCGAGATCACCTCGCTCGGCCAGGACCGCACCCAGCTCAATCAGCAGCTGATCGACACCGCCGCCAATGTGCGCAGCGTCGAGACCAAGATCGACGAGACCGAAGCACGGCTGCGCGCGCTCAACGGACGCGAGCAGGCGATGCGCAGCTCGCTCGATTCGCGCCGCGCCGACATCGTCGAGGTGCTGGCGGCGCTGCAGCGGGCCGGACGGCGCACGCCGCCGGCGCTGCTGGTGCGGCCCGAAGATGCGCTGCAATCGCTGCGCACGGCGATGCTGCTCGGCGCCGTAGTACCGGAGTTGCGCGGCCGCGCCGAAAAGATCGCAAGCGAGCTCGGCGAGCTCGTGGCCTTGCGCAAGAATATCGCCACCGAGCGCGACCAGCTCGCCTCCGACCGCGACAAGGTCCGCAACGACCAGACCCGGCTCACCGCCCTCGTCGACGAGCGGCAGCGCCAGCAGGCGGCGCGCGAAAAGGATCTCGACGCCGAGAATTCGCGCGCGATCATGCTTTCGAAGCAGGTCGGCGATCTCCAGGGCCTAATCACCAAGATGGAGCAGGATCTGCAGAGCGCCGCCAGGGCCGCCGAGAAGGCGGCCGAGGCCGCAAGGCAGGCCGAGGCCAAGGCGGCGGCCGCCAGCGCCAGCGCCAAACCCGGCCCGGGCGTGTTCAAGGACCGGTCCCGGACCACCCCCGCGATCGTCTTTGCTTCCGCCAAGGGCCTTCTGCCCCTTCCGGTTAACGGTAACAAGATCAGGGATTTCGGCGGTTCCGACGGGGTCGGCGGGGTCCAGAAGGGCATTTCGCTGGCGACCAAGCCCGGCTCCCAGGTCACAACGCCGTGTGACGGCTGGGTGGTCTATTCAGGTCCGTTCCGCAGCTATGGACAACTCTTGATCCTCAATGCCGGGGGCGGGTATCATGTCCTGATCGCCGGGATGGAGCGCATTTCGGTCAACATCGGACAGTTTGTGCTCACGGGGGAGCCGGTTGCGACGATGGGATCGACCTCTCAGGTCGCCTCCATTCTCGCGACGAACGCGAGTCAACCTGTGCTGTATGTCGAGTTCCGTAAGGACGGCACTCCAATCGATCCAGGCCCATGGTGGGCCGCAAATGAAGGCGAGAAGGTTCGCGGATGATGCGCAAGACTTCAGTAATCCTCCTCAGCGCGGCCACCGGTGCGGCGCTGATGCTGTTCGTGACCCAGCCGCGCGCAGTGTTCATGGGCTCCAGCGCGCGAGCCGCCACCGCGGACACCTATCGCCAGCTCAATCTGTTCGGCGACGTCTTCGAGCGCGTGCGCTCCGACTATGTCGAGAAGCCCGACGACACCAAGCTGATCGAATCCGCCATCAGCGGCATGCTCACCGGCCTCGATCCGCATTCGAGCTACATGGACGCCAAGAGCTTCCGCGACATGCAGGTGCAGACCCGCGGTGAGTTCGGCGGCCTCGGCATCGAGGTGACGATGGAAGACGGCCTGATCAAGGTGGTCTCGCCGATCGACGACACCCCGGCTTCGCGCGCCGGCGTCATGGCCAACGACATCATCACCAATCTCGACGACGAGGCGGTGCAGGGCCTGACCCTGAACCAGGCGGTCGAGAAGATGCGCGGCCCGGTCAACACCAAGATCAAGCTCAAGATCATCCGCAAGGGCCAGGACAATCCGATCGATGTCACCCTGGTGCGCGACAACATCCGCGTCCGCTCGGTGCGCGCGCGCGTCGAGGCCGACGACATCGCCTATATCCGCATCACCACCTTCAACGAGCAGACCACCGAGGGCCTGAAGCGCGAGGTTGCCAACCTCTCGAATCAGATCGGCGACAAGCTGAAGGGCTACGTCATCGACCTCCGCAACAATCCGGGCGGCCTGCTCGAGGAAGCGGTCACCGTTTCCGACTCGTTCCTGGAGAAGGGCGAGATCGTGTCGACGCGCGGCCGCAATGCCGAGGAGACCCAGCGTCGCACCGCGCATTCGGGCGATCTGACCAAGGGCAAACCCATCATCGTGCTGGTCAATGGCGGCTCGGCCTCGGCGTCGGAGATCGTCGCCGGCGCGCTGCAGGACCACAAGCGCGCGACCATCGTCGGCACGCGCTCGTTCGGCAAGGGCTCGGTGCAGACCATCATTCCGCTCGGAAGCGGCAATGGCGCGCTGCGGCTGACCACGGCGCGCTATTACACGCCGTCGGGCAAGTCGATCCAGGCCAAGGGCATCGTGCCCGACATCGAAGTGCTGCAGGACGTGCCGGACGAGCTGAAGTCGCGCACCGACACCAAGGGCGAGGCTTCGCTGCGCGGCCATCTCAAGAACGACGGTGACGAGAAGACCGGCTCGCAGTCCTACGTCCCGCCGGACGCCAAGGACGACAAGGCGCTCAAGCTCGCCGACGACCTGCTCCACGGCATCAAGAACAGCGCCTCCGCCGCACCCACCCCCGGCGGCGACAACAAGGCCGCGACCGACAAGCCCAAGGCGGCGAACTAAGGCTTCAAGCCAATCCTGCCATCACGCGATCTGAGGAAAAGGGCGGCTCCTGGAGCCGCCCTTTTTGCTTGGAACTCCTGGTCCCCCGGCCTATCCCGGCCTGCCGCCGCTTGACCCCGGCGTGGTATCGTCATTGGCAGTGATTCGGGATCGCGCATGACTGAAACGGCCGATGATCTGAGCGCCCCGCTCGGACAGGACAAGCCGCGCCGGAAACGCCGGCTGCGGCTGCCGTTCACGGCCATGCAGGCGCTTGCCGTGCTGCTCGGCCTGTTCCTCCTCACCTTTGCCGGCTTCGCCATCTTCAACAAGGATCCGCTCGGCGGCGAGCCGATGACCCGGATCGCGATCCGCGAGAACGGCGCCAACAAGGCGACCGATGAGAGGCCCGCCGCCGGCCACGGCCAGAATAGCAAGCAAGACAGCAAGCACGACAGCCAGGAGGCGCCGAAGCAGGCCGCGCCCGGCGAGCAGAAGACCGTCACCATGATCGACGGCTCCACCGGCGCCCGCCACGACGTGGTGATCGGCGCCGGCGAGGACGCCGGCGACAAGGCCGGAGCGGCGTCTGCCCCGCCCGTCATGGCCGGGATCAATCCAAAACTGCTGGAGAAGTCACGCTACGGCATGATCCCGGTGGTCGCCGACGGGCTGAAGCCGTTCAACGTCTATGCGGCGGACGCCGATCGCGCCAAGGCCGCCAAGATGCCGGTGGTCGCCATCGTGATCGGCGGCCTTGGCGTCGGCGCCGCCAAGACCACCGATGCGATCATGAAGCTACCGGCGGCGGTGACGCTGGCCTTCACGCCTTATGGCACCGATCCCGGCAAGCTCGCCGAACGGGCCCGCGCTCAGCGCCACGAGATCTTCCTCCAGATCCCGATGGAGCCCTACGACTTCCCCGACAATGATCCGGGACCGCAGACGCTGCTGACCTCGCTCAGCGCCGACCAGAACATGGACCGCCTGTACTGGCATTTTAGCCGGATGCAGGGCTATGCCGGCATCACCAATTTCATGGGCGCCCGCTTCATCGCGACGGAGGCGGCGATGCAGCCGATCATTCGGGAGGCGGCCAAGCGCGGCCTCGGCTTCTTCGACGACGGCTCCTCGCCCCGCAGCATCGCACCCCAGGCCGCGGCCAGCGCGGCGATGCCGTTCGGCAGGGGCGACATCGCGATCGACGTGGTGCCGACGCCGACCGAGATCGACCGCGCTCTGAACAAGCTCGAATCGGCGGCGCGCGAGCGCGGCGCGGCTGTCGGCACAGCTAGCGCCCTTCCCGTCTCGATCGAGCGCATCGGCGCCTGGACCAAAACCTTGGGCGACCGTGGTATCCTTTTGGTGCCATTGACAACCGCGATGCTGAAATCAAAATCCAGCTAAATCAACGGATTGGTACGGCACGGGTCCCCCCGGAACCGGTCAAGCCGCAACCAGCAGCATGCGAGAGGTCTGGCGGAATGGCGCGTTACGAGGATCTGCCCTACCGGACCTGCGTCGGCGTGATGCTGATCAACGCAGAGGGACTGGTGTTCATCGGCCGCCGCGCCGGCGGCATCGAGCACGTCGACGACACCCATGTCTGGCAGATGCCGCAAGGCGGCGTCGATCCCGGCGAGGACACCTGGGACGCCGCCAGGCGCGAGCTCTATGAGGAGACCAGCGTGCGCTCGATCGAGCGGCTCGGCGAGGTCCCGGACTGGCTCACTTACGACATTCCGCGCACGGTCGCCGGGCGCGCCTGGAAGGGCCGCTACCGCGGCCAGCGCCAGAAATGGTACGCGGTACGCTTCACCGGCAAGGACAGCGAGATCAATGTGGAGAAGCCCGGCGGCGGCGGCCACAAGGCCGAATTCGTGAGCTGGCGCTGGGAGCCGATGAAGAACCTGACCGGGCTGATCATTCCCTTCAAGCGCCCGGTCTATGAGCGCGTGGTACAGGAATTTTCCCCGCTGGCCGATCAATAAATCGAATTGTCGTCCCGGCTTCGGTGCTAATGCATCGCCGGACGACGATGAGAGATTGACGCGTGACGAATGAAAAACCCTACCGCCCCAACGTGGGGATCGCCCTCTTCAATGCCGATGGCCGCGTTCTGATCGGTCACCGCTTCAAGGGCGACGGGCCAGAGATCATTTTGCCGGGGCTCGACTGGCAGATGCCGCAGGGCGGCGTCGACGAGGGCGAGGTCTTGCGCGATGCCGCGATGCGCGAGCTATGGGAGGAGACCAGCGTCAAAAGCGCAACCTATCTCGGCGAGACTGACTGGCTCACCTACGAATTCCCGCCTTACGACGGACCGCAGACGCATCGCCTCGCGAAATTCCGCGGCCAGCGCCAGAAATGGTTCGCGCTGCGCTTCACCGGCAAGGATGACGAGATCGACCCGCTGACGCCGCGCAACGGCCAGCCCGCGGAGTTCGACGCCTGGCGCTGGGAACGCCTCGAGCGCGTCGCCGACCTTGTCGTGCCGTTCCGCCGCGAGGTTTACCGAGCGGTCGCGCAGCAGTTCGCGCCTTTGGCAGGATAGGGCGCGTCGCGGGCTGTCGCTGACAGCGCGTCTTACTTGGCGGCGAAGAAGAAGTCCTCCCGTCCCGGCAAGGAGCCATAGGTATAAGGCTCTTGCCGTCCGGCCGTCGCCTCCATCACGTCGTCGCGGACGAGGCGGAAGATCTTGTTGATCTCGACGCCAGGCGTGGCGATACGCTGGACCAGCGCTATCGTGAACGGCGAGTTTTCACCCTCGCCATCCAGTGCGGTCTGCCCGTGCTTGGCCGCAAACACGACCAGCGAAGCGCCCTTCACCTTGACTTCGCCCAGGCCGCGGCCGATGGACCGCGTGCCAATGCTGCCGCCCTCCGTGTCCATCGCGACGGTGTCGCGCGTCCCGGTCTTTTGAATCTTGGCTGCGAAGGGATTGTTCCGGCAAGCGTCCAGGATAATGAGCTTCAGCTTCCTTGCACCGTCGATCGACGCCATGATCTGGTCCACTGGCACCGCTTCGAATTGAACATCCCTGTCGGTCTTGAGTGTTGCATCTACGGGGATGATGTAATTCTGACCGTTCACTTCAATGCCGTGTCCGGAGTAATAGACCATCGCCCAATCTGCTTGATCGGCGTCGGCCGAAAAGGCTCTCAGCCTTGCAATGACTTTCTCTCTCGGTTCATCGATCGTCACCGTAACCACCTCAAAGCCCAGGTTGCGCAGAGAGGAGGCGACTGCCGCGGCATCTCGTCTCGGATTGCGTAATTCGCCGGCCTTTTGATATGCGCCATTGCCGATTACCAACGCGACCCGGCGGCCCTGTTTGCTCGTGGCCTGCGCATTGGCGGGTGCCAGGGGCGTCGTCAGAATGGGAGCGACGATCGCAGGTGTCGGGACCGAGGTTTCCGTGGTCACCTTGGTGGGCGCCGGCAGAATGACGGGTTGCGGCGCACCGGAGTCATAAGCGGCCAGCCGCGCTCGCGCTGTTTCCTTGGCGCGGCCGGAAACGTCGCTCGCGCCAAGCGAGTCGAGTTTCAAAACGGCGTCTTGAAAATCTGCGCGCGCTTTCTGCAGGTCTCCCATTTTCTCGTAGGCCAGGCCTCGGTTCAGTAAGGCCGGAGAATAGTTCGGCTCGCTCGCGAGCGCCGTGTTGTAATCCGCGATCGCGGCATCCAATTCGCCGCGGAACCTGAGCGTGTCTCCACGCGTGACGTGGGCCAGCGCATTCGAAGGTGCGGCCTTGATCGCCGCGTTTGCATCCTGCAATGCCGCATCGAGGTCGCCCCGGAGCCGCCATGCCTCGCTGCGAGAGGCATACGCCTTGTGTACGTTGGGATAAGGGCGAATGGAGATCGCCTTGGTAAGGAACGGGATAGCGTCAGCGTATTGCTGGGTACGGTTGAGGGTGTCACCCAGATTTGCCAGGGTGTTGCTGTCGACCTTGAATGACAGCGATTTACGAAAGTCCTGGATCGCCTTGCCGTACTCGGCCCTGTTGAAATAGACGATGCCCCTCTGCTGATACGTGACCCACCCCGGTGCAAGGGCGACCTTACGGTCGGCATCGGCCAAGGCCCTTGGATCCAGAGGGTCGCATTTCAGATAGACCGATGAGCGATTGGTCAGGAGTTGCAGATAGTTGAAGTCGCGGTTCGGCCACAGATCCAGCGCCTGTGTCAGATCCTCGGCTGCAGCGGCACACCCTTCGTTGGAAGCGGGATAGGCATCAGCACGGAGCGACAGGAGTATGGCCCGCTTGATACGGCTGAGCGCGGGATTTTCCAGTGCATCTGAACACGCGCGCACTTTTTCTTGCCCGCGCGTTTCCCGACAGGCCTTTTCGCCGCGAACAAACTGAGCAGAAGCTTCCGTCGACAACAACGCCAGGAGTGCGGCCAGCAAGAACGCGCGGCATTCCGAAGCTGTCATGTCCTTGCCCAAGATCTATACAGCAGCAATGATGCCTATCTATCTTCGAGGCTCTCTCCTGTAAACCTTCGGCGCCGGGAGCTGCCGCGCCTCTCCCACGTGCGACCACTGCGACCACTGTCGCGACCGCGGTAGAATCGACAGGGCGCAATAAAAATTCAGCGCCCGTCATGGAAATGACGAGCGCTGAACTAAACAGAAGTTTCCGATTCGAGCCCCGAAGCGGTGCCCCGGGGCTTAGTGCATAGCCGTGCTGTTGAGCTGCTGCTGAATGCTCTTGAAGTGGTCGAGCCGCTCGATCGCGTTATCGAGCTCGCCGTCTTCGTGCTCCTTCAGCCCCTCTTCCATCTCCGAGATGGTCGCGGCGAACTGGGCACGGTCGAGTTCGGCCAGCGACGTCGCGACGTCGGCGAGCACGGTCAGGCCCTTTTCGGAGACTTCGGCGAGACCGCCGAGCACGATGATCTTCTCATGCTTGCCGCCGGCGGTGATGGTGAGAATGCCGGGCCGGATCGCAGCCACGACCGGCGCATGTCCTGCCAGCACGCCGAAATCACCCTCGACGCCGGGGATGTCGACCTGATCGACCTCGCCCGAGAATGCGAGCTTTTCCGGAGAGACGAGATCGAAGTGGAAGGTAGCCATGATGTACCTGCGAATGGTGAGTAGCGAATCGCGAGTGGCGGTCGGGAGCAGCGGACTATTCGCTACTCCCCATTCGCCATTCGCTTCTTAGGCCGCTTCGGCCGCCAGCTTCTTGCCCTTCTCGACGGCTTCCTCGATCGTGCCGACCATGTAGAAGGCGGCTTCGGGCAGGTGGTCGTACTTGCCTTCCACCAGGCCCTTGAAGCCCTTGATGGTGTCGGCGAGCTCGACGAACTTGCCCGGCGATCCCGTGAAGATTTCGGCGACGTGGAACGGCTGCGACATGAAGCGCTCGACCTTGCGGGCGCGCGCCACCGTCAGCTTGTCCTCTTCCGAAAGCTCGTCCATGCCGAGAATCGCGATGATGTCCTGAAGCGCCTTGTAGCGCTGCAGCACCTGCTGGACCTGACGGGCCACAGCGTAGTGCTCCTCGCCGACGACCAGCGGAGAGAGCATGCGCGAGGTCGAGTCGAGCGGATCCACCGCCGGATAGATGCCCTTTTCGGCGATCGAGCGCGACAGCGTGGTGGTCGCGTCAAGATGCGCGAACGAGGTCGCGGGCGCCGGGTCGGTCAAGTCGTCGGCCGGAACGTAGATGGCCTGCACCGAGGTGATCGAACCCTTCTGCGTGGTAGTGATGCGCTCCTGCAGCGCGCCCATGTCGGTGGCGAGCGTCGGCTGATAACCCACGGCCGAAGGAATACGACCCAACAGCGCGGACACTTCCGAGCCGGCCTGGGTGAAGCGGAAGATGTTGTCGACGAAGAACAGCACGTCCTGGCCCTTGTCGCGGAAGTCTTCCGCGATGGTGAGACCCGTGAGCGCGACGCGGGCGCGGGCGCCGGGCGGCTCGTTCATCTGGCCGAACACCAGCGCGCACTTCGACTTCACGCTCGGATCCGGATTCTTCGGATCGGCGTTGACCTTGGATTCGATGAACTCGTGATAGAGGTCGTTGCCCTCGCGGGTACGCTCGCCGACGCCGGCGAACACGGAGTAACCACCGTGCGCCTTCGCGACGTTGTTGATCAGCTCCTGAATCAGCACGGTCTTGCCGACGCCGGCGCCGCCGAACAGGCCGATCTTGCCGCCCTTCGCATACGGAGCCAGGAGATCGACGACCTTGATGCCGGTCACCAGAATTTCGGCTTCGGTCGACTGGTCGGTGTAGCTCGGCGCATCCTGATGGATCGGGCGCAGGCCTTCGGACTTGACGGGACCGGCTTCGTCGATCGGCTCGCCGATGACGTTGATGATGCGGCCGAGCGTGCCTTCGCCGACGGGAACGCGGATCGGCTGGCCGGTGTCGGTCACTTCCTGGCCGCGCACCAGACCCTCGGTCACGTCCATCGCGATCGTGCGCACGGTGGACTCACCGAGATGCTGCGCAACTTCCAGCACGAGGCGGATGTTGCCGTTCCTGGTTTCCAGCGAATTCAGAATGGCCGGCAGGTGGCCGCCCTCGAACTTGACGTCGACGACGGCGCCCATGACCTGGGTGACGCGACCGACCTGGTTAGCTGCTGTAGCCATGAAGCTCTCCTTCGAAATTCTGTACTTGAACGACCGTCGTTGAGTTCTTGCGTCAGACCGCCTCGGCGCCGGAGATGATCTCGATCAGCTCTTTGGTGATCTGGGCTTGACGGGTTCGGTTGTAGATCTGGGTTTGCTTGCGGATCATTTCGCCGGCGTTGCGGGTGGCGTTGTCCATCGAGCTCATCTGCGCGCCGTAGAACGAAGCGTTGTTCTCCAGCAGCGCGCGGAAGATCTGCACCGCGATGTTGCGCGGCAGCAGGCCCGAAAGGAGTTCGTCCTCCTCCGGCTCGTATTCGTAGGACGTCACCGGCGTGTTCGCCGCCTTCGCTTCCACGACCAGCGGAATGATCTGCTGCGCGGTCGGGATCTGGGCGATCACCGACTTGAACTGCGCGTAGAACAGCGTGCAGACGTCGAACTCGCCGTTCTCGAAACGGGCCAGCACCTTCCTGGCGATGTCCTCGGCGTTGACGAAACCGAGCTGACGAACGCTGCGCAAATCGAGATGCTCGACAATCTGCTTGTCGAACAGGCGGCGGAGCTGCTCATAGCCCTTGCGGCCGACGCAGAAGAATTTGACTTCCTTGCCCTGCGCCATGAGCGCCTGGGCGCGATCGCGGGCGAGGCGAACGATCGAGGAGTTGAAGGCACCCGACAGGCCGCGTTCGCCGGTGCAGACCAGCAGCAGGTGAACCTGGTCCTTGCCGGTGCCGGCAAGCAGCGCCGGCGCGCCGGGCGAACCGGCGGCAGCGCCGGCGATGTTGGAGATCACCGCGCTCATCTTGTCGGCATAGGGGCGTGCGGCTTCGGCCGCCTGCTGGGCACGGCGCAACCTGGACGCAGCGACCATCTGCATGGCCTTGGTGATCTTTTGCGTCGCCTTGGTGGAGGCGATGCGCACGCGCATGTCTTTAAGTGACGCCATTCTTCGTTCACCCCGGCGATCAGCCTGTGGCTGGACCGCGACCCTATCCTGTCGTCATGCCCGGGCGTGTCCCGGGCATCCACGTCTTCGTCTCCACGCAGCAACACGTGGATGGCCGGGACTTCAATTGCGAAGACGCACTTCGCGCTTTAGCCTGGCCCTGACGCTTCTCGATTACGCGAAGCTCTTCGCAAAACCTTCGACCACCGACTTCAGCTTGGCGGCAGTGTCGTCGGTGAGGTCGCGGGTGTCGCGGATCGAATTGAGGATGTCGGCATTCTTGCCGCGCAGCAGCGACAGCAGACCGTCCTCGAAAGCGCGCACCTTGTTGACCGGCAGCGGATCGAGATAGCCGTTGGTGCCGGCCCAGATGACGCAGACCTGCTCTTCCATCTTCAGCGGCGAGAACTGCGGCTGCTTCAGGAGCTCGGTCAGGCGCGAGCCGCGGTTCAGCAGGCGCTGGGTCGAGGCGTCGAGGTCGGAGCCGAACTGCGCGAACGCCGCCATTTCGCGGTACTGCGCCAGCTCGCCCTTGATCTTGCCGGCGACCTTCTTGGTGGCCTTGGTCTGCGCCGAGGAGCCGACGCGCGACACCGAGAGACCGACGTTCACCGCGGGACGGATGCCCTGGAAGAACAGGTCGGTTTCCAGGAAGATCTGACCGTCGGTGATCGAGATGACGTTGGTCGGAATGTAGGCCGACACGTCGTTGGCCTGGGTTTCGATGACCGGCAGCGCCGTCAGCGAGCCCGAGCCCTGCTCCGCGTTCAGCTTGGCCGCGCGCTCGAGCAGGCGGGAGTGCAGATAGAACACGTCGCCGGGATAGGCTTCGCGGCCCGGCGGGCGGCGCAGCAGCAGCGACATCTGGCGGTAGGCGACGGCCTGCTTGGACAGATCGTCATAGATGATGACGGCGTGCATGCCGTTGTCGCGGAAATACTCGCCCATGGTGCAGCCGGTGAACGGCGCGATGTACTGCATCGGCGCCGGATCCGACGCGGTGGCGGCGACGACGATCGAATATTCGAGCGCGCCCTGCTCTTCCAGCACCTTGACGAACTGGGCGACGGTCGAACGCTTCTGGCCGACTGCGACGTAGACGCAGTACAGCTTGATGTTCTCGTCGGGCTGCGCGTTGAGCGGCTTCTGGTTCAGGATGGTGTCGAGCGCGATCGCGGTCTTGCCGGTCTGACGATCGCCGATGATCAACTCGCGCTGGCCACGGCCGATCGGGATCAGGGCGTCGATCGCCTTGAGGCCGGTCGCCATCGGCTCGTTCACCGACTTGCGCGGAATGATGCCGGGTGCCTTGACGTCGACGCGCATGCGCTTGTCGGCCTGGATCGGGCCCTTGCCGTCGATCGGGTTACCGAGACCGTCGACGACGCGGCCGAGCAGGCCCTTGCCGACCGGCGCGTCCACGATGGCGCGGGTGCGCTTGACGGTCTGGCCTTCCTTGATCTCACGGTCGCCGCCGAAGATCACGACGCCGACATTGTCGGTTTCGAGGTTCAGCGCCATGCCGCGGGTGCCGTTCTCGAACTCGACCATTTCGCCGGCCTGGACGTTGTCCAGACCGTAGACGCGGGCGATACCGTCGCCGACGGACAGCACCTGTCCGACTTCGGAGACTTCAGCTTCCTGGCCGAAATTCTTGATCTGGTCCTTGAGGATCGCGGAAATTTCCGCGGCGCGGATGTCCATCAGCCTGCCTCTTTCATCGCGTGCTTGATCGAATTGAGTTTGGTGCGAAGCGAACTATCGACCATGCGGCTGCCGAGCTTGACGACGAGGCCACCGATGATCGAGGGATCGACATTCACGTTGAGCGCGACGTCCTTGCCGGTCACCGACTTCAGGGCAACCTTGAGGGCGTCGAGATTCTTGTCCGAAAGCGCTTCCGCCACGGTGACGTCGGCTGTCACCTCACCCTTGAACCTGGCGACCAGGGCGCGGTAGGCGCGAATGACGTCGACCACCACGAACAGACGGCGATTGGCGGTCAGGACTTTCAGGAAATTGGCGGAGATGCCGGCGATGCCGGCCTTGGCCAGCACGGCCGAAAGGGCCCTGGACTGGGCCTCGGCCGCGAAAACCGGGCTGCGGACGAGGCGCCTCAGGTCGGCGCTCTCGTTCAGCAGGGCCTCGAATTTCTCGAGATCTGCCTTGACCTCGTCGACCACTTTCTGGTCGCGGGCCAGATCAAACAAGGCCGTTGCATAACGGCCGGACACACCGGAAACGGACGTATCTTCTGCAGCCACAGACGCGCTCTTTTTGCTGTCAAACTCGCAAGGGAAAAACCGTCGCCACAAAGCGGCGCCAAGCGATCCAAGCCCTTGGAATTCAAGCGGGACTTCGATTTCCGGCCGACACGGGACGTGCCGGGTCCGTTAAAATCGCGGCTTTGCTAACATAGCAGGCGCGCAGGTGCAACATGACGCCAAATTAAAGGCACGAGGTTCTGTCGCCAGTTCGTCGCACGCTGGAGGCTCCGGCCACCTGATCCGACGACCGCATTGGGGACTCGAGCAAGAACCTGGTGACGACCTACCGCGTCACGGAATTGTCGCGGGCTCCACCCTGGTCTCCCCCTTTTGGTTCCTGCCCTCAGCGCATAGCGGCCATGAACACGGATCGCTGAGGCGTGACCCCAGTGCCGTCAACTCCACTCGCCGAATACTTACCGAATTCTAAACGCAGCAAGCGAGGACTTCGCTTTACAGTATTGATAAGTAATTAGCAGATTAAATAATCGTTAAAGCCGAAGAATTCAAAACATCAGCTGCAATATCGGTGCCAGTAACAAGATGTTTCGTGATGACACAGAACAGATTTACTGCCCAATTCACGCCGCATTGGGAATCGAAACGCCAACCCGCTCACAAACTGATGGGGGCTCCACTAGCCACACATGTGGCAATACTAGCTTAGGGACCACTAAATGCTGTCTTTGAAGACGCTGGGCTCCGTGACCCGGCCGCGTACGGCGATCGCTTTCGTTGCCGCAACTCTCCTCATCGGTGGCACCGCCACCGAAGCTTCCGCCAAATCCCGGCATCACCGGCATCATCATCACCGCCACCATGCTCAGACCGATACCAACGCGACCTCCGATTGGCGCAACGCCAATGCGTCGATGACGCCGTCACAGGGCTCGGGCCGCAGCTTCTCCGGCATGGCCTCCTTTTACGGCAACGAGTCCGGCAGCCGCACGGCCTCGGGCCAGCGCTTCAACCAGAACGCCCTGACCGCGGCGCACCGCTCGCTGCCGTTCGGCACCAAGCTGCGTGTCACCCATGGCGGCCAGAGTGTCATCGTCACCATCAATGACCGCGGCCCCTTCATTCGCGGCCGCGTGCTCGACCTCTCCACGGGCGCAGCTCGCGCCATCGGCCTCACGAGCCGCGGCGTCGGCCGCGTCACCGCGGAAGTCGTCTCCTGAGGCGCTTCACACGCCCTCACAATACGCGCAGATTTCCATCAGTTTGATGCGCGTCTGAAACAAGCCCGCGGTCTTGGGGGACCGCGGGCTTTTTTGCGTCCTGTCATTCCGGGGCGATGCGCAGCATCGAGCCCGGAATCCATCGGGCGTCAGGGACCGCGGTGAAATGGATTCCGGGCTCGCGACTTCGTCGCGCCCCGGAATGACGACGGAGGGTATGGACGCGGCGGTGGTCTTACAAAAAGCTCTGCGGATCGACGTCGACTTCGAGCTTCTGATTGCCCGTCGGCTTCGGGCAGACCGCGAGCCAGTTGCGCAAATAGTCCGACAGGTCGAAGCCGCGCGCCGATTTCACCAGGATGCGGAAGCGGTAGCGGCCCTTGATCACGGCGAGCGGTGCTTCGGCCGGTCCCAGCACCACGACGCGCTCGTCGCGCGGGGCGAGCGCCACGATACGACGGCCGAGGCCTTCGGCGCTCGGGCGGTCGCCGGCGGAGATGATCAGGCTGGCGAGCCGGCCGAACGGCGGATACAGCGTGCGCTCACGCAGATCGATCTCGCTGTCGTAGAAGGCCTCGCGGTCGCAGGCGATCAGCGCCTTCATCACGGGGTGATCGGGTTGGTGGGTCTGAAGATAGCCGATGCCGCGGCCCTGCTCGCGCCCGGCGCGGCCGATCACCTGGTTGAGCAATTGCCAGGTGCGCTCCGCCGCGCGCGGATCGCCGTTGGAGAGGCCGAGATCCGCATCGATCACGCCGACCAGATTGAGCCGCGGGAAATTGTGGCCCTTGGCCACCAGCTGCGTGCCGATGATGATGTCGACGCGGCCCTCGGCGATCTCGGCAAGCTCGCTGCGCATGGTCTCGATCGAGGTGATGAGATCGCTCGACAGCACCATTGTGCGCGCGTCCGGAAACAGCGCCGCGGCTTCCTCCTGCAAACGCTCGACGCCGGGCCCGACCGCAACCAGCGATTCTTCCGCCGAACAGTTCGGGCAGAGATGCGGACGCGGCATCGAGAAGCCGCAATGATGGCAGACCAGGCGCTGGCGGAAGCGGTGATCGACCAGCCAGGCATCGCAGATGGTGCAGGCGAAGCGGTGGCCGCAGCCGCGGCACAGCGTCAGCGGCGCATAGCCGCGGCGATTGAGAAACAGCAGCGCCTGCTCGTGCTTCTCGATCGCCTTTCTGATTTCGCCGGCAAGCCGCGGCGAGATATAGCGGCCGCGCGCCGGCGGCTCGCGGCGCAGGTCGATGGCCTCGATATGCGGCATGTGCTGGCCGCCGAAGCGCGAGGGCAGCGCGACGCGCTGATAGCGGTTCTTGCGCGCATTGACCTCGGACTCGACCGACGGCGTCGCCGAGGCCAGCACGACCGGGATCCTGGCGATATGCCCGCGCACCACCGCCATGTCGCGGGCATGATAATGCACGCCCTCGTCCTGCTTGTAGGCCTGGTCGTGCTCTTCATCGACGACGATCAGCCCGAGATTGGCGTAGGGCAAAAACAGCGCCGAGCGCGCGCCGACCACGACCGGAGCGGTGCCTGCGGAGATCGCCGCCCAATTGCGGGCGCGGGTGCGCGGGGTCAGCTCGGAATGCCATTCGATCGGCCGCGCGCCAAAACGATGCGCGAAGCGGTCGAGGAACTGGCCGGTGAGCGCGATCTCCGGCATCAGGATCAACGATTGCCCGCCGCGACGGATGGTTTCAGCAACGGCCTCGAAATACACCTCGGTCTTGCCCGAACCGGTGACGCCGTCGAGCAACGCGACGTGAAAGGTACCATTGGCCGCAAGCGCGCGCATCGCGTCCACTCCGGCGCGCTGCAGCGGCGAAAAATCCGGCCGGCCGAAATCGGGATCGGGGCTAGGTGGCGGCGCGGGCGGCGGCATCGGCTCGACCGTGAGCGTGCCTTCGTCGACGAGGCCGTCGATCACGCCTGCAGATACGCCCGCCTCTTTCGCAGCCTCCGACTTGCCGTGCAGCAGCCGGTCCGACAGCACCTCGATCAGTCGCTGGCGTGCAGGGGTCAGCCTCTTCGGGGGATCGCCGACCAGGCGCACGCCGGGACGCACCCGCTCGGGCCCGAGATTCTCGCCCATGCGCAGGCACATGCGCAGCACCATGCCGCGCGGGCTCAGCGTGTAATTGGCGACCCAGTCGACCACCGCCCGCAGCTCGGGCTTGAGCGGCGGAATGTCGAGCTTTTCGCTGACCTCCTTGAGACGGTTATGCAGGCGGGGATCGGGATTGGCGTTCTCTCCCCAGACCACGGCCAGCACCTCGCGCGCGCCGAGCGGCACGCCGACGAGATCGCCCGCTTTAAGCTCCATCCCGCGCGGCACCTTGTAGGAATAGGTCTGGTCGAGCGCGACCGGCACCAGCACGTCGACCATGCCGGTCGCGTGGGTGGGGGCGGTGGTGCTGCGCGGCGTGTGATCCATGAACGGAGAATCGGAACCCGGGGGCTTGAAGGCTAGCGCCCAGGGGCCGCCTTAGCGAACGATAAACGAGTGTGATGCGATATACTGGGTGGAATCATTACGTCCAGTGCGCATGAGCAAAGCCGCCGCCCCACCACTCGAACTCGCCAGCGCCGATCCCTCGATCGCGCAGGAGATGGCGCGCTGGCTGTTGCATCTCGGCGCCGAGCGGCGGTTGTCGCCGAAGACGCTGGAGGCCTATGGCCGCGACTTGCGGCAGTGCCTGGATTTCCTCTGCAGCCATTGGGGCGAGCGCGTGACGCTCGAGCGCTTCGCGGCGCTGGAGGCCACCGACGTCCGTGCCTTCATGGCGATGCGCCGCGCCGACGACATTGCCGGCCGCTCGCTGATGCGCGCGCTGGCCGGCCTGCGCTCCTTCGGCCGCTTCCTCGAGCGCGAAGGCAAGGGCAAGGTCGGCGCACTCTCGGCGATCCGTGCACCGAAGGTGGCCAAGACTTTGCCGAAGCCGCTGCCGATGGCATCGGCCAAGCGCCTTGCCGATGCCGACGAGCGGGCCGGCGAGGATCGCGAGACCTGGATCCTTGCGCGCGATGCCGCGGTGATGGCGCTGTTGTACGGCTCCGGCCTGCGCATCTCCGAGGCGCTCGGCCTGAAGCGCCGCGAGGTGCCGCGTCCCGGCGAGGGCGACGTCTTGATCGTGACCGGCAAAGGCAACAAGACCCGCATGGTGCCGGTGCTGCAGAACGTGCTGAGGCTCGTGCAGGACTACGTCGCGATGTGCCCCTATCCGCTGCCCGCCGAAGGCCCGATCTTCGTCGGCGCGCGCGGCGGCCCCTTGAGCCCGCGTATCATCCAGCTCGCGATGGAGCGACTGCGCGGCGCACTCGGCCTGCCCGACAGCGCGACGCCGCACGCGCTCCGGCATTCCTTCGCTACACATCTGCTGTCACGCGGCGGGGATTTGCGCGCAATCCAGGAATTGCTCGGCCATTCCTCGCTCTCGACCACGCAGATCTACACCGGCATCGATTCCGAGCGCCTGCTGGAAGTCTATGCCAGCGCGCATCCGCGGCGGTGAACGCCACTGATTCCTGACATGAAGCTGTCACAGCGCGCGTGCCTCTTGCGCTGGCCTCGCGGTTCGGTCAATCGTTGCGGAACCGAGGCAGGAGACCCTTATGAGCGCACATGAAAGCATGGAGCATGCCGAGCACGCCGAACACGCGTCCGGCTCGAACAAGAAGATCGCGCTCCTGATCGCCGTGCTGGCGCTGTTCCTGGCGATCTCCGAAACGCTCGGCAAGGGCGCCCAGACCGAATCGATCAGCAAGAACGTCGAGGCCTCCAACCTCTGGGCGTTCTTCCAGGCCAAGAGCATCCGACGAACCGTGGTGCAGACCGCGGCCGACCAGGGCAAGCTCATCCTCGGCGCGGCGAGCGACGAGGCTAACAAGGCGGCGGTGCAGAAGCAGATCGAGGACTGGCAGAAGACCGCGGCGCGCTATCGCTCCGAGCCCGAGACTGGCGAAGGCACCGAACAGCTCGCCGAAAAGGCCAAGCACGCCGAGCACGAACGCGACGAGGCGACCGCGAAGTACCATCATTTCGAGCTGGCGTCGGCCGCCTTCCAGATCGGCATCGTGCTGGCGTCAGCCACCATCATCACGGGCATGATCGCGCTCGCCTATGTCGCCGGTGCTTTGACGCTGGCCGGCATCTTCATGACCGCACTCGGCCTGTGGATGCCGCATATGTTGCATTTGCATTGAGAGGTTGAAGGGCACTTGTAGCCCGGATGAGCGAAGCGGTATCCGGGAAGCCGCGACAAAGAATCCCGGATATCGCTTCGCTCATCCGGGCTACGGCACCGTGATTGCGGAGACGCTCACCGCGCTTCGTGCACGCTCTTGCGAAAACGCTGGATCAGACGCAGCGTGCGGGACGACCAGCCTTCGCCGTTGCCGGCGATCAGCTCGCGGATGCGGCGCTTGATCGGGTCGACCAGCTCGGACGCCTTGGCGCGCAGCTTGAGCACCAGATCGTAGATCCGCTCGAACCAGTGCATCTCCAGGAGCTTGTCGCGCGTCACGTCGAACACGAAGGCGGTGACGCCGACGCCGAGCATTTTCGCGAAGACGATCGTGAAGACCGCGCTGGTCCAGTATTCATGGGTCAGCAGCCACAGGCCGACCAGCTTGAGCGGAAACAGCGGGACGATGGGGACCGCGAACACGATCAGTGTCATGGCCGGCGACAGCGCATCGACGCGCTCCGACAGCCATTGCTTGAATCGGGCGAGCGGGACGATTGCGACAACCCGCGCGACAATGGGCTCGAGATGGTCCCACAGCCAGGCTTCGATCAGGAAGACGATCGCAAGCAGGACCCAGACCGGTTGAAGAAGGCGGCGCAACATGTGTTTCCCGCCCGATTCGGCGCTGGGCGCGCTGCTACATATGGATGGCCCGCTTGCCGACTGCAAGCGCAGCCTCCTTGATGGCCTCGGAGCGGGTCGGATGCGCGTGGCAGGTGCGTGCGAGATCTTCCGCACTGCCGCCAAATTCCATGAGAACGCACGCTTCATGGATCATTTCGCCGGCTTCGCGGCCGATAATGTGCACGCCGAGCACGCGATCGGTCTTCGCATCTGCGAGAATCTTCACGAAGCCGTCGGTGGTCTGGTTGACCTTGGAGCGGCCATTGGCGGTGAACGGAAATTTTCCGACCGTATAGGCCACGCCCGCCTGTTTCAGCTCCTCCTCGGTCTTGCCGACCGAGGATACTTCGGGCGTGGTATACACGACGCCCGGGATCACATCGTAATTCACGTGGCCGGCTTGCCCTGCGATGATCTCGGCGACCGCAACGCCTTCGTCCTCCGCCTTGTGCGCGAGCATCGGGCCTGCGACGACGTCGCCGATGGCATAGACGCCCTTCACGCTGGTGGCGAAATGCGGATCGATCTGCACGCGGCCACGATTGTCCAGCGCGACGCCGGCCTCCTTCAGGCCGAGCGCGTCGGTGTAGGGGACGCGGCCGATGCAGACTAGCACGACGTCGGCTTCGAGCGTCTCGGCGGCGCCCCCGGCGGCGGGCTCGATCGTCGCCTTCAGCGTCTTGCCTGACGTGTCGACGGCGGTGACCTTGGCGCCTAGCTTGAACGCAAAGCCCTGCTTCTCGAGGATGCGCTGGAATTGCTTGGCGATCTCGCCGTCCATGCCGGGCAGGATACGATCGAGGAATTCGACGACGACGACTTCGGCGCCGAGACGATGCCAGACCGAGCCGAGCTCGAGGCCAATCACGCCGGCGCCGACGATCAGGAGCTTGCCGGGGACCTTGTCGAGCGACAGCGCGCCGGTCGAGGACACGATGCGCTTCTCGTCGATCTCGATGCCTTTGAGGCGCGCGATGTCGGACCCGGTGGCGATCACGATGTTCTTGGTCTCGATGATCTGCGACTTGCCGTCGGCGGAGACTTCGACCTTGCCGTTCCCCAGGATCTTGCCGGTGCCCTTGAGCACGTCGACCTTGTTCTTCTTCATCAGGAACTCGACGCCCTTGACGTTGCCGTCGATGCCCTGCTGCTTGAAGTTCATCATCGCGGGCAGGTCGAGCTTCGGCGAGGAAACGCTGACGCCCATCTTGGCGAAGGAGTGTCCCGCTTCCTCGAACATCTCGGACGCATGCAACAGCGCCTTCGAGGGCATGCAGCCGACATTGAGGCAGGTGCCGCCGAGGGTGGCGTTCTTTTCGACCACGGCGACCTTCATGCCGAGCTGGCTGGCGCGCACCGCGCAGACATAACCGCCAGGTCCGGTGCCGATGACGACGAGATCGTAGGGTGCCATGAGAGAAAGTCCCGTGAGTTTAGCGTGATGAGGATGTGTCAGCGTCCGCGCGGCGCGTCAGCGTCCGCCGGACACATCGAGAGTGGCTGCGGTGACGTAAGAGGCCTCGTCCGACATCAGCCAGACGATGGCATTGGCGATTTCATCCGCGGTGCCGACGCGCTTCATCGGCACCATGTGGGCCAGACGATGGTGACGGTCGGGCTCGCCGCCGGAAGCATGAATTTCCGTATCGATCAGGCCGGGGCGGATGCCCGCGACGCGAATGCCTTCGCCTGCGACCTCATAGCCGAGGCCGGTGGTGAAGGAATCGATCGCGCCCTTGGACGCTGCGTAGTCGACATAGGTGTTGGGCGCGCCGAGCTTGGCAGCGACCGACGACAGATTGACGATGACGCCGCCCTTGCCACCGTGCCTGGTGGACATGCGCTTGACGGCCTCGCGCGCGCAGAGGATGGAGCCGGTGACGTTGACTGCCATCACGCGCTGGATGCGCTCGGCCGACATTTCGTCGACGCGCACGCCGCTCGTGCCGACGATACCGCCGTTGTTGACGAGTGCGCCGAGGGTGCCGAACTTGTCGGCTTCCTTGAACAGGTCGACGATGTCGCGCTCCTCGGCGACGTCGCACTTTACCGCGATCGCCTTGCCGTTGCTGGCCTCGATCAGCGCGACGACCTCGTCTGCGGCTCTCTTGTTGCTGGCATAGCCGACCACGACTCGGTAGCCGCGCGCAGCCGCCGCAATCGCAGTCGCCCGCCCGATGCCGCGGCTGCCGCCGGTGATGACAACGACTTTATCCGTCACGCGCGCCTCCATGGTTCGACATGCGCCGTCGCAAAGAGCGACGGCGCTCGCAGAGCATCAGGGATCAGAGATCGAGCACCAGGCGAGCCGGATCTTCCAGGCTCTCCTTGACGCGCACCAGGAAGGTGACGGCTTCCTTGCCGTCGATGACGCGGTGATCGTAGGACAGCGCCAGATACATCATCGGGCGGACCTCGATCTTGCCGCCGACGACCATCGGCCGCTCCTGGATCTTGTGCATACCGAGGATGCCGGACTGCGGCGCGTTCAGGATCGGGGTCGACATCAGCGAGCCGTAGATGCCGCCGTTGGTGATGGTGAAGGTGCCGCCCTGCATTTCGTCGATCTTGAGCTGACCGTCACGGGCGCGGCGGCCGAAATCGGCGATGCCCTTCTCGATGTCGGCGATCGACTTGTTATCGCAGTCGCGCACCACGGGCACGACGAGACCCTTGTCGGTGCCGACGGCGACGCCGATGTGATAGTAGTTCTTGTAGATCAGATCGGTGCCGTCGATTTCGGCGTTGACGGCCGGGATGTCCTTCAGCGCCTGCACGACGGCCTTGGTGAAGAAGCCCATGAAGCCGAGCTTGGAGCCGTGCTTCTTCTCGAACGCGTCCTTGTAGTGAGCACGCAGCGCCATCACGTTGGTCATGTCGACCTCGTTGAAGGTCGTCAGCATGGCCGCGGTGTTCTGCACGTCCTTGAGACGGCGCGCGATGGTCTGGCGCAGGCGGGTCATCTTGACGCGCTCTTCGCGGGCGGCGTCATCGGCCGGCGAGGGTGCGCGCACCTGCACGGCGGCGGCGGGCTGGTTGACCGGGGTCGGCGCCGAGGCCGCACGCTCGATCGCAGCCAGCATGTCGCCCTTGGTGACGCGGCCGTCCTTGCCGGAGCCCGGAACGGTGGAGGCATCGACGCCGGTCTCGGCCGAGAGCTTGCGCACGGAGGGGGCGAGCGGTGCGTCGGCCGGCGGCGCCTTCGCGACCGGAGCCGGTGCGGAAGCAGCAGCGGCGGCAGGAGCGGCAGCGGCGGGCTTGGCGGGCGCAGCAGCGGGCTTGGCAGCGCCGGCGCCATCGGTGATCTGGCCGAGCAGCGCGCCGACCGCGACGGTCGTGCCGTCGGCGGCGACGATCTCGCTCAGCGTGCCCGCCGAGGGCGCCGGGACCTCGATGGTGACCTTGTCGGTCTCGAGCTCCACCAGGGGCTCGTCGACGGCGACGGGGTCGCCGGCCTTCTTGAACCAGCGGCCGATGGTGGCCTCGGTGACGGATTCGCCGAGCGTCGGCACACGAATTTCAGTCATGGTCTTTTCCTTAAGGGATCGCCGGTGCGGTCATGAATTCCGATGTCATCGCTCGCGTAAGGCAAGCCATCCAGCAAGCCGGGCGTTCGTACTCTGCACGGACGTCGCGGCGTACTGGATGCCCCGCTCCAGTGCGTAGTTGCGCACGAGGCGGGGCATGACGCAGTTCGAAAAAATTCAGCTCAGTGCTTCGTCCAGGAACGCCTTCAACTGCGCCTGATGCTTGGACATCAGACCCGTGGCGGTCGCGGCGGAAGCGGCGCGGCCGACATAACGCGGACGCCGGCTCGCGCCGTTCACCTGGTTCAGCACCCATTCCAGATAGGGCTCGATGAAGTGCCAGGCACCCATGTTGCGGGGCTCTTCCTGGCACCACACCACTTCGGCCTTCTTGAAGCGCGACAGCTCGGCCACCAGCGCCTTCAACGGCACCGGATAGAGCTGCTCGACGCGCATCAAGTAGATGTCGTCGATGCCGCGCTTCTCGCGCTCCTCGTAGAGGTCGTAATAGACCTTGCCGGTGCACAGCACGACGCGGCGGATCTTCTCGTCCGGAACGAGCTTGATCGCCTCGCTCGGCAGCATCTGGGCGTCATCATAGAGGATGCGGTGGAACGTCGTTCCCTTCGCGAGCTCCTCGATGCGCGACACCGCCCGCTTGTGACGCAGCAGCGACTTCGGCGTCATCAGGATCAGCGGCTTGCGGATCTCCCGATGGAGCTGCCGGCGCAGCACGTGGAAGTAGTTCGCCGGCGTGGTCGGGTAGACCACCTGCATGTTGTCTTCGGCGCACATCTGCAGGAAACGCTCCAGACGCGCCGAGGAATGCTCCGGTCCCTGGCCCTCATAGCCGTGCGGCAAGAGGCAGACGAGGCCGGACATGCGCAGCCATTTGCGCTCGCCCGAGGAGATGAACTGGTCGAACACGACCTGCGCGCCGTTGGCGAAGTCGCCGAACTGGGCTTCCCAGAGGGTCAGCGTGTTCGGCTCAGCGAGCGAGTAGCCGTATTCGAAGCCGAGCACGGCTTCTTCAGACAGCAGCGAGTTGATGACCTCGTAATGGCCCTGCTCGTTGCCGAGATGGTTGAACGGCGTGTAGCGGCTCTCGTCTTCCTGGTCGATCAGGACCGAGTGACGCTGCGAGAAGGTGCCGCGCTCGGAATCCTGGCCGGACAGGCGGACATGGTGGTTCTCGTTGAGCAGCGTGCAGAACGCCAGCGCCTCGCCGGTCGCCCAGTCGATGCCTGCGTTGCCGTCGATCGCCTTGGCGCGGTTTTCCAGGAAGCGCTGGATGGTGCGGTGGACGCGGAAACCATCCGGCACCTTGGTGATCTTGCGGCCGATGTCCTTCAGCGTGGCGATGTCGACGCCGGTGACACCGCGTCGCGCGTCCTCTTCCTGATCGGCGATCTTGAAGCCCGCCCACTTGCCGTCGAGCCAGTCGGCCTTGTTCGGCTTGTAGCCGGAGCCGGCTTCGAGTTCGGCATCGAGCCGCGCGCGCCAGTCCGCCTTGGCTTTCTCGACCTCGCCCTCGGTCAGCACGCCTTCGCTGATGAGGCGGCGGGCATAGAGTTCGAGCGTGGACGGATGGGCCGCGATCTTCTTGTACATCACCGGCTGGGTGAAAGCCGGCTCGTCGCCTTCGTTGTGGCCATGCCTGCGATAGCAGAACATGTCGATGACGACGGGCTTGTGGAATTTCTGCCGGAACTCGGTCGCGACCTTGGCCGCGAACACGACGGCTTCCGGATCGTCGCCGTTGACGTGGAAGATCGGCGCGTCGATCATCTTCGCCACATCCGACGGATAGGGCGAGGAGCGCGAGTAACGCGGATAGGTGGTGAAGCCGATCTGGTTGTTGACGATGAAGTGCACGGAGCCGCCGGTGCGGTAGCCCTTCAGGTCGGACAGACCGAAGCACTCGGCGACCACGCCCTGGCCGGCGAACGCGGCGTCGCCGTGCATCAAGAGCGGCATCACGGAGATGCGCATGTCCGGGGGATCGCCGTGCTGGTCCTGCTTCGCGCGCACCTTGCCGAGCACGACGGGATCGACGATCTCGAGATGCGAGGGGTTGGCGGTCAGCGACAGATGGATGCGGTTGCCGTCGAACTCGCGGTCCGAGGACGCGCCAAGGTGATATTTGACGTCGCCGGAGCCTTCGACCGCGTCGGGATTGGCCGAGCCGCCCTTGAACTCGTGGAACAGGGCGCGATGCGCCTTTCCCATCACCTGCGTGAGCACGTTGAGGCGGCCGCGATGCGGCATGCCCAGCACGATCTCCTTCACGCCGAGATTGCCGCCGCGCTTGATGATCTGCTCAAGCGCGGGGATCAGCGATTCGGCGCCGTCGAGACCGAAGCGCTTGGTACCGGTGAACTTGGTGTCGCAGAATTTTTCAAAACCCTCGGCCTCGACCAGCTTCATCAGGATGGCGCGGCGGCCTTCGCGGGTGAAGGAGATCTCCTTGTCCGGACCCTCGATGCGCTCCTGGATCCAGGCCTTCTGCGCGGCGTTGCTGATGTGCATGAACTCGACGCCGAGCGTCTGGCAGTAGGTGCGCTCGCAGATCGCGGTGATCTCGCGCAGGCTGCCGTATTCGAGACCGAGCACGTGGTCGAGGAATATCTTGCGGTCGAAATCGGCTTCGCTGAAGCCGTAGGTACGCGGATCGAGCTCTTCGCGGTTGCGGGGAGCTTCGATGCCGAGCGGGTCGAGCTTGGCGTGGAAGTGACCTCGCATGCGGTAGGCGCGGATCAGCATCAGGGCGCGGACGGAATCGCGCGTCGCCTGGAGCAGGTCGGCGGAGGAGAGGCCGGCGCCCTTGTCGCCACCCTTATCGCCTCCCTTGGCCTGCGCCTTGGCGGCAATCTTGGCACCGATTGCCTTCTCGACTTCAGCCCAATTGCCGTCGAGGGCGGAGGTGAGATCGTCCTGCGGGGTCAGCGGCCAGTTGGCGCGCTCCCAGGACGGGCCCGCGGCGTTCTTCCGGACGTCGGCCGGCTGGTCGTTCAGGCTCTTGAAGAACTCCTGCCACTCGGCGTCGACCGAGGACGGGTCCTTCTCGTAGCGGGCGTAGATTTCGTCGATGTAGGTGGCGTTGGTGCCCTGCAAAAAGGAGGACAAGGCAAAGGCTGCGTTCGCGTCCTGGCGAGACATACTGGAGTTCCTGGCGATTTCGGTTCGCGCATAACAAACGGCGCTGGCACCGAGCTCCCCGGCAGAGGCTCGGCGCGACAGGCACCCTTTACCCTATTTGCTGCGAAACTTCGCCCGGAAAAGTACGAAGAAGTGAATTAGCCTTTCAACTTTTCGGCAAGCGTATGGCCGAGGCGGGCGGGCGACGGCGACACTGTAATCCCTGCCGATTTCATCGCGTCGGTCTTGGAACCGGCGTCGCCTTTGCCGCCCGAAATGATCGCGCCGGCATGGCCCATGCGGCGGCCGGGAGGGGCGGTCACGCCGGCGATGAAGCCGACCATCGGCTTCTTGCGGCCGCGCTTGGCCTCGTCCTTGAGGAACTGGGCGGCGTCCTCCTCTGCGGAACCGCCGATCTCGCCGATCATGATGATCGACTCGGTCTTGGGGTCGCCGAGCAGCATCTCGAGCACGTCGATGAACTCGGTGCCCTTGACCGGGTCGCCGCCGATGCCGACCGCGGTGGTCTGGCCGAGGCCTTCCTGGGAGGTCTGGAACACGGCCTCATAGGTCAGCGTGCCCGAGCGGGAGACGATGCCGACCGAGCCGGTCTTGAAGATGTTGGCCGGCATGATGCCGATCTTGCACTCGCCGGCGGTCATGACGCCCGGGCAGTTCGGCCCGATCAGGCGCGACCTGGAGCCGGCCAGCGAACGCTTCACGCGCACCATGTCGATGACCGGAATGCCTTCGGTGATGCAGACGATCAGCGGGATCTCGGCGTCGATGGCTTCGCAGATCGCATCGGCCGCGCCCGGCGGCGGCACGTAGATCACCGACGCATCCGCGCCGGTCTTCTCACGCGCCTCGCGCACGGTGTCGAACACCGGCAGACCCAGATGCGTCGCACCGCCTTTGCCCGGCGAGGTGCCGCCGACCATCTTGGTGCCATAGGCGATCGCGGCCTCCGAATGGAAGGTGCCGTTCTTGCCGGTAAAGCCCTGGCAGATGACCTTGGTGTTCTTGTCGATGAGGATGGACATGAGGTCTGCTTTCGCGAACTAACGAGTGAGAGGTCAGTGGATGCGGCGGTAGACGCCGGTGAGCACGTCGGCCCAGCCTTCCGCGTCCGGCGAGAACTGGATCTTCAACGCATAGGAATTGTCGTCGATGATTTCGTAGACGTGGCGCGCATTGCCGCGGAGCGAGCCGCGCACCAGCGTCAGGGTCTTGCCGACCCACCCGCCGGAGGCGGGCGAGGGCGGCGTGTAGCCGAGCGAATCGTACCAGAACAATTTGTAGGTCCGGTCCTCGCGGTCGTAGGTGAATAGGCCGTGGGTGGCGAAGGCCTGCTTGCCGCCGCGCATCTGCACCGCGTCCTGGATCAAATAGAATCCGTTCAGGTCCATGCGCGCAACGACGCGCGAGGTAGCCGGCCCGCCCTCCGTCCAGCGTGACGGGAAGACCACCTCTTCACCATCCCATTCGCCGGCGAACGCGGCGAGACGCGTGTGCTCGGGGAGCGGAGATGACGCGGCGAGATGGTCCTGGGCCATGGCCTTAGCCTCCCTTGACGGCCTTCACGATCTTCTGCGCGGCGTCGTCGAGATTGTCGGCCGGCACCACGTTCAGGCCGGATTCGCGGATGATCTTCTTGCCGAGCTCGACATTGGTGCCTTCGAGGCGGACCACCAGCGGCACGCTCAGGCCGACTTCGCGAACCGCAGCCGTGACGCCCTCGGCGATCACGTCGCACTTCATGATGCCGCCGAAGATGTTGACCAGGATGCCCTTCACGTTGGGATCGGCGGTGATGATCTTGAAGGCGGCCGCGACCTTTTCCTTGCTGGCGCTGCCGCCGACGTCGAGGAAGTTCGCCGGCGCCATGCCGTAGAGCTTGATGATGTCCATCGTCGCCATGGCGAGACCGGCGCCGTTGACCATGCAACCGATATTGCCGTCGAGGGTGACGTAGTTGAGGTCGTACTTGGACGCCTCGATTTCCTTGGCGTCTTCCTCAGTCAGATCACGCAACGACACCGCGATCTCGGGATGGCGGAACAGGGCGTTGTCATCGAACGACACCTTGGCGTCGAGCACGCGGAGCTCGCCCTCCTTGGTGACGACGAGCGGATTGATCTCCAGCATCGACATGTCCTTGGCGACGAAGGCGGCGTAGAGCTGCGCGGTGAGCTTCTCGGCCTGCTTGGCGAGGTCGCCCGACAGGTTCAGCGCCTTCGCAACGGTGCGGCCGTGATGGCCCATGATGCCGGTGGCGGGATCGACCGAGAAGGTGACGATCTTCTCGGGCGTGTTGTGTGCGACGTCCTCGATGTTGACGCCGCCTTCGGTCGACACCACGAAGGCGACGCGCGAGGTCTCGCGGTCGACCAGGATCGAGAGGTAGAATTCCTTGTCGATGTTCGATCCGTCCTCGATGTAAAGACGGTTGACCTGCTTGCCGGCGGGACCGGTCTGCACGGTCACCAGCGTGGCGCCCAGCATCTGCTTGGCGAATTCGTTGACCTCTTCGACCGACTTGGCAATCCGGACACCGCCCTTGTCCCCCGCGGACGCCTCCTTGAACTTGCCCTTGCCGCGCCCGCCGGCATGGATCTGGCTCTTCACCACCCAGACCGGGCCGGGAAGCTGTCTTGCGGCGGCGTCGGAGTCCGAGGCCTTGAGAACCGCTACACCGCGCGAAATCGGAACGCCGAATTCATGCAGCAGCGCTTTGGCCTGATATTCATGGATATTCATATGGTCGCTCCCTGAACCCGCGGGCGGTGACCGCTTGGGCCCACCTCAGTCTTGTGGCTGGCATACCATATACCACAGGAACTACAACCCGGATTCTCTGACATCGATCTCTGGACTTCCGGACCCAAGGCCCGCCCGACGCGGACCCCGGAAATGAAACCGCCGAAGACCGGTTTTCGATCTTCGGCGGGGATATTTGCGCCTTAGCGGCCGAGAAGATCGGGAGCGATCTTCTTGCAGGCGTCGACCAGGCCCTGCACCGCGCCGACCGACTTGTCGAAGGCCTCGCGGTCCTTGCCGGCGAGCTCGATCTCGACGACGCGCTCGACGCCCTTGGAACCGATCACGACGGGCACGCCGACATACATATCCTTCACGCCGTATTCGCCGTTCAGGTATGCGGCCGAGGGCAGCACGCGCTTCTTGTCACGCAGATAGCTCTCGGCCATCGCGATCGCCGAGGCCGCCGGCGCGTAGAAGGCCGAGCCGGTCTTGAGCAGATTGACGATCTCGGCGCCGCCGTTGCGCGTGCGGTCGACGATCTCGTCGAGGCGCGCCTGCGAGGTCCAGCCCATCTTGACGAGATCGGGCAGCGGGATGCCGGCGACGGTGGAGTACTTCACCAGCGGCACCATGGTGTCGCCATGGCCGCCGAGCACGAAGGCGGTGACGTCCTCGACCGAGACATTGAACTCGTCGGCCAGGAAGTAGCGGAAGCGCGAGGAATCCAGCACGCCGGCCATGCCGACGACTTTCTTGTGCGGCAGGCCCGAGGCCTTCTGCAGCGCCCAGACCATCGCGTCGAGCGGGTTGGTGATGCAGATGACGAAGGCGTCGGGGGCGTACTTCTTGATGCCGGCGCCGACCTGCTCCATGACCTTGAGGTTGATGGAGAGAAGATCGTCGCGGCTCATGCCGGGCTTGCGCGGCACGCCGGCGGTGACGATGCAGACCTTGGCATTGTCGAGCGCTTCGTAGGAATTGGCGCCGGTGTAGTGGGCGTCGAAACCGTCGACCGGCGAGGACTGCGCGATGTCGAGCGCCTTGCCCTGCGGCACGCCTTCGGCGATGTCGAACATCACCACGTCGCCCAGCTCTTTCAGGCCGATGAGATGAGCCAGCGTTCCGCCGATCTGACCGGAGCCAATCAAAGCAATCTTGTCGCGCGCCATGTGAGCCTGTCCTTTAGACACGTAAGGAGGGAAAACTGAAACGGGTGGTTATCCCTTTCGCCTCCCCCGTTCAAGTCGCCGGATGCCCAATTGTCGGGCTTGGCGCGATAGCAGCCATACAAGTCCGTCATCCCGGGGGCGCGAGGCGCGAACCCGGGATCCATACTCCTCTCCCGATGGTCGTTATGGATTCCGGGCCTGCGCCTGTCGGTGCATCCCGGAATGACAGCGCTGGCAAATAGGACTTAAGTCTCGACCAGACCCTTGGTGGAGCCGCTGGCGGTGGAATCCTTGCGGCCGTGAGCCAGCGCCAGATAGGATTCCGAGCTCATCTCGATCAGGCGCGATGCCGTCCGCTTGAACTCCATGGCCTCGGTGCCCTCATGGGAGAGGTAAAGCGAGATCGGGTTGGCGTCGGCAGAGGCCATCAGCTTCACCGCATTGTCATAGAGCGCGTCGATCAGCGTGATGAAGCGCTTGGCCGCATTGCGCTGGGACAGGTCCATCACTGGAATATGGTCGACCAGGATGGTGTGATAGTCGTGCGCCAGCCTGAGGTAGTCGGATGCCCCCAGCGGCTTCTCGCAGAGATCGGCAAACGAGAACCGCGCCACGCCGTGGGCCGAGCACGGCACGTGCAGGATGCGGCCCTTGATCGAAATGTCGCGCGAACGACATTTGGCGCTGCCCGACATCCGCGACCAGGCGCGGTCGAGCGCAGCGTCCGCATCAGCGTCCGCCGGCGTCAGCCACATCGGCACGCCCTGAAGTTTCTCCAGCCGGAAATCGGTGCGCGCATCGAGCCGCGCGACGTCCATGTGGTCGGTGATCTGCTTGATGAAGGGCAGGAACAGCGACCGGTTCAGGCCACCCTTGTAGAGATCGTCGGGCGCGACGTTGGAGGTCGCGACCACGACGGTGCCGAGCTCGAACAATTTGGCGAACAGGCGGCCCAGGATCATCGCATCCGCGATGTCGGTGACGTGGAATTCGTCGAAGCAGAGCAGCCAGCTCTCCTCGAAGATCGCATTCGCGGTCAGCGCGATGACGTCGCCGTCGGCGATCTCGCCGCGCGCGATGCCCTGGCGATAATCGTAGATGCGCTCATGCACGTCCGCCATGAATTCGTGGAAATGCGCCCGCCGCTTGTGCTCGACCGAGGCGTGCTGGAAGAACAGATCCATCAGCATGGTCTTGCCGCGGCCGACCTCGCCATGAATGTAGAGCCCGTGCGGCGCCTCGTCCTTGTCGCTGCTGAACAGGCGGGCGAGCAGGCCCTGCTTGCGCGCGGGCTTGTAGCTTGCGAGCCGCTGGTCGAGCGCGGCATAGGCCGCCGCGACCTCGGCTTGCGCGGCATCCGGTTCGATTGCGCCGGAGGCGATCTGGGCCTGATAGGCTTCGCTGAAGGAGGAACTAGGAGTGGAGAGCATGGCCCTTTACCGCCAGAGACGGACGGAAATTGCAAGCCGGGAATTGGTGCAGGGCGCTATGCGTTCCGTGTCCCGGACGCGGCGCGAAGTGCCGCTGCGCAGCGTCCGGGGCACGAGAGCTACATCACTCACACAGCTCGTAGGCGTCCTCGACCACGTACGGGCCGCCGCCGGTCGATGCACGCGACGAGAACAGCACAAAACGTTCGGCCGTGAATGCCTTGCTGGGGAAGTAGCCGCGCATCGAGAGATAGTCGGCGACGTCGCGATCAGTGGCGTCGTGCAGCCGGGCGAGCGTGACATGCGGGATGAACTTGCGTCCCTCGGGATCGAGACCGATCCGCTGCATCAAGCGTTCGAGCTCGGCCTGCAATTCCATCAGCGGCCTGCTCGGCGCGATGGTCGCGACCACAGCGCGCGGCTTGCGTCCGCCAAAGCTCTGCAAGCCCTGCACCTTCACCTCGAACGGCTTGCGATCGACGCGAAACAGCATCGAGGCGATCTCGTTGGCGGACATGCCGTCGATATCGCCGATGAACCGCAGGGTGACGTGATAATTTTCGGGATCGATCCAGCGGGCGCCGGGAAGGCCACCCCGCAAATGGGAAAGCGTCTGGCTGACTTCAGCCGGGATTTCCAGACCAGTGAACAAACGCGGCATCGTTTCGCACTCCCGATGCTTGGGCATGATCCCCGGGAAGGATCATATCCAAATTTTAGAGCCGGCGACGAATCACCGGTACCCTGATTCCTATCGCGTTTGTGTGACTCTGCGAAGCATCGCGCGCCTCACCCCGGTAAAACCCTGGGAATTAGGGTTAGCGTTGCCTGCTTTTCAACGCCGTTGCTCAGTGATCGTGCCAATGAATGCCTCTACCGTGGGCATGATGTTGCCGACGATGATGTCGACGCCTTCAGCGGTCGGATGAATGCCGTCGGCCTGGTTGAGCTTGGCGTCCGCCGCAACGCCGTCGAGAAAGAACGGATAGAGCGGCACGTCGAATTTTTTCGCGAGGTCCGGATAAATCGAATTGAAGCGCGCGGCATAATCGGCGCCGTAATTCGGCGGCGCCAGCATGCCGCACAGCATCACCGCGATCTTGCGCGCCTTCAGCCGCTGGACGATGGCGGTCAACGCGGCGCGCGTCAAATCGGGATCGACGCCGCGCAGGGCGTCGTTGGCGCCGAGCTCGACGATGACGCCATCGGTTCCGTCGGGGACCGACCAATCGAGCCGGTCGCGGCCGCCCGAGGAGGTATCGCCGGACACGCCAGCATTGGTCATATCGACCTCTATACCCTTGTTCTGTAACGATTTTTTTAGCTTGGCCGGAAATGCGTCCTGGGCCGAAAGGCCGAGGCCCGCGCTCAAGGAATCGCCGAGGACCACGAGCTTCACCGGCTTGGCCGCCGGCTGGGCCTGCAACGACGGCGTTGTCGCGATCGTCATCAAACCGAGCATCAACACGGCTATGTGCATGAACAATCCGTAACGCCTCTCGACCGCGCTAGCGGAGTTGCCATATGACCGGACCATGGACACTCGCATCAATTCCTCTTCGCTCGCCGCTGCCGCGGACACCATCTCCATTTCCAACGTCAATCTCTCATTGGGAACGGGGGCGGCACGCGTTCACATCCTCAAGGATATCAGCTTGCGCGTCGGCCGTAGCGAGGCGATCGGCCTGATCGGCCCGTCAGGCTCGGGCAAATCCACGCTGCTGATGGTGATGGCGGGGCTGGAGCGTCCTGATAGCGGAGAGGTGGTGGTGTCAGGCACGCCTTTCAATGCCCTCGACGAGGACGCGCTCGCCCGCTTCCGCGGCCGCCAGGTCGGTATCGTCTTCCAGTCCTTTCATCTGATCCCGACCATGACGGCGCTGGAGAACGTCGCGGTGCCACTGGAGCTCGCCGGCAATCCCGACGCCGCCAAGCGCGCGGCGCAGGAGCTGCAATCGGTCGGGCTCGGCGACCGCCTGCATCATTATCCGACGCAATTGTCCGGCGGCGAGCAGCAGCGCGTCGCGCTCGCCCGCGCGCTGGCGCCCGATCCGGCCATCCTGGTCGCGGACGAGCCGACCGGCAATCTAGACGAGACGACCGGAAAGCAGATCGTCGATCTCCTGTTCAGCAAGCATGCCGAACGCGGCATGACGCTGGTTCTGGTCACGCACGATTCCTCGCTCGCGCATCGCTGCGACCGCGTGATCCGCCTGCGCTCGGGCCGCATCGACACCCAGTCTGCACCGGCATGAGCATCGCGGCCGAACCTTTCGCGAGGCCAAACGGCATCGCGCTGTCGCTGCGTTACGCACTGCGCGAATTGCGCGGCGGCCTGCGGGGTTTCTATGTCTTCATCGCCTGCATCGCGCTCGGCGTGATGGCCATCGCCGGCGTCGGTTCGGTGTCGGCGAGCCTCTCCGACGGTCTTGCCCGCGAGGGCCGCACGCTGCTCGGCGGCGACGTCTCTTTCGTGCTGTTCCAGCGCGAAGCCAAACCGGAAGAGGTCGCCTTCCTGCGCTCGCGCGGCACGGTCTCGACCGCGGCAACCCTGCGCGGCATGGCGCGCGCGGCCGATGGCCAGCTCGCACTGGTCGAGATGAAGGCGGTCGACGATACCTATCCGATGCTGGGCCAGCTGACGCTGGCACCGGCTCTGCCGATGTCCGACATCCTGGCCGAACGCGACGGCGCATTCGGTGCCGCCGCCGATCCGACGCTGCTGGCGCGGTTGTCGCTGAAGACCGGCGACCGCGTCACCATCGGGTCCGCGACCTTCCAGATCCGCTCGACCGTCGAGGCCGAGCCTGACAAGCTCGCCGGCGGCATCGGCTTCGGCCCACGCTTCCTGATCAGCGAGGCGGGCCTGCGCGCCACCGGCCTGATCCAGCCCGGCAGTCTGGTGCGCTGGGTCTACCGGGTGAAGCTGCCTGAGGCCGCCAACAGCGAGCGCGCCACCGAAGCCTTCATCGCGGACGCGCGGAACGCCGCGCCGCAGGCGGGATGGGAGATCCGCAGCCGCTCCAACGCGTCGCCGCAGCTCGAACGCAACATCAACCGCTTCACGCAGTTCCTGACACTGGTCGGCCTTGCCGCGCTGCTGGTCGGCGGTGTCGGCGTCGCCAATGCCGTGAAGAGCCATATCGACCGCCGGCTCGAAGTGATCGCCGCCCTCAAGGCCGTCGGCGCCACCGGGCGCGACGTGTTCGGCATCTATCTGGCGCAGGTTCTCCTGCTCGCCGCGATCGGCTCGGTGATCGGCCTCGCACTCGGCGCCGCCATGCCGTTCGCCATCGTCGGCCTGTTCGGCAAGCTCTTGCCGCTGCCGGTGGTGCCGGCCGTGCATGCCGACGAGCTCGCGCTGTCCTTCCTCTACGGCCTGCTCACCGCGCTTGCCTTCGGCCTGTGGCCGCTCGGTCGCGTCCACGACGTGCCGGTGGCGGCGCTGTTCCGCGACACCATCAGCTCCGAATGGCACCGGCCACGTTTGGGCTATCTCGTGTTCATGGCCGTCGTGGTGGCGCTGCTGATCGCGGTCGTGATCGGGCTGTCGTTCGACAAGCGCATCGCGGCGGTGTTCGTGGCCTCCTCGGTCGTCGTGTTCGCCCTGCTGCGCGGCATCGCCGCCCTCTTGATGGCGATCGCGCGGCGGCTGCCGCGCTCGCGGCTGCCGATGCTGCGGCTCGCGATTGCCAATATCCACCGGCCGGGCGCGCTGACGCCCTCGGTCGTGCTGTCACTGGGGCTTGGGTTGGCCGTGCTCGTCACCATCACCCAGATCGACGGCAATCTGCGCCGCCAGTTCCTTGCAGCCCTGCCCGATCGCGCGCCGTCGTTCTTCTTCATCGACATTCCGAGCACGCAGGCCGCACCGTTCGACGACTATCTCCACAAGATCGCGCCGGGCGCGACCGTCGAGGACGTCCCGATGCTGCGCGGGCGCATCGTCGGAGCGCGCGGCGTGCGCGCCGAGGAGCTCAAGCCGACCACCGATTCCGAATGGGTGCTGCAGAGCGACCGCGGCCTGACCTATACGGCGGAGCTGCCGAAGGGTTCCAAGGTGGTCGAGGGCGAGTGGTGGCGCGCCGACTATTCCGGGCCGCCGCTGGTCTCGATGGAGAAGAAGATCGCCGACGGGCTCGGCCTCAAGCTCGGCGACGAGATCGTGGTCAACGTGCTCGGCCGCGACATCCCGGCCAGGATCGGCAATCTGCGCACCATCGACTGGCAGGGGATGGGCATCAACTTCGTGCTGGTGTTCTCCCCTAACGCGTTCAAGGGCGCCCCGCATACCCATATCGCAACGCTGACGGAAACGGGCGGAACTGCCGCAGGCGACGGCAAGATCATCAAGCAGGTCGCCGACGCCTATCCGATGGTGACGAGCGTGCGCGTGCGCGAGGTGATGGAGACGGTCGGCTCGGTCGTGACCAATCTGGCGCTGGCGATTCGCGGTGCCAGCGCCGTGACCCTGATCTCGGCGATCCTGGTGCTCGGCGGCGCGCTCGCCGCCGGCCACCGCCACCGGGTCTATGATGCGGTGATCCTGAAGACGCTGGGCGCGACGCGGCTGCGGCTGCTCGGTGCCTATGCGCTCGAATACCTCCTGATCGGGCTCGCGACCGCGGTGTTCGGCGTGATCTCAGGCAGCGTCGCGGCCTGGATGATCGTGACGCGGCTGATGACGCTGAGCTTCGTCTGGCAGGCCGGCAGCGCGGCCGGCGTGGTCGCAGCCGCGCTGGTCGTCACCGTCGGGCTCGGGCTTGCCGGCACGCTGCTGGCATTGAACAAAAAGCCCGCCACGGTGTTGCGGAATTTGTGACAAAATGTAGCGGATGGCCGCACGAGAGCGAAATCGCACGATTCCTGCGATTTACCACGACTGCTCGTCAGGTTCGCGTCAGGATTGCCGCCAAGGGCGACATTCAGCCGCGCGTGGAAGGTTGCAGCGGATGTGTTAGTTTCCCACATATCCAATGGGTTCGGAGTCCCGATTGTTAGCCAGAATTTAGTCGGCAGGCATCGGTATCCGAGATAGAATTTGACGAACCGGGCGGCATGGCGACCCTCATGCCGGACCGGACCAACCAACGGGAATTCGACCATGTCGGACCTAGACCGTAACTACGCTTCTCCTTTCGGCAGGGCCGCCGGGCGTGTTGACGCCGCGACGGTCGATGCCGGCCTGCGCGCCTACATGCTGCGCATCTACAACTACATGAGCATCGGCCTCGCCATCACCGGCCTTGCCGCGCTCGGCGTCTACATGGCTGCCGTGACCGACGTCCCGACCGCGGACGCCGTCCGCGTCGGCAAGCTGTTCCTGACGCCGTTCGGCTACGCGATGTTCGTCAGCCCGCTGAAATGGCTGTTCATGCTGGCGCCGCTCGCCATGGTGTTCGTGATCTCGGCGGGCATCAACCGTCTGGCTCCCTCGACTGCCCAGATCCTGTTCTGGGTGTTCGCGGCGCTGATGGGCATCTCGCTGTCGTCGATCTTCCTGGTGTTCACGCACACCTCGATCGTGCGGGTGTTCTTCATCACCGCGGCCACGTTCGGTGCGCTGAGCCTCTACGGCTACACCACCAAGCGTGACCTCACCGCGATGGGCTCGTTCCTGTTCATGGGCCTGATCGGCATCATCATCGCGAGCCTGGTGAACCTGTTCCTGGCCAGCTCGATGCTGCAGTTCATCGTGTCGGTGGTCGGCGTGCTGGTCTTCTCGGGCCTCACCGCCTGGGATACGCAGCGGCTGAAGAACGACTACATCTACGGCTACGCTTCGGCCGGCGGTGACATCGCAGAGCGCGCGGCCATCACCGGCGCACTGTCGCTGTACCTGAACTTCATCAACCTGTTCACGCTGCTGCTGCAGCTTCTCGGCCAGCGAGAGTAAGCGACGACCAGGACGAACGGACACGAACCCCGGCCGAAAGGCCGGGGTTTTTGTTTTGGGCGAGCGGAAGCGACGCCGTCCTTCGTACGGCTATGCCCGGCCATGACGTATGCGGGAACAGCGTTGCTCATCGCAGCGCCCCTGCTATCTTTGCGGCATGTCCGCACCCGAAATCAGGCCTGCAACCGAGGCCGACCTTCCCGCCATCACCGCCATCTATCAGCAGGCCGTCCGCGAGGGGACCGCGACGTTCGAGCTGGAGCCGCCGGACCTCCCCGAGATGACGCGGCGCTATCGCACGCTGGTCGACGGCGGCTATCCCTATTTCGTCGCCATGCTCGACGGTCGCGTGGCCGGCTATGCCTATGCCGGCGCCTACCGCCCGCGCCCGGCCTACCGCTTCACGGTCGAGAATTCGATCTATCTCGATCCCTCCTTCCACCGCCGCGGCATCGGCTCGTTGCTGCTGGACCGGCTGGTTGCCGAATGCGAGGCGCGCGGCTTCCGTCAGATGATCGCGGTGATCGGAGATTCCGCCAATGCCGGCTCGATCGGCGTCCACACCAAGGGCGGATTCAAGATGATCGGCACGCATCCCAATGTCGGGCTGAAATTCGGCCGCTGGCTGGACACCGTGATGATGCAGCGCGACCTCGGCGAGGGCGCGAAGACGGTGCCGGGGAAGTAGGGCTTGTAGGGTGGGCAAAGCGTAAGCGTGCCCACCATCTCCCCGCGATAGAGAAAGAACGTGGGCACGGCGCTGCGCGCCTTTGCCCACCCTACGGCACCGTTCGTGCGGCTACACCACCGCCAGCTTGCGGTCGATCACCAGGAGCACGCGCTCCAGTTCGTGGCCGCGGCGCAAGATCAGGCCCGTCGCCGAGATCACGCTGTACATGCCCTGCTTGCGCGCCAGCCGCGGGTCCTTCTCGATGCGGTAGATCGGCACTTCCGAGGCACGGCGATAGACCGAGAACACGGCGCGATCCCTGAGGAAGTCGATGGCGTAGTCGCGCCATTCGCCATCGGCGACCATGCGGCCGTAGAGATTGAGAATACGATGCAGCTCGAGCCGATTGAACGTCACCCGGCTCAGTTGCGTGGCCGCAGCAGCGGGGCGCGCCGCCGCGCGCTGCTCGCTCGGATCGGCATCCTCCGACAGACTCATGGAGCGCTTCCTCATCGCACGGCATGACCCCGTCCGCGAAGACCGTCCCCGGAACCCGGATCATGACAGCTCCATGATTGCGCCAACCGGTCAGCGCCGCAAGAGGCTCCTGATTCAACCTGTCGAATCGGGTGCGAATCCGTGCACACGCAATGGTGGAACTCCGTCGCGGCAAACCGTCACGGGATCGTTAGCAGGAATCATAGTCTCGCCGCTTTTCCGCCTAGCGACTGCCGCCCTGCATTGCGAAAAGATTCGTGTGCGTTGACCCGGTCCTTTCGGTTCCGGATTCCTCAGCCCCCAGCCCCCCGGGGTCGAACAGGATCGGGTCTGTACGCACACAAGGAGGGCCAACGCAAGTTGGTCCTTTTTGTTTGTGTCGGGATGTTTCCGGCGGGGCGCAGACCTCCTCTCAAAAATCCGCGTAAAACTTTCTGTCCTCATCCTGAGGAGCGCGCTCCTGCGCGCGTCTCGAAGGATGAAAGGCCACGCTGCATCAGTGCGGGCCTGCATGGTTCTCGCGGCGATGCGCAGCATCGTCCGCCTCGCGCGCAAGGGCGCGCGCCTCACCATAAGGGTTAAGACTGTGTTCGAGTCGGAAGACTCGAAGCGCGTGCGCTTCAGTGCAGCGACGTGTACGCTGCACCCAGCATCGTGCCGGGCTTGTCGCGGCTGCCGTCCTGGACATAGACCACCGCGCCGTCGACGCCGTCGCGCGTGAGGTTCTCGATCGGCACCGTCCAGCTTTCCGAACGGCCGGTCCAGTCGCCGACCTTGAGCAGGTTGCGCACCACGTTGTGATAGGTGACCTGCTGTCCGCGATTCTCGCCGCGGGTGATCGCGATCGGGACCGACTTGGCAATCGAACAGATCCAGACCTCGCCGTGCGAGACGGCCGGCTCGTTGCTCGCGGCCACCGACACGTTGATCTGCTTTCCCTCGAGCGACATCGTCACCGGCACGCTCATGACGCCCGTACCCTTGTCGCTCTTGCCGATCGCGCTCTCGATGCCGGCACGATCGCTGCCGACGACATGGGTGGAGCCGTTGACCACGACTTGCGGCGTGTAGACCTCGCGGTCGCCGCGCATGCGCGAATAGGCACGCTGCCGTGCAGAGAAGCGCGAATCCGCCAGCGTGTCTTTCCAACCGAGATAGTCCCAATAGTCGATCGGCATGCTCAGCGCGATGATCGAGGGGTCTTTGGAGAGATCACCGATGATCTGGTCGGCGGGCGGACAGGACGAGCAGCCCTGCGAGGTAAACAATTCGACAACGGCACGGGGGTCGGCCTCGGCAGGACGGATGACGGCGACGATCGCACAGATGCCGAGAGCTCCCGACCAGAGCACACCGGACCAACGTGAAATCAGATGAGAAGCCGTCATTGCTGTCATGTTGAACGCCGCACGCCATTGCTCGTGGGAAGAGAGATCTTAAAGCCGGATGGTCACCGTAATCTTACGGGGCGCGACACACTCAACCGTCCAGGCGAACCACCCGAAAGGGGGTTTTCCGCCGGGCGGGCCCATCTGGAGCATGCCGCAAACGCTCGAAGGCGGCCTTGTGATAGGCCGCCTTCGTTTAACCTTCTACTCACGTCGCGGTGAGCCACCGTTCACAAGTTCGCGCTCAGGCCGCGAGCTTGCGCAACACGTAGTGCAGGATCCCGCCGTTGCGGTAGTAGTCGAGCTCGTCCAGCGTATCGATGCGGCAAAGCAGCGAAACGCGCTGCAGCGAGCCGTCGCCGGAGACGATTTCCGCGGTCAGCTTCTGGCGCGGCTTGAGGTCGCCCTGCAGGCCACGCAGCGTGACCTTCTCGTCGCCCTTGAGGCCGAGCGACGACCACGAGGTGCCATCCTCGAAGGTGAGCGGCAGCACGCCCATGCCGACCAGGTTGGAGCGATGGATGCGCTCGAAGCTCTGGCAGATCACGGCGCGCACACCGAGCAGGCGGGTGCCCTTGGCCGCCCAGTCGCGCGAGGAGCCGTTGCCGTATTCGGCACCGGCGAACACCACCAGCGGCACCTGCTCCTGCTGGTACTTCATCGCGGCATCGTAGATCGACATCTGCTCGCCGTCGGGCCAGTGCTTGGTCAGACCGCCTTCGGGGATATTTCCATCCGCGCCCTTCAGCATGAAGTTTTTGATACGGATGTTGGCGAAGGTGCCGCGCATCATCACTTCATGGTTGCCGCGGCGCGTGCCGTACTGGTTGAAGTCGGCGGGGCGCACCTGGTGCTCGCTGAGGTATTTTCCGGCGGGCGAGGTGAGCTTGATCGAACCTGCCGGCGAGATGTGGTCGGTGGTGATCTTGTCGCCGAACATGGCGAGGACGCGCGCCTCGACGATGTCGGTGACCGGCTCCGGCTCCTTCTTCATTCCTTCGAAATAGGGCGGGTTCTGCACGTAGGTCGAAGACATGTTCCAGCGATAGGTCTCGCTCTCGACGGTCTTGATCTTGCGCCAGTTGGTGTCGCCCTTGAACACGTCGGCATATTTCTTCTTGAAGATCGCCGCGGTCACGAACTTCTTCATGAAGGCGTTGATCTCCTTGGTCGTCGGCCAGATGTCCTTGAGGTACACCGGCTTGCCGTCCTTGCCTTCGCCGAGCGGCTCGACCGCGAGGTTCTTGGTGACGCTGCCGGCGAGCGCGTGCGCAACGACCAGCGGCGGCGAGGCCAGATAGTTCGCCTGCACGTCCGGCGAGACGCGGCCTTCGAAGTTGCGGTTACCGGAGAGCACGGCGGCTGCGACGATGCCGTTGTCGTTGATCGACTTCGAGATCTCCTCAGGCAGCGGACCGGAATTGCCGATGCAGGTGGTGCAGCCGAAGCCGACCAGGTTGAAGCCGACCTTGTCGAGATCCTTCTGCAGACCGGAATCAGCAAGATAGGCCGCGACCACCTGGCTGCCCGGCGCGAGCGAGGTTTTGACCCACGGCTTCGCCTTGAGGCCCTTCGCGGCTGCATTCCGGGCCAGCAGGCCGGCGCCGATCAGCACGCTCGGATTTGAGGTGTTGGTGCAGGACGTGATCGCGGCAATCACGACGTCGCCATGGCCGAGGTCGAAATTCTTTCCTTCGACGGCAAAACGCTTCGCCGGCTCTTCGCCCTTCTTGTACTCATTGCTGAGCGCAAGCGAGAATCCTTCGGCCACCGACGGCAGCGCGATGCGACCTTCGGGGCGCTTCGGACCGGCCATCGACGGCACGACGTCGCCGAGATCGAGCGTCAGCGTCTCCGTGAACACCGGATCGGCCGACTTGGCGGTGCGGAACAGGCCCTGTGCCTTGGCATAGGCTTGCACCAGCGCGACGCGCGGCGCCGCGCGGCCGGAGGTCTTGAGATAGTCGATCGCGGCAGCGTCGACCGGGAAGAAACCGCAGGTCGCGCCATATTCGGGTGCCATGTTGGCGATGGTCGCCTTGTCGGCGACGGAAAGATGGTCGAGGCCCGGGCCGAAGAACTCGACGAACTTGCCGACCACGCCGAGCTTGCGCAGCATCTGCGTCACTGTCAGCACGAGGTCGGTCGCGGTGACGCCTTCCTTCATCGCGCCCTTCAGCTTGAAGCCGACGACGGTGGGCAGCAGCATCGACAGCGGCTGGCCGAGCATGCAGGCTTCCGCCTCGATGCCGCCGACGCCCCAGCCGAGCACGGCGAGACCGTTGACCATGGTGGTGTGGGAGTCGGTGCCGACCAGCGAGTCGGGATAGGCGACCTCGAAGGTGCCGGTCTTCTTGCCGACCGTCATCTTCTCCTTCTTGGTCCAGACCGTCTGCGAGAGGTATTCGAGATTGACCTGATGGCAGATGCCGGTGCCTGGCGGCACGACGGAGAAGTTCGAGAACGCCTTCTGGCCCCACTTCAGGAACTCGTAGCGCTCCTGGTTCTGCTTGTATTCCTCCGTGACGTTCTTGCCGAAAGCCTTGTTGTCGCCGAAGAAGTTCACGATCACGGAATGGTCGATGACGAGGTCGACCGGCACCAGCGGGTTGATCTTCTCGGCATCGCCGCCGAGCTTCTGCATCGCGTTGCGCATCGCGGCGAGGTCGACCACCGCGGGCACGCCGGTGAAGTCCTGCATCAGCACGCGCGCCGGGCGGAAGGCGATCTCATGCTCCAGCGACTTCTTCCGCAGCCACTTCGAGACCGCGACGATGTCTTCCTTCTTGACCGTGCGGCCATCCTCATTGCGGAGGAGATTTTCGAGCAGGACCTTCATCGAATAGGGAAGTTTCGAAATTCCCTTCAGACCATTCTTCTCGGCCGTGGGCAGGCTGTAATAGACATAGGTCTTGGCGCCGACCTTGAGGGTCTTTTTGCATTTGAAGCTGTCGAGCGAGGTCATGTAGGAATCCCAATTGTTAGCTATACCCGGCAGGGTATCTTAACACCGTCAGCGTATCAGGCTGGGCCGCTTGCAGGGGCAGGTTGAGTTGCTGCATCAAGTAGTTCCGGGCTTATAGAAGCTTTCTAACCGCGCCGCCACAGCCACAATCGTACCGCAGCATTCGCGAGCCAAAAATTCCCATGCGCTACCCCAAGTTTTCCTGAGGCCCGGCTTTGAGCGGGGTGGACCGAGACAAGATGCAGCTTTCCGGACGCGACGTCACCTGCGTGCGCGGCGGCCGCGAGGTGTTTGCCGGGCTCGATTTCGCGGCCGTCGCCGGCGAAGCGGTGGCGGTCGTCGGCCGCAACGGGTCGGGCAAGACCTCGTTGCTGCGGCTGATCGCGGGCCTTCTCGTTCCGGCGGGCGGGACGATCGTACTGGGCGGCGGCGATGCCGAGCTGACGCTGCCGGAGCAGTGCCATTATCTCGGCCATCGCGATGCCCTGAAGCCGGCGCTCAGCGTAGCGGAGAACCTGTCATTCTGGGCCGATTTCCTTGGCGGGGAGCGTTTCGACTTCGCCGAGAGCCTCGCCACGGTAGGGCTCGAGCATACCATCCACCTGCCCGCCGGCTTCCTGTCGGCCGGCCAGCGCCGCCGGCTGTCGCTGGCCCGGCTGCTGACCGTCCGCCGCCCGGTCTGGCTGCTGGACGAGCCGACCAACGCGCTGGACGTGACCGGCCAGGACATGTTCGGCGGCCTGATGCGCGAACACCTCGCGCGCGGCGGCCTGATTGTCGCGGCCACCCATGCGCCGCTGGGGATCGAGACGCGGGAGCTGCGGATCGGGGGTCTGGGGTGATGCGGCCCGACCCTCAGCTTTTCGAGCGGCAAGGTGCCGCGCTCGCACCCGGCACGCAGCGGTCGCCGCGGGCTCCCTCGCCTCTCCCGCTCGCGGGAGAGGTCGGCGCGCAGCGCCGGGTGAGGGTTCTCTCCTCTGGGGGAGTCTTCGTTGTCGAGATACCCTCTCCCCAACCCTCCCCCGCAAGCGGGGGAGGGAGCGCACCGCCCTTGCGGCACAAGGGGAGCCCCCCATGACTGCCCTGTCCGCCCTCATCCGCCGGGACGTCCGGATCGCGCTGCGCGTCGGCGGCGGGGCGCTGATTGGCGTGCTGTTCTTCCTCACCGTCGTCGTCCTGATGCCGTTCGCGGTCGGGCCGGATCTGGCGCTGCTGTCGCGGCTGGGGCCGGCCATCCTCTGGCTCGGCGCGCTGCTGGCGAGCCTGCTGACGCTGGACCGGCTGTTCATGGCCGACCACGAGGACGGCTCGCTCGACCTGATCACGATGAGCCGGACCCCGCTCGAACTCGCCTGCGCCGCCAAGGCACTGGCGCATTGGCTGGCCGCCGGACTGCCGCTGATTGTCGCAACCCCGGTGCTCGGCCTGCTGCTGAACCTCGACATGGTCGCGACCGGTGCGGTGGCACTGACGCTGCTGGCGGGCACTCCGGCGCTGACGTTTACCGGCATGATCGGCGCGGCGCTGGCGGTGACGCTGCACCGCGGCGGGCTGCTGATGGCGGTGCTGGTGCTGCCGCTGTCGATTCCCGTGCTGATTTTCGGCGTTGCGGCCTCGCAAGCCGTGATCGTCGGCCCCATGACCTTCGGTGCGCCGTTCTCGATCCTGTGCGCGCTGTCGCTGGTCAGCCTCGTGATCGGCCCCTTCGCAGCCGCAGCGAGCCTGCGGCATGGACTTGATTGAAATGGGCTCGACTGAGATGCGCGCGACTGACTTGACCCCGATCAACTTTCGCTGCGGGCTTTCGTGCTGATTGCCTGAGCGGCCACCGATGATTATCAGGGTACCATGACACTGATCGACCTCGCCAACCCCACGCGGTTCCTCGCGCTGACAGCGCGGGTCCTGCCGTGGCTTGCGGCCGCCACCGTGCTCCTGCTCGCGATCGGTCTTTATCAAGCCGCGCTGGCGCCCGACGACTACCAGCAGGGCGCGACGGTGAAGATCATGTTCATCCACGTGCCCAATGCGTGGCTGTCGATGTTCGTGTGGGGCGTCATGAGCATTGCTTCGCTGGGCACGCTGGTATGGCGGCATCCGCTCGCCGACGTCGCCGCAAAAGCCGCAGCGCCGATCGGCGCCGCCTTCACCTTCCTCGCGCTGCTCACAGGTTCGCTGTGGGGCCGGCCGATGTGGGGCACCTATTGGGAGTGGGATGCGCGGCTGACCTCGGTGCTGATCCTGTTCCTGATGTATCTGGGCCTGATGGCGCTGTGGCGCGCGGTCGACGATCCCTCGCGCGCGGCGCGCGCCGCCGCCGTGCTGACCCTGGTCGGCGCGATCAACCTTCCCATCATCAAGTTCTCGGTCGATTGGTGGAACACGCTGCACCAGCCGGCCTCGGTGATGCGCATGGGCGGCTCCGCCCTCGACAAGTCGTTCCTGATTCCGCTGCTGGTGATGGCGATCGCCTTCACGCTGCTGTTCGTCACGCTGCATCTGGCGGCGATGCGCAACGAGATCCTGCGCCGCCGCGTCCGCTCCCTGCAGATGATGCAGGCGAGCCGTGTGGCGTTCTCGAGCGAAATAGGCGCCGGCGCGCGCGGACAAAACGTGTCGAACGAAGTTGGGGCCGCCTGATCATGTCGCTCGGTCCCTATGCATCCTTCATCGTGACGTCCTATGCCGCAGCGGCCGTCGTGGTCGTCATCCTGATCGGCTGGATCGTGCTCGACTATCGCAGCCAGACGCAGCGCCTGCGCGAGCTGGAGGAGCGCGGCATCACCCGCCGCTCCGGGCGCAGCGCGATGGACGCGTCATGAGCGAACAATCGACTTCCGCACCGCCGCACCGTCGCACCTTCCTGATGGTGCTGCCGCTGATCGCCTTCATCGGCCTGGCGCTGCTGTTCTGGTTCCGGCTCGGCAGCGGCGATCCCTCGCGGATTCCGTCCGCGCTGATCGGTCGTCCGGCGCCGCAGACGGCGCTGCCGCCGCTGGAGGGATTGCAGATCGAAAACGCGCAGGTGCCGGGCCTCGACCCCGCCGCGTTCAAGGGCAAGGTCAGCCTGGTCAATGTCTGGGCGTCCTGGTGCGTGCCGTGCCACGACGAGGCGCCGCTTTTGACCGAGCTCGCCAAGGACAAGCGCTTCCAGCTGGTCGGCATCAATTACAAGGACGCGTCCGACAATGCGCGCCGCTTCCTCGGGCGCTACGGCAACCCGTTCGGCCGCGTCGGCGTGGATGCCAACGGCCGCGCCTCAATCGAATGGGGCGTCTACGGCGTGCCCGAAACCTTCGTCGTGGGACGCGAGGGCACCATCGTCTACAAGCTGGTCGGCCCGATCACGCCGGACAATCTGCGGACGGTGCTGTTGCCGCAGATGGAGAAGGCGCTGAAGGCGGGGTCTTAACGCCGCTCTGCCCCGGATCTCCACAACGGCACTCTTGGGAAAGTTCTGGGTCCCGGCTCGCGCTACGCACGTCCCGGACACGAACCTGCTCACCCCTTCCGCACATCCCCTGCCTCGGCCTCGCTCGCCTCCAGCGACGCCGGCTCGAGGTGGTAGCGCTTGGTCAGCGGCATCTGGGCGATGGCGAAGATCATCGTGATCGGGGTCACGCCGAACACCTTGAAGTTCACCCAGAAATCCGTGCTCTGGGTGCGCCAGACGATCTCGTTCAGCACCGCCATGCCGGCGAAGAACAGCGCCCAGCGCAGCGTGAGGATGCGCCAGCCCTGCGGGGTCAAATTGAACATCTGGTCGAACATCACGGCAATGAAGGAGCGGCCGAACAACAGGCCGCCGCCGAGGATCGCGGCGAACAGGCCGTAGATGATGGTCGGCTTGAGCTTGATGAAGGTCTCATCATGCAGCACCAGGGTCAGCGTGCCGAACACCAGCACGATCACGCCTGTGACAATCGCCATGATCGGGATGTGACGCGTCACCACGTAGGACGCAACCATCGCCGCGACGATCGCGACCATGAAGGCGCCGGTGGCGGCAAACAGATTGAACTTCGCATTGACGAAGAAGAACACGAGCAGCGGCCCGAGCTCGGTCGCCAGCTTGAACAGCGGATGCGGCTGGGTCTTGTCCATTCTCTAGCTTTCGATTCCGGCGATAGCGCGGGCGAAGTCGCGCGCGGTGAACGGCGCGAGATCGTCGACACCCTCGCCGACGCCGATGAAGTGCACCGGCAGTTTGAATTTCTCCGCGAGCGCGACCAGAATGCCGCCGCGCGCGGTGCCGTCGAGTTTCGTCATCACGAGGCCGGTGACCCCCGCCGTGCGATGGAAGGCCTCGACCTGCGACAGCGCATTCTGGCCGACGGTGGCGTCCAGCACCAGCAGCACGGCGTGCGGCGCAGTGTCATCCACCTTGCGGATCACGCGCACGACCTTTTCGAGCTCGTTCATCAGCTCGGCCTTGTTCTGCAGGCGGCCGGCAGTATCGATCAGCAGGACGTCGATGGCCTGCTCCTTCGCCGCCGTCAGCGCGTTGAAGGCGAGGCTCGCCGAGTCCGAGCCCTGCGCGCCCGCGATGACCGGCGTCTTGGTGCGCTCACCCCAGACCTTGAGCTGCTCGATGGCCGCCGCACGAAACGTATCGCCGGCGGCGAGCATCACCTTGCGGCCCTCGGAGGCGAATTTCTGCGAGAGCTTTCCGATGGTGGTGGTCTTGCCGGAGCCGTTGACGCCGACCACGAGGATGACGAACGGCTTCTTGCCCGCATCGATCACGAGCGGCTTCGCAACCGCCGTCAGCACCTTCTCGACCTCGGTGGCGACGACGTCCTTGACCTCGTCGGCCGAGATCGCCTTGTCGTAGCGGCCGGTGCCGACGGCTTCCGCGATCCGGACCGCGACCGACGTGCCGAGGTCGGCACGCAGCAGCACGTCCTCGATGTCGTCGAGCATGGCGCGGTCGAGCTTGCGCTTGGTGACGAGGTCGGCGACCGCGGTCCCGAGCGAGGACGAGGTGCGCTTCAGCCCGTTGGACAGGCGGCGCCACCAGCTCAGCTTGGGGGTCTCTGGGGTGGTATCGTTCATGGTGGCGGTGTGTTAGCCGTTCCGGCTCCCAAACGAAAGTCTTGACCGAAAGTCCTGCAATTGCTCGATGTTCCCCAATTGACCGCCGACGAGATTTTGGCGCGCGTGCTCCATCGCGACGGGCTGATGCTGATTATCGACAAGCCGGCCGGGCTTCCCGTGCATCGCGGCCCCAAGGGCGGCGCCAATCTGGAGGCCTCGTTCGACGCGCTCTGTTTCGGCCTGCCGCGGCCGCCGGTGTTGGCTCACCGGCTGGACAAGGACACCTCCGGCTGCCTCGTGCTCGGCCGCCACCTCAAGGCAACGGCCTCGCTCGGCCTCCTGTTCAAGCACGGCAAGATCGGCAAGACCTATTGGACCGTGGTCGAGGGTGGCCCCACCGAGAACGAGGGCACCATCGACATGCCGCTCGGCCGGCTCAACGCCGAACGCGGCTGGTGGCAGAAGCCCGATCCCGAGGGACAGAAGGCGATCACCAACTGGAAAGTGATGGGCCGGGGCGACGGCCTCACCTGGCTTGCCATGGAACCGGTGACCGGGCGGACCCATCAATTGCGGGTGCATTCGTCGGCGACCGGCTGGCCGATCTTCGGCGATAACATTTACGGCAACGGCCCCCGTTTCGGCGAGCCGAAGCTGCATCTGCATTCCCGCGAGATCGTGGTGCCGATCTCCCGGAACAAGGAGCCGGTCCGCGTCGTGGCGCCGGCCCCGCCCCACATGCACCAGAAGCTTCGCGCCTGCGGGTGGAATGGGGAATAGCCGCATCCGTATTCGCCCGTGGCCTTGGTTTACGAAACGTTCAGTGCTCGTCGCTAATGATAGCGGTTGCTTAGAACAAGCTTCCGTCAATCTGCTCAGGACGAGCTGCGCGTCATGTCCACGGCCGGGCTATCGATCATCGACGAAGTCGAATCCGCGATTCGGCTCGGCTCGGCGGAAAAGGGGCTGGAAACGGCCCGGCGCGTCACCGACCTGTTCCTGTCCTCCGCCGGCAGTTTTGACGACGAGCAGATCGCGCTGTTCGACGACGTGCTCGAGCGCCTGATCGGCACGATCGAGCTGCGGGCGCTTGCCGACATGGGCGCACGCATTGCGCTCGCCGAGATCAGCGCGCAGCTGGCGCCGATCGCGCAGGCGCCGCCCTCCGTGATCCGCCGCCTCGCCGGCAATGACGAGATCCGCATCGCAGGTCCCGTGCTGCAGGAATCCGCCCGCCTCGACGACGGCGATCTGGTCAAGATTGCAGCATCCAAGGGCGAACCGCATCTGCTCGCGATCGCCGGCCGCTGGTGGCTGAAGGAGATCGTCACCGACGCACTTCTGGCACGCCGCTATCCCAGCGTCAGCCGCCGGCTCGCCGCAAATCCCGGCGCGCGCGTCTCCGGAAACGGATTCGCGGCCATGGTCGGGCAGGCCGAGGCGGATCCTGAACTTGCCGTCAGCGTCGGCGTCCGCGTCGACCTGCCGTCGGAGTTGCGCCGCCGGTTGCTGCGCTCGGCCAGCGATGCCGTGCGCGCCCGCCTGCTGTCGCGCGCACCGCCGCATCTGTTCGAAGAAATCCAGGGCGCGATCGCGGCCGTCACCGTCGGTGTCGATCGCGAGATGTCGGGTGTCCGCGATTTCGAAGGGGCAAAACGCGCGATTGCAATGCTCAAGGCGACCGGCCAGCTCAGCGAAGCGACGCTGCTCGGTTTCGCCACGCAGCGGCGCTATGAAGAGACCGCCGCGGCGCTGGCCGCGCTGTCCGGATCGACCGTCGAGGTGATTCGCCCGCTGATGCAGAGCCTGCGCGACGACGGCTTGTTGGTACCGTGCAAGGCGGCGCAGCTCAGCTGGGAAACCACCACCGCCGTGCTCGAATGCCGTTTTGCGACGGGTGCGATGAAGCCTGCGGACCTTGCAAGAGCGCAGGGGAATTACGCCCGGATGACGGCGGAGAATGCCAGGCGGACGCTGCGGTTCTGGCAGGTCAGGGCGTCGTAGCTTCTTCCCCTCTCTCGCAAGGGGAGAAGGAAGAGCCGCGAGTTATACGATGAGCCGCTCGCCATCACTGCCGTTGATCGTCAGCGAAACGACGCTGCCGACACGCTCGCCCGCGATCGCCACCGGCAGATAATGCTCCGTGCGACCCTGTCCGTCGCTCTCGATCAGCACCTCGCGCGTCGCGCCGATCTCGGCTTGCAGCCGCTTCCGCAGCGCGGCTTCGCCCGCCGTACGCAGCCGCTTCGCACGCTCCTTGATCGCACCGCCTGCCACCTGCGGCATCCGCGCGGCCGGCGTGCCGGGGCGGGGTGAATAGGGGAAGACGTGCAGGAATGTCAGGCCGCATTGCTCGACCAGATCGAGCGAGCGTGAAAACATCTCATCCGTCTCGGTCGGGAAGCCCGCGATGATGTCGGCACCGAAGACGATGTCCGGGCGCAGGCGGCGGACCTGCTCGCAGAACGCGATCGCATCCTGCCGCGAATGCCGCCGTTTCATGCGCTTCAGGATCATGTCGTCGCCGGACTGCAGCGACAGATGCAGATGCGGCATCAGCCGCGCATCATCAGCGATGGCATCGAGCAAATCGGCATCCGCCTCGATCGAATCGATCGAGGAGATGCGCAGACGCCTCAGCTCCGGCACGTGACGCAGGATCTGCTTGGTCAACATGCCGAGCTTCGGCGCGCCCGGCAGGTCAGTGCCGTAGCTGGTGAGGTCGACGCCGGTCAGCACGATCTCGGCATGGCCGCGTTCCGCCAGTGTTCGCACCTGATCGACCACCGCGCCCATCGGCACCGAGCGCGAATTGCCGCGGCCGAACGGGATGATGCAGAAGGTGCAGCGATGGTCGCAGCCGTTCTGCACCTGCACGAACACGCGCGGCAGGCCGCTCGCAAAGCCGTCGATCAGATGCGGCGCCATCTCCTTGACGGCCATGATGTCGCTGACGGCGATCTTCTCGCCGGCGCCGAGATCGAAGGCATTGCGTGTCTCGCGCCACGCGGATGACCGCATCTTGTCGTCATTGCCGACGACGCGGTCGACCTCGCTCATGTCGGCGAACATGCCGCTTTGCGTCTGCGCCGCGCAACCGGTGACGACGATGCGCGCCTCGGGCCGCTCGCGCTTCAATTTTCGGATCGATTGCCGCGCCTGCGCCACCGCCTCGTTGGTGACGGCGCAGCTGTTGATGACGATGGTGTCTTTGAGCCCCGCAGCTTCCGCCTCGCGGCGGATCACCTCGGCCTCGAACGCATTGAGGCGGCAGCCGAAGGTGACGATGTCGATCGCCATCAGGCGGCCGGCGCGAACAGCGCCGGATCGAATCGGCCCTCATATTCGAAGGTCGCCGTGCCCGTCATCAGCACGTGGTCGTCGCGCTCGCGCCATTCGATGCCGAGCTTGCCGCCGGGTAGCGTGATCTCGACTTTGCGTTCGGTGCGCTTCAGCCGCGCGGCGGCAACCGCGGTCGCGCAGGCCGCCGAACCGCAGGCCCTGGTCAGCCCGGCGCCGCGCTCCCAGGTGCGGATCGTGACGTGGTCGCGATCGACGATGTGGGCGAGCGTGATATTGGCGCGCTCCGGGAAGATCGGGTGGTTTTCGAGCAAGGGACCGAAACGCTCGAGATCATAGGCGTTGACGTCCTCGACCCAGAAGATCGCATGCGGATTGCCCATGCTCACCACCGAGGGCGAATGCAGGATCGGATTGTCGATCGGCCCGATCTGCAATTCGATGTAGCGGGTGTCGCGAAACTCCTCGGCCAGCGGAATCTCCTGCCAGCCGAACTTCGGCGCACCCATGTCGACGGTGTAGAGATCCGGAGCCGGGCCCTGCCAGGCATTGAGCAAGCCGGCCGCGGTCTCGAACGTCGCGGCGGTCTGCCCGGTCTTCTCGAAGATGCGCCGCACCACACAGCGCATCCCGTTGCCGCAGGCGCCGGCCTCCGAGCCGTCATTATTGTAGATGCTGATAAAGGCCTCGGTGCCGTCGAACCGCGGCCTCGAGAGCACCATGAGCTGGTCGTAGGCCACGCCGCCATGTGCCGACGCCACCGCGCGGGCGTCGTCCGGCGTCACCCCGCCTGCGGAATCGCGCATGTCGACGACGACGATCTCGTTGCCGATGCCGTTCATCTTGGCAAATGCGTGGTTGGCCAGCGCGCTCATGAAAATTCCCGAATTTCGCCTGCCTTATATGGCGATCCTTGGCGGCTTGGCCAGTGATTTGGGGCGATGGCCAGGTCTTCTGCCATGACGCATCTGTCATGGGACGAATTCGACGCTCGCGTGTTAGAACGGCGCGGTTCGCGCGGATCCGGGACGCGCGGCCGGGTTAAGGCCTTTTGGGGGCGTAAGGCCTTGCCGGGTAAGGTTTTGGGGAGAATAGAATGAACCGTTTTCGTCGTATCGCTCTGGCCGCGCTGATCCCGGCAGCGGCCTTGTCGTTTGGCCTGTCCGCCACGCTGGCGCAAACCCCGAGCCCGGCGCCGGCTGCATCGGCAAGTCCTTCTTCGACAAGTCCTTCTTCGACAAATCCCTCGCCGGCCCCGTCGGCTTCGCCCGCTCCGGCCGCGAGCGTCTCGCCGGCACCTGCGGCAACGCCCTCACCTGCGCCAGCCGCCAGCGCCTCACCGTCACCCAGCCCGGCCGCTCCGGCTGCGGCCGCAACGCCGGCTCCCGTGCAGACCGCCGATCCCTTCGGCCAGGAGACCACGCTCGAGCCCAGGAAGGTCGTGATGGTCAAGGGCACCGCCAATTGGGATTCGGCCTTCGACACGCTGGTCGACGCCTTCAAGGCGCTGAACACGCTGCTGGACAAGCAGGGCATCAAGCACGCCGGCAATTCGATGATCGTCTACACCTCGACCGACGATACCGGCTTCACCTTCCTCGCCGAGATCCCGGTCGATCAGGATCCGCAGAAGCTGCCCAAGGACATGAGCATCGGCAAATCGCCGGAGGGCAAGGCGCTGAAATTCGTCCATCGCGGTTCCTACGACAACATGGATAACACCTATGAGGCGATCACCAATCACCTTGACGACAAGAGGCTGGAAGCCAAGGACACCTTCATCGAGGAATATCTCACCGATCCCCTGAAGACCGCAGAAGACAAGCTCGTGATCAATGTTTTCGTGCCGCTGAAGTGAGACCAATGAAAAAGCCTGCCGTACTCGTTACGTCCCTTGCCGCCGTTTTCGCCGCCACGCTGCTGACAACGCCTGCGCTTGCCGATGATTTTCCATCCGCCATTACGGTGAGCGGCGAAGCCAACATTTCCGCGGCGCCCGATCTCGCGCAGATCGACGCCGGCATCGCCAACGACGCCAAGACGGCGAAGGAAGCCTCCGACGCCAACAACGCCGCGATGGGCAAGGTGCTGCTGGCGCTGAAGGGCGCCGGCATCCCCGAGAAGGATTACCAGACCTCGCGGCTGTCGCTGCAGCCGCAATACGGCCAGAACAAATCCACCGGCGCCTCGCCCGTGGTGGGTTTCCGCGCCTCCAATCGCGTCACGGTAAAAATTCGTGACGTGACCAAGGTCGCCGGCATCATCGACGCGCTGGTCGGTGCCGGCGCGAACGATATCGGCAACATCTCCTTCGAGGTGACGCAGGCATCAAAGCTGCTCGACGATGCCCGTGAGCAGGCGGTCGCCGATGCGCGCCGCAAGGCCGAGATCTACGCCAAGGCCACCGGCGTGACGCTGGGCGCTCCGCTCAGCGTGTCCGAAGGCGGCGCTCCCGTGCCGCTGTTCAAGGCGCGGATGGCGACGCCGCAAATGGCGCCAGCCGCAGTTGCGCCGGGCGAGGAAACGCTGTCGGTGACGGTGAATGTGAGCTGGGCGATCAAGGCGAAAGAGCAATAAGTCCCGTGCCCCGGCTCTGCGCAGCGGCACGCAGTGACGCTGCGCAGAGCCGGGGCACGAGCGGCGTGTGCAGCGAGACCCTAAATCTCCACCACCTGCCCGGGCTTCATCGCCACGAACCGCTCCTGCGAAATCTCCGCCGCGTCGAGCGCTTCCGACAGTGCCTTGGCCGGCGCGTCGATCGCTTCGTCGGTGAGCTGGAACGTGCCGTGATGATGCCCGAGCGCGGCCTCGGCGCCGCAATCGGCCAGCGCCTTCACCGCGTCTTCCGGATTCATGTGCTGGTCGCGCATGAACCAGCGCGGCTCGTAGGCGCCGATGGGAAGGATGGCGAGGCGCAGCTTGCCGTGCCGCTCGGCGACGCGGCGGAAATGCCGGCCGTCGCCGTAGCCGGAATCGCAGACGACGTAGATTTTCCCCGCAGGGGTCTCCAGCACAAAACTCGCCCACAGCGCCTTGTTGCGGTCGAACATGCCGCGCGCCGTCCAGTGCCGCGTCGGCACCAGATGCACGGCGATGCCGCCGCCGAGCTCGATGCGATCATGCCAGTCGAACGCTTCCGCCTTGATCGTGGAATCCCAGCTGCGCATCGTCACGTCGTTGCCGAGCGGGGTGACCACGCGCGGGGCAAAATTCTTGGTGAGCCGCGACAGCGTTGCGATGTCGAGATGATCGTAATGGCCGTGCGAGACCAGCACGACGTCGATCTGCGGCAGTTTCTCGAAGACGATGCCGGGATCATTGTGCCGCTTCGGCCCGGCAAAGCTGACCGGCGAAACCCGCTCCGACCAGACGGGGTCGACCAGGATGTTGAGGCCCCCGGCCTGGATCAGCCAGCTGGCGTGGCCGACGAAGGAGAGCCGCACCTTGTCGCCATCGACGCGGGCGGGCGGGGTGTCGGCATGCGGGCTGGGCGCCCAGTCGGGCCATTTCGCCCGCTGCCGCCTGCCGCCGAGCTGCCAGCGCAGCACCTCGCGGAGCGATTTCGGCGGCGCGCCGTCCGGATCGAAGAAGTTCAGGCCGTCGAAATGGTCGGAGGCGGGGCCGTCATAGGTTTTCATGCGGGACATCCAGAGGGACGGGATACCGGCCAGCGCGCCCGCCCCGGCCAGCAGCCCGAAAACGCGGCGGCGGGTGACCGGCACAGGCTGGCTTCAGGGCTGGCGGGAAAGGTAAGTCATCACCTTCTATATGGGCGGGACCCACGGAAAAAGAACCAGCCGGCAAAAGAGGCCTGTTTTCAGGACCTTACCTTGGCAAAGCCGCCCCGGCGCCCTAACTTTCCTTGACTTTTGGGCGGGAGCGGCGTTTAACCCCGCCACTTTCTCGGAAAGGCTTTCTTTTCGACCCGCCGACTGGCCCTGGAGGCCGGAGGTCAACGCCCGACAGCGCGATGCGCCCTCGGGCGTAAAGGTGTTTGGAAGATCGCCATTCTGGCGAGCAGGAAAAGGACGACTTCATTGTTCGACAATCTGTCGGAACGGCTTGGTGGCATTCTCGATCGTCTGACGGGGCGCGGTGCGCTGACCGAAAAGGACGTCGACGCCGCGATGCGCGAAGTGCGCCGCGCGCTGCTGGAAGCCGACGTCGCGCTCGAAGTGGTCCGCAGCTTCACCGAGCGCGTCCGCGAGCAGGCGATCGGCGCCACCGTCGTCAAGTCGGTGACCCCCGGCCAGATGGTGGTCAAGATCGTCCATGACGAGCTGATCAACACGCTCGGCGCCGAGGGCCAGACCATCGACGTCAATTCCGTGCCGCCGGTGCCGATCATGATGGTCGGCCTGCAAGGCTCGGGCAAGACCACCACCACCGCAAAGCTCGCCCGCCGCCTGGTCCAGCGCGACAAGCGCAAGGTGCTGATGGCCTCGCTCGACGTCTACCGTCCGGCGGCAATGGAGCAGCTGGCCGTGCTCGGCCGCGATCTCGACATTCCGACGCTGCCGATCGTCGCCGGCCAGCAGCCGCCGCAGATCGCCAAGCGCGCGATGGAAGCCGGCAAGCTCGGCGGCTACGACGTCGTGCTGCTCGACACCGCCGGCCGCACCACGCTCGACGAAGACATGATGGCGGAGGCAGCCGCGATCAAAGCGGCTGCGAATCCGCATGAAGTGCTGCTGGTTGCAGACTCGCTCACCGGTCAGGACGCCGTGAACCTCGCGCGCGCCTTCGACGAGCGCGTCGGCCTCACCGGCATCGTGCTGACCCGCGTCGACGGTGACGGCCGCGGCGGTGCTGCGCTGTCGATGCGCGCGGTCACCGGCAAGCCGATCAAGCTGCTCGGCACCGGTGAAAAGACCGACGCACTGGAAGATTTCCATCCCGACCGTATCGCCGGCCGCATCCTCGGCATGGGCGACGTGGTCTCGCTGGTCGAGCGCGCCGCCGCCAATATCGACGCCGAGAAGGCCGCGCGCACCGCCGAGCGCATGCGCAAGGGTCAGTTCGACCTCAACGACATGCGCGAGCAATTGCTGCAGATGGCCAGCATGGGCGGCATCAGCGGGCTGATGGGCATGATGCCCGGCATCTCCAAGATGAAGAACCAGATCGCAGCCGCCGGCATCGACGACAAGATCCTGAAGCGCCAGGTCGCGGTGATCGATTCCATGACGCGCGACGAGCGCCGTCATCCCGATCTGCTCAAGGCCAGCCGCAAGAAACGTATCGCCGCGGGTTCCGGCCAGAGCGTCGAGCAGGTCAACAAGCTGCTGAAGATGCACCGGAACATGGCCGACGTGATGAAGGCGATGGGCTCGGGCAAGCGTGGCCCGCTCGCCGGCATCGCACAGGCGATGGGCTTTGGCGGCGGCATGAAGCCGCCCTCGCCGGAAGAGATGAAGGCGCTGCAGGAAAAGATGCAGAGCGGCGGCGGTGGCCTTCCGAATCTGCCGAAGGATTTGCCGGCCGGGCTACGCCAGGGCCTGCCGAACGTTCCGGGACTCACCGGGCTGAGCGGCAAGCCGATGCTGCCGGGCCTCGGCGGTTTCCCGGGCAAGAAGAAATGAGGAATTCGTCGCACGGGTCGCAAGTGCCCCGCGCGCCGCGAAAATACCAATCAACCGAACAAAGCGTACTTTGAAGGAGAACTAAATGTCCGTCGTCATCCGCCTCGCCCGCGCAGGCACCAAGAAGCGTCCCGTCTATCACGTCGTCGTCGCCGATTCGCGCTTTCCCCGCGATGGCCGCTTCATCGAGCGTCTCGGCTATTTCAACCCGCTGCTGCCGAAGGACAACGAGACCCGACTGAAGCTGGATATGGACAAGGTGAAGGCCTGGCTCGCCAAGGGCGCGCAGCCGTCCGACCGCGTGTCGCGTTTCCTCGATGCCGCCGGCGTCAAGAAGCGCGAAGCGCGCAACAACCCCGAGAAGGCCGTGCCGCGCAAGGAGCGCAAGGCGCAGGCTGAAGCCGCCGCGAAGGGTTAAGGCCAGATCATGTCGGCGCTGGTCTGCGTCGCGCGGATCGGCGCCGCGCATGGTGTGCGCGGTGCGGTCAAATTGTGGACCTTCACCGAAGATCCCTTTGCCGTGAAGCGGTACGGTCCGCTGCTGTCCAAGGACGGCAAGCGCCAGTTCGAGGTCGCAACGGCGCGCGAGGCCAGGGATCATCTGGTCGCGACGTTCAAGGGCGTCACGACCCGCGAGGAGGCCGAGCGCCTCAACGGCATCGAGCTCTACGTCGCGCGCGAAAAACTGCCCGCAACTGACGACGACGAATATTACCACACCGATCTGATCGGGCTCGCCGCCGTCACCACGGACGGCGACGCGCTCGGCCGCGTGCTCGCGATCCATAATTTCGGCGCCGGCGACATCATCGAGATCGCGCCGCCCAAAGGCACGACGCTGCTGCTGCCGTTTACCAACGCGGTGGTGCCGGAGGTCGATCTCAAGGGCGGTCGCGTCGTGATCGCGCTGCCGCAGGAGATCGAGGGCGAGGATCGTGGCGAAGTTCCCTCCGAGAGTCGTCCCCGCCTAGTGCGCAAAGCGCACGGGCGCGGGGATCCATAACCACAGGCCGTGGTTTTGGCTAAGCTGGCTGCAATGACCAATCCCTCACCCTGGCGCGCGACCGTGCTGACGCTGTTTCCGGAGATGTTTCCGGGGCCGCTCGGCGTGAGCCTGGCCGGCCGGGCGCTGGCGTCCGGGCTCTGGGAGATCGAGGCGCGGGACATCAGGGCGTCCGCTACCGACCGCCATCGCAGCGTCGACGACACTCCGGCCGGCGGCGGACCGGGCATGGTGCTGCGGGCGGATGTTCTGGCGGCGGCCATCGATGCCGCCGAGATCGCCCCTGAGCGGCCGCGGCTGCTGATGAGCCCCCGGGGTCGGCCATTGACCCAGGCTCGCGTCACAGAGCTCGCCCAGGGCCCAGGCCCCCTGATCGTCTGCGGCCGGTTCGAGGGGATCGACCAGCGGGTGATCGACGCTCGGGGCCTCGAGGAGGTCTCGATCGGCGATTACGTGCTGTCCGGGGGCGAAATCGCAGCCCTGGCCCTGATCGACGCCTGCGTACGGCTGTTGCCGGGGGTGATGGGCAAGGAAGCCTCTGGAACCGAGGAAAGCTTCTCTGACGGCCTGCTCGAATACCCCCAATACACCCGCCCGCAGCTGTTCGAGGGGGCGGCGATCCCGGAGGTCCTGACCTCGGGCGACCACGCCAAGGTCGCGGCTTGGCGGCGGGTGCAATCCGAGGCGCTGACGGCAGCCCGGCGGCCCGATTTGTGGGCCCGAATCCCGGCAAAGGCCCCGAATCGGACCGGACGCCAAAAAACGCCAAAAAACAAGACAGACGGGTGACAAACGCTCCGGCTTGCCTTATAGGAGCGGCCACATCCGCAATAGCTGGATCAACGAATTTCGCGCAGCCCCCGTGTCTCGCGGCTGGGCGCGCCGATGGAGATTACCCCATGAACCTGATCCAACAGCTCGAAAAAGAGCAGTTCGACAAGCTGTCCGCCGGCAAGGACATTCCGGAATTCGGTCCCGGCGACACCGTGATCGTCAACGTGAAGGTCGTCGAAGGCGACCGTACCCGTGTGCAGGCCTATGAAGGCGTCTGCATCGGCCGTTCCGGCGGTGGCCTCAACGAGAGCTTCACCGTCCGCAAGATCTCCTACGGCGAAGGCGTCGAGCGCGTGTTTCCGGTGATGTCGCCGATGATCGACTCGATCAAGGTGGTACGCCGCGGCAAGGTGCGTCGCGCCAAGCTCTATTACCTGCGCCAGCTGCGCGGCAAGTCGGCTCGTATCGTCGAGAAGACCGAGCACGCCAAGGCCGTCAACGAGTAAGCTCTCGCTCAGAGTCGTGTTTTTCGAAAGCGCGGGGCAAAACCCCGCGCTTTTTTGTTGCGTCAGCCGTGCGTGTCAAACCGCTCGCGATTCCAATTCGGCCTGCTATATATTCCTGGAATGTTTCCAGATCCGACCAGCCTCGCCCCCGTCCAGCGCATCGTCATCGACGATCGTTCGCGGCTGCCTGGCCGGTTCTTCGGACGCTTCGCGACCTCGGCAACGTCAGAGCTTAGCCGCGCAGCCTGAAAGCTGCGCTGACGATTTGTTGCCCGCGCGCCGCGCGCGCCTATCCGCTGACTCAACATTCTTTCGGAGCTCAAGCTCATGTCCAAGCCGACCACATTGTACGACAAGATCTGGAACGACCATCTGGTGCACGAGGCCGAGGACGGCACCTGCCTGCTCTATATCGACCGCCATCTGGTGCACGAGGTGACCTCGCCGCAGGCGTTCGAAGGCCTGCGCGCCACCGGCCGCAAGGTCCACGCACCCGAGAAGACGCTCGCCGTCGTCGATCACAACGTGCCGACCACCGATCGCACCAAGCCGAATCCCGATCCTGAAAGCATCGAGCAGATCAAGGCGCTGGCCGAGAACGCCAAGGAATTCGGCATCGAATATTACAACGAGTTCGACAAGCGCCAGGGCGTCGTCCACGTCATCGGCCCCGAGCAGGGTTTCACCCTGCCCGGCACCACCATCGTCTGCGGTGACAGCCACACCTCGACGCATGGCGCGTTCGGCGCGCTCGCGCACGGCATCGGCACCTCCGAGGTCGAGCACGTGCTGGCGACGCAGACGCTGATCCAGAAAAAAGCAAAGAACATGCGCGTTACCGTCGACGGCAAGCTGCCTGACGGCGTGACGGGCAAGGACATCATCCTCGCCATCATCGGCGAGATCGGCACCGCGGGCGGTACCGGCTATGTCCTGGAATACGCCGGCGATGCGATCCAGGCGCTGTCGATGGAAGGCCGCATGACGGTCTGCAACATGTCGATCGAAGGCGGCGCCCGCGCCGGCCTCGTTGCACCGGACCAGAAGGCTTACGACTTCCTGCGCGGCCGCCCGAAGGCGCCGAAGGGTGCGGACTGGGATGCGGCGATGCGCTACTGGGAAAAGCTGCGGTCCGACGAAGGCGCGCATTTCGATCACGAGCTGCGCCTCGACGCCGCAAAACTGCCGCCGATCGTGACCTGGGGCACTTCGCCTGAGGACGTCATCTCGGTGACGGGCATCGTGCCCGATCCCGACCAGATCGCGGACGAGGCCAAGCGCCTCTCCAAGCATCGCGCGCTGAAGTACATGGGCCTGACGGCGGGAACGAAGATCACCGACATCAAGCTCGACCGCATCTTCATCGGCTCCTGCACCAACGGCCGCATCGAGGATCTGCGCGCTGCTGCGAAAATCGCCGAAGGCAAGACCGTCTCGGCGCATGTCAACGCCATGGTCGTGCCGGGCTCCGGCCTCGTGAAGGAGCAGGCGGAAGCCGAGGGTCTCGACAAGATCTTCCTCAAGGCCGGCTTCGAATGGCGCGAGCCGGGCTGCTCGATGTGCCTCGCGATGAACCCGGACAAGCTGGCCCCGGGAGAGCGCTGCGCCTCGACCTCGAACCGCAACTTCGAAGGACGCCAGGGCTTCAAGGGCCGCACCCATCTGGTGTCGCCGGCAATGGCGGCGGCGGCGGCGATCGCGGGTCACTTCGTCGACGTCAGGGACTGGCGCTAAGCCGATCCTTGCAATTGTAGCGATCGCGGAAAACCGCCGTTAAACGATCGCCCGACACTCTCGTCCTCGCGAGGTTTTCGCGAGGACGCGCGCCAATGGCCAACAAGCCCGAATATGTCGACCTGATCGGTGAAGCCACGCGGCAGCACCGCCGGCGCGCGCCACGATTGCGCATCGTCGCCAAGCCGGAGGTCGAGGAGACCTCGAAGCTCAGCCGCTGGCCGCCCGCGATGTTCAAGCAGTGGAAGGTCGAGAATTTGATGCCGTGGAAAGCTTTGTCGTGGAAGCTGAAGGATTGGCTTTAGTCGCCGGATAGACAAAGGGCGCCGCTGAGGCGCCCTTTGTACTTTCATCGTGCCTATCAATAGTACCTGTACGGATGGTGCCAGCGATGCCAGCGGCAGATGCGGCGCGGGCCGTAATAGGTCCAGATCACCCGGCAGCGGCGCGCGTGATGGTAAGCGGGATAATAGCCGCCGTAATAATAGCGCCGGTGGAAGTGGCGGTGGCCGTAATGAGGCCGATAGATCCCGTAGCGATGGAATCCGCCGTAGCGGTGAACGCCACCATAGCGGTGAAGCCCGCCGTAGCGATAGCCGCCGCCGTGGAAGGCCGGCGCGGCGCGGAAGCCGCCGATATGGCCGCCATGGAATCCACCGCCGCGAAAACCGCCGACGTGTCCGCCGCCACCGCGGAAGCCGCCGCCGTGAAAATGTCCGCCGCCATGACCACCGCCGCCGTGGCGAACCTGGGTGACGAGGCCGTCGCTCGCAGCCTCACTCGCGCCCTTGGCCGCTTGTGACGACGCCGGATTGATCAAGCTCAGCGCTTCGGCACGACGCGCGGTTCCGGCCGATAGCATCAGCGTCGCGGCGGCCGCAATCCCGAGCAGGTGCACCGGGCCTGCCCTGAGACCCAAACTCTTCAGCATGGACTTCTCCCTGGATATTGGACAGCGGAGTGGCGATGCTCGTTCCCGGCACGCGTCATCCCTGTTCATTTGCAGTCGCACCCGAGGGCACGCTAGGGACGCCGACGTGAATGCCTCATGAATGAACGGCGTCGCGCTGCGACGTCATCAGAAGGGGCCGTAGCCGAACACGAACGGCGCGGGAACTCCGTAGGGATAGGGACGATAGAAGACCGGCCGTGCGTAATAGCGTGGATCACGGCGCACGACAGGCCGCACCATGCCGCGGGTTCGCGCGTGTCGCACATCGAAAACCGCGATGCCGGCCGAGGCCTCTGGAATCGTCACCCTTTGCGCAGCGAAAGCACGAGGCAGACTAGCGGCAAGCGCGATGGCAACGGCCAATGCAAACCATTTCGCCATGACGCCTCCTTGAGGCTCCTGTGCTGCGCGCCGGCGTCGTATCAACGCTAACCGGGGCGCCAAAAGCAGCTCACACGCGGCACGATCACCGTGCCGCTCGGCCGAAATTCCTGGACATAGGTCGCGTTGCATTCGCGGACGGCATTGGGGCCCGGATTGTAGCGCGGATAGACGCCGTCAGGGCTGTAATAGGGCGTGACGCGCAAGCGCGGCGGGGGCCGCTTTCGCGGCCGGGCATCAGGCGGGGCCGCCTGGGCGAGGCGGATCTCGGGGCCCCCCGCCGTCTGGGCCTCGGCGCCACCCCAAAATTGCGAAAACAACCCCATGCACAGTAGCGTCAGCGCTGTTTTTGCTCGCATTTTATTGCCCACCCGAAACCCTCAATCGAGGCCCACGCTCCCCGTTTTGGCGGCGCCCGTCAACCTCGCCGCGCTTTATAAAGCGGGATGCATCAGCGGGAAACCCGCGCTAAGAGAAACCCCATGTGGACGGAATTGAAAGCGCCCTCGCTGGCCGAGATGGAAGCGACGGCGCATGAGATCTTCGATCGCCTGCCGGCGGAGTTTCGCGCTCTCTGCGAGGGCGTGATCCTCCGCGTCGACGACTTCCCGACCGAGGAGGTCATGGACGAGATGGAGTGCGAGAGCGAGTTCGACCTGCTCGGCCTGTTCCAGGGCGTCGGCCTGCCGCAGCAGAGTTTCGGCGATGTGGCGCGGCTGCCCAACATGGTCTGGCTCTACCGCCGGCCGATCCTGGATTACTGGGCCGAGCACGACGAGAGCCTCGGCCACATCGTCCGCCACGTCCTGATTCACGAGATCGGCCACCATTTCGGCCTGTCCGACGACGATATGGAAGCGATTGAGGCTCAGGCAGAGTAGATCTGCCGAATTCGGCCTAGGATTCAGGCCCCGATCGCGATAGATACAAGTTCCCCAAGAACCACCCGGGAAATCGCAACCATGGACAAGTTCACCACGCTGGAAGGCGTCGCGGCGCCGCTGAAGATCATCAATGTCGACACCGACATGATCATTCCGAAGCAGTACCTCAAGACGATCAAGCGCACCGGCCTTGGCAAGGGGCTCTTCTCCGAGCAGCGCTACAAGGACGACGGCAGCGAGAACCCGGATTTCGTGCTGAACCAGCCCGCCTATCGCAATTCGAAGGTGCTGGTGGCCGGCGACAATTTCGGCTGCGGCTCGAGCCGCGAGCACGCGCCCTGGGCGCTGCTCGACTTCGGCATCCGCTGCGTGATCTCGACCTCGTTCGGCGACATCTTCTACAACAACTGCTTCAAGAACGGCATTCTGCCGATCCGTGTCAGCCAGGAAGACCTCGACAAGCTGTTCGACGACGCCGAGCGCGGCGCCAACGCGACGCTGACGATCGACCTGCCGAACCAGGAGATCCGCGGCCCCGACGGCGGCAAGGTCAAGTTCGAGATCGATCCGTTCCGCAAGCACTGCCTGATCAACGGCCTCGACGACATCGGTCTCACCATGGAGAAGAAGTCCTCGATCGACACCTATGAGGACAAGCTCAAGCGCGAACGCGCCTGGGCCTGAGCTCGCGTCTTCATTCGAGCCCCGGTGCTGTCGGCGCCGGGGCTTTTTCTTTGCTCTGAATATTATAGCTTCCGCATATGCTGCCCGAGATCGTCACCTTCTGGCACGGCCCGATGGATGCGCTGCGCCAGACCTGTCTGCGCTCGCAGCTGGCGGCCGGTCACAAGGTTACGGTCTACAGCTTCGACACCATTCCCGGCCTGCCCGCCGGCATCGCCAACGCGGACGCCGAAGCGATCCTGCCGCACGCGTTCTCGGAGCGCTTGCGGCCGCCGCAAGCGGATGGAAGCTGGCGCGACTGGACCACGCTGCAGTTCAGCGATTTCTTCCGCATGAAGCTGATGGCGAAAGGCCTCGGCCTCTGGCTCGACGCCGACGTGCTGCTGCTCAAACCCGTCGAGATCGATCCGGCGAAGCCCTACTTTGCCTGGGAACGGCCGCGCCAGCTCGGCAATTCCGTGATCTACCTGCCGCCTGGGCACGGCATCGTCGCTGCCTTCGAGGAACTGATGGAGCAGGAGGAGCTGACGCCGAACTGGCTGTCGGTCCGCCATCGCATCACCTTCATGATGCGCCGTCTGCGCGGCGGCTCGAGCCGTCTTGCGGATATCCGCGTCGCGATCTTCGGGCCCGCGGCCCTCACCGCACTCGCGCGCCGCACCGGCGAACTCGCCTGCGCGCTGCCGAAGCAATCGTTCTACGCGGTGCATGCCGAGCCAAAACTGTTCTTCGATCCCTCGAGCTATCTCGGCCTCGTCACCAACCCCGAGATCATCGGCCTGCACATCTCGCCCAAGGGCCGCGGCGGCGAGAAGCCGATACCGGGCAGCCTGTATGCCTGGGCGTCGGAGAGGTTCGCGTAGCTGCCTGGGGCAATCGCATGGAAGCGTCGTAAGAGGTCGTCATGCCCGGGCTTGTCCCGCGCATCCACGTTCTTCGCGCTGCCCGGTAAGGCGTGGATGGCCGGGTCAAGCCCGGCCATGACGATGTGGAAGGATTTGCTCCTCACAGGCGATCACGTTGCACCCGTCACCGACACGCTGCAGCGCGTCCGGGACACAGGATTCCAATTTGATCCAGCGCAACGCGCACCTGCACCATTGTGCCTAATCTTGCTTCAATTCCGCCGTTCCAATGGAGCTTCGCATGAGCACCGCAAGCAGGCCTTATCCCATCGTCCAGGACCTCATCGACTCCTTTGCGAGCTGGCTGAAGCATCGCCGCGAGCTGAACGAGATCCGGCGGCTCGATCGCGGCGATTTCGACCGGATCGCGAACGACCTGCGGATCGCGCCTGACGATCTCGAGGAGCTGGTCCGTCACGGCAAGCATTCTGCCGACGAGCTGCCGATGATGCTCGAACAGCTCGGCATCAACGCGGACGGACTCGGTCGCGCGCAGCCGCTGTTGCTCCGCGACATGGAGCGGGTTTGTTCGCTTTGCGCTCACAAGGCACGGTGCGACCGCGATCTCGCCGACGGCACCGCCGCGGAGAACTATCACGGCTATTGCGGCAACGCGTCGACGCTGGAGTCGCTCGATCGCGCCGACGTCGCGCCGCGGTAACGCGCGCGCTTACACGATCCATTCTGGCGCGTGAGGCAGCTTGTCGCTCTGTGCCGTATCGTGATTGATCCAGATTTCGGCATTCTCGGAACGAAGCAGGTCGACAACTTTGGTCATGGAAGCGACCGTTGCCTGCGGATCGGCATTGAAGGACGGCACGCGCATGTGCCGGAGGTTCTCACGATTGTGCGCGACGTCGCCGCTCAGCAGCACGGCGCCGCGCCGCGGTAGCCTCACCATCAGCGAGCAATGCCCGAGGGTGTGGCCCGGCGTGAAGATCATGCGCACGGCGCCGTCGCCAAATACGTCGTGGTCGCCATCGACGATCTCGTAAGGCCGCTCCTTCAACGCCTTGTAGTGCTGTAGCGAATAGCCGAATTCTTCAGGCTCCGGTCCGAACATGGCCTCGAATTCGGCCCGCTGAGCAATCCATCTTGCATTTTCGAACAGATCGACATTTCCGATATGATCGAAATGCGCATGGGAAAGCAGGATCGTGCTGATGTCGCGGGGCCGCACTCCGATCTCGTCCAGTTGGTCAGCGATGGGACGACGCACGATGCCGCGTATGCCATGCGCGATGATGCGTCCTTGCGGATGCTTCGATAGCTCATCCTCGATTCCCGTATCCCAGATCAGCCATTCGCCACGATGACTGACGAGGTAGGCATTGCAGCTCAGCGTCATGGGGACGCCGACATTGATGCCCGGAGAATAGATCGAACCGTCCATGACCTCTGCAATGCCGCCGTCGAGGATGTAGAGTCTGTCAACGGTCGCCATTGGAGAACTCTTCAAGCCGCCGGCTCAATACGCCGCTTCGCCTCGCGCATGTCGCGCCCAGGCGGCATACCGAACAACCGGGAATATTCCCGCGTGAACTGCGTGACGCTTTCGTAGCCGACTTGATGAGCTGCGGTCGCGATCTGCGTACCGTCGGCCAGCATCGCGCGGCGGGCTTCGATCAGGCGAAGCTGTTTCTGAAACTGTAGCGGGGTCAGCGAAGTGACGCTCCGGAAGTGCGCGTGAAATGCCGACGGGCTCATCGCCGCGGCCTTGGCCAATCGATCGACGCGCAACGGCTTGGCATAGCCGGCACGGATGATCGCAACCGCGCGGCCGATCCGCTGTGCATGGCTATCGGCAATTCCGAGCGCCCTGATGGCCCCGCCGTGGCGGCCGGCCAGCAGCCAATAATGCAGCTCTCGCATCAGCTGGCTGTGCAGGATCGGCAAGGCCGAGGGACGGTCGATCAGGCGCAACAGCCGGAGCGCCGCGTCCGCGAGTTCCTGCTCCGTCGGCTCGACCCGCAGCGGCCGGGACGGAATGAACGGGAGCGAACCCATCTCGACCACCAGCCCCTCGATGATTGTGGGGTCGAGCTCGACGACGAGCGAAAGATAGGGCGCGGCCGCCGTCGCGCGCATGATCTGGCTGACCGTCGGCACATCACTCGCAATCAATAAGGAATCGCCTGCACCGAAGTCGAAGGACGTCCGGCCGGTCGCCACACGTTTGGCGCCTTGCAGGACGATTGCGACCAGAGGCCTGGAGATCGCGTACAGGAGCGCACTCGGCGCGGTCTCGCGGATGATCGAGACGCCGGCGAAGGGCGTGGAGGCGACGCCCTTGTCGTCGGCGTGAGCCACGGAATAACGACTGGCGATCTGGAGCAGCGTTTCAGTCACGCGCCAATTTTAGGCCGAACCCGGCGCCCAAGCAATCGGCACCGGCCGTTCAGGCAGAAAATCAGGAGTTTTGGGCAAGTCTGCCGTCGCCGCATTCTGGAATGTTGGGCAAGACACTCCGAGGATCCGGCAACACCGGACGATCGATCGCGGGCAAACGGAGATCACCGCAACGCTTCGAGGAATTTCCGATGCCCACCATTTCTCTCGTCACCGGCGCCAGCCGCGGCCTTGGCCGCAACACCGCCATCGCCATCGCACGTCACGGCGGCGATGTGATCGTGACCTATCGCAGCGCGGTCGCCGCAGCACGCGACGTCGTCGCAGAGATCGAAGCGCTCGGTCGAAAGGCCGTCGCGATCGAGCTTGACGTCACCTCCATCTCGACCTTTCCCGACTTCGTCGCCAAGGTCCGGTCGGCGCTGACGAACCATTGGGGCGCCGAGACGTTCGATCACCTCGTCAACAATGCGGGCCAGGGAGAAATGGCTGCCTTCGCCGAGACGACAGAGCAGCAGTTCGACGCCCTCTTCGACACCCATGTCAAAGGGCCGTTCTTCCTGACGCAGGCCTTGTTGCCGCTGTTGGCCGACAAGGGCCGGATCATCAATTTCTCAAGCGGGCTGACGCGCGTGTCTTTCCCCGGTTTCTCGGCCTATGCGGCCGCGAAGGGCGCCGTCGAGGTTCTGACCGTCTACCTGGCCAAGGAATTTGGTGGACGCGGCATCACGGCCAACGTCGTCGCGCCGGGTGCGATCGAAACCGATTTTCTCGGCGGCGCGGTTCGGGACATGCCGGACTTGAACAACCAATTTGCGCAGATGACCGCACTGGGCCGCGTCGGTCTGCCCGACGATATCGGACCGATGGTTGCGAGTCTGCTCGGTCCCGACAATCGTTGGATCACGGCGCAGCGGATCGAGGTGTCTGGCGGCCAGACAATCTGAGCGAGGCGCGATTGGGTTACTAAGCGGGCGCGTCCCCGGCGCGCCCGCTGCATCGCCTTTTGATTCCCGCACGGCTACTGCGCAATGCGTCAATGCTGGAGTCGCTCGATCGCGCGGACCATGCGCATCGCTGACGGGAGCGGATTTCTGCGACAGCGGGCGAAACGGACAGCTCTCCAGGTCCGCGCAAAGATCAGGCACTAGCGGCCATCGCGGCGGCTTCCGCTGCGGCGCGCTGCATGCTGGTCGACATCTCGTTGGTCACGGTGCTTTGCTCCTCGATTGCCGCGGCCGTCGACGTCACATATTCGCTGACGTTGTTGATGGCCGTCTTGATCGAAGCCAGGGCGGTGACGACGTCGCCGGAGATGCCGTTGAGACTGCCGATCTCGGCGCCGATCTTGTCGGTGGCCTGCTTGGCCTGGTTAGCGAGGCTCTTGACCTCCGAGGCCACCACCGCGAAGCCACGACCCGCTTCGCCCGCGCGCGCCGATTCGATCGTGGCATTGAGCGCGAGCAGGTTGATCTGCCCGGTGATGTTGTTGATGAGCTCGACGATCCCGCTCATCGCCAGCGCCGCTTCAGTGAGGCGCTGCGCCTGGGCGTCGGCGGCGGCGACCTGATCGACCGCACTGCTGGCAGTTTGGCGCGATTTGGTCATGGCCTCGGAGATCTCTCGCACCGAGGCGTTCAGCTCTTCCGAGCCGGCAGCGACGGATTCCATCATGGCGCGGACGCGCTCATTGCCCATGCGGACCAGCACCTGTTGCGTGGTGTCGGTCGCATATTTCACGACCTTGAATGGCTTGCTGTTGAGATCGAGGATCGGATTGTAGGAGGCCTGGATGTAGACCTCCTTGCCGCTCTTGCCGATGCGCTTGTATTCGGCCGCCTGGTATTCACCGCGGTTGAGCGCGGCCCAGAACTCGCGATAGGCGACGCCGTCGCGTTCCGCAGGATCGACGAACATGCTGTGATGATGGCCCTTGATCTCAGCCAGCGAATAGCCGAGCGCACCGAGAAAATTGGCGTTGGCAGTGATGATCGTGCCGTCCATGTTGAACTCGATCACGGCCTGGGCCTTGTCGATCGCCGCGATCTGGCCGGCGAGGTCTGCGGTCTTCAGTTTCTCCGCTGTGACGTCGGTGGCGAACTTGACCACGCCGAAGGGCTTTCCGGTATCGTCCATCACGGGGTTGTAGCTCGCAAGGATCCACACCTCCTTGCCGCCCTTGCCGATGCGCTTGAATTCGCCGGCTTGGTACTCACCCCGATTGAGCTTCGCCCAGAATTCACGATACGCCGCGCTGTCACGGTCTGCCTGGGGGATGAAAAGGCTGTGATGCTTACCTTCGATCTCGGCCAGCGAATAACCGAGCGCGTCGCAGAAATTCTGGTTGGCGGTGACGATGGTGCCATCCAGCTTGAACTCGATGACGGCCTGGGCGCGGTTGATGGCGGCAAGCTTGGACGCATCGGCCATGCTGCGAAGCTTCTTCGCCGTGATCTCGGTCGCGATCTTGATCACCTTGACCGGCTTGCCGTCGTTGCCGAGCACCGGGTTGTAGGACGCTTCGATCCAGACCTCACCGCCGCCACTCGCGATGCGCTTGAACTCGGCCGCCTGGAATTCGCCGCGGCGCAGGGCAGCCCAGAACGCCTGGTACTCGGCGCCGTCACGCTGATCGACCGGCACGAACATGGAGTGGTGCTTGCCCTGGATCTGCTCCAGGCGGTATCCAAGTGCGTCCAGGAAGTTCTTGTTGGCTGTGATGATCGAGCCGTCCATGTTGAACTCGATCATTGCCTGCGAGCGGCCGATCGCATCGATCTGCGCCTGAGCATCGCCGTGGGATTTGCGACCGAACATTTCTTTTGCTCCAAAATTGACATTACGCTCGCGGCGTAATCGCCCGGAGCGGCTTCAGCATTCATCGTCTCGCCCGGATGCCGTGCGGTCCGAATCTCATCCGGCACGCATCCACGCGTAGGAGCAGGTATCTGAAGCGAATTATCAGAGTATTTGTCCGATCGAAGACACAACAGCCGGATTTTGCCAGCGCGATTAACCTGACAACGACGCGCGGCCACCTCCGCAGGGCCGCAGGCCTTGAACTGCGAAGGCAACGCTAAAATCGCTATCGGTATTCGGCAAAGCGCCGGGGCGCGGCCAATCTGCAGGCCAATAGGATGGATCTCGCACCCGCGCGAAGTGCTCAGGCATTTTGTCGCAGTGACCAATAATTCGGTGCAGTTGCACGCTTCGGCGGAGATCGCCCACGCCACTGGTCGTTCCGTGCAATCTCCAATTGGTAGCGCCGAGATTCGGATTCAGTAATTTTGAGCCTTTGAGGATTCTGATTTGGGCGCCGTCTCCTACCTCGACCGCTATTCCCTGCTTCGGTCGCGCGACAGCGAGTTCGCGCGCGACCGCTTGTTCGCAGCGTATGGCGCCGATCGGTTCGAGACGCATGACCGCGAGTTCGGTATCCAGGCCAATCTTGTCCGCTTGAGTTCGATCGGCCTCGCCTTCTGCGCCTACGATGGTGCAGCGTCACTGTCCTTTCCGAAATCACAGATCCTCCGCCAGTTCTTCTCCATTCAGGGAGCCGCGGGCTTCAGGACCAACGGACATAGCCGGCCGATCGGGGCCTGGAGCCCGATGATCTGCGGCGACGCCAGGCTCGATCTCGACTTTGCGCCGGGCTACCGGCAACTGGTGCTGAGGATGGATGCCGCCGCACTGGAGCGTCTGGCGAAGAGCCTGGTCGGCGACGACGGCAGCACGAAGCTGCATTTCGTCGACGGCAAGGCCGATCCGGCGATGATGGCGCATGTGCGCCAGGACGTCTTCAGATTTGCCGAGGAGCTGGAACGGTTCGGGCAGGATTACGCGCCCATAGCCATCGCCGAGCTCGAGCGGGCGCTGATGGTGCGAATTCTTCTGGCGCATCCGCACAGCTTCACGGACCGGCTTCACCGCGCGCCGCCCGGCGCCAATCGGAGTGTGGTCGATCTCGTGGAGTCCTATGTCGCGGCGCATTGGGACGAACCGCTCGATCTGGAAAAGATCGCCGAGATCGCCAATGTGAGCGTGCGGACGATTTTCCGCGAATTCTCCGATGCCGGACGGGGATCGCCCGGCCAGTTCGCGCGGCGCATTCGGCTCGATCGCGCGGCGGAGCTGTTGCGACGACCCGACGACCAAACCAGCGTGCTGGCCGTGGCGTTCAAATGCGGCTTCCAGAACCTTGGCCGCTTTGCAGCCGAATATCGGCGGGTCATCGGTGAGCTGCCATCCGAGACGTTGAAGAATGCGAGACGCAGGCAGTAATGCGCCATCTCTGAGATCACACAGGTCGCGTTTAATTCCAGAAACCTCTCGACGATCCGGGCCGGCGACGGCAAGCACGCCGAAGATGCTGGAGCAACGTGGCATCGAGAGCTCGATTTATTGAAATCGCTAGATCACGCCAGTTCGCGCGCAGGCCTCTCGCTGCGCAAATCCTTTCACGAGTTTTTTGCAGGCACGATAGCGCTCTTCCATATTGGCACCGCCCGCACCAGCTGGAGCGTGCGACTTGGCGTTGTTTCCCTCTTTCGCGGCATGAGGCTGCGAAGCTTTCTCGCGTTTTGTTGAAGGCTGAACATCCTCAGGCACCCGCGCAAGCTGCCAAGTCGGTCGAAGTTCTATACTCGCCGTCTCAGATGGATTGCCCTTTTTGAAGGAAGAGAGAACAAGGGTGTTCTTCTCCAGTCTGACAGCGACTGGCGTCCCGCCAATGGAGAACTTCTTGTCTATAATATACTCAGAGAACGGCCGGTATCCCGCCTCATCTTTCGCCCATGATGACTTCGTGGGCGGTCCCCAAAGGTAGTATCCTCTCGCCAAGCTGGTAGCGGAAACGTCCGTGATGATCAGCATGGCGTACCGTCCCCTGCCGTTCGTCCACCCGCGCTTGTTGGACCACACACCGACAAACTTGGAATCATTATTGAGCGGAACATCAGGTGAGATGGTGAAGCTGGGCAAAACCAGTTGCTGCGCTGTTGCGATGGCAGCAACTTTTTGCCGATCCCCGGACATAAACAGGTTTCGATCGACGGGCTTGGAATCTGCCCCTTGGCGCTCGCTCGCGTCCGATCTCGGCGAGCCAACCGGAGCCGATAGTGCTGCCACTTCACTGGCCTTGAAAGCTTTGATCCGCTGGTAAGCTTCCGCAGCATGGCTGCTCAGGGGATATCTGGCCAGAAAGTCCTCATAGAGACCTGCCACCGTCGAAGTTTCGATTGCGAGCCAAAACTTCTCGTCTTCGGCGGGAGCTGCCAGCGCGGGTCTTGATGCGGCAGTTGCCTCAACGCTAGCAACCGGCGGCTTGAGGTAAATCTCTTCCTTCGACAAGGAGCCATACACGAAAGGCTGCTGTTCGCGCTTGGTCGCGGCCATCACGTCGTCTCGGACTCGACGGAACAGAAACGATATTTCGAGGCCGGGCGTTTCAATGTGGCGAAGAAGCGACGCCGTAAAAGGGCTATTCCGGCCATCGCCGTCGCTGGCCGTAGTACCGTCGCGGGCCGCATATGCTATCAGGACGTTATCAGAGGGTTCGGTCGGCGCGAGCCCGCGAACAACGGCTCTGGTGCTGATCGAGCGCTTCATCTTCGCCGCAAACGGGTTGTTGCGGCACGCATCGAGTATGACCAGACCTAGCTTCCGCGCCTTCGAAACCTGAAGGCTCACCGAACGCAGGCTGATCGCCTCGCTCTCGATGTCCGTGTCGCTGCGCAGCTCTGCGCTGATTGGGATCAACCAGTTCTCGCCGCCGACTTCCATGCCGTGTCCAGCGTAAAACACTACAGCAAGATCGGCCCCCTCGGCAGACCGGCCGAATTCGACGATGGCCTTCCTCATCCCTTGCGCGGTCGCGTTCCTGACCTGCGTGACTTTGAAATCGAGTCGTTCAAGCGCGCGGCCAATGTCGGCCGCGTCGCCCGTCGGATTGGGCAGTTCGGGCGCCTTCTCATAGGCGCCGTTGCCGATGACAAGTGCAACTCGGGTCTGCTGCGCAAGTGCTGACTGGTTGAACCAAAGTGACGTGACGAGAAGGATCGCCGCCCCAAAGATGCGCATTAAGTGCTGCCCCGAACCAAACATCGGCGGAGGGTAGCACTCCCTTTCACTACCGCAACGGGAAAAGCCGCGGATTGCGAACATCGAGAGAACCGCAGTATCCGTGCAGTCGCCTATTGGCTCGGTACACTTCCGAATCAAGCGCGTGACTGCCGCCCTCAACCCTTCCCCATCGCCGCGATGGCGTCCGCGATCTCGATTGTGCGCCGTGCCATGTCGGCGTGCAGGCGCTCCACCATCGCCCCATCCAACCGGATCGCGCCGCGCGAGACGTTCTCGGGCAGTTCGAACGCCGCGATGATTTTTCGCGCGCGGGCGACCTCCTCTTCGGGCGGGGTGAAGATCGCGTTGCAGGCGTCGATCTGCGAGGGGTGGATCAGCGTCTTGCCGTCGAAACCGAGATCGCGGCCTTGCGCGCATTCGGTGGCAAAACCGTCGGGATTGGCGATGTCGCTGTAGGGGCCGTCGAGGATTTCGAGGCCATGGGCGCGCGTCGCCAGGATGCAGTGAGTGATCATCGGAATCATCGCGGCGCGGCCCGGCAGCATCCTGATGCGCGTCTCGCGCGAGATGTCGTTCGGACCGAACACGAAACCGGCGAGGCGCCGCGATGGATCGCGCCCCGCCTCGGCCAGCTCTTCGGCGTGCAGCACGGCGCGCGCAGTCTCGATCATGGCCCAGACCTTCACGGTGGGCGCGGCGCCAAGCGCGGCGAGCTTCCCGCCGATCGCATCGAGATCCTCGACGCTTGAAACTTTTGGAACCAGGATGCCATCGGCCGAGGCCTTGGCGGCCATGGCGACGTCGTCGGCCCACCAAGGCGTGTCGAGACCGTTGGTCCGGATCAAAATCTCGCGCTTGCCAAAACCCTTGGCGGCGATTGCGGCGGCGATGCCGTCGCGCGCCGCCGCCTTGGCATCGGGGGCGACGGAGTCTTCCAGGTCCAGGATCAGGCCGTCGGCGGCAAGATTGCGCGCCTTTTCCAGCGCGCGGGGATTGGAGCCGGGCATGAACAAATGGCTGCGGCGCGGACGGGTCATGCAAGCGTTCCTTCCGGTTTCCTCAAACGGGCTCTCGACCGGAGCCGATAGCACCTGGCCTGCCTGTTCGAAAGGCTTGTTCGCCCCGGCGGTATATGATTAGGCATAGGCCATGATGACATTCCCGAAGCATTTGCTGGAAGGCTATCAGGCCTTCGCCACCCAGCGGCTGCCGACCGAGCAGAGCCGCTACCGCGAGCTCTCCGTGAAGGGGCAGTTTCCGGAAGTGATGGTGATCGGCTGCTGCGACAGCCGCGTCTCGCCCGAGGTGATCTTCGACGTCGGCCCCGGCGAGTTGTTCGTGGTCCGCAACATCGCCAACCTGGTTCCGGTGTATCAGCCCGACGGCAACGCGCACGGCGTCTCGGCCGCGCTGGAATACGCAGTGACGGTGCTGAAGGTGAAGCACATCGTGGTGCTCGGCCACGCGCAATGCGGCGGCATCCGCGCCTTCGTCGACAAGATCGAGCCGCTCACGCCCGGCGACTTCATCGGCAAATGGATGCAGATGTTCATCAAGCCGGGCGAAGTGGTCGAGCAGCGCGATCACGAGACCATGGCGCAATTCGTCGAGCGCATCGAGAAGGCCGCGGTGTTCCGCAGCCTGGAAAACCTGATGACGTTCCCGTTCGTGCGCAAGGCGGTCGACAGCGGCCAGATGCAGACCCACGGCGCCTATTTCGGCGTCGCGGAGGGATCGCTGTTCGTGCTCGACAAGGCGAGCAAGGAATTCAAGAACGCGCGCGAGGGCGAATAGCGAATGGCGAGTAGCGAATGGAAAGCCCCACTCGCCATTCGCTACTCCCCATTCGCCTATCTTACGCCGCCTTCTTCTTCGCGCTGATCAGCTTGCGGTTGATCAGGACTTCCGCGATCTGGATCGCGTTGAGGGCTGCGCCCTTGCGGAGGTTGTCGGACACGCACCACAGCACGAGGCCGTTCTCCACCGTGGCGTCCTCGCGGATGCGGCTGATGTAGGTCGCGTCCTCGCCGGCCGCTTCGTACGGCGTGGCGTAGCCGCCGGGCTCGTGCTTGTCGATGACGAGGCAGCCGGGCGCCTTGCGCAGGATGTCGCGCGCTTCATCCGGGGTGATCGGATTCTCGAACTCGATGTTGACGGCTTCGGAATGGCCGACGAAGACGGGCACGCGCACACAGGTCGCGGTGAGCTTGATTTTGGGATCAAGGATCTTCTTGGTCTCCATCATCATCTTCCACTCTTCCTTGGTGTAGCCGTCCTCCATGAAGACGTCGATCTGGGGGATGATGTTGAAGGCGATGCGCGCGGGAAACTTCTTATTGACGATCTCGCTGTTGGTGTAGACGGCCTTGGTCTGCGAGAACAGCTCGTCCATCGCGTCCTTGCCGGCGCCCGACACCGATTGATAGGTCGAGACCACGACACGCTTGATCGTCGCCTTGTCGTGCAGCGGCTTCAGTGCGACCACGAGCTGCGCGGTCGAGCAGTTCGGGTTGGCGATGATGTTCTTCTTCTTGAAGCCGGCCGTCGCATCCGCGTTCACTTCGGGAACGATCAGCGGCACGTCCGGGTCCATGCGCCAGGCCGAGGAATTGTCGATCACGACAGCGCCGGCGGCGCCGATCTTCGGCGACCATTCCTTCGACACCTCGCCGCCGGCCGACATCAGGCAGATGTCGACATCGGAGAAGTCGTAATGCTCGAGCGCCTTGCACTTCAGGGTCCGGTCGCCATAGGAGACCTCGACGCCGACGCTGCGGCGTGAGGCCAGGGCCACGACCTCGTCCGCGGGGAATTTGCGCTCGTCGAGAATGTTGAGCATTTCCCGTCCGACATTGCCGGTCGCGCCGACGACTGCGACTTTGTAACCCATCGTTCACTCTCCGATGAAATAGCCCGTTCCCGAAGCTGACGCTTAAACAGGAAGAGCAGCGCTTCTATGCGAGAACCAGCCGCAAGACAACGTTGGACCATGCCTGAGGGACGTGGATGCAGTCGCTCGAGGCCGGCACGGCCGCAATCCCCACCCGGACCAGTCTCTATCTGACGCTGGCAGCCTTCGCCGACGAGGTGATCGGTACGCTGGCGCGCCTGATTGCCTATGTGGGGACGCTCGCTTTGTTTGCCATCCTCGCCCTCGCTGCGCTCGGCCAGCTGCCCGAACTGCGCGACGGCGAGCCGGCGCTGAAGCCGGGCTGGAGCACGGCCGACCGATCGCACCCGGCCTTCGTTTTGAGCCGGATCAATTCATCAGAAAAAACAGCCTCTTACACCATCCTTCGGCATCCCGAAGGCGGCCGCAAGGACGTCATGCGCTGGACGAGTGCGGCGGACCAGCCGCTGGCCGAGCTCGAAATCTATCGGGAAGGGGGCGAATTCGACGTGGCCCGTCCTGTCGCGATGGACCTCGCCGTCCAGATGGGCCTCGGGGCGGGCACCCCGCTCGAGCAAGCCGGTCTGATCGAGACGAAATTCGGCCCCGTCGCCCTGTTCCGGCCGATCGGCACGGACAAGGGGACGCCGGCCTGCCTCGGCTACCTCAAGCGCAACGAGGAGCCGGGCTTGCAAATCTCCGGCTTCTCCTGCCAGGGCGATACAATGCCCGCCCGGCGTGCGGCGATCGCCTGCACGCTGAACCGGCTGACGCAGCTCGCCTCGGGCAACGAGCCGAAGCTGGCGGAATTGTTCGCCCGCGCCGAGCTGAAGCGCCGTGCTTGCGACCCCGCGGGCTCGCCGGACTGGCTGCTGGGCGCGGCGAATGCGCAGTTGCGCGGGGCGCTTTGACCCGTATCAAGCTCAAGTAGCTGGTATTGATGCAACTTTTGCCAGCGCGCACGATTATTCCAAGCTGGTGTGACCCAATAGACCTAGTTGCGCTCACCCCGGCCGGGCTAGTATGGGGATGAAATCGACTGGCGGCCTGCCGCCTGAAGGGGACGTGATGAGCTCGAAATTCTCTGCCAAATTGGCGACCATGCTTGCAGCGGGCGCCGTGATTGCAACGTCCCTCGTGACGCCCGCCTCGGCCGACAACAAGACCAGGCGCTATGACGAGCGCGGCCGGCACTATTACGGCCCGAGCGGCCCCAACGCCGTCTACCAGCAGGGCCGCACCCGCATCTATGTCAGCAAGCGCTCCTGGCTCGACGGCGGCACCGAGGTCAATCCGGGCGACCGCAAATTCTCCGACTACGCCTTCCCGCCGGCCGTGGGCTATCCGTCCTTCGCCCGCGAGAATCTCAATCGCCCGATCGACCGCCAGCCGCTCTCGCCGCCGCAGGACGTCGGCGGCTATCCGCAGAATTTCCCGCTGTACTGAGCGGAATTATCGACCGAATCAAAATGGCCGGGCTCGCGCCCGGCCATTTTTGTTTGTGCGAGATGCGTCCCTCTTACGCGTTGGCTGCGGGGTCGTAGCGCCTGCAAAAGTCCTCGATCGCCTCGGAGCGGAAATCGCCCAGGCGCTCGAAGATGAGTTCGTCCGGCCAATCCCACCAGGCAATGCGGCGCAGGCTTTCGGCAACGGTATCGTCAAAGCGCTTGCGGATGGGGCGCGCGGGAACGCCGCCGACGATCGTGTAGGGCTCGACATCGCGGCTGACGACCGCGCCCGCGGCAATCACCGCGCCGTCGCCGACGGTGACGCCCGGCAGCAAGATCGCGGCGTGCCCGATCCAGACATCATTGCCGACGATCACCCGGTCGCCGCGACGGTCCGCGAAGAAGTCGCGGTCGCGCGTCACGCCGGCCTCGTAATATTCCGGGCAATAGGTGAAGCGATGCTGCGACGGCCGTCCCATCGGATGATTGGGCGCACCGATCCGCACCGAATTGGCGATGGCCGTGAACTTTCCGATTTCCGCGTCGGCGACCTCGCAATTCTCGCCGAGATAGGAGTAGTCGCCGAGCGAGGCATATTCGATGCGGGTGTTTGCGAGAATTTCGCAGCGCCGCCCGATCTGCGCCTCGCGCTGGCGCACCGTGTCATGGATGATAGTTTCCGCGATCTTGGGGCGGGGCGAGGCATCCATGAGGTGGCTCCGAGAGCAGGTGCCGTAGGGTGGGCAAGGCGCGAAGCGCCGTGCCCACCATCTCGCGGCAATCGCGATAGAAGCGGTGGGCACGCTAGCGCTTTGCCCACCCTACGATAGCGGTGCGTCTGCCTACGCGTGCAGCTTCTGCAATTCCTTCAGGATCGCTTCGCCCATCTGCGTGGTCGAGGCGGCAATGGTGCCCTCCGACTTGATGTCGGCGGTGCGCAGGCCGCTGGCGAGCACCGCGGCGATCGCTGCATCGACCTTGTCGGCGAGCGCGCCCATGTCGAAGGAATAGCGCAGCGCCATGCCGAAGGACGAGATCATCGCGATCGGATTGGCGAGACCCTGGCCTGCGATATCAGGCGCCGAGCCGTGCACCGGCTCGTACAACGCCTTGCGCTTCTTGCTCTTGACGTCGACCTCGCCGAGCGAGGCCGACGGCAGCATGCCGAGCGAGCCGGTCAGCATCGCGGCGATGTCGGACAGCATGTCGCCGAACAGATTGTCGGTGACGATGACGTCGAACTGCTTCGGCGCCTTCACCAGCATCATGCCGCCGGAATCGGCGAGCTGGTGCTCGAGCGTGACGTCAGGGTATTCGCGCTTGTGGACCTGGGTCATGACCTCGTTCCAGAGCACGCCCGACTTCATGACGTTTCGCTTCTCCATCGACGTCACCTTGTTCTTGCGCTTCCGGGCAAGCTCGAAGGCGACGCGGCCGATGCGCTCGATCTCATAGGTGTCGTAGACCTGGGTATCGATGGCGCGCTTCTGGCCGTTGCCGAGATCGGTGATGGTCTTGGGCTCGCCGAAATAGACGCCGCCGGTGAGCTCGCGCACGATCATGATGTCGAGGCCTTCGACCGCCTCACGCTTCAGGCTGGAGGCATCGGCCAGCGCCGGATAGCACACCGCGGGACGCAGGTTGGCAAACAAAGCCAGATCCTTGCGCAGCCGCAGCAGGCCGGCTTCCGGGCGCACCTCGTAAGGCACCGCGTCCCACTTCGGACCGCCGACCGCGCCGAAGATGATGGCATCGGCGGCAAGCGCCTTGGCCATGTCGCCCTCGGAGATCGAGACCTTGTGCGCATCATAGGCGGAGCCGCCGACGAGGCCGGTGTCGGTCTCGAACTTGGCGATCCCGGCCGAATTGAGCCAGTCGATCAGCCGCTTCACCTCGCCCATCACCTCGGGGCCGATACCGTCGCCGGGAAGCAGCAGCAGATTGTGGGTCGCCATAGTCGATTTCCTTCTCAATCCTCTGTCGTCATTCCGGGGCGCGAGCAAAGCGAGCGAGCCCGGAATCCATCGGGCCACGGCGCAAGCGGAAAAACGGATTCCGGGCTCGCGCCAAAGGGGGCGCGCCCCGGAATGACGATCGGCCGGATTGCTAGAGCGGCGTTGCGTGCTTGGCAAGACACCATTGCCGCGGCGCGGCTGTGCAAGGCGGGCAGGGCCTGCCACAGTGCAGGACGCCGGAGTACCCCCTTGCACGCACCTGACCCGCCCCCGCCCGACGCGCATCCCGCGCGGCTGATCCTGACGCTGTCGCTGGCGGCCACCGTCGGGCTCGGCATCGGCCGCTTTGCCTATGCCCTGGTGCTGCCGGACATGCGGGAGGACCTCGGCTGGTCCTACTCGGCGGCCGGATTCATGAACACCATCAACGCCGTCGGCTATCTCGTCGGCGCGCTCGTGGCCTCGCGCCTGATCCAGCGCGTCGGCTGGGCGGCCGCGATCCGCGGCGGAACTGTGGCCTGCGTCGCCGCGCTCGCGACCTGCGCGCTGACGGGAAATTTCGTCGCGCTGAGCCTGGCGCGCCTCGTGCTGGGTCTCGGCGCCGCGGCCGGGTTCGTCGCCGGCGGCGCGCTCGCGGCGACCATCGCCCAGTCGCGCCCCGAGCGAGCCAACTTCCTGCTCAGCCTGTTCTATGCCGGGCCCGGCATCGGCATTCTGTCCTCCGGGCTGATCGCCCCGTTCACGCTGCAATATTTCGGGCCCGGCTCATGGTGGATCGTGTGGTGGGCGCTGACGCTGCTGTCCGTCACGATGACGATCCCGCTGTTCCTGATCCGCATCGAGAGCAGCGTCCGCTTCTCCGAGGGCAGCCACGCGTCGTTCGCGGTTTTCCCCGTGCTGATCTATCTCGCCGGCTACTTCCTGTTCGGCGCCGGCTACATCGCCTACATGACCTTCATGATCGCCTATGTGCGCGACGGCGGCGGAGGGGCCACGGCGCAGGCCGCGTTCTGGGGCCTCATCGGCCTGTCCGCTTTCGTCACACCCTGGGCCTGGCGCGGCGTGCTGGCGCTCGATCGCGGCGGATTGGCTACCGCCATCATCCTCGGCACCAACGCGCTCGGTGCGGCGCTGCCGATGCTCGGACATTCGCCGGCATGGCTCGCGGTCTCGGCGATCGTGTTCGGCGTCGCCTTCTTCGCCGTGGTCGGCTCGACCACCGCCTTCGTGCGCTTCAACTATCCGCCGGCGATGTGGCCGACCGCGATCGCGGCGATGACGATCTCGTTCGGCGTCGGCCAGACGCTCGGGCCGATCGTGGTCGGCGCGATCACCGACGCGCTGGGTAGCCTGAGCTACGCGCTCAATGTATCGGCGGCATTGCTGGCGCTGGGGGCGGTCGCGGCGTTGTGCCAGCGGAAGGTAGGGCCGAAAGCGGCGAATAGCGAATAGCGAGTGGCGAATGCGTTGACCGATTCGCCATTCCCCATTCGCTATTCGCCCTCTCAGCTCCCGCTGAACGAATTATACCCCTGGTCTTCCCAATAGCCGCCCTTGTAGTCGTTAGTGACTTCCATCGAGACGACGTATTTCGGGTTCTTGAAGCCGAGCTTTGTCGGCACGCGGATCTTCATGGGGAAGCCGTAGGCGCGCGGCAGAATCTCATTCGCGTATTTGAACGTCATCTGGGTCTGCGGATGCAACGCGCTGCGCATGTCCAGAGGCGAATTGTAGCCGTCCTTGTCGGCGCACTGGAACCAGACGTATTTGGCGCGCGTGTCGGCACCGATCAGCTTGAGGAAATCGCGCAACGGCGTGCCGGTCCAGCTGCCGATCGCGCTCCAGCCCTCGACGCAGATGTGGCGGGTGATCTGCGTGACCTCAGGCAATTTGTAGAGTTCGTCCAGCGTCCAGGACTTCTTGTTCTCGACCAGGCCGCGGACCTCGAGCTTCCAGTCCTTGCCGTCGATATCGGGTGCATCGTCGAGATCGTAATAGGCATTGAATGGAAACGGCTTCGTGATCGCGCTCTCGGGAAAGGTCGGCGCCAGCGCATCGGGATTGAAGATGAAGGCCTGCACCGCGTCGTTGAATTTCGAGATCTGGGCCAGCATGTTTTCAGCCGAGGACGAATCGACCACGTCGCAGCCGGTGAGCAGCGTCAGCGCGCCCAGGCTGGCGCCGCCCGCGATGAAGCGGCGGCGGGTCACGTCGGGCATGGTCTTGATGGAGTCCTTGATCAGCAGCCGCTTGTCGACGCCGGGGATCAGGAATGAACGCTTTGCCATGACTTGCTCCCTCAACGGCCGATGATCATGGCGCGCAGGCTCTTCGGCACCAGCAGCGCGAGCAGGACGTGAACGACGAGAAAGGCGCAGATCGCGGCCATGCAGAAGAAGTGGACATAGCGTGCGGTCGGATAGTCGCCGAACAGCATCACCAGCCAATGCAGTTGCACCGGTTTCCACATCCCGAGGCCCGACAGCACGATCAGCACGCCGACCACGATGATGCCGGCATAGAGCAGGCGCTGCACGTAATTGTAGACGGTGAGGTCGTCATGGCCGAGCTTGAAGGTCAGCGCAGCCCTGACGTCGTGAAGCACGCCCGACGCGGTGATTGGAAACAGCTTCTTGCGGAAACGGCCGGTGGCAAAGCCCGCGACGAGATAGGCGAGGCCGTTGACCATCAACAGCCACATCGCGGCAAAGTGCCAAAGTAGGCCGCCGCCGAGCCAGCCGCCGAGCGTGTACTCGCGCGGGAAGCTGAAGCCGAACAGCGGCGAGGCGTTGTAGATCTGCCAGCCCGACAGGATCATCAGGATCATGGCCAACGCATTGACCCAGTGCATGACGCGGACCCAGGCCGGCTGGATCACTTTGGCCGGGGCGGCACTGACCTGCTCGTCGGAAACTGTGAGGCTCGCCATGATGGTTCCGTCCTGGGGATCGTGTGTTGGCAATTATACGCCGGGCCGCCGGCTTTCGTTACGCCCTTATCAGCCATTGAACCGATGCCGTCAGGCTATGGTGGTCACAAAACGGCGAGCCGGGCATCCCCGGCTCGCCGTTTCGAAGCATCCCGTCGGGATGAAACAGGAGCGTGCGGTGTTACGACGCCGGCATCAGCACGGTGTCGACCACGTGGATGACGCCGTTCGACTGGTTGACGTTGGGGATCGTCACCATCGAGGTGCCGCCCTTGGCATCGACGATCCAGACCTTGCCGTCCTGCTTCTTCACCGTCAGTTCCTCGCCTTCGGCGGTCTTCAGCTTCTTGCCGTCGGTGAGGTCGGAGGCCTCCAGCTTGCCGGGGACGACATGGTAGGTGAGGATCTTGGTCAACGTCGCCTTGTTCTCGGGCTTGACCAGATTGTCGACGGTGCCGGCTGGCAACTTGCCGAAGGCGGCGTTGGTCGGCGCGAACACGGTGAAAGGACCCTTGCCTTCCAGCGTCGGCACCAGGCCGGCCGCCTTCACCGCCGCCACCAGCGTGGTGTGGTCCTTCGAATTGACCGCGTTCTGCACGATGTTCTTGGACGGGAACATCGCGGCGCCGCCGACCATGACGGTCTTCTCCTCGGCGCGGGCAGGCGCGACGACGGTCGCGGTGATGGCCATGGCGCTGAAGGCGGCGGCAGCGAGATAGGCAATGCGCTTCGACATGGAAGGTCTCCCGATTGAATTGTAACCGGCGATGGCCGGTCTTGAGTTGGGGCAACAACGGCGGCTGCGACCTTTTGGCGTGAAGCAGCAGCGCCGTCGTTGCACCGAACTACGGGAGGGTTCACCGTGCGGTTTCGGAGAAAAATTCTTTGTGATGCGTGAAACTATGGAGTGGCGAGTTCGTGTGGTGCGTGAACGTCCCACACTGTCGTCCCGGACAAGCACAGCGCAGATCCGGGACGACGAGGGAAAATTGCCGCGCGGTCGTCGCGCCTCAGTCCCTGTTGTTCGGCGTCTGAATGAATCCGCGATTATGCGTGGGACTGATCAGCACCTCGTTGATGCAAACTCTGGCCGGCATGCTCGCGATGAACGCGATGGTGCGGCCGAGGTCTTCGGATTGCAGCATCTTCGCCTGCTCCTCCTCGCTCGGCACCACCGGGCGCAGCTTCAAGATGGGCGTCGCCACCTCGCCCGGCATCAGGCAGCAGGCGCGCAGGCCGTTGACGCATTCGTCCATATTGAAGGAATGGGTCAACGCCAGCACCGCATGTTTGGTGGTCGTGTAGGCCGGGCCCGGCATCTTCGAGACATGGCGGCCGGCCCAGGACGAGACGTTGATGATCGCGCCGTCCTGCTGCTTGCGCATCGTCGGCAGCACCGCGCGCATGCAATAGAGCACGCCGTTGAGATTGACCTGGACCAGCTGGTCCCAGCCTTCCAGTTCCATGTCCTTCCAACTGCGCTTGGGGACATTGATACCGGCATTGTTGACCAGGAGGTCGATGCGGCCGTGCTTTGCGACGATCTGGTCGGCCGCCTTTTGGGCTTCGGCGGCATTGGACACGTCGAGGGCGATGGCCTCCGCCGACCCGCCGGCCCCGGTAATCTTCGCCACGACGGCATCCAGGGCGTCCTTCCGCCGGCCCGACACCACCACCGTCCAGCCGTCGGCAGCCAGCGCCTCGGCGCCGGCCTCCCCGATCCCGCTGCCGCCACCCGTGACCCAGGCCACGCGTTTCCCGTTTTTTGACATGCAAACTGTCTCCGTTGCTTCATCGGGGCGGTTTTTGCTAATCCAGCCCTCGGTTTGACCGGCCTTCGCCGGTGAGGAATGTTGCATGAACCCAGCTGCCAACGCCAATTTGTTTTCCCGCCTGTTCGACGGCCTCGACAACCCTGCGCGCCTTGCTATCGAGACGCATGACGGCGGCCATATCAGCTATGGCGATCTGATCGCGCGGGCCGGGCAGATGGCGAATGTGCTGGTCGCGCGCGGCGTGAAGCCGGGCGACCGCGTCGCGGTGCAAGTCGAAAAGTCCGTCGCCAATATCGTGCTGTATCTCGGCACTGTGAGGGCCGGCGCGGTCTATCTGCCGCTCAACACCGCCTATACGCTCAACGAGCTCGACTACTTCATCGGCGACGCCGAGCCCTCGCTGGTGGTGTGCGATCCCTCCAAGGCCGAGGGCCTCGCCCCGATCGCCGCCAAGGTGAAAGCCAAGATCGAGACGCTCGGAGCTGACGGCAAAGGCTCGCTGACCGAGGCCGCCGACAAGGCGAGTAGCGACTTCACGACGGTGCCTCGCGAAAACGGCGATCTCGCCGCGATCCTCTATACGTCCGGCACCACCGGCCGCTCGAAGGGCGCGATGCTGACGCATGATAATCTGGCGTCGAACTCGCTCTCGCTCGTCGGCTACTGGCGCTTTACCGACAAGGACGTGCTGATCCACGCACTGCCGATCTACCATACGCACGGCCTGTTCGTGGCCACCAACGTGACGCTGTTCGCACGTGCCTCGATGATCTTCCTGCCGAAGCTCGACCCGGATTTGATCATCAAGCTGATGGCGCGGGCCACGGTGTTGATGGGCGTGCCGACCTTCTACACGCGGCTTCTGCAGAATTCCGCGCTATCGCGCGACACCACGAAGCACATGCGGCTGTTCATCTCGGGTTCGGCGCCGCTGCTGGCGGAGACCCATCGCGAATGGTCGGCGCGGACGGGCCACGCCGTGCTCGAGCGCTACGGCATGACCGAGACCAACATGAACACGTCGAATCCCTATGACGGCGAGCGCGTGCCCGGCGCAGTCGGCTTTCCCTTGCCCGGCGTCTCCGTGCGCGTGACCGAGCCCGAGACCGGCAAGGAGCTGCCGCGCGAGGAGATCGGCATGATCGAGGTCAAGGGCCCGAACGTCTTCAAGGGCTATTGGCGCATGCCGGAGAAGACCAAGTCCGAATTCCGCGACGACGGCTTCTTCATCACCGGCGACCTCGGCAAGATCGACGGCAAGGGCTACGTCCACATTCTCGGCCGCGGCAAGGATCTGGTCATCTCGGGCGGCTTCAACGTCTACCCCAAGGAGATCGAGAGCGAGATCGACGCCATGCCCGGCGTGGTGGAATCCGCGGTGATCGGCGTGCCGCATGCCGATTTCGGCGAAGGCGTTACGGCGGTGCTGGTCTGCAACAAGGGCGCCGATGTCACTGAAGCCGCCGTGCTGCACGCGCTCGACGGACGGATCGCGAAGTTCAAGATGCCCAAGCGCGTCTTCGTCGTCGACGAGCTGCCGCGCAACACGATGGGCAAGGTGCAGAAGAACGTGCTGCGCGATACGTACAAGGACATTTACGCGAAAAAATAGGGGCGATCGCTCCGGGGATGGGGGGACATGAACCGAGAGCAAGCCAAGAAGATACACAAGCATCTGCTCGATGCAGCCGCCGCATTCCGGCGAGCGGAGGCCGCGATCGTCGAGGTTGGCGATGACGGCAGAAGGCTATTTGCAGAACCGCTCGTAACGGCAGTTTTCCATTTGCAATTCGAGCTTCTGCGACTGATCTACAAGCGATTTCCCGACCTTGAACCGCCGGGACCGCCTGCCACCATCCACAGCACACTTCGGTGGGAAGACGCTTCACTTCCGTCCTCTGTGCTGGAGACCGATTTGGATCGCGTCATTTTCTCTGTCATGGAGCCACGATGGCAGAAGGTGGCAATGGTCCTGTATCGCGCGGTTGAGAGGGTCGAAAAAGAAGAAGCGCTAGCGGCTCCTGTCGATTTTGAGGTCTTTGCAGCCCGCATTCAGGCGTTGGTCGATGCCGATCTTCTGGAAGCGCAAGGCAATCTTCAAATGTGGGGCCACAGCGAAGTGAGATTGAAGGACGGGGTGGTCAATTAGTGTCCGCCGACCAAGCTCAGCACGAATCGGCTGCCAACGACAAATAGATAGCAGCCGAACGCCACCTCCAGCGTCCGCTTCGACATCGCATGCGCGGCCCGCACGCCCAGCGGCGCGGTGACGAGGCTCATCGGCATCACCAGCACGGCGCCGATCAGCGAGACGTAGCCGAGCGCGAACGGCACTTGCAGCGCTGCGACGGCCGGATAGTTCGCCGCCGCCGGCCAGCCGGCATAGATGTAGCCGAGCGCGCCGGGGATCGAGATCAAGACCGCCAGCGCCGACGAGGTCGCGACCGCCTGATGGATCGGACGGCCGTAGAACGTCATCAGCAGATTCGAGAACAGGCCGCCGCCGATGCCCATCAGGGTCGAGAGGATGCCGACACAGAAGCCGTAGGCGCGCATCAGCGGGCCCTTCGGCAGGTCGTCACCGAACTTCCAGCCTTCGCGCGCGAAGACGAGTCGCGCTGCCGCCGAATAGGCGACGCAGACGAACACGATCTTGAACAGCCGCTCCGGCGCATAGCGCGCGACCACGCTGCCGGCGACGACACCGATCACGATCGGCAGCCACCACACCCGCAGGATCGCCAAGTCGACGGCGCCGCGCTTGTAATGCGCCTGGAACGAACGGATCGAGGTCGGGATGATCACCGCGAGCGAGGTGCCGATGCAAAGCGGCATGCGCACCTCCAGCGGCACGCCGGCGATGCGGAAGCATTCGTAGAACACCGGCACGAGAATCGCGCCGCCGCCGATGCCGAACACGCCGGCCAGGAATCCCGAAAGCGCGCCGGTTGCGATCAGCAACAGCGCGAGCTCGACGATGTCCTTGATATCAAGTCCTGCAATCACCCCTGACCTGCCCCGGCGCCCGGTCGCAACTTCTCCGAGATGCCGGTTCGAAGACAGCTGCGTTCGCAGCTTTAGGCGATCTGATTGGTCCGGTCGACGCTCGGAGCGTTCCGGCTGGGGTGGAATGCGGGCCGCGCATATCCGCGGCCGCAGCGAACAGAGCCGGCGTGCGGGGACCGGGTCGCGCTCTGCCTTGGAGAGGGCCGATTGGACCGCATGGACCAACCGGAGCGAGCGCCAAGCGCCGAACGGCGGGTTAGAGGCGTTCCAATAGTGATTTCAATGCGTCTCCCACGCTCCTAAAATAATGAATCAATATTCGATATTTAGTTGGCGGACCGACGCTCTGGTATACCAAGCCCCTGATTGGCCTTGTTTCATCAAGGCTCTAGAGCTGAACCACCGTTCGATTTATGGCAATTTGGAGATTGCGCAGGCCAAATCGACTCCGTAAATAGAGCCGACCTTTCCGATCCCCGCGCGCCCCCTGCCGGGCCGCCATAAAAATATCAAAGCCCATGACCGCACGGATCGAACGACCACTTTCGCCGCACATGCAAGTGTACCGCTGGACGCTGACGATGGCCCTGTCCATCATCCATCGCGCCACCGGTATTGCCCTCTATTTCGGAACCCTGCTGCTGGTCTGGTGGCTGGTTGCGGCGGCTTCCGGACCTACCGCCTACGCGCACGTCCAGGCCTTTGCCGGCAGCATCATCGGGCGGCTGATCGTGTTCGGCTACACCTGGGCGCTGATGCACCATATGCTCAGCGGCATCCGGCATTTCATCTGGGACCTCGGCTACGGCTTCAAGGCCAATGAGCGGGAAGCGCTGACCTGGGGCGCCCTGATCGGCGGCATCGCGCTGACGGTGCTGATCTGGATCGTCGCCTATGCGAACGGAGGTGGCCGATGAGCGCATCCGATACGCCGAAACGCAGCCTGCGCACCCCGCTCGGCCGCGTCCGCAATCTCGGCGCCGCGCATTCCGGCACGTCCGATTTCTGGCGCCAGCGCATCACCGGCGTCGCCATGACGCTGCTGATGATCCCGGCGCTGGTGATCATCGTGATGCTGCTCGGCCGCAACCAGGTCTACGTTGCGCAGACGCTGAGCTCCATTCCCGTCGCGGTGATCCTGCTCCTCTTCATCTTCGCCAGCGCCTGGCACATGAAGATCGGCATGCAAGTGGTGATCGAGGACTACGTCCATAACGAGAAGCTGAAGCTCGTCTCGGTCATGCTCAACAATTTCTTCTCGGTCGCCGTGGCGCTCGCCTCGACCTACGCGATCCTGAAACTTTCCTCCGGAGTGTAACCCATGGCCACCGAGACCAATGGCAAGGGCAACGGCGCTCCCGCCACGAACGGAAAAGCCTATCCGATCGAAGACCACACCTATGACGTCGTCGTGGTCGGTGCCGGCGGCGCGGGACTGCGCGCCGTGGTCGGCTGCAGCGAAGCGGGCCTGAAGACAGCCTGCATCACCAAGGTGTTTCCGACCCGCTCGCACACGGTCGCTGCGCAGGGCGGCATCTCCGCCTCGCTCGGCAACATGCACAAGGACGACTGGCGCTGGCATATGTACGACACCGTGAAGGGGTCGGACTGGCTCGGCGACCAGGACGCGATCGAATACATGGTGCGCAACGCGCCCGACGCGGTCTACGAGCTCGAGCATTGGGGCGTTCCGTTTTCGCGCACCGAGGACGGCAAGATCTACCAGCGACCGTTCGGCGGCATGACCATGGACTTCGGCAAGGGCCAGGCGCAGCGCACCTGCGCCGCCGCCGACCGCACCGGTCACGCCATGCTGCACACGATGTACGGCCAGTCGCTGCGCCACGCCGCCGAATTCTTCATCGAGTTCTTCGCCATCGACCTGATCATGGACGACCAGGGCACTTGCCGCGGCGTCATCGCGCTCAAGCTCGACGACGGCACGCTGCACCGCTTCCGCGCCCAGACCGTGATCCTGGCGACGGGCGGCTACGGCCGCGCCTACGCCTCCTGCACCTCGGCCCATACCTGCACCGGCGACGGCGGCGGCATGGTGCTGCGCGCCGGCCTGCCGATGCAGGACATGGAGTTCGTGCAGTTCCACCCGACCGGCATCTACGGCTCGGGCTGTCTCGTCACCGAGGGCGCGCGCGGCGAAGGCGGCTATCTCGTCAACTCCGAGGGCGAGCGCTTCATGGAGCGCTATGCGCCGTCGGCCAAGGACCTCGCTTCGCGTGACGTCGTCTCGCGCGCGATGACCATCGAGATCCGCGAGGGACGCGGCGTCGGCAAGAAGAAGGATCACATCTTCCTGCATCTGGATCATCTCGATCCCGCGGTGCTGGCCGAGCGGCTACCGGGCATCTCCGAATCCGCAAAGATCTTCGCCAATGTCGATGTGACGCGCGAGCCGATCCCGATCGTGCCGACCGTGCACTACAACATGGGCGGTATCCCGACCAATTATCATGGCGAAGTGCTGACCAAGAAGGACGGTGACGACAACGCCATCATCCCCGGCCTGATGGCGATCGGCGAAGCCGCCTGCGTCTCGGTGCACGGCGCCAACCGCCTCGGCTCCAACTCGCTGATCGATCTCGTCGTGTTCGGCCGCGCCGCGGCGCTCCGTCTCGCCGAGAAGCTGACGCCGAACGCCAAGCAGCCCGAGCTGCCGGCGAACTCGTCGGATCTCGCGCTGGGTCGCCTCGACCATTACCGCTACGCCTCCGGCGGCACGCCGACCGCGAAGCTGCGCGAAGGCATGCAGAACGTGATGCAGACAAATTGCGCGGTGTTCCGCACCGGCGAAGTTCTGAGCGAAGGCCAGAACCTGATCGCGAAGGTCCACAGCGGCATCACCGACATCGCCGTGTCCGACCGCTCGCTGGTGTGGAATTCCGACCTCGTCGAAACGCTGGAATTCGACAATCTGATCTCGCAGGCGGTGGTGACGATGAACTCGGCCGCCAACCGCACCGAGAGCCGCGGCGCGCATGCGCGCGAGGACTTCTCCGACCGCGACGACAAGAACTGGATGAAGCACACGCTGGCCTGGCTGGAGGATTCCGGCAAGGTCAAGATCGAGTATCGCCCGGTTCACGACTACACCATGACCAACGACGTGCAGTACATCCCGCCCAAGGCGCGCGTTTACTAAGCGACGCGCGTGTACTGATCGAACAGCGAAGGCCTTATCGAGATGGTTGAATTCGCACTTCCGAAGAACTCCAAGATCACCGGCGGCAAGACCTGGCCGAAGCCCGCGGGCGCGACCGAGACCCGCGAGTTTCGCGTCTATCGCTGGAACCCGGACGACGGCAAGAATCCGAGCGTCGACACCTATTACGTCGACACCAATGATTGCGGTCCGATGGTGCTGGACGGCCTGATCTGGATCAAGAACCACATCGACCCGTCGCTGACCTTCCGCCGCTCCTGCCGCGAAGGCGTCTGCGGCTCCTGCGCCATGAACATCGACGGCCAGAACACGCTGGCCTGCACCCGCTCGATGCACGACGTGAAGGACGGCGCGGTGAAGATCAATCCGCTGCCGCACCAGCCGGTCGTGAAGGACCTCGTCCCCGACCTCACCAATTTCTACGCGCAATATGCCTCGGTCGAGCCGTGGCTGAAGACGACCTCGCCGACGCCGCAGAAGGAATGGCGTCAGACCCACGAGGATCGCGAGAAGCTCGACGGCCTCTACGAGTGCATCCTGTGCGCCTGCTGCTCGACCTCGTGCCCGAGCTATTGGTGGAACAGCGAACGTTATCTCGGTCCCGCCGCGCTGCTCCAGGCCAACCGCTGGGTGTCCGATTCGCGCGACGAGGCGACCGGCGAGCGTCTCGACGATCTCGAGGATCCGTTCCGCCTCTACCGCTGCCACACCATCATGAACTGCGCCAAGGCCTGCCCGAAGGGACTGAACCCGGCCGAGGCCATCGCCGAGCTCAAGCTCAAGATGGTCGAACGCCAGATCTGATCAGCGCTGCGTGACACTCACCTCGTGTCACGCGCTGCCCTGCCGATGCTCGGCGTCGCGCTTGTTGTCGGACCGGGCTGGCGCCGCGGCCGCACTTCCCCTTGAAGTCCCGTGCTCGACCGCCCGGCGCAATTGGCGGTCGGTGACGCGCAGCTTGATCTCGTCCGAAGCGAGCGCAGCGAGACTGGCGAGGATCTGCTTCTGGGTATCGTCGAGCGTGCGGGGCCTTGTGTCGATCACGCAGAGCGAACCGAGCGTGAAGCCGTCGGGATCGACCACCGGACAGCCGGCGTAGAACCGAAACCCCAGTTCTCCCGACACGGCCGGATTCTCCACGAAGCGCTCGTCGGTCGCGAGGTTCTCCGCGACCATGATATCCTTCTGTAGAATTGTGTAATTGCAGAACGCCCAGCCGCGCGGCGTATCGGCCATATCGAGCCCGTAGCGCGACTTGAACCATTGCCGGGTCGGGGTGAGCAGCGTCAACAGTGCGACGGGAGCATCGAGGCTGCGCGCTGCCAACCACGTCAGACGATCGAAGGCATCCTCCGGCGGCGTGTCGACGAGGCCGGAGCGCTCGAGCGCAACAAGCCGCTGGCCCTCGTTGGCCGGAAACGGAAAAGACGGCGGCGTCTCGAACGGAGCGGGAGGCTCGACGGCACCCCGGATCGCGGTCTCGACTGCCTCGGGTAGCGCGGGTAATCCATCGATGAACCGCGTCATCCCGACGTCTGCCGCCGAACGGCCGACAACCAGGATCTGTGTGCCTCCAAGCGCCGGATCGGAGCGCAAGCTCTCCAGCACGGCCAACCTGGCGGCGTCCGATGGTTCGGCTTCGATGACGACCGCCGCCGGCAGCCGGGAGCCGATCGCGAGCAGCGCCGCATAAACGTCGGTGTAGCGCTCGACGACGCAATATTTGACCTTCCCGACAGCCGCTTCGTAATCGGCCATGCGTTCCGGGCGCGCAATGACGATCACCCGCGCGGAAGCAGCTATTGCCGTCTGAGCGGGCCCGGTGATCTGCGCGAGAACGTCGCGGCGGTAGACCCGTCGATGGCCCCCTGGAGTTTTCCAGGAGGTGATCGAGCCGCCTTCGATCAGAAGCTGTGCCGTGCGGACCGAGACTCCCAAAATCTTGGCAGCCTCCGCCGTGGTCAGAATGTCCTTGTCCATAGAGCCCAACTTTGCCCCGGCCGTTCGGCGGCCGTGCCCGTCCCCGACCTCACAATGTCGTGCTCCCGCCCCCGTTGACAAGGGGAGGCTCCTCCTATTTTGATAAATTTGATGATAATGATAGATTTGATAAATCTGATAGTCTGGCTGCGCACTGCCTGGCAGATGCGACGGGCCAAGGCCCATCCCTTCCGAAGGAGGACACCATGGCCTGACGGCCCAAGCCCCAATCCTCCCCGCCCAACCGGGGAGCGGTCCTCGCACGAGCAGAAGCGCGCCTCGGTCAAGCAGCCCGCGGGATCCCAGCTGCAGGAACGGCGCAAGCCGTGACGCCCGCTCTATCAGCCGGAGCCGCACCGCCGACGGCGGTCCTCCTCCTCCTTCTTCACCCTCTTCCGCCCGGAACGTCCCGTTCCGGCAGCGCCCCCTTGCCTGGAGCAATCTCATGAACGACGTCCTGCCTTCCGATCTTCCAGAGTTTGCTGATCGCGTTGCTGCCAATCAGCGCCAGCTCAGCGAAAACCCTCGCGGCAGCTACGATTTCATCGTCTGCGGCGCCGGCAGCTCAGGCTCGGTCGTCGCACGGCGTCTTGCCGAGAATCCCTCTGTCGCTGTCCTGCTGATCGAAGCCGGCGGCAGCGACGATGTGCCGACCGTGATGGAGCCGGCGGCATGGCCGGGCAACCTCGGCAGCGCCACCGATTGGGGTTTTGTCGCGGAGCCCAATCCGCATCTGAACGGTCGCGCGCTTCCGATGTCGATGGGGAAGGTTCTCGGCGGCGGGTCGAGCATCAACGTGATGCTGTGGGCGCGCGGCCACCGCAGCGACTGGGATTTCTTCGCCGAGCAAAGCGGCGATGAATCCTGGGGCTACGACGCGGTCTCGACGATTTTCCGGGAGATCGAGAACTGGCAGGGCGCGCCCGATCCACGTCATCGCGGCACCGGCGGCCCGGTCTTCGTGCAGCCGTCACCCGATCCCGGGCCGGCCGCATTGGCGATGCTGGGCGCAGCGAAGGAGATCGGCATTCCGACTTACGAAAGTCCCAACGGTGAGATGATGGAGGGCGATGGCGGCTGCGCCATCACGGACATCCTGGTCCGCAACGGCAGACGCAACTCCATCTTCCGCGCCTTCACCTATCCCTATCTCGATCGGCCCAATCTCACGCTGCTAACCGGCACGCAGGTCTCCCGCATCCTGATCGAGCGCGGAAGGGCCGTCGGCGTCGAGGCGATCCGCGACGGCCGAACCGTGCGAATCAGCGCGACACAGGAAGTTGTGCTCGCGCTCGGGGCGATCCAGACGCCGTCCGTGCTGATGCGCTCCGGTATCGGCGATGAGAACGAGCTTCGAGCGCTCGACATCCCCGTGGTCCAGCACCTGCCCGGGGTCGGTCAAAATCTGCAGGACCATGTCTCGTTCGGATGCATCTGGGAGTATCGCGAGCCGATCGCGCCGCGCAACACCGGCAATGCAGCAACGCTGTACTGGAAATCTGATTCCGCGCTCACATCTCCCGACCTGCTGTTCTGCCAGGTCGAATTTCCGGTGCCGAGCCCCGAGACGGCAAGCCGGGCCCCCGCTCACGGCTGGACGATGTTCGCTGGCCTCGGTTTGCCAAAGAGCCGGGGCCGGGTCAGACTCGGAAACGCCGAGCCGCTTGCAGCTCCGCGCATCGAAGCCAACATGTTGTCGCATCCTGATGATGTGAAGACGGCGATCGCTTGCGTCGACCTCTGTCGTACGCTCGGCAATACCCGCGCCTTCGCGCCGTTGGTGACGCGCGAGTCGATGCCCGGTCCCCTCGACGCCACCGGGATGGAACGCTTCGTGCGCGACTCCGCGGTGACCTATTGGCACCAGACATGCTCGGCCAAGATGGGACGTGACGCCATGTCCGTGGTCGACAGCAAGCTCAAGGTCTATGGGGTCGACCGGCTTCGCATCGCCGATGGCTCCGTGATGCCGCGGATCACAACCGGCAACACGATGGCGCCGTGCGTCATCATCGGAGAGAAGGCGGCGCGCGCAATGCGGGACGAGCACGACATCTGAACGCCGCCCTGGACCCGGGAACTCGAGTGGCGTTGTCCGCACATGGACAAGCAGGCTGGTAGGCGTGAGCGGGGCAAGAAGCCGTCCATCGTCAAGATCAAGGGCGAGAGCGGCGACGAAGTCAGTCCCCCTCCGCCCGAATTGGTCGAGCCTGATCCCAAGCTCTCGCCCGAAGAGGCCGAGCAGGCCCGCAGGGATCATCCATCTCAAGGAGAAGGACGAGGAGAAGGGGCCGTAGGACCAGACGCTGTCAGGCGGCGAGAAACAGCGCCTCGCCTTCGCGCGGCTGCTGCTGCACAACCCCGACATCGTCGTGCTCGACGAGGCGACCTCGGCGCTCGACGAGAAGAGCCAGGACAAGATGATGAAGATGGTCACCGACGAACTACCGAAGGCGACCATCGTCAGCGTCGCGCATCGCGTCGAGCTCGAAGCCTTTCATAGCCGCAAGATCGTGCTGGAGCGCCGCAAGGGCGGCGCCAAGCTCGTCAGCGACATCGAGCTGATCCCGCGCAAGGGCAAGCGCAGGCTGCTCGGGCGATTTCTGCGGCAGCGGAAGGCACCGCCGAAGAAGGCAGCGTGAAGTCCGTAGCCCGTACATTCTTATCCCATAGCGTTGGAGTCCTCCGCAAAACCGGCTATGCATGCGCCGCTTGTAACGAGGACCGCCTGCTTGACGACCGACAACGCCCCTTCGTCCGCGCCGTTCGGCGCGTTTGCGCCCAATGCGGCGCAGGCTGCGATCATTAGCCTCGCACAGCAGTCGGGGTTGAAGCGCGGCGCGTTCCGGCCCTGGATGTCGCGGCTGGTCAACCTGCTTGGCGGCGGCCCGCTCGACGTGCAATATCAGGGCGCATCGTTCCGCTTCTATCACCAGGGCAGCGCGACCGAGCGCGGCGCGCTGTTCAATCCCGATTACAATCTCGACGAGCTCGAGTTTCTGCGCCGGCACACCCCGGCGGGCGGCGTGTTCGTCGACGTCGGCGCCAATGTCGGCACGTTTGCGCTGGTGATGGCGCGGCAGGTCGGCACCACGGGCAAGGTGGTCGCGATCGAGCCGCATCCGCTGACGTTTGGACGGCTTTCGTTCAATCACGCCGCGTCGAAGACGGCGCAGGTGCGCCTGGTGCAGGCCGCGGCCGGCGACATCGACGGCGAGCTGATGATCGAGAGCGGCGGCGGCAATCTCGGCGCCACTCACGTCGTCACCGGCCCGGCGAGCGCCGAGGCCATCAAGGTGCCGTCGCTGCGGCTGACACGCATTCTCGACGAGGCCGGCGTCCGCCAAGTCGATTCGCTGAAGATCGACGTCGAGGGTTTCGAGGACCGCGTGCTGATCGGCTTCTTCCGCGACGCACCGCCCGCGCTATGGCCGCGCGCGGTCGTCATCGAGCATCTGTCACAAAACGAATGGCAGCAGGATTGTATTGCCGACATGGTCGCGCGTGGTTATGCGATCGTGCGCAAGACGCGGAGCAATACGTTCCTCTCGCGCTGACAATGACGAAGGAGGTTGCGATGATCGACCATCTGGGATTCTCCGTCTCCGACTATGAGCGCGCCAAGGCCTTCTACACAGAGGCTCTGGTACCGCTCGGCTACGGCCTGATCATGGAGGTCACGGCGGAGCAGACCGGCCACGCGGCCGCCGCAGGCTTCGGCGCCGACGGCAAGCCGGACTTCTGGATCAGCGGCGAAGGCGCCATGAACAAGCCGGTGCATGTCGCGATCGCGGCCAAAGACCGCGCCACCGTCGATGCCTTCTACAAGGCGGCCATCGCAGCCGGCGGCCGGGACAACGGTCCGCCCGGCATCCGCCCGCATTACCATGCGAACTATTACGGCGCTTTCGTGCTCGATCCCGATGGCCACAATATCGAGGCCGTGTGCCACGCGCCGGAATAAGGCCGGAGTTCCGGCAGGAACATCGTTCCCCGCAGGTCGTTATCGTTCCTTGCAGAAGGAGCACGATATGGTCAACGACAATACTGGCGATGTGGACCGCGCCTGGGATCTGATGAAGAAGATCGGCTTCGCGATGCTGGTGACGCGCGACGGCGACAAGCTGCGCGCCCGGCCGATGAGCGCTTTTCTCGATCGCGACGCCAACACGATCTTCTTCCTGACCGACGCGCGGCGCCACAAGGACGAGGAGATCGCACGCCATCCCTCCGTCAACCTGTCGTTCGCCGATGCCAGCAGTCAGAAATATGTTTCGCTGACAGGCAGCGCTGTCGTCTCCAACGACCGCGCCAAGATCACGGAGCTGTTCTCGACGCCGGCGAAGGCATGGTGGGACAGCGCTGAAGACCCCAACATTCGCGTGCTCAAGATCACGCCGGACGATGCCGAATTCTGGGATTCGCCGGGCACGGTGATCTCCTATGTGAAGATGGCTGCTGCGGCGGTGACGAATACGCGGCCCGACCTTGGCGCGAACCGCAAGGTCTCGCTGTGATGCCGATCGAGCCGCCCGAGATTCCGCCTTCGACACCGGGCACGCCGACCGAGCCGCCGCCGGGAATTCCGCCCGGCAGTCCGCAGCCCGAAATCGCACCGCCGGTGCGCGAGCCCGGCGAAACGCCGCAGCCCGACGAATTGCCGGGCCGCACGCCGGAAGAGATTCCATCACGCGGGCCGAACGGACCGCTGGCGCCGAATCCAGCGACGGATGCATATCCGCCGCAGGATCGCGCATGAAGCGGCCGATGACATGTGGGGCAATTGCAACCAGCGTCTGAATGCGCAATGAACGTTGCTTTAGTGACGTGATTCCCGTGCAGAAATAAATCGAGCGGCGACCGCTTCGCCTGCCACAATCCGGCCTAACGCGTAGCTGTTCATCCCAACATCTCGTCAAAGAACCTTCCGGGGAAGTTCACCACCATGACCAATCTTCGTTTCGTGCTGCTTGCGACGACGGCTCTGACCGCGATGCAATTCGCAAGCTCCGCATCGCAAGCGCAAACTGCGCCGCCGCTCGTGGTCGCGCAGGCGCAGCCTCAAGACACGGGCCCTGACGGAAAACCGAAGCAACCGCCGAAGGGACCGCCCTCGGTTGCGCCGCCCGCTGCGCCCGCGCGCCCGGCCGCTCCGCCTCCCGCCGCCGCACCGCCCCGCCCGCCCGCGGCGCCGCCCCCGGCCGCCGCACCACCGCGTCCCGCCGCGCCGCCACCGCCTCCGCCTGCGGCCCGTCCGGCTCCGCCGCCACCACCCCCGCCGCCTGCCGCGCCTAAGCAGCCGTCGCCGCCTCCGGCCGCGGCGCCTCAGCATCACGCCCCGACACCTCCGCCGCCTGCCGCACGCCCGGCCCCGACGCCGCCACCCGCAGCAGCGCCGCAGCAGCACACGCCCCCCACGCCGCCGCCTTCGGCTCGCCCGACTCCACCGCCCCCGCCACCTCCGGCAGCGGCTCCCTCTGCGCGACCCGCGCCTGCGCCAACCGCGACACCGCCTGCTCCGACGACAGGGCCTGCGGCCCGCCCCGGCTCACCCGCGCCGGCAGCGACTCCTGCTCCGGCGGCAACCCCTGCGCCGACCGCAACGCCTGCACCGGGCAGCACGCCAGCTGCCCCGCCGGCTGGCCGCCCCGGTACGCCGCCGCCCGGACGTCCCGGCGCGCCTCCTCCGGCAGGATCACCCGGTGCCGCACCCGCTCCGACGGCAACGCCTGCTCCCGGTGGCACTCCGACGCCACCGCCCGGACGTCCGGGTGCGGCGCCAGCCCCGACCGCGACGCCAACTCCTGGTCAACAGGGTGGAACGCCTCCTGCGGCCGCGCCCGCTGCCGGAGCTCCGCCTGCGTCACCGCAGGCTGGCGCGCCGCCCCGGCCGCCGGCGCCTCCCGCCGGCGCCGCAGCGCCGTCGGCCGTCTCCGGTTCGGCGGCCGCAACGCCGCCGCCGGACAGAAAGCAATACGCCACGCCCACGGTTTCGCCGGCCTTCCGGGCCGCGCCGACAGTCTCAGCGCCGTTGCCGCCGGCGCCACGTCCGCCACAGCGTGACCTGACGCCGCTCGCGATTGGCGCGGGCGTGGTAGCCGGCGCCGTGATCGGCGCGACCATCGCCGATCTCCACAACCAGCGACGCGAGACCATCGAAGGCGGACGCACCGTCTACACCGAGCCGGACCGCATCATCATCCGCGATCCGGGCGGGCAGGCCTACGTCCGCGGTAACGATCTCTATCGCTTCCGGTATGGCGCTCGCGACATCCGCACCGACACCGTCGGCGGCGAAACCCGCACGGTCGTCATTCGTCCCGACGGAAGCGAGATCATCACCGTCGTCGGTCCCGACGGCCGGTTGATGCGACGTATCCGCAGGGATCCCCGCGGACGCGAGCTCATCATCATCGACAACACCTTCCGCGATCCGCGGGCGGTCGGCGGCTTCTATGTCGACGTGCCTCCGCCGGTCGTGAACATCCCCTACGATCGCTACATCGTCGACGCCCAGGAAGCGTCACCGGAGGTCATCTACCAGACCATGGTGGCACCGCCCGTGCAGCGGATCGATCGGCGTTACTCGCTCGACGAGATCCGCTACAGCCCCAATGTTCGCATGCAGATGCCGAGCATCGACGTCAACACGATCATCTTCGAGACAGGATCGTGGACCATCCCGCCGGACCAGGCGAGCCGGCTGCAGGTGATCGCCGACGGCCTCAACCAGGCGATCCAGCGCAATCCTCGCGAGGTGTTCCTGATCGAGGGACATACCGACGCGGTCGGCAACGAAGTCGACAATCTGTCATTGTCGGACCGCCGTGCGCAGTCCGCGGCGGAATTGCTGACCCAGCAGTTCGGCGTGCCGGCGGAGAACCTGACGTCGCAAGGGTATGGCGAGCAGTATCTGAAGGAGCAGACGCAAGGGCCGAGCGCGATCAACCGTCGCGTGACCATCCGCAACATCACGCAGCTGCTCAACGGCGGCCAGGCCTCGCTGCCGCCGCCCCCGCCCGGCACCGCGCCGCCACGCTGAGGCGAAGCACAAACGCAAATGGCCGGGAGCGATCCCGGCCATTTTTATTTTGACAGCAACGCCGCTACTGCCGAGCCGCAAGCCCAAGTGCATCGGCCATGACGCGAAAGACCTCGGTATTGTCCATCGAGCCGCGCACGCCATCGCTGCCCGGCCCCGTCGCCGTGAGGATGACGTCCTCGCCCGAATGCACGCTGGCGCCGATCATCGCAGACAGATTGCCGGGACGGAGCACCGCGCCCGGGACGTCCTTGTATTTGTCGTTGGCCTTGAAGGTCCCATCGTCGCCGGCCTTCACGGTCGGCTCGTTGGGATTGTCGATTTTTGGGCGGAACGTCTCGTAATGATCCGGGAGGCTGGCCGAGAAGATCGCGAGCCTGCGGCTGACGTCGACGCGTGACGGATAGCCGTCCGCATCGGGGGGCGGGTAGTTGGGGAATCCAGCCTGATCGTAAACACCGACGCGCTCGCGCAGCGGCACGTTGGGTGTCGTACCCATATCGTCATTCACCGTGCCGACGAGGCTGTTGGGATGATTGTGATCCGCCAGCACCAGGATGAGGGTGTCCTCGCCACGCGCACGCGCCCATTCACGCGTCTGGCGCACCGCGTTGTCGAGCATGATCGTGTCGAAGACGGCGCGCTCCATGTCGAGCAAATGGGCGTATTTATCGATCATTCCGGACTCGACCATCAGGAAGAAACCGGTCTCTTCTCGCGACAGGAGCTTGAGCGCGGCCTGCACCTGCTCGGTCAGGTCAGGCTGCTCGGGAAACTTCTTCACGCCGCCGCCTCTCAGAAATTTGCGGTCAAGCGCGCCGTCCATGTTTCCCGTGGCGAACAGGCCGAGCAGCTTGCCGGTCTCCGGCTTTGCGGCGGCAGCGCTGAGCTCGCCCGCGGTGGTCGCCACCTGGTAGCCCGCGTCACGAAACTTCGCGATGTAGTCGGTCTCGTCCTTGCGCCTGGAGCCGGCGGCGGATTTCGGCAGAAAGTTCGCGCTGCCGCCGCCCATCAGCACGTCAGGCCTGGCAGCAAAGAACTGCTCGACGATCTCGTCATAGGCGGCGCGCCGGCGCGTATGCGCGATCATCGCGGCCGGCGTTGCATCCTCGATCTCGGTGTTGGTGACGATGCCGATCGCCATGCCGAGCCGCCTCCTGGCAAGACTCGTGATGGTCTCGACCCGGGGATCGTCGAACGGGCTCAGCGTGCGATCGGCATAGACGCCCAGCGCGTTGACGGCGCTCTTGTGCCCGGTCGCATAGGCGCTGGCCGAGTTCGCGGAATCCGTGATGATGGAGTCCGAACCTGCGGTCGCCACCAGGGCCATATGCGGCATGTCGTCGATGGCGAGCTTGCCGCGGCTCTTGCCCTCCGCAATGCCCTTGGACAGGATTCGAGCAGCGACCCGATGCGCCGGCGACATGCCGTCGCCGATGAACAGGATGACGTTCTTCGCCTTGCGCGGACCGGTGTCGTAGACCGTCCATGTGACGCTGCGCCGTTGCGCGCCGTCGTCGGCTTCAACCGTGACGGGGCCCGGCTGGGTGAGCGTGACGGCGCGCAAGATCAGCGCCGACCGATCCTTGCCGTCCTCGCGCTCGACGAACGTTCCGCTACGGCCGAACGCCGTGGCGTGATCCGCGCCGTTTACCGTTACCTTCAACTTGGCGGGATCGACCGGCCCGGAAAACTCGACCTTGAAGTCGAACTCGGCGCCGGCCAGGATCTCGGCGCGATCGATCGGATAAATCGTCTGTGCCGGCGATGACGATGCCCAACAGAGGACAAGCAGAGAAACGAGTACCGATTTCCTGACCATGCGCGATGCTCCGCCATCCTGTTTCGACAGGAAGCGTAGCGATCGAGAATGACACCGTCATTAAGCGTGTAGCCCGGATTTCGCTGCGCTCCGTCCGGGCTACGAAGGCCTCAGCCCTTGTCGCTCTCGAGCCGGAAGATCTGCGAGCCTTCGCTGCCCGAGAGCAGGCCGGTGTCGCTGTAGAGCTTCAGCTTGGTGCGCGTATCCGCGATGTCGAGATTGCGCATGGTCAACTGGCCGATGCGGTCGGCCGGCGAGAACGCGGCATCCTCGACCTTCTCCATGCTGAGCCGTTCCGGCGCATAAGTGAGGTTCGGGCTCTCGGTGTTGAGGATCGAATAATCGTTGCCCCGGCGCAGCTCCAGCGTGACCTCGCCGGTGACGGCGCGCGCGACCCAGCGCTGCGCGGTTTCGCGCAGCATCAGGGCCTGCGAGTCGAACCAGCGGCCCTGATAGAGCAGGCGACCGAGCCGCATGCCACTGATGCGGTACTGCTCGATGGTGTCCTCGTTGTGGATGCCGGTGACGAGGCGCTCATAGGCGATGTGCAGCAGCGCCATGCCGGGGGCTTCGTAGATGCCGCGGCTCTTGGCCTCGATGATGCGGTTCTCGATCTGGTCGCTCATGCCGAGGCCGTGACGGCCACCGATCGCATTGGCTTCGAGGAACAGCGCGACGGGATCGGAGAAGGTCTGGCCGTTCAGCGCCGTGGGCTGGCCTTCCTCGAAACGCACCACGACCTTCTCGGCCTTCACGGCGCAATCGTCGCGCCAGAACGGCACACCCATGATCGGGTTGACGATCTTGATGCCGCTGTCGAGGCTTTCGAGGTCCTTGGCCTCGTGCGTGGCGCCGAGCAAATTGCTGTCGGTCGAATACGCCTTCTCGGCGCTCATCTTGTAGGCGAAGCCCTGGGCGGTCATGAACGCCGACATCTCGGCGCGGCCACCGAGCTCGTCGATGAATTGCTGGTCGAGCCAAGGCTTGTAGATCTTCAAGCCGGGATTGGTGAGCAGGCCGTAACGATAGAAGCGCTCGATGTCGTTGCCCTTGAAGGTCGAGCCGTCGCCCCAGATGTTGACGCCGTCCTCCTTCATCGCCGCGACCAGCATCGTGCCGGTCACCGCGCGCCCCAGCGGCGTGGTGTTGAAATAGGTGATGCCGCCGGTCGAAATGTGGAAGGCGCCGGACTGGATCGCGGCGATGCCTTCATGGACCAGCTGCGTGCGGCAATCGACGAGCCGGGCCTTCTCGGCGCCGAACTCCATCGCCTTGCGCGGGATCTCGTTGTAGTCGGCCTCGTCGGGCTGGCCGAGATTGGCGGTGTAGGCGTAGCAGCGCGCGCCCTTCTGCTTCATCCAGAGCAGCGCCGCGGAGGTGTCGAGGCCGCCCGAAAAAGCGATGCCGACTTTCTCACCCTTGGGCAGGCTTTTCAGGATCGTGGTCATGAGGCTTCCAATCGGGTCTCGAAGGGCTGATGTGGGGGCGAACCTGACCGCGCGAATATCAAATTTCGCAGGGCTCGGCACGCATTTAATGGCTCAAACCGAGGGTTCGGGACCGGCCTTACGGCCGAACAGGCGCTGCCGGAGCCGGTAGGCCGGCATGTTCAGCCGGGTCAGGGCGGCATCGACCGCCTCGTCGGAAAACCGTGTCCGCGGCCAACGGTAAATCAGCGCGTAGGCAAACCAGATCACGACGAAGGTCACGAGGCCGGCAATCGAGACATCCGTGAAGAAGTGCCCGCCGAAGGCCATGCGCAGCCCGCTCGTGACGGCGCCAAAGATCACGGCGGCGGCATAGGCGAGCGGCCGCCACGCCGGCGGCGCCAGCGCGGCCGGCGCCAGCGTCCAGAACGCGGTCGCGCCCTCGCCCGAGAAGAACGAGCAGTTGCGCGCGCAGCCGCCGCGCGGATCCCACCACGGCACGAATTGCTGGTCGCCGGCAAATTGCGTGACCACCACCGGGCGCGGCCGGCCCCAATAGGTCTTGAAGGTGAGGTTGGTGAGAATGCCGGCGGACATGATGATCGTGACCAGCAGGAACACGATCGCGCGTCCCGAAACCATCAAGGGACGATCGGGCCGGATCATCTTGACCACGAGCGCGACCAGCGACGGCGCCACGAAGGCCCAGGCGACCCACATCGCAGCGTCACGCGCAAAGCCCGCCCAGTCATTCAGCTTGAGCGGAAATGTTTTCGTCTCGGGGTCGAAGAACAGCGACGCGAGCTTGAGATCGAGCTCGGGATAGAGGCCGAAAACGACGCCGATGACGAGCCACAGCGCCAGGGCGATGAAGAGTCCAGTCCGGTTCATGGCGCGCGGTTTAGCGGAGTGGGGCGGGGATGGAAACCCCGGAAGCGGCGCGGCTCATCGGACATCCGGCCTTGAGTTCGACGGCAGCGGCGGCGGCGGTTTCCGCGCGGGCGGCGGATTGCGCCAGGCGCCGGCATTGCGGCCGGCGATCAACCAGTAGACCACGCCGGCGACGATGCCCGCACCGGTCATGATCTCCAGATGGCGCCGCACGATGCCTTCGAACTGAAACGTGTCGGAGTGAAAGGGAACGAGCCCAAGATAGCAGGCGAGCCCGACGAGGCCGCCGCCGACGGCATAAGCGAGCGCGCTGCGGATGTAGAGCGCTTCGGTGATCGCAACGATCACGGCCGCCGGCACCAGCGCGAAGCCCGAGACGAATATGAAGCCGAAGCCGAGCAGGATGTCGATCGCGCCCTGGTCGACTGGACCGGCGCCGAGATCGGAAAATTCCGGAAACAGCAGCGCGACGACCACGATCATGCCGCCGACGAAGCAGGCGGCAAGAAAGCCGATGAAGATGACGATGAGGCGGCCGATCAGGGACATGACATAAGCAAGTTGCCGATCAACGACATCGCCACGCATTCAGCCGTCATGCCCGGGCTTGACCCGGGCATGACGAACGTTGAGGGCGTCGCCATTATCAATCCGTCATCGCCATGGCGCGCAGCGCCTGGCGTTCGCGTGCGCTGAGCTTCTCCGTCTCCGACTTCAGCTGACCGCAGGCGGCGAGGATGTCGCGGCCGCGCGGGGTACGCACCGGCGAGGAATAGCCGGCGTTGAAGATGTATTCGGAGAATTTCTCGATCTGGTCCCAGTCCGAGCATTCATAGGCCGTGCCGGGCCAGGGATTGAACGGGATCAGATTGATCTTGGCATGAATGCCCTTGAGCATCTTCACCAGCAGCTTTGCATCATCGAGCGAATCATTGACGCCCTTGAGCATCACATATTCGAAGGTGATGCGGCGCGCGTTGGAGGCGCCGGGATAGTCGCGGCAGGCCTGCAGCAATTCCTTGATCGGATATTTGCGGTTGAGCGGCACCAGCTCGTTGCGCAGCTCGTCGCGCACCGCATGCAGCGAGATCGCGAGCATGACGCCGATCTCTTCGCCCGCGCGCACGATGTTCGGCACCACGCCCGAGGTCGACAGCGTGATGCGGCGGCGTGAGATGCCGATGCCTTCATTGTCGCCGACGATCAGCAGCGCATCGCGCACCGCGTCGAAATTGTAGAGCGGCTCGCCCATGCCCATCATCACGATGTTGGTGACGCGACGCGTGCCGTCCTCGCGATCGGCCCAGTCGTTCAGGCGATCCCGCGCCACCATGATCTGTCCCACGATCTCGCCGGCGGTGAGGTTGCGCACCAGGCGCTGCGTGCCGGTGTGGCAGAACGAGCAGTTCAGCGTGCAGCCGACCTGCGAGGACACGCACAGCGTGCCGCGATCGGTCTCGGGGATATAGACGCATTCGACTTCATGGGCGCGCTCGACATTGTCGCCGCTCGGCAGCCGCAGCAGCCATTTGCGGGTGCCGTCGTTGGAGATCTGTTCGGCCACGACTTCGGGCCGGTCGACCGTAAAATGCTGCGCGAGTTCGGCGCGAATGCCCTTCGAGATCGAGGTCATGTCGTCGAAGCTTTGGGCGCCGCGGAAATAGAGCCAGTGCCAGAGCTGCTGCACCCGCATCTTGCGCTGCGCCGGCGCGACACCGATCTCGCCGAGTCGGTCGGCGAGCTCCGTGCGCGACAGGCCGATCAGCGACGGCTTTGCCGGCGGCACATAAGTTTCGAGCGGAGTCTTCTCCACGAGGATTGCGTTGTGCGGCTCAGTCGTCGGTTGCATTGAGAGGCCTGAAGGTTTTGCGTCGTTACGGGATGGTCCGAAGGACCATGCCCGGAACCTCGAGATTCCGGGTTCGCGCTTCGCGCGCCCCGAAATGACGGAAGAAATCTGGAACCGGCCCTATATAGCAACCGGAGCCGCCGATTGCGACCTTATCGGCCGCAGGCTTAACGCCGGCAATCCTGGCCGATCTTGTCCAGCGCCTGGGCGAGGCCCTTCAGCGAGAACGTGTCGGTCGTCTCCGTTCCCTTGGCCGAGACGCCCTTGACCACGAGATCGGCGGATTTGCGCATAGCCTCGACCATCCGCTCCTCCTCGGCCGCGTTCTTGATCCAGAGGCCGTCGCCCTGCGTGTACATCGCGAAGGCGGCGCCGCCGACCTCGACCGAGGATTCCGAGCCCGGCTTCAGCGCGTAGCCGATCATGACCGAGACTTCGTTGTTGACCTTCTCGGCCGGACGGGTCGAGACGAATGCATAGGCGGGATCGCGCGGCCGGTTCGGCGGATTGGTCTTCGACGACGAGGGTTTTGCAAGCGCGAAGCAGACCTTCTTGCCGTTGGGCGTCGCGGAATAGGCACCCCAGGTGCCGAACTGGCCGATCAGGGTCGGCTCCGCGCCACCTGCAACCGCCGCGGGTGGGGCCACTGGTTTGCTCTCCGGCTTTGCAGTGGACTTTGCCGTCGTATGGGCGGGCGGCGCGGCCGGCTTCGGCGGCGCTTTCGGCGCCGGTTGCGCCGTCTGCGCCCGCGCAGAATCGAGGATTCCCCCGGCCGCCACGCCAGTCATCAAAGCTAAAATCAGCACCCGCCACATGCTGGAGTGGTTCCCTCAATATTGTGACTGGAAGATGGCTCGGTCGCGCTTTGTCCCCCGGCAGAGATAACCGGGAAAGTCCAATTTGGGAAGGCAGTTAGCGGGATCAGCCTTTGGATCGCGCAGCGCGCTGGTCGGCCCATTGCGCCTCGGTCCAACGCAACAAATCCTCGGCGCCGGAACTGCGCAAATGCGCGCCGCCGTCGATCACGACCATCTCGCCATTGACGTAACCAGCACGATCCGAGATCAGGAAGCTGGCGAGATCGGCAAGTTCGCTGTGCTCTCCGGTCCGGCCGAGCGGATTGCGCGCGGTCCAGCCTTCGTCACGGCCCTCGGGGCGAAGCTGCCCCGATGCGCCCGCGGTCGGGAACGGACCCGGTGCGATCGCGACGGTGCGGATGCCCTTCGGGCCCCACTCGACCGCGAGGCTCTTGGTCATCGCCAGCACCGCCGACTTCGCCATCGCGGAGGGAACGGTGAAGGCGCGTCCGGTGATGGTCGACGTCGAGAGGATCGAGAGCACGACGCCGTTGTGATTGCCCTCAATCCAGCGCCTGCCGGCTGCGAGCGTGCAATACATCGCACCATGCAGCGTCGGCGCCAGGATCGCGTCGGCCGCTCGGAACGACAGATGCTCGCTCTGTGCAATGAAAGTCGCAGCGGCGTTGTTGACAAGGATATCGAGCGGCGCCTCGCGCCAGAGCCCGTCCATCATGCTGTCGACGGCGGCACCATCGCGGATATCGCAGGCGATGGTGGTGACCTTGCCGCTGGTTTCTTCGCGCATCTCGCTCGCGGTTGCTTCCAGCCGGTCGAGCTTGCGACCGCAGATCACGAGCTCGGCGCCGAGTGCAAGGAAACGGCGTCCCATCGCGGCGCCAAGGCCCGAGCCCCCGCCGGTGACGAGGATGCGCTTGTCCTTGAGCAGACCCGTTTCAAACATCGTTTGAATCCCTTCTTTTTCTTCTTGCTCCGTCCTTGCGAGCGTAACGACTTGTCCGCCGAAAGCTTTGGCGAAGGCGAAAGCAATTCAGACTATTTCCGCAGCACGGGTTCTTCGCGGCGCTCGCAATGACGAGGATAGGCCGAACGTCGCGTCCAGCAAAGAATCCGGATTGTCCAGCCGCAGTAAATCCGGCAGAAACGCCCCAACTATAATTCCACTCGAAACACCCAAGGTGCCGCCATGAAAGCCATCCTCTGCTCGCAATATTGCCAGCCCGACGATCTCGTGCTGGCCGATGTGCCGGATCCGGTGGCCGGTCCCGGCGAAGCGGTGATCGCGATCAAGGCGGCGGCGCTGAACTTTTTCGACATCCTGATGATTCAGGGCAAGTACCAGATCAAGCCGCCGTTCCCGTTCTCGCCGGCGGCGGAAGTCGCGGGCGTGATCGAGAGCATCGGCGCCGGCGTGACCGATCTGAAAGTCGGTGATCGCGTTGTCGCCTCCTGCGGCCACAACGGCGCGCGCGAGAAGATCGCGCTGCCGGCGGCTTCGATCGTGAAGATCCCCGACAATCTCGACTACGACCGCGCGGCGGGCATCATCATCATCTATGGCACCGCGCTGCATGCGCTGGAAGATCGCGCCAGCCCGAAGCCGGGCGAAACGCTCGCTGTGTTGGGCGCGGCCGGCGGCACCGGCCTTGCCGCCTGCGAGCTCGGCAAGCTGATGGGGTTGAAGGTGATCGCCTGCGCCTCGTCGGACGAGAAGCTCGAATTCGCCAAGGCGCATGGCGCAGAGCTGACGCTGAACTACGGCAAGGAAGATCTCAAGGAAGGTCTGCGCAAGCTCACGGGCGGCAAGGGCGTCGACATCATCTTCGATCCGGTTGGCGGCGCGTATGCCGAGCAGGCGCTGCGCTCGATCGCCTGGGAAGGCCGCTTCCTCGTGATCGGCTTTGCCGCGGGCGACATTCCGAAAATGCCGCTGAACCTCGCGCTGCTGAAGGGCTGCGATATCCGCGGCGTGTTCTGGGGCGCCTGGACCCGGCTCAACCCGGAAAAGAATCGCGCCAACCTCGAGAAGCTGGTGAAGTGGACGGCGGAAGGAAAGATTTCATCGCATGTCGATCGCACCTTCCCGCTGGCGCAGACCGCGGACGCACTGAAGGTGCTGGCGGGACGCAAGGCCATGGGCAAGGTGATCCTGCATCCGTGAGGATGTGCATGCGTGGCGCCGCCCAGGCTCGCCACACTCAACTGTCATCGCCCGCGAAGGCGGGCGATCCAGTATTCCAGAGACGCGGGCGATTGAACCGACAAGCCGCGGCGTACTGGATTCCCCGCTTGCGCGGGGAATGACACCGCGCTTGTGGTAAACGCTCCTAAGCTTCGGCTTCCGCGCTCGCCTCATCCACCCCACGCTTCAGCACCGCACGCGCGGCTTGGCGGTGCTCGTTCGTGATATGGCCGGAAACCATGCGAATGGCGGTGGCGAGCACCGCGGCGTCGTCGGCGAAACCGAGGACCGGCATCACGTCGGCGACGAAGTCGAACGGCAGGATGAAATAGGCGATTGCACCCAGCAGCGCGGCCTGGACGTGGCGCGGGGTCTGCCGGTCGAACGCGCAGTAATAAGCAGCAAGCAGGTCTTCCGCGAATGGCAGATGCGCGGCGACACGCTTCAGTTTGCGCCAGAAGCGGCGGCGCACGCTCTCGCGATCTCCCGCGAGCCGATCGGCCGGCTCGAAACCGACGCTGTGTTCGGCAGCCATGTTCGATAAACTCCCGTTCAGCCCCGGCCGGCAGATCGCCCCGCCCCGGCTGATCACAAGATGGGGATGTCGCAGATCCCTGCAAGACGCCGGCCGATCTCAGCCTGCGATCGCATTCATCATCTTGGCCAGCGCGATGTCGAGCGCGGTGACGCCGCCGGCATCGTGGGTCGACAGCACCACCTCCACCGTCTTGTAGACGTTGCGCCATTCGGGGTGGTGATCCATCTTCTCGGCGGCCAGCGCGGCCCGGGTCATGAAGCCGAACGCCTCGTTGAAATCCTTGAAGATAAAGGTCTTGCCGATGGCATCCCGGCCCTGAACCTCGCTCCAATCCGGTAGTCCGCCCAGCGCCTGCCTGAGCGCCTCCGCCGAGAGTCGTTCTGCCATGGTCATCTCCGTCCTTCAGGGGAACTTTACCCTAACACCCCACTGATGCCCGGGTTCATACGGGATTTCCGCCATCCGCTAACCATGACGGAGATGTAACCCCGCCGGACAGGAAATTTGCTACAATTACGGGCGTAAATCGCCGGCCAAGATGAAACTGAGCCTGAAGCGCCTGTTTGGGAGATCGATGACCGGGGGATTTGACCTGGCCGAAACGCCCTCTCCGCCTTCGCCGCGATCCGCGGCGCGGAAGACCGCACTTGTGTCTCTTGCGTTCGTGCTCGCGATCATCGGCGCGCTCGCCGGCGGCTATTACTTCGCCATGCGGCCCGTGACGTTGAAGATCGCGGTCGGCCCCGCAAATAGCGATGACGTCAAGGTCGTGCAGGCGCTGACGCAAGCCTTTTCGCAGCACAAGAGCCAGATCCGGCTGCGGCCAATCCAGACCGACGGCGCTACGGCCAGCGCCGATGCGCTTGCGGAAGGCAAGGTCGATCTCGCCATCGTGCGCGGCGACATCGACGTGCCCAAGAACGCGCAAGCGGTCGCGACCCTGCGCAAGAACGTCGTGGTGCTGTGGTCCGTACCGGGCAAAGGCAAGAAGCGGGGCCCGAAGATCACCAAGATCTCGCAGCTCGCCGGCCATCGCGTCGGCGTCGTCGGCCGCACCCAGGCCAACGTCAATCTGCTCAAGGTGATCCTCCAGCAATACGGCGTCGATCCCGCCAAGGTCGAGATCGTGCAATTCCCGGCCAACGAGGCGGCCGAGGCGATCAAGGCCCAGAAGGCCGACGTCTATCTCGCGGCCGGCCCGGTCAACAGCAAGATCACGGCGGACGCGATCGCCGCCTCCACCAAGGATTTCGGCGCACCCAGCTTCCTCGCGATCGAGTCGGCGGATGCGATCGCGCAGAATCATCCGGTCTACGAGGCGTCCGAGATTCCCGCTGGCACCTATGGCGGCTCACCCGCCCGCCCGGATGATGAGGTCAAGACCATCAGCTTCTCGCACCACATCGTGGCGCGCAAGGGCGTGTCCGAAACCACCATCGCAGCGTTCACGCGCCAGCTGTTCGCCGTGCGCCAGCAACTGGTGACGGAATTCCCGCTGGCGGCGAAGATCGAGACGCCCGACACCGACAAGGACGCCGTGATCCCGGTGCATCCCGGTGCAGCCGCCTTCGTCGACGGCGAGGAAAAGACCTTCCTCGACAAATACAGCGATTACATCTGGTGGAGCCTGATGGCGCTCTCCGCCATGGGCTCGATCGGCGCCTGGTTCGCGGGCTATCTGAAGAAGGACGAGCGCGACAACAACAGCCATCTGCGCGAAAGGCTGCTCGACATGATCGCGGCCGCGCGCAAGAGCGAGGCGACCGAAGAGCTCGATCAGATGCAGGCCGAGGCCGACGAAATCCTGCGCGACACGTTGCGCTGCTTCGATCACGGCGCGATCGAGGAGGGGGCGCTTACGGCCTTCAACATCGCGCTGGATCAATTCCACGCCGCCGTCGCCGACCGCAAGGCGGTGCTGTCCAGCCTGCCGCAGAACCTGCAACGTGCGGGCGCGCAATTCAGGGCCGCCGGCAACGCGTAACCCTTGCGCGCGTAATCGCTGCGTCACATTGTCTCAATATAGGTTCACCGTCATTCCGGGGCGCGCAACGCCCGGACCCCGATTCCATCGAGCCACATTCGCAGGGTTCGGAGCCATTCCTCATGAACATCAAATTCTCCCGCCGGCGTTTCCTCGCCACCGGCGCCGGTGTGCTCGGCACCGTCGCGATGCCCTATCTCTCGCGCGCAGCCGATCGGCCCGCGGTCACCCACGGCGTGCAGTCGGGCGATGTCGCGGTCGACGGCGGCATGGTGTGGGCGCGCGCCGACCGGCCCGCGCAGATGCTGGTCGAGGTCGCGACAACCGAGTCCTTCAGGGATGCCCGGGCGCTGCCGCCGATCGCGGCGCTGCCCGAGAGCGATTTCACCGCAAAGATGCTGATCGAGAACCTGCCTGCCAGCCAGGACATCTTTTACCGAATCCGCTTCCGCGATCTGTCCCACAGCGCGATCGAGGGCGAGCCGGTGACCGGCCGCTTCCGCACCGCGCCCGCCGACCGCCGCGACGTCAGTTTCGTCTGGGGCGGCGACGTTGCAGGACAAGGCTGGGGCATCAATCCCGATGACGGCGGCATGTTCACCTTCTCGGCGATGCGCAAGCACCGTCCGGATTTCTTCCTGCACTCAGGCGACACCATCTATGCCGACGGACCGATCGTATCCGAGGTGAAGCTCGCCGACGGCAAGATCTGGAAGAACGTCACCATCCCCGAGAAGGCCAAGGTCGCGGAGACGCTCGACGAGTACCGCGCCGCGCACAAATACAATCTCACCGACGAAAACCTCCGGGCCTTCAATGCCGAGGTCCCGATCTTCGTGCAATGGGACGACCACGAGGTGACTAACAACTGGTCGCTGTCGAAGGAGTTGCCGGCCGCCTACAAGGAGCGCGACATTTCGCTGCTCGCCGCCCGTGCGGGACGCGCCTTCCACGAGATGTATCCGATGCGCGAGAGCATCGCTGAGCCGGGCCGGGTCTATCGGCAGATCTCCTACGGCCCACATCTCGACGTGTTCGTGCTCGACGAACGCAGCTACCGCGGTCCGAACGGCCCCAATCTCGAAACCGCCTACGGCCCCGCCAGCTACTTCCTCGGCCCGGACCAGATCGCCTGGCTCAAGCGCGGCCTGCTCAATTCCCGCGCGACCTGGAAGGTGATCGCCTCCGACATGCCGCTCAGCCTCGTCGTGTCGGACACGCCGAAGGGTGGCTCGGAAGCGATCGCGCAGGGCGACGGCCCGGTGCGCGGCCGCGAGCTCGAGATCGCTGACATTCTACGCTTCATCAAGATGGCGCCGATCAGCAACACGGTGTGGCTGACCGCCGACGTGCACTACGCTGCCGCGCATTATTACGATCCGAACAAGGCACAATTCCAGGAGTTCGAACCGTTCTGGGAATTCGTGTCGGGCCCGCTGCATGCCGGCACCTTTGGTCCGAACGCGCTCGACAACACCTTCGGACCCGAAGTGCGCTTCGTCAAAGCGCCTGGCAAGGACAGCCAGAACCTGCCTCCGTCCGCCGGCATGCAGTTCTTCGGTCACGTCAAGATCGACGGCGCCTCGGGCCAGATGACTGTGACCTTGCGCGACCGCGCCGACGTCGCGCTGTGGTCGACCACGCTCGACCCGAAGCAGGCCTGATCGCTAATCGAGGGCGCGCGCCTTGAGCGCCGCCTCCAGCGCGTCGCTCGAGCACGGCTTCTGCAACCGCGGCTGGCCGGAGAATTCAGGCGGAATTCGCGCCTCCGCGCCGTAGCCGGTGACGAAGACGAACGGGATCTTCAGCGCTGCCAGCCGCTCCGCGACCGCAAAGCTCGTCTCGCGGATCAACTCGACATCGAGCAGCGCGAAATCGGGCGCACGTTTGTCAATGGCGCCCAGCGCCTGGGTCACCGACCCGACGCTCCGCACGCCCGTCACCCCAAACCCGAGCAGACGGTCCTCGAAATCGATCGCGATGATCGGGTCGTCTTCGACGATCAGAACATCGGCCGGCCAGCTTGAGCCATTGGAAAGTGCGGGTGTCATGATCGCATCTTGTGTGGAGGGTTCGGATCAGGACTGCCGCGACACGATGTCTGCGCGCAGCTCGGAGGGTTCCCGGAACGAAACCCACCACATCGCCGTTCTCCAGTCTGTCCACTTGTGCACACAGGGAAGGCACGGAACCCGTTAAGATGGGAGCGGGATGGGAGTTCACGATGGATGCGCGTATCAGCAAGATGACCGAGGTCGAGAGCCGTCCCGCCAACAATTTGTTGCGGCGCCTGAGCCAGGCAGACTACGCCCTGCTCGCGCCGCACGTGACCGTCGAAAACGCCGTAGCCAACCAGCTGCTCTACAGCCCCGGTGACGACGTCCAGGTCGTCCACTTCCCCTGCGGACCGGCGCTCGCGACCTTTCTCGTCCCCAATGAGGATGGCCGAGACGTCGAGACCATCCTGGTCGGCCGCGAAGGCGCGGTGGGCGGCATCGTCAGCGAGGGATTCCTGCCGGCCTATACCCGGATCTGCGTGAAATTCAGCGGCCCTTTTGCGCGCGTCCATGTCGCCAAGCTGGAAGCGGCCAAGCTGCGCTCGGTATCAATGCGCAATATCTTTGCCCGCTATGCCGATTGCATGCTGGCGCAGATCTTCCAATCGACCGCCTGCAATGCGATCCATTCGATCGAACAACGAACCGCCAAATGGATCCTGGCGGCGATGGAGCGGACCGGCGACGAGGACAGCGTGCCGCTGACCCACGAACAGCTTGCCACGCTGCTCGGCGTTGGCCGCAGCTATGCCAGTCGCGTGCTTCAATCGTTCAAGGCGGAACGGATTCTCGACACGAGACGCGGATCGATTCTGGTTCGCAACCGCGACGGCCTGAAGCTTCGCGCCTGCCTGTGCAACGACGCGGTGAAAATGCATTTCGAGGAGGTGCTGCGCGGAGTCTACCCGACCGAGCAGCAGGAAGCCGGGTAGCGCCCCGCCTCGCTTCCCCGGCGTGAAGAAGGAGCGGGCGCACTATCCCGCGCGGCTGGAACCTGGGCTAATATCCCCCCATGAGCGGGGCCTTTCTTCACACCGTCTTCGACATCCTGGCGTGGCTGGCGGCGGCGGCGGCCGTCTACTGGCTGTCGCGACAGCGCCTGCAGTTTCCGGCGCAATCCTTCGAGCTGCCCTATATCGCGGCGCTGGTGTTCGGCGCGGGCCTCGGGGCCTATCTGTTCGGCTCCGCCAATCTGTGGCTGTCGGGCGAGAGCGGCATTGCCCGCTCGGTCGAGGGCGCGATCGCCGGCGGCATCGTCGCGATCGAGCTCTACAAATGGTCCGCGGGGATCGCCGCGCGGACCGGCGCGCGCTTCGCGCTGCCGCTGGCGCTCGGCATCGCGACCGGCCGGCTCGGCTGCTACTTCGCGGGCCTCGACGATTTCACCTATGGCACGCCGACCGCGCTGCCCTTCGCCCATGATTTCGGCGATGGCATTCCGCGCCATCCGGTGCAGCTCTACGAGAGCGCAGCCATGGCGGTCTTCGCGCTGCTCTATGTGCTGGCGGTCTTGAACCGGAATGCCTTTGTGATCACCAATGGTTTCTACCTGGTTCTCGTTTATTATGGAGCGCAACGCTTTCTGTGGGAATTCCTGAAGCCCTACGGCACGCTGATCGGCCCCTTCACCCTGTTTCACCTGCTGTCGCTGTCCATTTTGCTCTACGCCGGCGTCATGCTGGCGACGGCGCCCAAAGCGAGACCCATGCATGAACGCGCCGTTGCGTAAGTCGCGGCCCTATATTTTCTGGGGGCAGACCCAATCTCTTTGCGAGACCTGCCTGAAGCTGGTGCCGACCAAGATCCAGATTCTGGACAACGAGGTCTGGTACGAAAAGCGCTGCCGAGAGCACGGCGTCCAGTCGACGCTGGTGTCGACGGATGCCGCCTATTGGCGCCTGTGCAAGGATTTCATCAAGCCCGGCGACCGGCCGCTGCAATTCCAGCAGCGCACGGAATTCGGCTGTCCCTATGATTGCGGTCTCTGTTCCGACCACGAGCAGCATTCCTGTCTGGCGCTGATCGAGATCACCGAGCACTGCAATCTGACTTGCCCGGTCTGCTTTGCGGACTCCTCGCCGGCACGAACGAAATTCACCCCGCTCGCGACGGTGGAGAAGATGCTCGACGCGCTGGTCGCGAGCGAAGGCGAGCCAGATCTCGTGCAGATCTCCGGCGGCGAGCCGACGCTGCATCCGGATTTCTTCGCGATCCTGGACGCCGTGCGCGCCCGACCGATCCGCCACGTCATGATCAACACCAACGGACTGCGCATCGCGCGCGAGAGGGATTTCGTGGCGCGGCTCGCCGAGAACAAGCGCGGGCTGGAGGTCTACCTCCAGTTCGATTCGCTGCAGCGCGACGCGCTGATCGACCTGCGCGGCGCGGATTTGCGAAAAATCCGCCAGCAGGCGCTGGAGAATCTCGAGCATTTTGGCGTGTCGACGACGCTGGTCGCGACCATCAAGCGCGGCGTCAATGATGCCGAAATCGGCGATATCGTCCGCCACGCGCTGACCTGGACATGCGTGCGCGGCGTCACCCTGCAGCCGGTGCAGGACGCCGGCCGCAACGAGAACTTCGACAAGAATACCGACCGCATCATGCTGTCGGAGATCCGCAAGCGCGTGATCGAGACCGGCGTGTTCGGCGACAAGGACATGATCCCGCTGCCCTGCAATCCCGAAAGCATCTCGATCGGCTACGGCCTGCGCAACGGCGAGAAGGTGCTGCCGCTGACCTCGTTGATCCCGCAGGAGCAGCTGGTCGCGGTGATGCCCAACACCATCAGCCCGGAGAAATATCCGGCACTGCGGGAGAAGTTCGTCGATCTGTTCTCGCTGTCGTCTGGGCCCCTGAACACCAGCGAGCGGGTCTGCGAACTGCTGTGCTGCCTGCCCAGCTTTCAGGTGCCGGAAGGCCTCGCCTACGAGAACGTCTTCCGCGTCACCATCGTGCAGTTTCTCGACCGCTTCAATTTCTGCGTCGGCAACGTCAAGCGCAGCTGCATCCATTTCGTGACGGAGCAGGGCGCGATCATTCCGTTCGACACCTACAATCTGTTCTACCGAAACGGAAAGATCGACGGCATCCGCGCCGCGCTTGCCGCGCAGGCGAGTGAAGGAGTCCTGCAGGCATGAGCATCAGCGACACACCGCCACCGGCGCCCCCGGGTCCGCCTCCCGCGCCGACGGAAAAGCGCAGCGGCTGCCTCACCGCGCTGATGGCGATTTTCGGGATCATGCTGCTGCTGCCCGGGATCTGCGCGATGCTGTTCGGCGGAATTTCGATATCCGACAGCGGCAAGATCGCCTCCGACATCGCGCCCCTGGTCTTTTTGGGCTTGGTCGTGGGGATCGGAGGGGTCGCCCTGATCTGGGCAGCCGTCAAGGGACGGCGCGGTTAGGCCGGTCTTCTCCTAACCCCCGGAGATTCCCGGACAAAATTCGATCAACCAACGGGCAAAGAACACATTGTTTTTTGGCCGTTTTTGCCTATATTGCGCCGCAACGCGTAGGCTGCCCGGTCGATATGGCCGGGCTTCCTTTTTGGGCGGAAAGCGCCCCGTTCCAGTCTTCCAGCGTTGTTTCGAGAAGAGGTCCCGGTCCGACCGGCGAGATCGCGCTTAACCCATTGTTCGAACGTAAAGAAGCTCACTCATGAACCTCCGCAACGTCGCCATCATCGCTCACGTCGACCACGGCAAGACGACCCTCGTCGACAAACTCCTCCAGCAGTCCGGCACGTTCCGCGAGAACCAGAAGGTGACCGACCGTGCCATGGACTCCAACGATCTGGAGCGCGAGCGCGGCATCACCATCCTGGCCAAGGCGGCCTCGGTGCAGTGGAAGGACACCCGCATCAACATCGTCGACACGCCCGGCCACGCCGATTTCGGCGGCGAGGTCGAGCGCATCCTGAACATGGTGGATGGCGCCCTGGTGCTGGTGGATGCCGCGGAAGGCCCGCTGCCGCAGACCAAGTTCGTGGTCTCCAAGGCGCTCAAGGTCGGCCTCAAGCCGATCGTCGTCATCAACAAGGTCGACCGCCCCGACGCACGCCCGACCGAAGTCATCAACGAGGTGTTCGACCTGTTCGCGGCGCTCGACGCCAGCGAGGAGCAGCTCGACTTCCCGATCCTCTACGGGTCGGCCAAGCAGGGCTGGATGGCCGACAGCCCGGAGGGTCCGAACGACAAGGGCATGGAGCCGCTGTTCGACCTGATCCTGCGCCACGTCGCCCCGCCGACGGTGGAAGAGGGTCCGTTCCGCATGATCGGCACCATTCTCGAAGCCAATCCCTATCTCGGCCGTATCATCACCGGCCGCATCTCCTCCGGCGTGCTCAAGCCGAACCAGCAGGTCAAGGTACTCAACGCCGAGGGCAAGCTGGTCGAGACCGGGCGCATCACCAAGATCCTGGCCTTCCGCGGTCTCGAGCGCACGCCGCTCGATGAGGCCGAAGCCGGCGACATCGTTGCCATCGCGGGCCTCACCAAGGGCACCGTCGCCGACACGTTCTGTGATCCGACCGTCGAGGTGCCGCTGCCGGCGCAGCCGATCGATCCGCCGACCGTGTCGATGTCGTTCATCGTCAACAACTCGCCGCTCGCCGGCACCGAAGGCGACAAGGTGACGAGCCGCATGATCCGCGACCGTCTGTTGCGTGAAGCCGAAGGCAACGTCGCGCTGCGCGTCGTCGAAGCTTCCGACAAGGACGCGATGGAAGTCTCGGGCCGCGGCGAATTGCAGCTCGCGATCCTGATCGAGACCATGCGCCGCGAAGGCTTCGAGCTCTCGGTGTCGCGTCCGCGCGTCGTGTTCCAGAAAGACGAAGCCACCGGCGCCACCATGGAGCCGATCGAGGAAGTCGTGATCGACGTCGACGAGGAGCATTCCGGCGTCGTCGTGCAGAAGATGAGCGAGCGCAAGTCCGAGCTGGTCGAGATGAAGCCGTCCGGCGGCAACCGCCTCCGCCTGGTGTTCTACGCGCCGACCCGCGGCCTGATCGGCTACCAGGGCGAACTGCTCACCGACACCCGCGGCACCGCGATCATGAACCGCCTGTTCCACGGCTACGCGCCGTACAAGGGCGAGATCCAGGGCCGCCGCAACGGCGTGCTGATCTCCAACGACCAGGGCGAAGCGGTGGCCTACGCCATGTTCAAGCTGGAAGACCGCGGCCCGATGATGATCGAGCCGGGCTGGAAGGTCTATAAGGGCATGATCGTCGGCGAGCACACCCGCGACAACGACCTCGAGATCAACGTGCTCAAGGGCAAGCAGCTCACCAACATCCGCACGACGTCGAAGGACGAGGCGGTGCGCCTGACCCCGCCGATCCGCATGACGCTGGAAAAGGCGCTCGCTTATATCGAGGACGACGAGCTCGTCGAGGTCACGCCGAAGTCGATCCGCCTGCGCAAGAAGCACCTCGACCCGAACGAGCGCAAGCGCGCCGAAAAGTCCAAGGAAGCGGTGGCGTAAGACCAGCGCTCTCGTGCCCCGGACGTAGCGCCTTAGGGTGGGCAAAGCGCAAGCGTGCCCACCACTTGAAGTTTTGATCGACAGTGGTGGGCACGGTGCAGAGCGCCTTTGCCCACCTCGCAAATCCGCTTTCTGAAATGCCGGATCACCCGCTCTCGTGCGCGGGCGCGCCGCACGAGCAATGACATTTCTGTGCTGTCGTTAGCGCGCATTACAGACGTGCTATAGCTCACCCATGAGTTCCCTCCCTTCCTCAGTCGACGTCGCGATCATCGGTGCCGGTGCCGCCGGCCTCGGCGCCGTGCACGCGTTGCAGGGCTCGGGCCTCTCTGTGATCGTGCTGGAGGCGCGTAACAGGCTCGGTGGCCGCGCGTGGACCGTGCAGGCCTCGCCCGAGGTCATCTTCGATGTCGGCTGCGGCTGGCTTCACTCGGCCGACAGGAACTCTTTCGTCGCCATCGCCAAGCGCTTGAATTTCGCGCTCAACACCGACCTGCCACCTTGGCGCGATCGTGCCTTTGGCGAGGTGTTTCCGGAACGAGAGCGCGACGAGTTCGCGCGCGAGATTGACGCGTTCTACGACCGCGTCAGCGAGGCTGCGGAAGCGGGCGCGGATGCGCCGGCCGAGCGATATCTCGAGCCGGGCAATCGCTGGAACCCGATGATCAATGCCGTCTCGACCTATGTGAATGGCTGTGAGCTCGATCGGGTCTCGATCCTCGACATGGACGCCTACGAGGACACCTATTTCAATTGGCGCGTCCGGGCCGGGTATGGTGCGCTGATCGCTGCCTATGGCGCCTCCTGCCCGGTGGTGCTGAACTGCAACGTTTCTCTGATCGACCATTCCGGCAGGCGAATTCGGATCGAGACGTCGTCGGGCACGCTCACTGCGGACAAGGTGATCGTCACGGTGCCGACCAACCTGATCGCGGACGAAGCCATCCGCTTCTCGCCGCCGTTGCCGGCCAAGGTCGATGCTGCGGCTGGCCTGCCGCTCGGCGTCGACGACAAGGTGGTGCTGGCGCTGGAGGACGCAGAAGCCTTTCCAAGGGAAGGCAATCTGCGCGGCGCGACCATGCGCACCGCAATGGGCACCTACCATATCCGCCCGTTCGGCCAGCCCTGCATCGACGGCTTTTTCGGCGGCACCTTTGCGCGCGACCTGGAGGGCGCCGGCGAGGGCGCCTTCGCCGCGCAAAGTATCGATGAAATCGCGGACTATCTGGGCAACGACATCCGCCGCAAGCTGAAGCCGCTCGCAGAGTCGCGCTGGGGCCACGACCCCTTTGCGCGCGGTGCCTATTCGCATGCGCTGCCGGGCCATGCGGGAGATCGCGCCGCGCTGGCCGCGCCGGTGGATTGCCGGCTGTTCTTCGCCGGAGAAGCGACGTCGCCGAATTTCTTCACGACGGCGCATGGAGCGCGGGACAGCGGGGAACGGGCGGCGAAGGAAGTACTGGCGGCTTTGCTCAGGCCGTAGCCACAAGCGCCGTCATTGCGAGCGCAGCGAAGCGATCCGGGCTGTCGCGGCGGAAAGATTCTGGATTGCTTCGTCGCTTCGCTCTTCACGGTGACAAGGAGGCACTATTCAAGCACTCGCGCCTGCAACTCCGCATCGGGACGAAGCACGCGTCATACTTCCCGAAGATGCGATAGCGGTTGTGCGCGACAAGGCTATAGACAAAATCGCGCAGCGGTTTCGGCACCGCGAATAGCGCGCGCACCCAGTTCCAGCCACGCAGCTGCGACAGCACCGTCAGCGCGGCGTCCGACTTCATGAACACCTCGCCGCCATGAAGAACGGCGTTGGTGTCGGGGTCCTCCGGATCAATCTCAAATGTCCGCGCGAGCCGGGCTCCATACTCCGACTGGACCGGCGTGAAACGAAACCGCTTCGCCGTATCGCGCGCAGCGACGAACCGCACCCAGCGCGAGCAGAAGATGCAGACGCCGTCATACAGGATCACGTCATCATCGGGCCACTTGCTCATCAGCGGTTGTCCTGTCGCTTCACAGGCGCCACAGGCTGGTTCAGCACGCGATCGAGTTCGGTCCTCGCTGCGTCGACGCCGGCCTCACTCTCGATCATCCAATGCCCCTCGCTGCCGACGGCCGGCAAAGTGTGGAAGTCGACCTTGCCGCCGCTGCCACGAAACGCATCGGCCAGCGCTCTCGAGAATGCCGGCGCAAAATAGCTGTCATTGGTCGCAACGAGCCACGTGACGGGAATCCGCGCGCCCTTGCCAAACTCGGTCGCGGCCGCAAGAAGCGTGTGCTTCGCGCAGATCCGGTTCGGCTCGTCGTTGGCGTGGCCGCCACGCCCCGGCGCAAACGCGATGATGGCCGAGATCGCCTTCGGATCGACATTGGCGAGCGCCAGCGCACCCCAGCCGCCGGCGGAATGGCCGAGCACGATCGCGGCATCCTTGCGAATGAAATCCTGCTTTCGCAAGAACTCCAGCGCGAGCCGGACTTCCTCGGCCGTTGCACGGCCCGAACGCGCATAGTCCGCCTCATCACAGCCGCCCTGGTCCTCGACATAGCGGCCGCCGGTCGCACCATGGCCGAGCCGCTCCGGCACCAGCACGGCAAAACCGCGCGCGACGAGAAAGGCGGCGAGCGGACGGTATTCCGGCTGCGGCATTTGCGCTCGACGCAAGGTATTCTGCGTCGAGGCGTGCGCGACGACCGCAAGCCGGAACGGACCTGCACCAGTGGGGCGAAACAGCAGGGCACGCGCAGCAATATCGGTATCCGGCGACGGCACGAGCCACGTTTGTCGGCGAAACGGTTCGCCCTCCTCGCCCGATGGGCCAAACGTGACCTGGGCGCACAGAGGCGCAGTCGACAAGGCCAGCAGAGCCAGGAGCGCTAGGATGATGTTGAGAAGCCGCATGAATGGCCGGAGGCGAGAACAGCGACAATCAGACTAGTCGGAACGAATCAGTATCGGCAGACTTTCTGCGTTGCCATTGCCGCTCATTCGTTGCCGCAGAGGGAGTTTTGCACCGACGCGTGGCACGCCGGTGCCATTCGAGTCGGCGTCTTGTCTTTTTTCGATACAACATGGTTAGGAACTGATGCACAAAATCCACACGTTAACCGATAATTAACGATAGGTCTTGCCGCCGGCGCGGCGACTTGGTTTGATTGCGCCCATGAGCACAACCCTGATCGAGGTCCGGCCGGCCAAAGCTGCAGATGCAACTGCGGTGGCGTCAACTCATGACGAAGCCTGGCGCTCGGCCTATCAGGGCATTATTCCCGGCGCCGAGCTGGAAAAGCTCATCAACCGCCGCGGCCCGCAATGGTGGGACAGTGCGATCCGCAAGGGTAGCCGCGTCAGCGTGCTGGTGTTCGGCGACAAGATCGCAGGCTACGCCAATTACGGCCGCAACCGCGCCCGCAGCCTGCATTTCGACGGCGAGATCTACGAGCTTTACCTGCGCCCCGAATTCCAGGGCCTTGGTTTCGGCCGCCGCCTGTTCGCCTCTGCCCGCCGCGACCTGATGCAGAGCGGGCTGAAGAGCATGGTGGTGTGGGCGCTCTCGGACAACGACCCTGCGACCGAGTTCTACCGGGCGCTGGGGGCCGTATGGTGGCACGCTCCTCGGAGCGATTCGGGCCGAAGTCGCTCGACAAGGTTGCCTTCGCCTGGACCAATTGAGCTGCTGAAAGCTTATCCGGCAGCGTTTCCCGTCCGTCGATACCGTTGCCTTTGAGCCGGTGATCTCCGGATTCATTATTTCACAAGAACACGATGGATCAGCGGGCCAAGCCCGCGTATGACAGCGCCAAAATCGCTGCCGGGCGCGATTTACCCTCGGCAACAACGGAGCCTTCAATGCGTATCGATGCGATCTCGATCGGGAAAAACGTACCACACGAAGTCAACGTCCTCATCGAAGTCCCCGTGGGCGGCGAACCGATCAAGTACGAGATGGACAAGGAAGCCGGCACGCTGGTGGTCGACCGTTTCCTCTACACGCCAATGCGTTACCCCGGTAACTACGGTTTCATCCCGCATACTTTGTCGGATGACGGCGACCCCTGCGACGTCCTGATCATCAACACCCGCGCCATCATTCCCGGCGCCGTCATGAGCGTGCGCCCGGTCGGCGTGTTGTTCATGGAAGACGAAGCCGGCGGCGACGAGAAGATTCTGGCGGTGCCGTCGTCGAAGCTGACGCAGCGCTACGACAAGGTGAAGTCGTATTCCGACCTGCCCGACATCACGCTGCAGCAGATCCAGCACTTCTTCGAGCACTACAAGGATCTCGAGAAGGGCAAATGGGTGAAGATCCTGCGCTGGGGCGGCCCGGAGGACGCGCACAAGCTGATCCTCGAAGGCATGGATCGCGAGAAGAAGAAGAAGGGCTGAGCCTCTGGGCGCCGGCTCAGCAGCGCACCGCTGAAGAAGCGCTGCGCTGCGTCCGGGGCACGAGAGTTCAGCTACACCGCCGGCTTCGGTAGCTCGGCAATCGCGCAGGCCGCACGCAGCGTATTGACCAGCAGGCACGCCACCGTCATCTGACCGACGCCGCCCGGCACCGGCGTGATCGCGCCGGCAACCCCAAGTGCTTCCTGATAGGCGACGTCGCCGACGAGGCGCGTCTTGCCGTCTTCTTTGGGTATCCGGTTGATGCCGACGTCGATCACGGTCGCGCCCGGCTTCAGCCAATCACCGCGCACCATCTCGGGCCTGCCGACCGCGGCATAGACGAGATCGGCCTGCTTCACGAGGCCGGGCAGGTCGCGCGATCGCGAATGCGCGATCGTCACCGTGGCGTTCTCGTTCAGCAGCAATTGCACCAACGGGCGGCCGACCAGGTTGGAGCGGCCGATGACGATGGCGTTCATGCCTTCCAGCGAGGCGTGCACGCTCTTGGTCAGGATGATGCAGCCGAGCGGCGTGCAGGGCGACAGTGCCTCGAAACCGCCGGCGAGCCTGCCGGCATTGTTCGGATGCAGCCCATCGACGTCCTTGGCGGGGTCGATGGCGTTGACGACGGCTTCGGTGTTAAGCCCCTTCGGCAGCGGCAGTTGCACCAGAATGCCGTGCACGGCCGGATCGCGGTTGAGCTTTGCGACCAGCGCCAGGAGATCTGCCTGCGAGACGTCGGCCGGCAGCTTGTGCTCGAACGAGGCCATGCCGGCGGCCTGGGTCTGGGTGTGCTTGGAGCGGACATAAACCTCGCTGGCGGGGTCGCTGCCGACCAGCACGACCGCCAGGCCGGGCACCAAATTGTGCTCGCGCTTGACGCGGGCGACCTCCTCAGCAACGCGGGCCCGAAGTTCCGCGGCGATGACTTTTCCATCGATGATCTCAGCGGTCATGTCAGTTCCCTCAGTCTTTCGCTTGGCCCGAGACCAGCTGGCGCAGGGCTTCACCGAGCCGTGTCGGATCGCCGTCGACCGCGATCTGCTTCAGCCGCGAGGTGGCGCCGGACAGGAGCTTTACGCCGGCCTTGGGGACGCCCAGCGATTTCGCCAGCAGGACCAAGACGGCCTTGTTGGCCTCGCCACCATCGGCGATGGCGCGCACCCGCACCTTGAGCACGCTGCGGCCGTCGGAGAGCTGTTCGATCCCGTCGATGCCGTCGCGGCCGCCGCGCGGCGTCACCCGCAACGCGATGCTGATGCCTGCGGCCGAATAACGCCAGGGTTCCTTACAAGCTTCGTTGGCAACCAAGGGCTCCAGCCCGCTCAGACCACGTTCGGGTAGATGTAGTACAGGATCACCCGCTCGATGAACATGATGAGCAGGATCAGGATGATCGGCGAGATGTCGAGACCGCCGAGACTGGGCAGGAAATTGCGAATCGGCGCCAGCACCGGCTCGGTGATCCGGTACAAGAACTCCGCCACCGCCGACACGAACTGGTTGCGCGTGTTCACGACGTTGAAGGCGATCAGCCAGGACAGGATCGCGGAGGCGATCAGCAGCCAGACGTAGAGGTCGAGCACGATGATGACGATGTCGAGAACGGCACGCATGATTTGAAAGACTCTGGCTTTTGAAGACTCTGACTATCGAACTCTGGCTGCGGTCGGATTGACGCCTTTTGCTAGATATCGGTTCCCCCCCGCCCAAACAAGGGAAGTCGGTGCCCCGAATGGCTAAAACCGCCTTACACCCGTCCTTGACTTGACCTTGGCGGGGACTTAAATGGCGCCCGGTTGTCGGCCGCATTCACCAGAGTGGCCAGCAAACGGGGCCATAGCTCAGCTGGGAGAGCGCGTCGTTCGCAATGACGAGGTCGGCGGTTCGATCCCGCCTGGCTCCACCACGCTTCGCCCTTCGGGCTACGCGTGGCGCACCCACGAGGAGCCCGAAGGGTGAAGCGTGGTGTCCGGCAAAGCCCGACTTTTCCAGACAGCCCCCTACCTCCCCGTAAACCGCGGCGGCCGCTTCTCCATGAAGCTCGCAACCCCCTCCCGGAAATCGCTACCAGCCAGCGCCACCATCATCTCCCGGTTTGCCTCGATCGTTGCCTCCGCCAGCGTCTGGAACGGCACCTCGTAGAGCTGGCGCTTGATTACGCCCATTGCGCTCGGCGAGACGAAATCGGCGAGGTCGCGCGCATAGGCATAGGTCTCCTCGCGGAGTTTTTCGGGCGAGCAGAGCCGGTTCACCAGGCCGATCCGCAACGCCTCGTCGCTCGGCACGCGCCTTGCCGATAGCAGCAGATCCATCGCGTTGGCGTGGCCGACGATGCGCGGCAGCATCCAGCTGATGCCGTGCTCGGCAATCAGGCCGCGCCGCGCGAAGGCGGTCGTGAACACGGTGTTGTCGGCGGCAAAGCGCAGGTCGCAATAAAGCGCGTGCACGAGGCCGATGCCGGCCGTGGCGCCATTGAGCATGGCGATCACAGGCTTCTTGATCGACGGATAGAAACCGTAGCGCGTCTGCCAGTCCGGACGCCGGTTCATGTCGAACGGAGGCAGATTCGTTGCGCGCCTGACGTCATCGGGGTCGAGCCCCTTCAGCGCGTCCATGTCGGCGCCGGCACAGAAGGCGCGGCCCGCGCCGGTGAGGATGATGACGCGGACATTGTCGTCGGCGCTCGAGGCTTCCATCGCGTGGCGTACGTCGCGCTCCATTGTCGGCGTCCACGCATTCATGCGGTCGGGGCGATTGAGCGTGATGGTCGCGATCTTGTCGCTCACCTCATAAAGAATGTGCTCGTAGGCCATGACGCTCTCCCTTTGTCTTCCGGCACGCATTGGTGCGCGCTCGTTGGCAGAGAGCCTAGCATATCCAGAGAAGAGGCAAGGGCTTGCGCCAAAGACCCGCGCGAAGGCGGAATTACTCGGCGGCCTGCGCCAGCACCGCACGGCGTGCCAGCCAGCCATTCATGAAATGGTCGAGCCAGGCGCGCTCTGCGGCGTCGTACACGGCACGATCGGCGAAGTGATGATGCCGCTGCCGCGCACCGGGCGCGCTGAAGCCGTCATAGCCGCGCGTGGTCCAGCGATGCATCATCGCGTAGGTCACGTCGGGATGAAACTGAACGCCGAAGGCATTGCCGGCACGGAATGCCTGTACCGGGAAATCGTCGCCTTCTGCCAGCAGCTCCGTGCCGACCGGCAGCTCGAAGCCCTCGCGATGCCAGTGATAGACTTGGGCCGGCCAGGCCGGGCAGAGCGCGTGGCCCGCGGCTGTGGGCCGGATCGGGTAGTAGCCGATCTGGGTCAGGGCGTCGGCATGCGGGGCGACGCGCGCACCGAGCTGCATCGCCAGCATCTGAGCCCCAAGGCATATGCCGAGAAACGGCCGCTGCTCGCGGAGCGGAATTTCGATCCAGTCGATCTCGCGGCGGATGTAGTCATCGGGATCGTTGGCGCTCATCGGCCCGCCGAAGATCACGGCGCCGGCATGCCGGTCGAGCGTCTCGGGCAGGGGATCGCCGAAGCGCGGACGGCGGATATCGAGGCGATGGCCGAGTGCACGGAGCGCGTTGCCGACACGGCCCGGCGTCGAGGATTCCTGGTGCAGGATAATCAGAACCGGCAATAGGGTTTCAGAGGTGGCGGCGCCTGGCGTCCTTCTCGGGAAGGGCACCAATTCTGCGCCAACAAACCTGTTCGTCCGAAACGACATGGCCTCTGCGAGTGCTATCAGTTCAGACCGCCAGCATAACTAAGCGATCGTTAATTTCGTGTGAGTTCGCGCACACATCAAAACCGAAGCAAGCTCCGGGCCAATACGGGCGCTTCGAGACCTAATGCCTCTGCCTCTGGAACCGACTGGTGGCAGCCAGGATGAAGCCCCGCGGGAAGAAGCGCAGCGCAAAGGGCACAATCTTGATGCCGAAACCGGGCAGCACTGCCCGTTTGTTGGCCATCAGGCCACGATAGGCCTCCCGTGCAACCTCGGCGGCCGAAACATTGAGAAGCGCCGTATCATGTCCGGAGCCGACGCCGGCACGCGCCTGGAATTCGGTGGGCACGGGACCCGGGCAAAGCACGGTGACGCGAACGCCGCGCGGCGCGAGCTCGGCCCGGAGCGCTTCGGTGAAGGAAATCACGTAGGCCTTGGACGCATAATAGACGGCCATGCCGGGACCGGGCAGGAAGCCTGCGACCGAGCCGACATTGAGAAGACCGCCCTTGTTCCTGATGAGCTGATCGGCGAAGCGCAGCGACAAATCCGTCAGAGCCCGCACGTTGACGTCGACAATCCCGACCTGCTCGTCTCGATCGCGCTCGATGGCATCGCCGAACACACCGAAGCCGGCATTGTTGACGAGGTGATCGAGCTCGACGCCTTCGGCGGCCAGCGCCGCCGCGATCGTCTCACCGGCGCCGGGGTTCTCGAGATCGCAGGCAATCACGATCGGCTTCCTGCCGCCCTTGGCGGCGAGCTCGTTCGCGAGCGCCTCCAATCGATCCGCGCGCCGCGCCGTCAATGCGAGGCGATGTCCATTGGCGGCAAACACGCGCGCCAGCTCCGCACCTATGCCCGCCGAAGCACCGGTGATCAACGTTACCCGCTCGGTCACGATAGAAGTCTCTCGAATTGAAGTTCTTGGCCCCGCAAGTTCCTGGCCCCGCAATGGCGGAACGAGAGCACAAGCCGTGCGCGACAGGCAAGCGGCGTCGGCCGCATGGCCGCTTGAGCGGGCGACAGGGGGAGCAGGAAACCGGGTATTTACGGATGAATCCGGAGCCGGACGGGCGGCACCTACATTAAAGTTTCGCCATGTGGTCAGTACAACCGGCCATCCGGCGGTTTGCGCGGATCAGCCGCCGACGGCGCTGTCCTTCACCTGACCAGCGGCGCGCTCAGCCACCGCATGCTTCAGGTCGATCCGGTCGCGCTGGGAGATTCCGAGCAGGTCGGAGGCGCGCCAGACGACGTTGTCTTCAAATTCGGAGACCTGGCCGTCGGCATAGACCAGCTCCCACATCATCCGGACGATGCGCTTGCGGCCCTCTTCGTCGAGCGAGCGCATGATGACACTGGTGAAGTGATAGAGGTCCACCGCCTCGCCCTCGACCTGGGTGGCGTCCGCAATCAGGCGATCCGCAGTGCCGCGATCGAGCCCAAAATGGCTTTCGATCAGGCTGTGCAGCTTGCGCTGCTCACCCGCGCTCGGCTGGCCGTCCAGCGAGACCACGTGGACCAGCAGCGCGGTGGCAGCCAACCGATAATCGCTGTCACCGAAGGTGCGGTTCTGGTCGTGGGGGGCGACAATGTCGGCGATGAATTGGCGCAGGCCGTCGAGCATAAGGTCCTACCGAAATTGATACAGCCGCGAAGCGCGGCCGCTACCAGCATTATATGAGCAGGAAACTCAACCGGCGCAACGTGCGTCAGTTCCGCGCGCTGCATTACGTTTCCGCAATCTCGGTGCCTCATTCACCGTCATGGCTGGCCTATTCCAGGGCGGCTTGGAGCCGCCATCGACCATCCCTCAAGGAATCTCGTACACCACCATCTTGTCGGCGATGCCGCGCAATGCGGCCTGCTTCTGGATCGGCCTGATCTCGCGCTGCTTCAGCACTTCCGCCACGGCCGGCGCATCGAGCACCGGGCCGGTGATGTGGATCTCCTGCGCGGTCGACAGGCTCTGCACGCGGGCGGCGATGTTGACGGTCTGGCCGAAATAATCCTGCCGCTCGTTGAGCATCACCGCGAGGCAGGGGCCTTCATGGATGCCGATCTTGACGATGAGATCGTCGGTGCCGCGCCGCTTGTTGAGCTCGTCCATCGCCGATCGCATCCGCAGGCCCGCGACGATGGCGTGCTCGGGCCGGACGAAGGTCGCCATCACGGCATCGCCGATGGTCTTCACCACCGCGCCCTTCTCGGAGGAAATGATCTCGAGCAGCGCATGGAAATGCGCACGCACGAGATCGAACGCGGCGAGGTCGCCGACGCGCTCGTAGAGCGCGGTCGAGCCCTTCAGATCGGTGAACAGGAAGGTCAGCGACGTGATCTGGAGCCGCTGATCGAGACTGAGATTGTCCGCCTTGAACACATCGCGAAAGGTCTGGTTCGACAGCATCCGCTTGGCGGTGAGGAACGGCTTGCGCTGGCCGATCAGATGGTGGAGCGCTTCGGCCGCGATGAACACCGACGGCAGCACGCGCACGCCGGCCTGGTTCTCCAGCGACAGCCGCAGCGGGCCCGGCCGCATGGTCGTGGTTCCGGTCGGGGCCTGCATCTTGTTGTACATAATGGCGAGTTGCTGGCGGTCTTTGGTCGGCTCGCCCTGGACGTCGATGAAATGGGCGGCGTGCGTCACCGGCTCGAAAATGATGACGAAGTCACCAGGCAGTTGCAGCGACATGGTCGCCTTCTCGCCGGCCGGCAGCTCCATCGTATCCAGCGTCACCTCGTTCGCCAGCGTCGCGAACGAGTCCTTGTTGAAGTCGACGCCGGAGCTCCAGAACACCTGCTTGAAATACTCCCACACCGGAAGCGTATCGGGGTCGTGCGCCGCGATGCGCCGGACCCGCGGATTCACGGTGAAGGAGACCTCGACCTGATCGTCGACGGAGGCCTTGTAGCCGCAAGCGCAGAGCGCGCAGTGATAGTCGTCGGGCTTGAGCGCCTTCAGCGTCGTATGCGCGCCGAGCACGCCGCCGCAGCCGGGACACAGTACGTTCCAGCCGAGATCGAAAAGCCCGAGCCGCGCCGCATGCAGGAAGGCCGAGATCGCGTGTTCTTCGTCGACGGCATGCTGCGTGGCGAAGTCGAGGACATTGACGCGGTTGAGCTCGTGATCCTCGCCGTCCTCGATCAGACGCGCAATCGCATCGACCACCTTGGCGTCGGCGGTCTGCTTGAGAACGGAAAACTGGGCCTGAATGTCGCTCATGGCGGGACTCTATCTAGGGTGGATCACGCCATCGGCCAGACGAGGAGCCCGTCACCGACGTGTGATGCGGAACATGGGTGAGTGGTCCGGCTGGGTCGTGACGACGCCCAGCGGGATCACGGGATTCGCCTGGTCGGCGAGCTCGACCCGGAACGCGCCGATCAGCCGGGCCAGCGCCAGTACGGATTCGGCTTGCGCGAACGGCGCGCCGATGCAGACGCGCGGCCCTGCGCCGAACGGCAAATAGGCGAAGCGGTCCGGCGCCTCCGCCGACATGAAGCGCTTTGGAATGAACGCGTTCGGCTGATCCCATAGCTTCTCGTGCCGATGCAGCAGCCATGGCGCGATCATGATGATGTCGCCCTTGCCGATCTCGATTCCGGCCGCATTGTCCTTTTCGCGTGCGGCACGCGCGACCAGGAAGGCCGGAGGATAGAGCCGCATGGTCTCGTCGATCACGGCACGGGTGAGTTTCTGCCGGTCGATGTCGGCCATGCTGTCGAGATGCTCGCCGCTCGTCCCGGACGCCACTTCCTCCTGCGTATCAGGATCGAGCGCGAGCAGATAGAGCGCCCAGAACAGCGCCGTCGCCGTGGTCTCGTGACCCGCCAGGATCATGGTCGCGACCTCGTCGACGAGCTGCTCGTCGGAGAAGCCCTTGCCGGTTTCCGGATCGCGCGCCGCGTCCATGAGATCGAACAGGTCACGCGGCGGCGCGCCTTCCTTCTTGCCGGCAGAACGCCGCTCGGCGATCAACATCGCGACGAATTCGGTCCAGCGCTTGCGGAAGCGGGCGCGGGCAAAATCCATCGGGCTCGGCCACGACACCGGCAGCAGCATGTCGAGGAAGTAGGGCCGTCCGAGCCGGGACGCATATTCCACGATGAAATTGCGCAAGGTCGCGCCATGCCGGTCCATGCCGAACGAGAACATCGTGCGCCCGGCGATCTCCAGCGTCATCCGCTGCATGATTTCGCGCAGATCGACCGGCGCGCCCGTCTGCGTATCGAGCTTGGCAATGGTCTCGTCGAGCACCGCCGTCATGTGCGGCACGAGGTTGGCGGTGGCGCGCGGGGTGAAGGCCGGCGCGAGCGTGCGGCGCTGGAACGTCCATGAGTGACCTTCCGCGATCAGAAGACCATCGCCCAGCACGGGACGCAGCATGCGGATGCCCGCCGGCGTGCGCGTATAGTTCTCGTAATTGGTGAGCAGGACGTGCCGGATTGCATCCGGCTGGTTCAGGATGAAGCTGTTGTGGAGGAAGAAGCGCCCCTTGATGACGTCTTCCTCATAGGCGGGCTGCCCCCACGTCGCGATCATGTTGTGCCGGATCACGGCAAGCCGGCCGAAGAAGGACATGTCGTCGGGCGCACGCGGGGGCGCCGGAGGGATGATGGGCCTGCGCACGCTGGCGATGTTCATGGCTCTCTCCCGATATGACGCAGGCAAATAGCTAGTAAGTCAGCTCGGCAATCGCAATCCTGTTCTCCGGGGCAGGCCAGGCACGCGCCACAATTCGTTCTTCGCCGAACTCGGCCACGATTTTGCGCCCAACCCCGCCGGCGGGAAGCCGCAGGGTTGCTGCCGAATCCGTGGGCACGCCCGGCTTGACGTCGGCCGGCTCCTTTCCGTCGAGCAGCACCACATCCCGCGGCAGGCCGAAATAGCCCCTCGGCCGCGACATGATCACGACAGCTGCTGCGTCCTTGTCAGCAGGCCCCAGCGGGCGCGCGGCGCGCAAATGCACGACGTCGGAAGAGCGCGGGAAAGGCGAGCGGTAGATATGCGTCGTCGGCGCGTCCGGCGATGTCAGCACGAATTCAAGCGACCAGGCGGGATCGACCTGCGCCGGCCCCCAGCGGCCATCGGCACCGGTCTTCGCGCTGTGCAGCGCACCGCCGTTGCGCTCTCCGGTTTCAGGATCGACGCGAAAGATATCGATGGTTGCGCCCGTCACCGGGCGATTGGTCGGCACGCCGCCCGGCGTCCCCGTGACAAGGCCGCTCAGCCGCACGCTTGGGTCCGGCATGATCGCAATGCGCGCGGGCTCGCGACCCGCGATGAATTTGTAGATCTCGCGGAAGGCGCGCGGATGGAACGCCACCTCGCGATGGTCGAGCGCGCCGAGCACCAGATTGGTGGCGCCCTTCAGCTCCGGTCCTTCGACGGTGACACCGGTCGACGTGCCGGGCTTGCCGATGAAACGGCCGTCGGCCTGGGCGTATTTGTCCATGCCGTCGCTTCGCAATGTGAGGAAGGCGACACCCGGCGTCACCTCGCTCTCGCCCTCGTTCAGGCCGCGCAGGAATACGCCGCGGCCGTTGAACTCGTTGTTGGGCTGGTCGTCGGTGGCGAACACGCCGTGATTGGGCGTGCCGCACAAGACGGCATGGCTGACATCGCCGGCGCCGCCGTTCTTGATCACGTTGCGGATCGCGTAGCCGCCGCGCGAGCTGCCGACCAGCGCCACGCGAGGCGCACCCGTGCGGCGCTTCAGCTCCGCGATCGCAGCGGCAAGCTCGCGGCGCTGGTCCTCGGTCGAGGATCGGTTCGCCTGCTCGACCTTGTCGTCTGTGCGCGCATTGGGATCGGTGAAATTGATCGCCATCATGCGATCGCGCGCGATGCCGTTGGATTCCATCCGCCACAGCGTCGTCATCCAGAGCGCGTCGTAGTCGCCATTGCCGTGGACGAACAGGATCGGCGGCACCTCGGTGCCCGGCGCCGCGGCGGGCGCAGATTGGGCCCATGCGCCCGTCCGCAAGCTCGCAATTGCGAAAGGCAAGCTGCCCGCCCCCTGCAGGATCGTCCGTCGCGACAGCTTCATATGTTCCTCCCGGCAAACCAATTCTTTGCACCGCTTATAGCGGCCTAACCACTGGACAGCGAATGACTTTCGCAGGCATCACTGAATTTGCCGGAATCGCCCGGGATCACTCCAAGACCATTTCCCAAGACCATCTCCCAGGACCATTTCCGAAGACCATTTCTGCCAGCCCGTTTGGAAGGGGATATGACCGAGCAGACTAACCGCCAGAAGATCGCCGCCGACGGCATCACCGCGCCTCTGCGGTACACCGTGTTCCGGCGCATCTGGCTCGCCAGCCTGCTCTCCAATCTCGGCCTCCTGATCCAGGGCGTCGGCGCGGCCTGGGCGATGACGCAGATGGCGGCCTCGGCGGACAAGGTGGCGCTGGTGCAGACCGCCTTGATGCTGCCGATCATGCTGATCTCGATGCCGGCCGGCGCCATCGCGGACATGTATGACCGCCGCATCGTCACCCTGGTCTCGCTGATGGTTGCACTCACCGGCGCGACGGCTCTGACGGTGCTGGCCGGGTTCAACCTCATCACCCCCGAAGCGCTGCTCGCCTTCTGCTTCGTGGTGGGCAGCGGCAACGCGCTGTTCGGCCCGGCATGGCAGTCTTCGGTCAGCGAGCAGGTGCCGCCCGACGCGCTGCCCTCGGCCGTTGCGTTGAACGGCATCAGCTACAACATCGCCCGCAGCTTCGGTCCCGCGGTCGGCGGCGTCATTGTCGCCTCGCTCGGCGCTGTGGCCGCGTTCGCCTGCAACGCGCTCCTCTATCTGCCGCTGCTGGTGGTGCTGCTGCTGTGGCGCCGTAACACCGAACCATCGCGCCTGCCGCGGGAGAAGCTCAACCGCGCCATGGTGTCGGGCTTCCGCTACATCACCAATTCACCGCCTATCAAGATCGTGCTGCTGCGCACGCTGGTGATGGGCCTGATCGGCGGCGCGATCATGGCGCTGATGCCGCTGGTCGCGCGCGACCTCTTGCATGGTGGTGCACAGACCTACGGCATCATGCTCGGCGCCTTCGGCATGGGCGCGGTGATCGGCGCACTCAACATCCACGAATTGCGCAAGCGCATGAGCGGTGAGGCCGCGATCCGCGCCTGCACCATCTCGATGGCGTTCGCGATGGCCGCCCTCGCAGTGAGCACCGAGCCGGTGCTGACGGCGACGGCGCTGGTTTTGGCCGGCGCGGTCTGGATGGCGGCGATCGCGCTGTTCAACATCGGCGTGCAGCTCTCGGCGCCGCGTTGGGTCGCCGGCCGCTCGCTCGCGGCGTTCCAGGCCTCGATCTCCGGCGGCATCGCCATCGGTGCCTGGGGCTGGGGCCATCTCACCGACTATGCCGGCGTCGAGGCCGCGCTGCTGACGGCGGCAGGCCTGATGCTGGTCTCGCCGCTGCTCGGGATCTGGCTCACCATGCCGCGCGTCGGCGCCCGCAACGAGGACGCTGACGTGCTCGCCGATCCCGAGGTCAAGCTGTCGATCACCGGCCGCAGCGGGCCGCTGGTGGTGGAGATCGAATACCGTGTGTCCCAGGAGAACGCGCGCGCCTTCCACAACGTGATGCAGGACGTGCAGCTCTCGAGGCAACGCAACGGCGCCTATGGCTGGTCGATCGCGCGCGACATCGCCGATCCCGAATTGTGGACCGAGCGCTATCATTGCCCGACCTGGTTCGACTACTTACGCCAGCGCAACCGCTCGACCCAGTCCGAACGCGCGCTGCACCAGCAGGCGATCGCTTTCCACATCGGTCCCGAGCCGGTGCGGATCCGCCGCATGCTGGAGCGTCCGTTCGGCTCGGTGCGCTGGAACGAGGAGACGCCGGATCGTGCGAGTGCCGAGGTGCTGCCGGTGGTCGCCTCCGCGGCGGGAAGCAGCACGTAACTCTCGTCATTCCGAGCTCGCGCCTTACGGCGCGCCCCGGAATGACGAGGGTGTGTTTACTGCCCGTGCTCCTTGAGCACCTTGTCGCAGCCCTTGCTGAGTCGGGCGCGATTCTCTTTCAGGCAGGCGAGCACGGCGCCATCGCCATTGTTCATCACGGCGCGGCAGAAGCGGGTGACGTCGCGCGCGCAGGCATCGTGGCCCGGCTGCTGCGCGGATGCGACCGATGCGCCGAGGAGCAAAGGAAGAATGAAAAGAAATCTGGTCATCGTGTAATGCCTCTTGCCCGGACGAACGTGCGGGCGAAGCTAGTGCGACGATCCCTCAGCCGCAACGGCTTTGTTGTCGGGCTGCAATGGCGCCGCCGCGTTGCCCCGGCTCGATGCCGGGGCCTGTCGCGAGGGGAGCCAACCGACGCAAGACAGTGTTGCGTGCTGTTACTGGCTGTCCTGGGCGTCAGCGACCTTGCGCGAAGCGCCCTTGGCGAGATCCTTGTCCATGACGGCGCGGCAGCCGGTGCTCAGATCCGCGCGATGCTTCTTCATGCACGCCGTGATCTTCGGGATGTTGGGGATTTCCGACGAGCACAGGCGGAAGGCGTCGCCGGTGCACTGCTGCTGCGCCTCGGCCGAAAAGGCGAAGCTCGAGGTCGTCGAGACGAGCGAGACGATGGCGGCAAAGCCGAGGGCCAGGCTGGTGTCGCGGATACTGGCAGAGAAGGACTTGGTCAGAGACTTGGTCATTTGAAGCTCCCATTGGCGCCGTCGCAACGGCGCCCGTTGTTGATGGGAACCACGATGCTCCATCAAAGCAGTTTCCACTGTGATGACGGTCACGCGAGCCCCTCCCTCTGTGACTTCTGTCACTTTGGCGCACCTCGCTGAAATTCCTCCGCAACCGTTGTCGTGTTGGTGTCACGTTAACTGTTCCTTCGCATTAATGGCTCGTCGCGCGGGAAATTCCGCTGGTTTGGTTGCGTGATTGGAAAGAGTAGCGATGCGTAATGCGTTGGGCCTGATGCTGGCCAGTGTAGTTGCGGCGGTCGTGATCGCCGCCGGCGGTTGGTTTTATTATTCCTCGCGCGCCGACCAGGCCGCTCCCAAGACAATTGCCGCCCGTGCCGCCGATCCATTGCCGGCACCGGCGAAGCTCGCGGCCAGGGATGACGTCGAGACCACCGCGACGATCGCGGCCAGGCCGACGGCCCTAGCTCAGGCCCCCGCGCCGGCCATGCCGGTTCAGCAGAAATCGACCTGCGCCAATCCGAACGCGCTGGGCGTCTCCCGCGTGGTCGAGATCGACACCACCGGCGGCCCCGGCTTCGGCTTCGATCATTTCAAGCAATTCGATTTCCTCACCGACAAGGAGGTCGTGCTGACCTTCGACGACGGTCCCTGGCCTGTGAACACGCCGAATGTGCTGAAGGCGCTCGCGGATGAATGCACCAAGGGCCTGTTCTTCTCGGTCGGCAAGCACGCGACCTATCATCCGGAAATCCTGCGCCAGGTGCTGGCCCAGGGCCATACGGTCGGCACGCACACCTGGTCGCACGTCAATCTGAACGGCAAGAAGATGACCGAGCAGATGGCCAAGGACGAGGTCGAAAAGGGCATCAGCGCGGTGAAATTCGCGCTCGGTGCCAACCCGGCGCCGTTCTTCCGCTTCCCGCAGCTCCAGCATAATCCGGCGATCGTGAGCTATTTCGGCACCCGCAACGTCGCGATGTTCTCGACCGACGTCGACTCCTTCGACTTCCGCAAGGGCGCGACGCCGGAGAAGATCGTCGAGACGGTGATGACCCGGCTCGACAAGCTCGGCAAAGGCATCATCCTGATGCACGATTTCCAGAAGAACACCGGCATCGCCCTGCCGACGCTGCTCGCGCGCCTCAAGGCTGGCGGCTACAAGGTCGTGCAGATGAAGGCCAAGACGACGCTCGCGTCGCTGCCGGAATATGACGAAGCGATCATGAAGGACATGAAGGTGCCGACCGCGAGCACCAACACGCGTCCGATCGGAAGCGTGGTGCAGACGGTGTCGCAGTAAACGCCATCGATCCAATCCAAGACTCTTGCGACCTGGCCGGGCATTTGCCCGGCCATTTGCTTTGGGCGAGCGGATTACCAATAGATGCCGTGGCGGTGCAGCTCGCTGATGATGCGGCGCTCGGTCCAGCGCTTGGATTTCGGCTTGTCCGCACTTGCCGCTTTCCTGGTGGCGGGCTTGGTCGTCGCGACCGGCGCCGGGGTGGGCGCGGGCGTGGACACCGCCGGAGCCGCCGGTGTGACCGTAGCGGCCGGTGCAGAGAGCGATACTGCCGGCGGACGATCGGAATATTTCGGCGCCTCCGCAGCTGGCGCAACTTCGCTCACCTGCGCGGTGGCGGCGGTCGGCGTGGTCAGCGGAGCAGGGGCCTGAGCGCCCGTCGCGGACAGCGACAGGCTGCGTGAGTCGCCTGCCTGGGCAGAGGCGGAAGCCAGGACCATGGCGGCAACCAGAATGATCTTTCGCATGTGAAATCTCCCCGTGTTGGCATGACCGCGACATTACGGGCGGGATGCTCGAGGTTAAGTGATCGGCCTCACATTGGCGCGGCCGCAATCTCGAACCGGCCGGCTGCGATCAACACCCGCGCCGATAGACCCGCAGCGTCACGTCCGGAAAGCTCATGCTGTCGAGCAGGCAGACGCCCTTGTCCGCGTCCATGCGGGCGAGCAGCTCGTCGCCGACGCGCGGTCCGACCAGCGTGTGCTGGATCGAGCTCGAGACGACGAGGATGTCCGTCTGCAGAAGCGCGTCTGCGGTCGCCGCTGCCGTTCGATGCAACATCTCGCCACGGACGACGAGATTCATCCGCGCCTGCGCCAACATACAATTGAATGGTCGCGGGCGTGACCGGGTAGGACTCGAAAAACCGACATCGAGTATCGTAGAGACACCAGCATCGCGCGCAACGCGCCGGATGCAATGTCCGGGACCTTGGCTCTCTTCTTCGATCGGATGAAAACGGGACGCTGGTGCCGCAAGAGGGATTCGAACCCCCGACCCCGTCATTACGAATGACGTGCTCTACCAACTGAGCTATTGCGGCGAACCCTGCCGGGGCCAAGGCGATGCCGGGCCCGATACGCGCGCTCCTGATATCGGGCATGGCCCGAATTGGCAAGGACATGCCGGGTTCGAAATGCGGCTCACGCGCCCCAGCGGGACCAGAATCCGCGCCAGCCCCCGGCCTGGGCCTTGGGTGTGCCGATTTGTTCCGTAAATTCATCGCTCGGACCCTCGTCGTCGATCCCGGGATCGTCGGGGGCCCGGACGATCGGGATGACCGCGGGAATCGGCGCGGCCGCGGGTTTGCCGAGGTCGGCGCGGCTCCGGAACACCGGTGTCGCCGCCGGCGGCGATGATTCGGCGGCCTCAGAGGCCGGCTGGACCGGTTCGGCGGTCGCAACGGCCGGCTCTTCCGTGGTCATCGGGGGCGAATTGTCCTGTGCCGCCGGCAGGGGTGCCGGTGCTGCCGCGGGCAGTTCCGCCGGGCCTTCGCTCGGAGCCGCCGTCACCCGCTTCGGCGGCGGAGCCGCCAGCATGGCCTCCTCGAAGGCCGAGGATTCGATCGTGGTCCCCTTGTCCGAAGGCAGGCTCGCGACCGGCGTCTGCCACTGGAACGCATCGAGCCGGCCGGTGACCGGGGAGACCGGGCGCCAGCGGTCGCTGACATAGCCGTCGGCAGTCCAGGCCGGATCGTGCCGGCCGCGCACCGCGCGCAAGGTCCAGGCGCGGGCACGGCCGCTATCGCCATGCTCGGCACGCTCGATCTCGGCCATCAGCAGCGCGACGCGCTGGGTCGGATCGTTGACGTAAGGCGCGAGCACTTCGCGCGCACGCGCGAATTCGGAAGCGTCGATCGCGACGCGCGCGATCGCGATCTGACCTTCGACATGGCCAGGCTTGTCGGCTGGGGTCTTGGCCGCGAGCGTCTCGACCCGCTGCAGGCGTTGACGCGCAGAATCGCCGAGCTTCACATGCGCATAGGCGTCCGCAAGATCGGGATGCGGATTGGCGAGCCAGGCGGCTTCCACCAGCTTCATCGCACGGCGCACTTGATGCGCCTCGCTCTCGAATTTAGCCGCGAGCACGGCGGCGGGCACCAGCGTCGGCGCCAGCTTGATCGCCTCCATCACGCTCTCGCGCGCGACGTCGCGGTCCATGGTTTCCAATTCCAGCGCGCGTGCGGTGAGCAGCACGCCGCGCTGGCGGCGATAGGCCGGCTTGTCGATCAGTCCTGCGGACAAATTCGAATCGAGGATCGCGAGCGCGCCGCTCCAGTCGCCACGCGCGCAGCGGAAGCCGAGCACCGCATGCGAGGCCCAGGTCGAGGATGGCGACAGCTTGATCGCTTCCTCCGCGATCATCACGGCGCCGACCGCATCGTCGGCGCGCTGCGCCTCGATGAACAGCCCGCGCAGGCCGAGCAGGCGGGTGTCCTCGCGCTCGGCCATGACGCGGAAGACGCGCTGCGCCTCGTCGCGATTGCCTTCGAGCTGCGCCGACTGCGCATGCAGGAGCAGCGCGAGCGGATCGTTCGGCGCATGCCGCCGCGCCGCCTCGGCGTGACGGCGGGCGAGCGCGGTGTCACCATGACCGATCGCGAGCAGGCCGTGGGTGATAGCGTGGCGGCCCCGCGCGTGGCGCTTCTCGTGGCGACGGCGGCGCAGACGGCCCGGCGTGCGCCAGATCGTCGTCAGGATGCTCCAGACCAGCACGACGGCGGCGGCAAACAGGCCAAGCAGGAACACGAATCTGGGAAGCGTCGTCGAGAGGCGGAAACCGCCCGCGGTCAGGACGAGATCGCCGGGCTGGTCGGCAACCCAGGCGGCGCCGGCCGCCGCCAGCGCAATCAGGACGAGGAAGAGGACGATGCGAAGCATGACGATCCCTATACGCGCTGATTGTTGCGCGAACCTTTATTGAGCAGGCTTGACGAGATCCGCCATCGCATCGTCGGCGAATTTGCGGGAGGCGGCGAGCGCAGCGTCGCGGGCATCGGCCTTGTCGAGCCAGGCCTGTGCCGGTGCACGGTCGGCCTCGGGCAGCATCTTGAGTTCGCGTCGCGCTTCCACGAAATCATTGCGCAACGCAGCCGCCGTCACCCGCGCGACGATGGCGCCGCGGTCATTGCCGACCCCGTCGGTGCGCTCGATGCGGACGAGCTTCGACGCTCCTGCCTGGAGGCGCTCGACGATGCCCGTGCCGCTGGTCTGGGCTTCCACCGGCGGCGACAGCTTCGGCACGATGTTGAGCAGCTCGCGGCTCAGCGCCACCGGCGTCGGGATGCCTGACGCGGCAAAGGTGTCGAGCGGCTTCAGCATATCGGGCTTTGCCGCCATCGACCGCGCTGCGGCCAATTGCGATTGGTACGCATCGCCGTGACGAACGGCGACATCGAGCAGGGCCGCCGCCACCACGTGGCGCAGCGGCTTGTCATCCATCGTCTTCGCATCGGCGATCTTCTCGCCCTGCTGCGCGAGCTCGGCGCGTTCGGTCTTGGCGGCGCGCTCGAGCTGGGCGATGCGGTCGCTCAGAGTGGCGAGGTCGGGCGCGGCAGCGCGCGGCGCCGATTGGGCATCGTTCAATGTGCTCGCGGTCTTGTCGAGTTGCGTCCGCAGATTGGCGACGTCGCTGCGCAAGCTGCTTGCGGACTTCTCCAGCGCGTCGATCCGCGCCGCCATCGCCGGATCGACGGCGGGCTTGCTGGCCCTGGCTTCGACTGCCGCAACGCGGCCGCTCAGCGCATCGACCGTCGTGCTCGTGACTTGCGGGGTGGCCGGCGGCGCCTGCACGGCGGGCCAGCCCAGGATCCAGCCGACCCCGATCACGACCGCGGCTGCGGCAGCGCCGGAGAACGGCGCGATGATCCAGGGCGAAATCGGCGCGGACACGACGGCAGGCTGTTCCTCGGCGCGTTCAGGCTGCGGTTCGGACTCGATCTCTTCAGACTTGAACGCTTCGGACTTGATCTCTCCGAACTCGGCTCCCTCGACCCTGGCCTGCTCGTGCGCGGCCGGCTCGGGCTCTGGCTGCGCCTCCGGCTCGACGGCCATTTCCTGCGGCTGGGTCGAGACTTCGGTGGCTTCGAGGTCGATGGTGGGCGGAGTGCGCTTGGCACGGCCGGACTCAGGAGCCAATCCTGCGTCTTCGGGCTTGTCGTCGGCCATCGTGACGGTTCCTCACACTTCCATACTCGGGACGGACCCGATTACGTCGGATTCGGCCCGACCTCTTACGCCAAACGGGTGCGCAAAGCACGCTCCAAGGTGTCAAATAGGGCATTTTCGTCCGGCGTTGCAGCCACCAGGACCTGCGACGCGCCGGCATCGCGCAGCACGCTGGCGACCGTCTCGGACAGGCAGCATTGCGGGATCGCCAGCGCCGAGATCTCGACGCCTTCGTCCCTGGCGGCATCCAGGAATGCCCGGGCGCTGCGCCGGGAGTAGTGCAGCACCGCCTCGACGCCGTGGGCCGCGAAGCCCTCGCAGACCTCGCGCGGCAGATGCTTGACCGGCGCCATGCGATAGGTCGTCTGCGTGACCACGCTGAACCCCTCCGCACCAAGCTCGCCGCCGAGATCGCGCGACAGATCCGCGCCTGCGAGATACAGCAACGTGCTCTTCTTCTTCAGCACCTTGTCGCGGGCGCTCTGCATCACCTTGTCGCGCAAGGACGCGACATCGCCGCCGGCGACGAGCACCTCGGCAAAGCCGGCGCCGCGCGCCGCAGCAGCCGTATGCTCGCCGACCGCAAACAACGGCAGCTCCAACAGACCAAGATCCCGCAATTGTGGCGCGACGGCACGGATCGCGTTGGCGGATGTGACGAGGACGGCGCCGTAGCGAGCTTCACTCTCGTTATGGAAGGCGACCGGCTCGAACTTGAGCACCGGCGCAAGCAACACCGCAAGCCCCCGCGCGCGCAGACCTTCCGCCGTCGCCTCATTGTCGGGATGCGGCCGAGTAACGAGAATGGACATCGCTGGTGTTCCCGAACCAATTGGCGGCGACGCATTCGTGAGGAAGCCGCGCGCGGCGATTGCGCAATCTGGCCCAGGAATGCTACCGGACGTACCAGAACTCTGCTTTGCGGATGAGCGCAAGGGGGATGAGAAGGGCGCAAATTGGATAACAATTCGCCAATGCTGGTACTGGGCATCGAAACAACCTGCGACGAGACCGCCGCGGCGGTGGTCGAACGCACGCCTGACGGCAGCGGCAGGATCCTGTCCAACATCGTGCGTTCGCAGATCGAGGAACACGCCCGCTTCGGCGGCGTGGTGCCGGAGATCGCCGCCCGCGCTCATGTCGACCTGCTCGACGGCATCATCGAGCGCGCGATGCAGGAGGCCGGCGTCGGCTTCGCACAGCTGGGCGGCGTCGCGGCCGCGGCCGGGCCGGGCCTGATCGGCGGCGTCATCGTCGGACTCACCACCGCAAAGGCGATCGCGATGGTGCACGACACGCCGCTGGTCGCGGTCAACCATCTGGAGGCGCATGCGCTGACGCCGCGCCTCACGGACGGAATCGAATTTCCCTATTGCTTGTTCCTCGCCTCGGGCGGCCATACCCAGATCGTCGCGGTCACCGGCGTCGGCCAATATGTGCGGCTCGGCACCACCGTCGACGATGCGATCGGCGAGGCCTTCGACAAGGTCGCGAAGATGCTGGGCCTGCCTTATCCAGGCGGTCCGCAGGTGGAACGCGCGGCCGCAAGCGGCGACGCCACGCGCTTTGCGCTTCCGCGGCCGATGCAGGGACGACCCGATGCCAATTTCTCGCTGTCGGGATTGAAGACAGCGGTCCGCACCGAAGCGAGCCGGCTAGGCGAGATCACGCCGCAGGACATCAGCGATCTCTGCGCGAGCTTCCAGGCCGCCGTGCTGGATTCGACCGCCGACCGGTTGAGCGTCGGCCTCAGGCTGTTCCGCGAAAAATTCGGCGCGCCGCGCGCGTTGGTCGCGGCCGGCGGCGTCGCCGCCAATCAGGCAATCCGCAGCGCCCTCGATGAGGTCGCACGGCAAGCCGGGACGCAATTGATCATGCCGCCGCCTGCGCTCTGCACCGACAACGGCGCAATGATCGCCTGGGCCGGCGCCGAACGCCTCGCGCTCGGCCTGACCGATACGATGGAAGCGCAGCCCCGCGCGCGCTGGCTGCTCGACGCCAACGCAACGGCGCCGGCGGGCTACGGCAAGACCCGGGCTGGATATTAGCAATGCCGGCGTTCGATTCCGTCGCGGTGATCGGAGCGGGGGCCTGGGGCACCGCGCTCGCAACCGTGGCGGCGCGGGCGGGACGGACCGTCACGCTCTGGGCGCGCAATGCCGAGCACGCCGCGCGGATCGCATCGACGCGCGACAATCCGCGGCTGCCCGGCGTGCGGACCGCTCCAGAAATCGTCGTCACCAGCGATCTCGCCAAGTCGTCGCGCGCCGACATATTGCTGATCGCAACACCGGCGCAGCATTTGCGTGGCGCGGTCAACATGCTGGCCTCGCATCTGACAAGGCCGGTGCCGATTGTTGCTTGCGCCAAGGGCATCGAGCACGGCACCCATAAATTCATGACCGATGTGATCGCGGAGGCCGCGCCGCACGCGCAGCCTGCGATCCTGTCGGGCCCGAGCTTTGCCGACGATGTCGCGCGCGGCTTGCCGACGGCAGTGACGCTGGCGGCAAAGGACGAGGCACTGGCGAGCAACCTGGTGCAGGCGCTGGGCTCACCGACGTTCCGTCCCTATCACTCCACCGACATTCGCGGCGTCGAGATCGGCGGCGCGGCCAAGAACGTGCTGGCGATCGCGGTCGGCATCGCGGTCGGACGCAAGCTCGGCGCCTCCGCCCAGGCTGCGCTGACGACCCGCGGCTTTGCCGAGCTGACGCGCCTCGGCCGCGCCCTCGGCGCACGCAGCGAGACGATCACCGGCCTGTCCGGCCTCGGCGATTTGATCCTGACCTGCTCGAGCCCGCAGTCGCGCAATTTCGCCCTTGGCCTCGCACTCGGCCGCGGCGAGCAACCACCCGCGGGCAAGCTTGCCGAGGGCGAGTTCACCGCGCCGGTGCTGATCGAACTCGCGGCTTCGCACAACGTCGAGATGCCGGTGTCAGAAGCTGTGGCTTCGATCCTGAGCGGCCGGAGCACGATCGACGCCGCGATCTCCGCACTGATGACGCGCCCCTTCAAGGCAGAGGAATGACATCTTCTCGTCATGCCCAAGCTTGTCGCGGGCATCCACGTCTTGATATGAATTGATGGTAGAGGTTTGGATGGCCGGGACATAGGCGAGCGGAAGCGACGCCGTCCTTCGGACGGCTATGCCCGGCCATGACGAACGGATAGGGCGCGCGCTATGAACTACTGGCTGGTGAAATCCGAACCATCGGTGTGGTCCTGGGACCAGCAGGTCGCAAAGGGCGCCAAGGGCGAAGCCTGGACCGGCGTGCGCAACTACACCGCACGCATCAATCTCGTGAACATGAAGAAGGGCGACAAGGCGTTCTTCTATCATTCCAACGAAGGCAAGGAGATCGTCGGCATCGCCGAGATCATCAAGGAGGCCTATCCCGACCCGACCGACAAGACCGAAAAATTCGTCTGCGTCGACATCAAGGCCGACAAGCCGTTGAAGACACCGGTGACGATGGCCGCGATCAAGGCCGAGAAGAAACTCGCCGAGATGGCACTGGTGAAATATTCGCGCCTGTCGGTGCAGCCGGTGACGGCCGAGGAATGGAAGCTCGTCTGCAAGATGGGCGGGGTTTAGGGGCCACGAACGCAACTATTGTAGGGTGGGCAAAGCGCAGCGTGCCCACAGTTCCGTGCGATTAGCGAGAAGTCGTGGGCACGGCGCTACGCGCCTTTGCCCACCCTACGGCAGCGCCGCCTACACCGCGGCGGTCGCGACAACCTGCTGCAAGAGCTGCTCGCGCCGCGCCTGCGAGCGCTGGCCCTTCATGGTCGCGGCGAAGCGCTCGAGGATGCCATCCTCGAAAGCGGTGACGATGGTGTCGTGGACGTAGCTTTTGCGGCAGATTGCCGGCGTATTGGAAAGCTTGTCGGCGGCGGCACGGATTGCGTCCAGCACCTGCTTCTTGCGGCCGCGCTGGCTGGTCGCCGGTGTGATCCGCGACAGCGATTCGACGACGACGGCCGAGGCCATCAGCGTGCGGAAATCCTTCAGCGAAATCTTGATGCCGGCGATCTCGCGTAGAAACGCGTTGACCTGCGTGGTGCTGACCGCCCGCACGATGCCGTAGGCATCGCGATACTGGAACATGCGCTTGCCCGGAACGTCGCGGAGAATACCGATAGCGCGCACCAGCTTGGCAGCGTCGCATTCTTTCCGCACCGCCTTGCCGCCCTTCGCCTTGAAGGTCAGCACGAAGCTGTCGTCTTCCAGCGTGACGTTGGACTTCAGCATCGTGGTCGCGCCACGCGTGCCGTTGAGACGGGCGTAGGATTCATTGCCGGGGCGGATCGCGGTGCGCGCGATCAGCTCGATCACGGCCGAGAGCGCGAATTCACGCGTCGGTTCGTCGCCCGACAGGAACGCCGAGACCTTGCGCCGGATCTTTGGCAGCGCGCCGACGAGCTTTTCCAGGCGATGCGCCTTGCGGTGCTCGCGGACCTTCTCCCAATCGGCATGATAGCGATATTGCAGCCGGCCCGCGGCATCGCGTCCCACGGCCTGGAGATGCAAGCTCGGATCGGCCGAGTAACGCACCTCGCGATAGGCCGGCGGCACCGCCATGGCGTGCAGCCGGCGGATGGTGCGGGCGTCGCGAATATGTGCGCCGTTGGGGCGGACGAAGGAATAGCCTTTGCCGCGCTTGATGCGGCGGATGGTCAGCTCGTTCTGGTCCCCGAGCCGCAGGCCGAGCTCCTTGGCGAGCGCCTCGACCGTCGCCGCGGGCGCCGTGTCGAAGGCCTTTTTCGGGCTCGGACGCTTGAAAGGGGCCGGTTTCGGCCATTGTCCGAGGGCTTTGGCCAGCGCAATGGCGGCAGGATCGGCTGAAGCGGGCCGTATCGTCCCGAGATTCTGCTGATCCATCATAGCCTTATGCCTAAGCCCTGTCTGTTATCGGTCAATGCCGCTGTTCTGATTTTTGTTCCGAAGGATCTCGTTGGACCCGGGTTGGCCATTTAGGGTGTTCCGAACCGTATTGCGAGTCCCGAATCAGTGAGAGGCGGTTTCTAAATACCTCTGCCAGTGCATGAGGGCTCTGCGCAGGCCCGATCCGCTCACCTGAGGAAAGAACCCGAAGCCGCCCGTTTGGTCTGTTTCAGAACTGCGACAATCACAACGGGTGACCTTGATCTTCCGCATGGCCGGTGGGCCGCCGAAGGTCCAGCTTGTGCTCCTTGTCGGGCCCGGTTAGCCCGACGCATAATCAGTCAATGATCAAGTCGGCTCGCCAGTCGCTAGCGTTCGGCCTGCCGTATGTGGAGGGAAAGCATGTCCGAGAAGATCTACGACGTCCCCGCGGAATGGGCGAAGCGCGCCTGGGTCGACCAGGCCAAGTACAAGGAAATGTACGCTCGCTCGATCTCGGACCCGAACGGTTTCTGGGCCGAACAGGCCAAGCGCATCGACTGGATGCACGCGCCGACGAAAATCGAGAACGTCTCCTTTGCGCCGGGCAACATCTCGATCAAATGGTTCGAGGACGGAATCCTCAACGTCGCCCATAACTGCATCGATCGGCATCTCCACACCCGCGGCGACCAGACCGCGATCATCTGGGAAGGCGACGACCCCTCGCAGTCCAGGCACATCACCTACAAGGAGCTGCATGACGAAGTCTGCCGGATGGCCAACATCCTGCGCACCCGCAACGTGGGGAAGGGCGACCGCGTCACCATCTACCTGCCGATGATTCCAGAGGCGGCCTATGCGATGCTCGCCTGCGCGCGCATCGGCGCGATCCACTCGGTGGTGTTCGCGGGCTTCTCGCCGGACAGCCTCGCCCAGCGCATCAATGACTGCAAATCCAAGGTCATCATCACCGCGGACGAAGGCCTGCGCGGCGGCAAGAAGGTGCCGCTGAAGGCCAATGTCGACGCCGCGCTCGCCAAGGCCGATGACGTCGACTGGGTCGTGGTGGTCAAGCGCACCGGCGGCAAGGTCGACATGAACCCGACGCGCGACCTCTGGTACCACGAGGCGGCGGCGATGGTGACGACGGAATGCCCGGTCGAGCACATGCACGCCGAGGACCCGCTGTTCATCCTCTACACTTCAGGCTCGACCGGCCAGCCCAAGGGCGTGCTGCACACCTCCGCCGGCTATCTCGTGTTCGCCTCGATGACGCATCAATACGTCTTCGATTATCATGACGGCGACATCTACTGGTGCACCGCCGACGTCGGCTGGGTCACCGGCCACAGCTACATCCTCTACGGGCCGCTGGCGAACGGCGCGACCACGCTGATGTTCGAAGGCGTGCCGAATTATCCGGATAATTCCAGGTTCTGGAACGTCATCGACAAGCACAAGGTCAACATCTTCTACACCGCGCCGACCGCGATCCGCGCCCTCATGCAGAGCGGCGACGAACCGGTGAAGAAGACCTCGCGCGCCTCGCTTCGTCTGCTCGGCTCGGTCGGCGAGCCGATCAATCCCGAAGCCTGGGAGTGGTATCACCGCGTCGTCGGCGACGACCGCTGCCCGATCGTCGATACCTGGTGGCAGACCGAGACCGGCGGCATCCTGATCACCCCGCTGCCGGGCGCGACCAGGCTCAAGCCGGGCTCGGCGACACAGCCGTTCTTCGGCGTGGTGCCTGAGATCGTCGACGCCGACGGCAAGGTGCTGGACGGCGAGACCTCGGGCAATCTCTGCCTGACGCGATCCTGGCCCGGCCAGATGCGCACGGTCTACGGAGACCATGCCCGCTTCGAGCAGACCTATTTCTCGACCTACAAGGGCAAGTACTTTACCGGCGACGGCTGCCGCCGCGATGCCGACGGCTATTACTGGATCACCGGCCGCGTCGACGACGTCATCAACGTCTCCGGCCATCGCATGGGCACCGCGGAAGTCGAGAGCGCGCTGGTGGCGCATGAGAAAGTCTCGGAGGCTGCCGTGGTCGGCTTCCCGCACGACATCAAGGGCCAGGGTATCTACGCCTATGTCACCCTGATGGCCGGCATCGAGCCGACCGACGACCTGCGCAAGGAGCTCGTCACCTGGGTGCGCAAGGAGATCGGCCCGATCGCCTCGCCCGACCAGATCCAGTTCGCGCCGGGCCTGCCCAAGACCCGCTCCGGCAAGATCATGCGCCGCATCCTGCGCAAGATCGCCGAGGACGAGCCGGGCAGCCTGGGCGACACCTCGACCCTGGCCGATCCCGCCGTGGTCGATGATCTCGTCCAGAACCGGCAGAACAAGAAGTCGGCCTAAGGCAAGCTCTTGTGCCCCGGACGCAGCGCAGCGCGCACTTCGCGGTGCGCTGCTGAGCCGGGGCTCATCCAACCGTGCAACGAAAGAACCGAGTCCGGCTCGGCGCAGCAGCGCCAGGGCGCTGCAGCGCGTCGGGGACACGAGTCGGCCTTTCGCGCCGAGGCCCCCTGAAACAACAGCCGTTCACACCCTCACGGACTTGTCAGGGCTTGCACCCGCGCGGCCGCATCTTTCCGGCCGAGTGTTGTTTTCAGGTCATTTACTTTATTTCGAACATTTCCTTTGTTTCCCCCGCTGGCTGGCCCTTGGCGGCCGTGCGTCGAAACCAACCGGTTAACGGGCGCGGTTAAGATTGTCCCCTGACAAGGACGGGCAAGGTGGCGATTGCCGGTTGTGCGTCATTTTGGACGATCCGTTGCGGGCTGGGGGAAAATCGATGTCGATAAGGATTGCTGTGGCGCTCGCCGCCACCATCGGGGCAGGTGTGTTGATGCCGACGGCGGCGCAGGCGCGGCCGGAAATGGTGGGGGCCCATCTGGCCGATTATTCGCCGGGCACGATCGTGGTCAAAACCAGCGAGCGGCGGCTTTACCTCATTCTCGATAGCGGCCACGCCGTGCGCTATCCGGTCGGCGTCGGCAAGTCCGGCAAGCAGTGGGCCGGCACCACGCGCATCGACGGCAAATATCGCAACCCGGCCTGGGCACCGCCGGCCGAGGTGAAGCGCGACAAGCCGAGCATCCCGGACGTCATTCCCGGCGGCTCGCCGCGCAACCCGATGGGCGTCGCGGCGATGACGCTGGCCGGCGGCGAATATGCGATCCACGGCACCAACGTGCCGGGCTCGATCGGCGGCTTCGTTTCCTATGGCTGCATCCGCATGCTCAACGACGACATCACCGATCTCTACGGCCGCGTCTCCGTCGGCACGACGGTGGTCGTGACGCGCTGATCGCCGCGCCCGACCTGAATTGAAAAAGCCGCATCGATCGATGCGGCTTTTTGTTACCAGAAGCGCCAGCCGCGTCCGCACCAGCCGTTGCGGTGGCCACCATCGTAGCTGCGCACATAGCCGCCTGCGAGTAACGCCGCCGAGACGTTGGCAGTGCGTTTGGTCGCGACGTCCGCGAGCACGCGGCCATATTTGTCCTGGCCGAGATTGAAGATCGCGACGCCGCCCTGGCCGAGCAGATTGCGCAGCGCATCGCTCGCGGCCTCGGCCTTGTCGAGCTCGTCCTGGCAGGATGCTTTCATCTCGGGTGCATCGATGCCGCGCAGGCGAACGCGCGCAACGAGATCGCGGCCATTGGGCTGATGCACACGCGCAAGGAAAGTATCGCCGTCCACGGTCCTGACAACATCGACCGGCTGACGCAGATTGGAATTGCCGGAGTGCTGCAGGATGATCTCGGCATCGCGCGACTGTCCGTCATCCGCATGTGGAATGGGCCACGTCGTTCCATGGCGAAAGCCGAGCACGATCGCCGTGACGATGCCGACCACGAACATCCACGGCAGCAGCCCGGAGAAGCGGCGGCCGAAAGGCGAGCCGCTGTAGGAGGGCCGGTTGGGACGGTTGGGTTCGAAGCGCGACATCCCGCGCACGCTAGGGCTGAGTCGGCTGAACCGGCAAGAGCGAGCGACCGGCGTCTCAGAAGTCCGAAGCGATACCCTTGCGCTCCCAATCGCCGTAGCGGGTGGGCTCAGGTCCTTTCGGCCCCTGCAATTCCTTCGGCGCGGCCTTATCATGCGCGGCCGCTGCCTGCCGGCGCGCCTCGGCCTCAGCCAGCGCGCGCTGGGCGGCCGGCGGAAGTTTCTTGCGATCGGGAACGGAGGCCTGGTCACTCATCGCGCGGTTCCTAGCGCAGGATCTGGGGACATGCGAGGTCCAATATCGCATTGCTGAGATGGTCATGGCGGGCTGTAAAGGCGAGAGGCCTTTCTTACATTTGGCATATTCGCGTGCCAGAGATCGGGTTCTCAAGGCATGCGCCCCTCGGCGGAACTGCCGCTCGCTCAGAACCTTAAGCCGCATGCCATCTCAACGTTTTGCTCCTCCGTCCGAAGTGCCAGGCCTTGCAGCACGACGGATCGCTGCCGACATCGTCGACGGCGTGCTGCACAAGCACCGTACGCTCGACGACCAGCTCGACGGCAGCGGCGCCCATCCCGGACTGAAAACGCTGGCCGACCGCGACCGCGCGCTGATGCGCCGCCTGGTCGCGACCGTGCTGCGCCGGCTCGGCACGCTCGGCCATGTGCTGTCTCGCCTGCTCGACAAGGGCATCCCCTCCGAGGCGCCGCGCGCGCAGAGCGCGCTCCTGATCGGCGCGGCGCAGATCCTCTGGATGGACGTGCCGGATCACGCGGCCGTCGACCTCTCCGTTCGCCTGGTGCAATCCGACCGGCGCGCCGCGCGCTATGCCGGCCTCGTCAATGCCGTGCTGCGCCGCTGCGCGCGCGAGGGGACGGCGCTGGTCGAGGAGGTCGCGGCGCAATCGCTGGATCTGCCGCCATGGCTGCTCGCGCGCTGGAGCGCGCATTATGGCGAAGCAACCGCAAGGGAGATGGCGCGGGCGCTCGGCCACGAGCCCTCGCTCGATCTCACCGTGAAGTCCGATGCCACGCAATGGGCGAGCCGCCTGCATGGCGAGACGCTGCCGACCGGAACGGTGCGGATGCTGCTGCACGGCTCGGTGACCATGCTGCCCGGCTTCGCCGAGGGACAATGGTGGGTGCAGGACGCCGCCGCGGCGCTGCCGGCCCGGCTGTTCGGCAACGTCAAGGGCAAGTCCATTGCCGATCTCTGCGCCGCCCCCGGCGGCAAGACCGCGCAACTGGCGCATGCCGGCGCGCATGTCACGGCGATCGACCGCTCGCCGGCCCGGGTGGCGCGGCTGCGTGAAAACCTGGCGCGACTGTCGCTCCAGGCCGAGACCGTCGTCGCTGACGCCGTGGAATGGGCCGGCCCGGCCGAAGGTTTCGACGGTATTTTGGTCGATGCGCCCTGCACCTCGACCGGCACGATCCGCCGCCATCCGGATGTGGCGTGGCTGCGGCAGGAATCCGATGTCACCGCCATGACCGTGCTGCAGCAGCGGCTGCTGCGAAAATCGGTGACGCTGCTCAAGCCGGGCGGTACGCTGATCTATTGCACTTGCTCGCTGGAACCCGAAGAAGGCGAGCAGGCCGTGGCCGCGCTGCTCGCGGCCGAAGCTGCGCTTCGCCGCGTCCCGATCGAGGCGCCGGAGGTCGCGGGCCTGAGCGAAATCCTCACCCCCGAAGGCGATCTTCGCACTCTGCCCAGCCATCTGCCGAACGCCGATCCCAAGCTCGGCGGGCTCGACGGATTTTTCGCGGCCCGACTCGTTAAATCCTGATTTTGCACTGGATTTTGCGACCACGACGCTGATTCGCGCCGTTCAAGGTGGTGTCAGCCGTTCGATTTTGGGATTAATAAGGATTCGTCGGAATCCTCTCCCCCTTCAAGGCAAGGCGTGTCAGTCGCTCAACGCAGACGTATCTCGACGCTGGTCATGAACCGCTTCGCGCGGAACGTGCTTGCGCGCGCGAGCGGCGGTTCCGTTGCGCTGTCGCGGGTCTGGCCGGGACGCACGGACAGGCTGATCATCGCGCCGCACGATCTGCGCACCGCGGATGCGACTCGCGCCGCCGAAATCTATGCAGGCCGATTCGTCTTCGCCGGCAAGATCGTCAATTGCCACGGCCGTTCGATCTTCGATCTCGAGCCGCCGTCGGAGGATTGGGAGGTCGCGCTGCTCGGCTTCGGCTGGCTGCGCCATTTGCGCGCCGCCGACACTGCGCTGACACGGGCGAATGCGCGTGCGCTGATCGAGGATTGGATCGCCAATCCCGCCAACAAGCGTCGCCCGGTCGCGCGACGCGCCGACGTGCTGGCCCGGCGCGTGATCTCGCTGCTGTCACAGGCGCCGCTGGTGCTCAACGAGACCGACAACAAATTCTACCGCCGCTACCTGCGCGCGCTCGCGCGCGAAATCCGCTTCCTGCGCTACACCATGGTCGACATTCCCGACGGGGTGCCGAAGCTCCAGGTGCTGATCGCGCTGTGCTATGCGGCCCTCTGCCTGGCCAACCAGGCGCGTCACATCCGCAGCGCATCGAAGAAGCTGTCGGACGAATTGCAGCGGCAGATCCTGCCCGACGGCGGACACATCTCCCGCAACCCGGGCGCGCTGATCGAACTCCTGATCGACCTGCTGCCGCTGCGCCAGACCTTTGCCGCGCGCAACATCGCGCCACCGCCGGCGCTGCTCAATGCGATCGACCGCATGATGCCGATGCTGCGCTTCTTCCGGCATGGCGACGGCAATTTCGCGCTGTTCAACGGCATGAGCGCGACATCGTCCGACCTGCTCGCCACGCTGCTCGCCTATGACGACACCCATGGCGTGCCGATGGCGAACATGCCGCACACCGGCTTCCAGCGCCTCGATGCCGGCCAGACCACCGTGATCATCGACACCGGCCCGCCGCCGCTGGCCGGCGTCAGTCACGACGCCCATGCCGGCTGCCTGTCGTTCGAGCTGTCCTCCGGCATCAGCCGCATCGTCACCAATTGCGGCATGCCGACCACCGGCCGCGACAATTGGCGGCCGTTCGCACGCGGCACGGCGGCGCATTCGACGCTGACCTATCACGAGACATCGTCATGCCAGTTCGTCGAGATGTCGGCGATGAAACGGCTCCTGCACGGCTCGCCTGTTACCAGCGGGCCGGTCGAGGTCGAGAGCTATCGCGAGATCGTGCAGAACGGCACGCTGCTCACGAGTTCGCATGACGGCTATCTCGCCAAGTTCGGCGCTATCCATCGCCGCGTGCTGATGATCGCCGATGACGGCGCGCGCATCGACGGCGAGGACACGCTGTCGCCGCCGCAGGGCGGACGCTTCAAGGGCGCTGATGCCGATTTCGCATTGCGCTTCCATCTGCATCCCGCGGTGAAGGCGAGCCGGCTATCGGATGCGCGCGGCGTCATGCTGGTGCTACCGAACCGTGATGTCTGGACCTTCGAGGCACTCGACGACAAGGTCGACCTCGAGGATAGCGTGTTCCTGGCCGGCAATGACGGGCCGCGCCGCACCGCGCAGATCGTGATCCGGCAGGACGCGCGGCAGGCGCCCTCGATCCGCTGGAGCTTCGTCCGCTCCACCGCATCGCCGACCGTCACCAATGCCCGCCGCAACGCCCGGCGCGAACCGGAACTTCCGCTCTAACCGCGGATTCGACCCCATCTGATCGTTGTGAACCGCGCCAAAAACTGCTATCGAGCCCTCGCTCGCGCGACTGGCGACCTTGGATGGAGCACCATCGGGAAGCGCGGGACTCAGAAGCCGCGCGCCTGGGCATAGACACTCCTTAAGACAGAGGATCTTGCTCATGACTGACCATCCCCGCCGCGTCACCCGCGCCCTGCTTTCCGTCTCCGACAAGACCGGCCTGATCGAGTTCGCCAAGGCGCTTGCCGCGCATGATGTTGAGCTGGTCTCGACCGGCGGCACCGCGAAAGCGATCGCTGCGGCCGGTCTCAAGGTGAAGGACGTCTCCGACCTCACCGGCTTCCCCGAGATGATGGACGGCCGCGTCAAGACGCTGCATCCGAAAGTGCATGGCGGCCTGCTCGCGATCCGCGACAACAAGGAACACGCGGAAGCGATGAAGGCGCATGGCATCGCGCCGATCGATCTTCTCGTCGTCAATCTCTATCCGTTCGAGGCGACCGTCGACAAAGGCGCCGGCTTCGAGGATTGCATCGAGAACATCGACATCGGCGGCCCCGCGATGATCCGCGCCGCCGCGAAGAATCATGACGACGTTGCCGTCGTCGTCGAGGCAGATGACTACAAGGCCGTGCTCGACGAGCTCGCCGCCAACAACGGCGCGACCACGCTGAAACTGCGCCGGCGGCTTGCCGCGAAGGCCTATGCGCGCACCGGCGCCTACGACGCCGCGATCTCGAACTGGTTCAACCGTCAGATTGAGATCGATGCGCCTGACTTCCGCGCCTTCGGCGGCCGGCTGATCCAGTCGCTGCGCTACGGCGAGAACCCGCACCAGACGGCGGCGTTCTATGCGACGCCCGACAAGCGTCCGGGCGTCTCCACCGCGCGGCAGCTGCAGGGCAAGGAGCTCTCCTACAACAACATCAACGATACCGATGCGGCCTATGAATGCATCGGCGAGTTCGACGCCAAGCGCACCGCGGCCTGCGTGATCGTGAAGCACGCCAACCCCTGCGGCGTCGCGGAGGGGTCGAACCTCGTCGAGGCCTACCGCAGGGCGCTGGCCTGTGATTCCACCTCGGCCTTCGGCGGCATCATCGCGATGAATCGTCCGCTGGACGCCGACACCGCCCGCGAGATCACAAAAATCTTCACCGAGGTGATCATCGCGCCCGATGCGACCGAGGAGGCGATCGCGATCATCGGCGGGAAAAAGAATCTGCGCCTGCTCCTCGCCGGCAGCCTGCCCGATCCCCGTGCGCCCGGCCTCACCGCCAAGACGGTGGCCGGCGGCCTGCTCGTGCAGAGCCGCGACAATGCCGTGGTCGACGACATGACGTTCAAGATCGTGACCAAGCGCGCGCCCACGGACGCGGAGATGCGCGACCTCAAATTCGCGTTCCGGGTCGCAAAACACGTCAAGTCGAACACCATCATCTACGCCAAGGATCTCGCCACCGTCGGCATCGGCGCCGGCCAGATGAGCCGGGTGGATTCAGCTCGGATCGCGGCGCGCAAGGCGCAGGATGCGGCAGCTGAGCTGAAGCTCGCCGAGCCGCTCACCAAGGGCTCGGTGGTGGCGTCGGATGCGTTCTTCCCGTTCGCCGACGGCATGCTCGCCTGCATCGAGGCCGGCGCCACCGCGGTGGTGCAGCCCGGCGGCTCCATGCGCGACGACGAGGTGATCAAGGCCGCCGACGAGCACGGCATCGCCATGGTGTTCACAGGCACGCGTCATTTCCGGCACTAAGGCCGTTAGCAAGAATGCAGCCCGGATGGAGCGAAGCGCAATCCGGGTTTCGCAATCTCACAAAGACCGTCCCGGATTGCGCTTCGCTCCATCCGGGCTACGGAGTGCGGCGGGAGTCAGGTTTCCTTCACCCGCATCAACAGCCCCAACCCCGCGACGAAGAACACCACCAACACGGCCATGCCGGCCTTCTGGCTTGCGGTCACCGCGGTGATCGTGCCGATCAGCAACGGTCCGATGAAGGACGTCACCTTCCCGGTCAGCGCAAACAGGCCGAAATACTGCGCGATGCGGTCTCTCGGTGCGAGGCGGATCAAGAGCGTGCGTGAGGCGGCCTGGAGTGGACCACCGGCGGCGCCGATGAGGCAGCCCAGCACGAGGTAGGCGCGCTCGGCCGCGCTCGAGAACAAGGAAGCATCGGCCTGCGGCGGCGCGACCTGGATGAACAACACACTGTCCTTGTCGACCAGGAGAATCGCCGCCACCGACAGCAGCAGCACGAGCATGCTGCCGGCGATGACGCGCTTCGGCCCGAGACGATCGTCCAGCTTGCCGCCGAACCATGCGCCAAACGCGCCGGCGATCGCGAGCATGATGCCGAAGGTGCCGATCTGGATCGTGTGCCAGCCGAAGGTGCCCGCAGCATAGATGCCGCCAAAGGCGAACAGCGACACCAGACCATCGGTATAGATCATGTTGGCGAGCAGAAATGCCGCCAGCGATCTCTGCTGCGGCAGGCTTCTGATCGATTGGCCCAGCTCCGACAGCCCCGCACGCAAGGCCTCGCGCATCGGGCGCTTGGCCGGATAATCCGGCGTGAACAGGAACAACGGTGTCACGAAGAGGATGAACCACAGCCCGGTCAGCGGCCCCACGATGCGATCGCCCTGATGGCTGACCGGATCGAGCCCGAACAGCGGCGTGAGGCCCAGCAACGTGCGGCCGGTCTGTGGGTTGGCCGCGAGGAAGCCGAGCACGATGATCAGGCTGACGATGCCACCGACATAGCCGGTGGCCCAGCCGGTGCCGGAGAGCCGGCCGATCCGCTCCGGCGGCACCAGCGTCGGCATCATCGCATTGTTGAAGAGGGTGGCGAACTCAGCGCCGACGCTGGCAAGCGCGACGGCTGTAAGCAGTGGCGGAATGATCGAGGGATCGCCGGGCTTGCCGATCCACAGCGTGCAGGATGCCGCCACCAGCAGCGCTCCGAATCCCGCGATCCACGGCTTCCGACGGCCCGAGGCGTCCGCGATGGCCCCCAGCAGCGGCGACATCAACGCAATCGCAAGGCCCGCGGCTGCCATCGCAAATCCCCACAGCGATTGGCCGGCGGCGGGATTCGGCGCAATGCTGGTGGCGAAATAGGGCGCGAACACGAAGGTCGTGATCAGCGTGAAATAAGGCTGCGCGGCCCAGTCGAAGAAAATCCAGCTGACGACGGCGGCGCGCGGCGGATAGGTCCGCGGCACGCCGGCCATGCGCGCATCCGGGGCGATCGTCGTCATCACGCAGTCCTCATCACGAACAGTTTTGGCTGTCTTGAGGCAAACCGTATAGCATTGCCACGAGGTGTGTGAACTGTCCGAAGCCACGACGGAAGTTTGATTTTGATGATGTCGTCACATTCGACCCGACGGACGTTTTTCGCCGTCATTGCCACTCTGGCGTTTGGTCTCGCACCCGCGACCGCTCAGGATGCGCGGCGGGCCTATGTTCCTGCTGCGCCCGACACGGTGCGCGCCGTAGCCGCCGAGCACGGCATGGTCGTCGCGCAGGAGAAGATATCCGCGCAGATCGGTGCCGATATCCTGCGAAGCGGTGGCAATGCGGTCGATGCCGCGGTCGCGACCGGCTTTGCGATGGCCGTGACCTATCCGCGTGCCGGCAATATCGGCGGCGGCGGCTTCATGGTGATCCATTCCGCGGACCGCAACGAAGACATCACGATCGACTACCGCGAGACGGCGCCGGCGGCGACCACGCCGCAAATCTTCCTCGGCGCCGACGGCAAGCCCGATGTTGCGAAGTCACGGGATTCCGCGCTCGGCGTCGGCGTGCCCGGCACGGTTGCGGGCCTCGCTCTGGCATTGGAGAAATACGGCTCGGGGCACTTCACGCTGGCGCAATTGCTCGCGCCCGCGATCGCGCTCGCCCGCGATGGTTTCGTCGTCAGCGACGACATGGCCGACACGATGCCGGGCTGGCATCGGCGGCTGGCACGCTGGCCGTCTTCGGCCAAGATCTTCTCGCGGCCCGATGGCACGCCGGTCGGTGAAGGCGACAGGCTGGTGCAGGGCGATCTCGCCGAAACCCTGTCGACAATCGCCGCACAGGGGCCACGCGGCTTCTACGAGGGGCCGGTTGCGGAAAAGCTCGCCAAGGCCGTAGCTGAGGCCGGCGGCATCATGACGCCCGCCGATCTGAAGGCCTATCAGGCTGTGATCCGGGCGCCGGTGCGCGGCACCTATCGCGGCTACGACGTCGTGTCGATGCCGCTGCCTTCGTCGGGCGGCGTCGTGCTGGTGGAGACGCTCAACATCCTCGAGGGCTTCCAGCTTGCCGATTTGAAGCAGGGCTCGCCGACATCGTTGCATCTTCTGATCGAGGCGATGAAGCGCGCCTACGCGGACCGCGCGCGCTATCTCGGCGACCCCGCTTTCGTCAACGCACCGATCGAGACGCTGACCGCCAAGGACTACGCCGCCAAGCTGCGATCAGGCATCTCCATCGAACGCGCCACACCGTCGAAGGAGCTCGTTTCCGCGGCCTCCTCGCCGCGCGAGGGCAGCAACACCACGCATTTCTCTGTCGTCGATTCCCGCGGCAACGCGGTCAGCAACACCTACACGCTGAACTTCAGCTACGGCGTCGGCCTCATTGCCGACGGCACCGGCGTGCTGCTCAACAACGAGCTCGACGATTTCACCGCCGCCATCGGCGCCTCCAACGCCTATGGTTTGGTCGGCTTTGAAGCCAATCTGCCCGGACCCGGCAAACGTCCGCTCTCGTCGATGTCACCGACCATCGTGCTCAAGGACGGCAAGCCCGTGCTGGTGACGGGTTCGCCCGGCGGCAGCCGCATCATCTCGACGGTGCTCCAGGTGATCGTGAACGTCCTTGACTACAAGATGGACGTTGCTGCCGCAGTTGCGGCGCCACGGCTGCATCATCAATGGCTGCCGGATGAAGTGCGCATCGAGCGTGGCTTTCGCAGCGATGTTCTGGGCGAGCTGAAGGCGATGGGTCACGTCATCGTCGAGCCCATGGGGCAGACGTCGGCCAACTCGATTGTCGTGACACCCCACGGGCCGCTCGGCGCGCCCGATCCGCGCACGCGGGGCGCCGAAGCAGCGGGGCAGTAACACGTCATTTGCATGGCACGGGAGCGCGGACCCGCTAGCTCTCGCTGCCACGCGTGCTACCAAAGCGCAGCTTTCGAGAAACTGCCGGGGAAACGCACATGACGCCAGCCGATCCGAACCAGCGCATCGAGCGCACGGAGATCGAAGACACCAGCCTTCTTGCGTTCTATCGCGACATGAACGTGCCCGAACGCCGGACATTCTGGGCGTGCGCGGCGGGCTGGGCGCTCGACGGCATGGACTTCATGATCTATCCGCTGGTGATCGGCACCATCATCGCGCTGTGGAAGGTCGATGCGGCCTCGGCTGGCCTTGCCGGCACGGTGACGCTGCTGGCCTCCGCGATCGGCGGCTGGCTCGGCGGTTATCTCTCCGACCATATCGGGCGGGTGAGGACGCTCCAGATCACCATCATCTGGTTCTCGTTCTTTTCGCTGGTCTGTGCTGTCGTGCAGAATTTCGAACAGCTCCTGATCGCACGTGCCGTGCTCGGGCTCGGCTTCGGCGGCGAATGGGCGGCAGGCGCGGTGCTGATGGGCGAGGCGATCCGGCCGCAATATCGCGGGCGCGCGGTCGGCTCGGTGCAGTCGGGCTGGGCGGTCGGCTGGGGCCTCGCGGTGCTGTCGCAGGCGATCCTGTTCTCGGTCTTGCCGCCGGAGATCGCATGGCGCTGGATGTTCGTGATCGGCGCGCTGCCGGCGCTCCTGGTGTTCTACATCCGCCGCTCCGTCACCGAGCCGGCGATCGCGGTCGAGGCTCGCGCCAGGCACGCCGCGAGCGGCGATCGCCCGGCGATCTGGGAAATCTTCTCCGGCCCGATCCTGAAGACCACGATCCTGGCCTCGCTGATGGCGACGGGTTGCCAGGGCGGCTACTACGCCGTCACGTTCTGGGTGCCGCAATTCCTGACCAAGGAGCGCCATCTGTCGATCGTCGGCTCGACCGGCTATTTGTCGACGCTGATCATCGGCTCCTTCATCGGTTATCTCACCGGCGCCTGGCTTGCCGACCGGATCGGGCGGCGCAATTTGTTCCTGATCTTCTCGATCGGCGCCATGGCGGTGGTGCTGCTCTATACGCAGCTGCCGCTCACCAACGAAATCCTCTGGCTGCTCGGCTTCCCGCTCGGCTTCTTCGCCTCGGGCTATTTCTCCGGCATCGGCGCGTTCCTGACCGAGCTCTATCCGACGCGGCTGCGCGGCTCCGGCCAGGGCTTTTGCTACAATTTCGGCCGCGGCATCGGCGCGCTGTTTCCATTCCTCGTCGGCGCGCTGTCGGCGTCGACCTCGCTTGCGAATGCGATCGCGATCTTCGCGGTGGTCGCCTATGTGGTGTTCTTCATCGCCGCCTTTGCGCTGCCGGAAACACGCGGACGCGTGCTGCACGCGCACTGATAGGCACCATCGTGCGCCGTCTTCCCGGGGCGGTGAGGAAGCTTACCGCCCCACCTGATACGGCCCGCCCTTCTCCAGCGCGCGCGCATAGGCCGGGCGCGCGTGGATGCGATCGAGGAACGCCATCGCCTTGGGATGGCCCTGCTCGAGCCCGCCGCGCGCTTGCGCCGCTTCCAGCGGGAAGCTCATCTGGATGTCGGCTGCGGTGAATTCGTTGCCGGCGAACCACTCGCTCTTGCCGAGCTCGCCTTCCCAATAATCCATGTGCTGCTTGAGCTGCGGATTGACCAGCGTGGTCAGCGCCTGGTTGGAGACCTTGCGCACCAGCGGACGAAGCAGCGCCGGCGCGCGCTTCGGCATCAGCGTGAACAGCAGCTTGAGCAGCAGCGGCTGCATCGCGGACCCCTCGGCATAATGCAGCCAATAGGTGAAGCGCAGCCGCTCCGGTGTATCAGGCGGCGGAACCAGCCGGCCGTTGCCGTAGGTCCCGACGAGATATTCGATGATCGCGCCCGACTCGGCGATGGTGTTGCCGTTGTCGGTGATGACGGGCGACTTGCCGAGCGGATGGATGGCGCGCAGCTCCTTCGGCGCGCGCATATCCGGCTGGCGCTGATAGCGCACGATCTCGTAGGGCACGCCCAACTCCTCGAGCAGCCAAAGCACGCGTTGCGAGCGGGAGTTGTTGAGGTGGTGAACGGTCAGCATCGGCGAGGTCCCCAGGGCAGGCGTGATGGCTAGGCGTCGTCGGTCGGTCGCGTACCTGCCAGTCCGGGACCGCGATGTCGAGCCTGGGGAGCGGATATTTTCACCCGGGTACATTGACATCGATAATTTACCCGGGTATTAAATAGTCCGAACGCCGTAAAAGTGGCAATGATTCCAATGAACAAGATTTTCACCGCCTTCCAGGGCCAGCGTCGCCTGGTGTCCGGGCCGGCAGGCGAGGTCGCGCTGGTCGTCAAGCGCGTGGCGCCGCGGCCGGACGAGCCCATCATCATCTTCGAGGACGGCACGGGTCGATCGATCGATTTCGATCTGCGCGGCGGGGATCGCGAGGTGCTGGCGCGGCTGGCCAAGCTCGTGCCGCCGCCGGTCGAGGAAACCGTACCACCGAGCGAGCCGCGCGGGCGCGGCCGGCCGAAGCTCGGCGTGGTCGCGCGCGAGGTGACGCTGTTGCCGCGACATTGGGAGTGGCTCGGCGCGCAGCCGGGCGGCGCCTCGGTCGCGCTGCGCAAGCTCGTCGATGAGGCGAGGCGCGCGAGCGGCGACAAGGACCGCGAACGGCAGGCGCGCGATGCGGCCTATCACTTCATGTCGACCATGGCGGGCAACCTGCCGCAGTTCGAGGAAGCTTCGCGCGCATTGTTTGCGGATGACCGGCGGCGCTTCACCGGGCTGATCGCGGATTGGCCGTCCGACATCCGCGACCACATCGTCAAGCTCGCCTACAGCGACCGCGCTTAAGGCGCTCTCACACAACCCCATCGACGGCCGGGCCGCGCCTTGCGCGCGGCAACGGCTCCGTGCGCCCTGATGAAAAGGCCGATCCATGTCCGCGCCCAAGCCGCTCTCGACAACATTTCTCCGCTTCCTCGCGCCCTTGATGCTGAGCAACGCGCTGCAATCGCTGTTCGGCACCGTCAGCAACGTCTATCTCGGCCAGATGATCGGCGTCGACGCGCTGGCGGCCGTGTCGGTGTTCTTTCCCGTGATGTTCTTTCTGTTCGCCTTCGTCATGGGGCTGAGCACCGGCGCGACCGTGCTGATCGGGCAGGCCTTTGGCGCGGGCGAGCACGACAAGATCCGGAGCGTTGCAGGTACGACGCTCGCGATCAGCCTTCTGCTCTCCATTTCGATCGCGCTGATCGGCGGGCTGTTCAGCCGCCAGCTGATGATGGCGCTTGCGACGCCGGCCGACATTCTCGACCAGGCCAGCGCCTACGCGCGGATCATGCTGCTCACCATGCCGCTCGGCTTCGTCTTCCTGCTGATGACGGCGATGATCCGCGGCGTCGGCGACGCGCTGACGCCGCTGCTGGCGCTGGCGCTATCGACCGCGATCGGCCTGATCCTGACGCCGATGTTGATCCGTGGGTCGTTCGGACTGCCGGCGGCGGGCATCACCAGCCCGGCATGGGCGGCCGCGATCTCGAACGCGCTCACCTTGATCGCGCTGGCGCTGTATCTGCGGCGGAAGAAGCACGCGCTCGCTCCGGACGCGGCGCTGCTGCGTCACCTCGGGCTCGACGGCGCCATGCTCGGAAAGATCCTCGGCATCGGATTGCCGAGCGCCGTCGGCATGGTGGTGATGGCGATCGCGGAGCTGGTGCTGCTCGGACTCGTCAACGGCTATGGATCGGCCGCCACGGCGGCCTACGGCGCCGTCAACCAGGTGATGGGCTACACGCAGTTCACAGCGATGTCGATTTCCATCGCAGTCTCGATCCTCGGCGCGCAGGCGGTCGGTGGCGGCGACAGAACCCGGCTCGACGGCATCGTGCGGACCGGGCTCGCTTTCAACCTGGTTCTGACCGGGGGGCTCGTGGCGCTGATCTATCTCACGCCGCGCGCGATCCTCGGCATCTTCGTTACCGATGCCGCCGTGCTCGATCTGGCGAAGGAGCTGCTCTTCATCGCCTTGTGGAGCTCGGTGCCGTTTGGCCTCGCCACGGTGTTCTCGGGTGCCATGCGGGCGGCCGGCGTCGCGCTGACGCCGATGCTGCTCTCGATCTTCGCGATTCTCGCCATCGAGCTGCCGGCCGCGGTGATCCTGAGCCGCACCATCGGCCTTGCGGGCATATGGGCCGCCTATCCCATCGTGTTCTGCGCCATGTTCGTTTTGCAGATGGGCTATTACTTGCTGGTCTGGCGCAAGCGGGGGATCCTGCACTTGGTTTGACGGTCAAAGTATTATGATCATCATTATACGGTGGACCTGTGGGACACGCTGCGTCACAATGCGCGGAAAGTCAGATCAAGACGTCAGGTCAGGGAGATCGAATTGACCCGCATAGCCCCGCAGTTCCTGTTCGATTTCGGCAGCCCCAACGCCTATCTCAGCCACCTCGCGATCCCCGCGATCGAGCAGCGCATCGGCGTCAAGTTCGAATACGTCCCGATCCTGCTCGGCGGCATCTTCAAGTCGACCAACAACAGGTCGCCGGCCGAGACGCTCGCCGGCATCAAGAACAAGCGCGAATTCCAGCAGGTCGAGACCGAGCGCTTCATCAAGCGCTTCCATGTCCAGCCCTATGTCTGGAATCCGCACTTTCCCGTCAACACGCTGAACCTGATGCGCACGGCGATCGCCGCGCAGCTCGAGGGCGTGTTCGAAGAATACGTCGCGGCGGCCTTCCACCACATGTGGCGCGAGCCGAAGAAGATGGACGACCCCGAAGTCGCGGCGAAGGCACTGGCGTCCTCCGGCCTCGACGCCCAGAAGCTGTTCGCCCGGGCTCAGGAGCCGGAGGTGAAGGGCAGGCTGATCAAGAACACCGAGGAAGCGGTCGCCCGCGGCGCGTTCGGCTCGCCGACCTTCTTCGTCGGCAACGAGATGTTCTTCGGCAAGGAGCAGCTGCGCGAGGTCGAGGAGATGGTGTCGGGAAAGTGAAGTGCGCGAATGGGAGGTAGCGAATAGCGAGTGGAAATCTCGCCTGCTATTCGCTACTCCCTATTCGCCATTCGCCAAGCACAATAGCGGAGTTCTCCCATGCGTATCCTCGTGGTCGGCGCCGGCGCCATCGGCGGCTATTTCGGTGGCAGGCTGTTGCAGGCCGGCCGCGACGTCACCTTCCTGGTACGGCCGCGCCGCGCCGGCGAGCTCGCAAGCGCGGGCCTCGTCATCAAGAGCCCGAATGGCGACGTGACACTGCGAGATCCGCCGACGGTGCAGGCCGACGCGCTCAAGGACAAGTTCGACGTCGTGCTCCTGAGCTGCAAGGCGTTCGATCTCGACGATGCCATCAAATCGTTTGCGCCGGCGGTCGGACCGAACACCGCGATCATCCCGATGCTGAACGGCATGAAGCACCTCGATGTGCTCGATGCCAAATTCGGCAAGGAGCGCGTGCTCGGCGGCCTCTGCGCCATCGCGGCGACCCTGAACGAGAAGCGCGAGGTGGTGCAGCTCCAGCCGATGCAGTCGCTGAACTACGGCGAGCGCGACGGCAAGCTCTCTGATCGCGTCAAGGCGATCGACGAGGCCTTCAAGAGAGGCATCAATGGCGCCACCGCCAGCCAGAACATCATGCAGGACATGTGGGAGAAATGGGTGTTCCTCTCCTCGCTCGCGGCCTCCACCAGCCTGATGCGCACCTCTGTCGGCAACATCCTCGCAGCTCCCGGCGGCCGGGATTTCCTGCTCGGCATGCTCGACGAGACCAGCGCGATCGCTGCCGCGTCTGGCTATCCGCCGGGCGGGCCGTTCTTCGAGCGGGTGAAGGGCAACCTCACCGCCGAGGGCTCGCCGATGACGGCCTCGATGTTCCGCGACATCAAGGCCGGCCTGCCGGTCGAAGCCGACCACGTCATCGGCGACCTCATCGCGCGCGCCGATGCCGCCAAGGTGCCAGTGCCCAAACTACGCATCGCCTACACGCATCTCAAAGCGTATGAGAAGCAGCGGGCGGGGTAGCGGCTGCTACAATCCCAGCTGTCGTCCCGGACAAGCGAAGCGCAGATCCGGGACGACAGAGGAGTTTGCCGCAGCAGCTCCGCACTATTTCAAATGCGCGAGATAGTGTGAGACCGCCGTGATCTCCTCGTCGCTCATGCGATAGGCGACATCGGCCATCGCGGCGACGCCGCCGCCGACGCGCAAGCCGGCTTTATAATCGTGCAGCGCCTTGACCAGATATTCCTCGCGCTGGCCCGCCAGTCGCGCGACCCCCTTGGTGCCGGCGAAGCTGTCCGTATGGCATGAGGCGCAGCGGCGGCCGGCGGCGACTTGCGCACCCTTTTTCGACATGTCGGGATCCGCGTCCTCCGAACCCTTCGGCGGCGGCAGCTGCGAGAAATAGGCGCCGAGATTGCGGATGTCCTCGTTGGTGAGCTGCTCGACGATCGGCTGCATCTGCTCGTTCTTGCGCGAGCCGGCGCGGAAGAACACGAGCTGCCATTGCAGGAACTGATCGGGCTGGCCGGCCAGCGAGGGAATATTCTCGGTCTGCGAAACGCCGTTCTCGCCGTGACAGCCGGCGCAGACCGAGACTTTTTCCTTGATCGCGGAATTATCCGCGGCCTGGGCCGGGATGAATGCAAGCGCCGCAAGCGATAGCGCACCGATTGCGGACAAAGATAACTTGCGGCGCATGAGCAGGAATCCGATCTATCGAGCTCGTCGTTCCGGAGCGTGCGAAGCACGAGCTAAGCTGCGCGATTGCGTATCTGAGGATCCATAACCCCGATTCGTGGTTATGGGTTCCGGACTTGCGCTGGGGCGCAATCCGGAACGATAGCGTGGCTTTGACATGACAGAGGCTGCGGCGCCCCTCGGCCACCGCAGCCTCTTATCGTGTGCGCGCTACTTCTTGCTGTAGCTGATGCGATAGATCGCGCCGGCCCAGTCGTCGGCCACGAGGATCGATCCGTCCTTGGCAAGGATGATGTCGTCGGGACGACCGAGGTAGCCCTGGTCGCCCTCGATCCAGCCGGAGGCGAACACCTCCTGCTTGGGGTTCTTGCCGTCAGGCCCGACGATGACGCGCATGATGCGACCGCCCTGGTACTTGTGGCGATTCCAGGAGCCATGCTCGGCGATCAAAATGTTGTTCTTGTACTCGGCGGGGAACTGGTCGCCGGTATAGAACTTCATGCCGAGCGGAGCGACGTGGGCGCCGAGATTCAGCACGGGCGGCGTGAACTCGGAGCATTTGTGGCCCATCGCGAACTTGTCGTCGGGCAGATTGCCCTGGTGGCAGTAGGGATAGCCGAAATGCTCGCCCATCTTGTTGATCATGTTCAGCTTGTCGCTGGGCAGGTCATCGCTGATCCAGTCGCGGGCATTCTCGGTGAACCAGTACTTGCCGGTGCGCGGATCGACGTCGCCGCCGACCGAGTTGCGGACGCCGAGCGCATAGATCTCGGCGTTGCCGGTCTTGGGATCGACGCGCCGGATCTGCGAGACGCTGGTCGGGGGAATGCCGATGTTGAAGGGCGGTCCGAACGGAATGTAGAACCAGCCTTCCTTGTCGACCGCAATGTACTTCCAGCCATGCGCGGCATAGGACGGCATGTCGTCATAGACGACCTTGCCGTCGCCGAGCTTGTCGAGATTGGCTTCGGCATTGTCGTAGCGGATCAGCTTGTCGACTGCGATGACGTAGAGCGCGCCATCCCTGAAGGCGAGACCGGTGGGCATGTTCAGGCCCTTGAGGACGGTCTTGACCTCCTTCTTTCCGTTGTTGTCCTTGATGGCATAGACGTTGCCGAGGCCGAACGAACCGACGAACAGCGTGCCCTTGTCACCCCAGGCCATCTGCCGCGCGGCCAGCACGCCGGAGGCATAGACCTCCATCTTGAAGCCCGGCGGCAGCTTGACCTTCTTGATGATGTTGGCGAGCTCGGCATCGGACGCGCCCGTGGGCGGACCCGACGGCGGCGCGAGGCCCTTCTGTGCCTCGGTTTCGTCGCCCAGGAACCAGTCATCCGGCGGATGGGTCCAGAATTCCTTGGTGCCGGATTCGTATTTCTTCAGCGGCTTGCTTTTGTCTTGCGCGTGACCAGCGCTGGTCCCCGCGAGAAGGGCCACGGCCGCAAGCGCCAGAACGGATTGAAAGACGGATCGATGGAATTTCATCGCGTCACTCCCCTAAAGGCAGCCGTCAGGGCTGCGCATTATTTTATTTTGCTAGTCGAGAGGCGAAGTTTTGGGTCCGCCGGAACGACAGACGCAAAAAGGTTAGCACATCTGCGAGCGCTGAGAAGCGCGTCGCGTGCACCGCTCTTGCGCTGCGTAAAAATTGAGACGGAATGTCAACGGAGGAACGCCACAGCGACGCTCTCGCTGCAGCGCGGAATCAATGGGCGCGGGATCGTACGCAGGTGGCAAGAGGGGATGACCCTAAAAATGCGAGAACAACCCCATGCACAGTAGAATGGCTCAAGCCGCTTGCTCCCGGCCAGACCGAACAGACATTTGAAGCGTCGAGCAAAATAGCAAATCCGGCGCCTACGAGGCGACCGGGTAGGGCCCGTCGTCGAACACCCCGTCATGATAGCCCTTCGAGCCGATCTCGCGTGCCAGCGGACTGCGAAAATCGCGACCTGCGCGCAGGCTGTCCAACACATGGGCGAAGTCGAATTCGGGCCGCCAGCCCAGCTCGCGCCGCGCGCGGTCGTTGACATAGACGCGGTCGATTTCTGGGAAGAGTTTCCAGCCCCGCGCCGCATACAGCTGCGCGCAATCCGGATAGAGCTCGCGCACGACACCGGCTGCATCGCGCGCGAGCGCCGTGAGATGACACGGCTCGAACGGGCTGGTCGAGGAGACGATGTAGCGGCCGAAGCCGATGCCTGGCCCGCGCTCGACCGCGAGCAGATGAGCGCTCACCGCGTCCGCGATGTCGAGCCGACGATAGAGCAGCTCGTTGGCCTGCGCGTTCTCCAGCGAATAGGCCGAGCGCATCGCGGGATCATCATCGTCTTCCGGAAAGAAGCGCGAGGTCCGCAAGGCAACGACCGGCAGACCGCGCTCGCGATAAAACAGTTCGCACAGGGTCTCCGCCATCAGTTTTGTGGTGCCGTAGATGTTCTTCGGCACCGGCAGCAGATCCTCGGTGACCCAGACCGCCGCCTGTCCGGCCTCGGGGCGGAGCTGCGAGCCGAACGCGCTGGTGGTGCTGGTGAAGACGAAGCTCCTCACGCCGGCGCTCGCCGCCGCCTCCAGCAAATTGAGCGTGCCGGTGACGTTGGTATCGACGAAGTCTTGCTTGGAGTGCGTCGCCACGTGTGGCTTGTGCAGCGTGGCGGTGTGGATGATGGCGGTGACGCCGTCCATCTGGCTGCGCACGAACGCGGGATCGATGATCGAGCCGACGGCGTCGGTGAAGGGCGAGGATTTCAGGTCGACCCCGCGCACAGCTGAACCGCGCCCGCGAAGTATCCGGACAATCGCCTCCCCGAGATGACCCGCACTGCCGGTGACCAGAATTGTCATATGGGACTGGGACCCAATTCAGCCGCCAGCGGCGTGGATGACCACGGCCCGACCCGGTTTGGCTGGATGCTCTGGGAAAAACTGGAGCGGGCGAAGGGGCTCGAACCCTCGACCCCGACCTTGGCAAGGTCGTGCTCTACCACTGAGCTACACCCGCATCCTGTGTCGGTCGCGTGACGCGCCGGCAACGGCTGTCGTATGCCAAAAGCGGGAGGGGAATGCAACAGCTACCGGCGGCCTAGATTCGGTTCTTGAGGCCCCATAGGGAGCCTGAATGCGGCCAAATGGCCCGAAAGTGCCCCGGAACCGGCGAATCGGCCGCAATGGATTGAAATTCGGCCGCCCCGGCCCAATCTAGGAGCCGACAGCGAAGCATAGGAAGCGGCTACGTGCTAAAGAGCCGCGATTCCAGACATAGACGAGGGGATGCCGTGACGATCATCGACCAGGGTAACGGAGCCGCAAACCCGGCTGCGGCCGATCTGATCAAGGACACCACCACCCAGACCTTCGTGAAGGACGTCATCGAGGAATCGAAGCGCCAGCCGGTGCTGATCGACTTCTGGGCGGAGTGGTGCGGTCCCTGCAAGCAGCTTACTCCCGTGCTCGAAAAGGCGGTCAAGGCGGCCAAGGGCAAGGTCAAGCTGGTCAAGATGAACATCGACCAGCATCCGGCGATCCCGGGCCAGATGGGCATCCAGTCGATTCCGGCCGTGATCGCCTTCGTCAACGGCCAGCCGGCCGACGGCTTCATGGGCGCGGTGCCCGAGAGCCAGCTCAACGCCTTCATCGAGAAGCTGACCAAGGGCGTGACCGCGCCGGGCGAGCCCAATATCGCCGAGATCCTGCAGGAGGCCGAAGCCGTGCTCGCCGAGGGCGATGCGGCGGCGGCAGCGCAGATTTACGCCGAGGTGCTCCAGCATGATTCCACCAACATCGCGGCGCTCGCTGGCCTGGCGAAATGTTATGCCGTCTCCGGCGCGATGGAGCAGGCCAAGCAGACGCTGGCCATGGTGCCGGAATCCAAGCGCAACGACCCCGCGGTGAAAGCCGTGCAGACCGCGATCGATCTCGCCGAGCAGGCGCAGTCGCTCGGACCTGTCGCCGAGCTGGAACAGAAAGTCGCCGCAAACCCGCTCGATCATCAGGCCCGATTCGACCTGGCGACCGCGCTGAACGCGCAAGGCAACCGTGCGGCCGCGACCGAGCAGCTGCTCGCGATCATCAAGCGCGACCGCAAATGGAACGACGACGGCGCCCGCAAGCAGCTGGTGCAATTCTTCGAGGCCTGGGGCGGCACGGATGATGCAACGGTCGAGGGACGCAAGCGTTTGTCGACGATCCTGTTTTCGTAAGGGCTTTTTCGAGCATGATCTGTTCGGAAAGCCGCTGCACACTTTTCCGGATCATGCGCTAGCAAGTCCAAGGGGGAACCGGGCAGATGCCGATCAACATCGAATATCGCGGGCCCGCCGACCTCCCGGAGATCATTCCGGTGTTTCCGCTGCCGGGCGCGCTGCTGCTGCCCCGCGGCCAGATGCCGCTCAACATCTTCGAGCCGCGCTACCTGTCGATGGTCGACGATTCCTTCCGCGACGGCCATCGCCTGATCGGCATGATTCAGCCTGATGTCGCGCACTCCCCGAAGAATTCCGACAAGCCGACGTTGTTCCGCGTCGGCTGCGTCGGCCGCATCACCCAGCTCGCCGAATCCGGCGATGGCCGTTACATCCTCGAGCTCACCGGCGTCTCGCGCTTCAAGGTGGTCGAGGAGCTCGAGGTGCTGACGGCCTACCGGCAGTGCAAGGTGGATTTCTTCACCTTCGCCAACGACTTCACCGCGCGCATGGGCGAGGACGAGGTCGACCGCGAAGCGCTGCTGGCCGTGCTGGCGGACTTCCTGAAGGCCAACAATCTCAAGGTCGACTGGGAAGGCGTCGAAAGCGCGCCCAACGAAGCCCTGGTCAACGCGCTGGCGATGATGTCGCCCTATGGCCCCGCGGAGAAGCAGGCCATGCTGGAAGCGATGGACCTGAAGACCCGCGCCGAGATCCTGATCGCAGTGACCGAGATGGACCTCGCCAAGAAGCGCACCAGCGGCGATCCGCCGTTGCAGTGAGGGAGCAAGTTCGCCTCAAACTCCGTCATCCCGGGTCAAGTTCGGCCGAGATGGGGAGAGAGTGTCGAGGAGTCACTTGCCCGGCGAATGACCGCGGATGCGCTTGCGCCCGGTGATCATCGCGCGCACCAGACTTTCGCGCTGGAGCAGTCCCATCAGCAGCACGCCGAGCACGTGCAATACGACCAGAACGATGACGGCGTCGGATGAATAGTGATGGGTGTCCTCGACCCACCAGACGCCGAAGAAGGCGGTGGTGACCGACATCGCGCCCGTGATCGCCGAGACGGCGAGCGCCAGCATCAAGGCCACCAGCATCACCGTGCCCGCGGGATTGAGTCCGATATAGCGGCCGGTCATGCCGCGGCGCAGATTCCAGAGATAGCCTGGTGCCGCGCGAAGCCTGACCCTGATCATACGGAAGCGCGAATAGCGGCTTCCCCAGAAACCCCAGACGAGGCGGAAGGCGAGAAGCCCCAGCACCGCATAGCCGACGATGCGGTGAAGCCGGTCGTAGACGGGGGGCGTGAACCACGCGGCCAGAACGCAGGCCGCGAGAGCCCAGTGCCAGAGGCGCAGCGGGAGGTCCCAGACTGCGACCGTCCGCGGAGCGGTTCGATCCGCAGGGGTCCCGCCGGACACCCCGCGCGCTTGTGGCATCGCTTCTTCAATCAAGCAAAGACCATCCTCGAGCTCTGCCTTGCGCAGTCCATGTCTGCGCAGTCCCGCCCGCGACTTGCTTCAAGCCTTACTTGGCGATCGTGTGCTTCAGGCTGAGATCTTCGGGGCTGTAGAACAGCTCGTACAGCTTGCCTTCCTTGACGCCGTAGACCTCGTAGCACGAGCCTTCGATCTTGGAGCGCCGCACCTCGTAGCCGAGCGCCTTGGCCTTGGCTTCGGCCTCGCTGGCCGGCTTCCACGACGCCTTGTCGAGCTTGGTGCAATCCTTGAACCCGTCGGCCATGGCCGCCGACCCCATACCCATTCCAACCGTCAGTGCAATGGCAACAACACGAATGACCTTCACGAACGTCTCCTCCTCTGTCGTGCGCGCTACGCGAGCCGCACCGAAGGAAGCAAAGGAGGGGTTGAAGTCAATCCGGTTCAGGCTTGGACCGTTTAGATAAGTTCTAACGGCGGCCAAAAGCTGAGTGCTCTCCGTGCGCAACACACCGCTGCGGCCTTACGCCTCACAGACGGTGCGTGTTGCTAGTAGCCGGCCACTGCCATCGCGACGACAGCACTGAGTGCCATCCAGCCGAAATGCCGGCCGCGCGTCGCCCACGCGTTGGCGAGCGCGGAGAAGCCGAAGACGCAGGCCATGGTGGCGACGATCCAGTGGCGCGCCGTCTCCGAGCCCATCCAAGGCACCGCGATCAGCAGCACGCCGCCGCCGATCCAGGCGACGGTCGAGGCCTGCCAGACCAGGCGGATCAGGGTGCGAAGCCGTGCGGGCTCGATGGTAGCGCGGGCGAACACCTTGGCCTCACCGAGGTAGCCGTGGATGACGGCCACCACGATCGTCAGCGCGCCGGCGCACTGAAGCAAGAGATCACGCATCGTCGGGACTCCCGAAGGACTCGTCCATACATCTGTGTATGGTGACATAGGCGCTGGCCTGCGCGCTGTCAATACACTAGTGTATGGTTCGCCTCCGGGAACCCGACATGACCGAACAGCTCTCCGCCGACGACTGGATCAAGCAAGGTCTCAAGGCGCTCGCCAAGAGCGGCTTCACCGCGCTCAAGGCCGATCCGCTGGCAAAAGCCATGGGCGTGTCGCGCGGCAGCTTCTATTGGCATTTCGCCGATCTCGGCGCGTTCCAGGCCGCCGTGCTGAAGCGCTGGCGCGAGATCGCGGCCGAGCAGATCATCGCCGATGTCGAAGCCGCCAGCGACGAACCGCTCAAGGCGCTGCTGCGGAGGTCGTTCGGCGCCCGGCTCGAGCTCGAGCGCGCGGTGCGCAATTGGGCGGCCTTCGATGCGGCCACGCAAGGGGCCGTGCGCGCGATCGACCGCCGCCGGCTCGACTATATCGAAGGGTTGCTGGAAAAACGCGGGCTCACCCCGGCAGCCGCGCAGGCGCGGGCGCAGATCCTGTATTGGACATTTCTCGGCTTCGCCCTGTCGGGCGCGCCGGTACCGGCAGCACGGCTGCAGGCCCTGCTCGACGAGGTCTTGACGATGGTCTCCGCGTAGATCCTGTTTTGACGTTTTCCTTACGCGAATACGCTTTGGCAGCCGCGATGGGCGGGCGCGGATTTCTGTGCTAGAGGCAACCGATTGCCGGAGACTCCAATGAACGCCCCCACCGAACGTCCCGAAGCCAGCGTCGATCCCAAATTGCTGGAGATTCTCGTCTGCCCGCTGACCAAGGGCCCGCTGGAGTTCGATTCCGCGAAGCAGGAGCTGATCTCGCGCAGCGCCAAGCTGGCTTATCCGATCCGCGACGGGATCCCGATCATGCTGCCGGAAGAAGCGCGGAAAATCGATTGAGGCTTGGCGAGTAGGGAGTGGCGAATGGACACCACTCGCAATTCGCCACTCCCCATTCGCCTCTACAACGCCTCGCCCTTCAACAACCTTGGCACCTCGCCCGTGAGGCCGGCGGCCTGGCGGATGAAGAGGTTCTTCAGCGGCGGGGCGCGGTCGACGAGGCCGAGGCCGATGTCGCGGACTGTGCGCAGCAGCGTCGACTGGTTGGAGAACAGGAAGTTCAGCGAGTTGGTGGCAACGCCCATCGCCATGGTGTCGAAGCGGCGCCAGCGCTGGTAGCGCTCGAGCACGTCGGCGGCGCCGAGATCCATGCCGAGCCGCGCGGCATCGACCACGACTTCGGCCAGCGCGGCGACATCCTTCAACCCCATGTTGAGGCCCTGACCCGCAATGGGGTGGATGACGTGGGCGGCATCGCCGACCAGCGCGAGGCGCGTGGCGATGAAGGAGCGCGCGACGAAATAGGACAACGGAAACGCGCGCGGCTTGTCGAGCGCCTTGACCTCGCCGAGATGCAGGCCGAAACGCTGCTCGAGCTCGGCGTGAAACTCGTCGTCGCCGAGCGCGATGATGCGCGCGGCCTCGGCTCGGCGCTCGGTCCAAACCAGCGATGAACGCTTGCCCGAGAGCGGCAGGATCGCGAATGGGCCCGCCGGCAGAAAATGCTCTTCGGCGCGGCCCTCGTGATCGCGCTCGTGGCCGACGGTCACGACGATGCCGGACTGGTCATACTCCCAGCCATGGGTGGCGATGCCGGCGCGCTCGCGCAATCTTGAGCGCGCGCCATCGGCGGCGACCAGAAGACTTGCCGCGACGACACTGCCGTCACCGAGCGTCACGTCGATGCCCTCAGGACGCGCGTCGTAGGACGCCACGGTGGTGGCACGGAGGTCGATGCCCTCGGCTTCCGCACGCGCCACCAGCGCGTCGATCAGCCGGCGATTCTCGACCATGTGCGCGAACGGCTCGCCCGGTGCAACATCGCCGGCGAAGTTCAGGAAGACCGGACGGGTGGCATCCTCCAGCTTGGAATCGGTGACGACCATGTCGAGGATCGGCTGCGCCTCGCCCTTGACGTCGTCCCAGGCGCCGATCGCCTCGAACAGGCGGCGGCAGGCGGCCACGATCGCGGTCGCGCGGGGGTCGCGGCTCGGCCGGGTGGCGAGCGCGGGATCGGCGACGATGACGGGGATCTCGGGCCCCAGTCCCTGTCGCAGCGCCAGGGCCAGCGCGAGCCCTGCGAACGCGCCGCCACCAATGACAATGCTACCCTGTACCGACATACCCAAATTCCCGGTCAAATCCTGGTCTTGCTAGCAGACTTGAGGTGGGCGAAACAGTGCGGTGAAACAAGGGCGGAACGGCCCCATTGTGTCATTCCGGAGCATGGCCCGGAACGACGGCGAGGAAGCTCACTCCATGTCCAAAAGCCTGATCGACCTGATTTCGATCCTCGACCTCGAGCAGCTCGAGGTGAATCTGTTCCGCGGCAACAGCCCGAAGACCAGCTGGCAGCGGGTGTTCGGCGGCCAGGTGATCGGGCAGGCGATGGTCGCGGCCTGCCGCACGGTCGAGGGCCGGCTGCCGCATTCGCTGCACTGCTATTTCATCCTTCCCGGCGATCCGCAGATCCCGATCATCTACCAGGTCGAACGCCTGCGCGACGGCAAGAGCTATTCGACCCGCCGCGTCACCGCGATCCAGCACGGCAATGCGATCTTCTCGATCATGGTCTCGTTCCACGCCGAGGAGGAAAGTGCGTTCGACCATCAGGACAAGATGCCCGACGTGCCACCGCCGGAGAAGCTCACGGCGGAGGAGGTGGCGAAGCAGCCGATGTTCCGCGAGATGCCGGAGTTCATCCGGCGTTATTATGAATCCGATCGCCCGATCGAGCTGCGCCCGGTCGAGCTCGGCCGTTATTTCGGCCAGAAGATCGATGACGGCCGCATCCACGTCTGGATCAAGACCGCCGCGAAACTGCCCGACGATCCGGCGCTGCACATGTGTGCGCTCGCCTACGCCTCGGACTTCTCGCTGCTCGACGCGATCATGGCGCGCTATGGCCGCACGCTGTTCGACAAGCGCATGATGCCGGCCAGCCTCGATCACGCGATGTGGTTTCACCGCCCGTTCCGCGCCGACGAATGGCTGCTCTACGCCCAGGATTCGCCGAGCGCGCGCGGCGGTCGCGGCTTGACCCGCGGCTCGATCTTCAAGCCGGACGGGACGCTGGTCGCCTCTGTGGCGCAGGAAGGCTCCGTGCGCGAGCGGAAGTCCTAGCGTGCTGCCCCCGGGCGTTGCACAAGCTCGAACTGCGCCATGGTCCACGTGAAGTACCAGCGCAGCAGCCACGGAATCGGAATGATCAGAAAGCAGCCGAAACCGAATGCGAGGGTTCGCCACAGCAGCTGAAGGCCGGTGCCCACGAAGATCATCTCGCGCCGCGTTCCCGCGATGTTGCGACAGATCCAGCGCATCCATGCGGCCATGACCCAGGCCCAGCCGATGATCGTGAACATGGCGAGAAACATCAGGAGCTGCCAGCCGATGAAGGCCCATGGGCTGCCGTTGAACGTCATCGGAATCGGCTGACCGTTCGAGCTGAGATTGGCGACCACCCAGCGCATCACCATCCAGGACAGGAAGGCCTGGAGCGGAATCGCCGCAAGCTGAAACAGGTCGTGGACGAGCCCGGCATAGCCCGCCAGCGCCATCGCAACGAAGACGTACCAGATATCGCCGACCTGGCCGGTGAAGCTGATGTTCGGCCGCTGCGGAACGTGCACGCGAGGGAAGAGCCAACGGTAGTAGCCGGTGGCGGTCCATGGAGCCGGCACTACGACGGCGTTGCCGATCACCAGCAGGATGCACCATCCAAGGAACGACCACAGCGGCAGGTCGACCGACAGCCGGCCTCCGCTGTCGCCGCTCGAAGCCACCGCAGGCGACCCGCCGGGGACGAGACCGGGTACCGCGCCGGCCTTCTGCCAGCCCGCCATCCCTTCGGTCCAAACCAGCGTATCCGATCGCACGATTCCCCGCGCGATCAGATCGCGGAACTGCGCCTCCGGAAACGGACCCTTCTGCTGGCCTTCAGATGCGTGAAACCAGATTCTGTTCGACATCTCGTCTGCTCGCTACCGAACGCCAGCAGCCGTCACATGGCCGCCTGCGACCCGCGCGGCGCGAGAACGGTCTCCGATGCGAACCAGTTCATGATCCAGCGATACACCCACGGAATCGGGATGATGAGGCTGCACAGGATCGCGGCGACGATGCCGCGCCAGAGGATGTCGAGACCACTGCCCTTGAATGCGATCTCGCGCCGCGTGCCTTCGATGCTGCGGCAGAACCAGCGCATCTGGGCTGCAGCGACCCAGGCCCAGCCGACGATGGTGATGATGGAAATTGCGAACAGCAGATTCCAGCCGACATAGGCCCAGATCGAGCCGGTGAAGCTCAGGCCCAACGGCTGCCCGTTGGATGCGAGGTTCGCGACCATCCATTTGACCAGAAGCCAATAGAGCACGAGCTGGACGATGAACAGCAGATTGCTCAGCAATTGGCTGCCGATGAAGCCGATCGCGATCGCCAGAACGATGAAGCCGAAAAACCAGGGCACGATCGCCATCGCGTTGCCGGTGAAGCTGAGATTCGGCCGTCCCGGGACCTTCACGCAGGACACGATCCATTTCGTGTACCAGACGAACAGCCACGGCACCGGGATCACGAAGCACGAACCGATCAGCAGCACGAGCGTGCGCCAGGTGAACTCGAGGATGCCGAAATCGACTGCCAGCGATCCGGCGACTCCGCCTCCGCCGCCGGCATAGCCACCGGAGCCCATCATCGGCGGGCCGCCCGCAGGGATCATCGGCGGCGCGCCGCCGCCCCCGACCAGGCCGGGGATCTCGGCGGCCTTCTGCCAGCCTGCCATGCCCTCGGACCAGACCAGCGTATCCGGGCGCACGACGCCCTGGGCGACGAGATCGCGGAATTGCCCTTCCGGAAAGGGCCCCTGCTGCTTGCCCTCGGATGCGTAGAACCAACTCGCCATGAAGCGCCCCCTCAAAATACTTATGTACCGCCTGGCAGGCGCGGGTTCACGCATCATGCCAAAAATGCATTGTGAAGGATGAACGATTGCCCTGTACAGAGGCGGCCATTCACATGGCCAGACGTTTTTCCGCTTCAATCTGCAACTTTTTTATGCCATTTGCCCGGAAAGATGCCAGATTGACTCTGCGCCGGGGACATACGGCGCGGCGCATCCCGGGGAACAGGCCTGACCATGAAACTCGTCGTCGCGATCATCAAACCCTTCAAGCTCGATGAGGTCCGCCAGGCCCTGACGGCGATCGGCGTCCACGGCATGACCGTGACCGAGGTGAAGGGCTATGGCCGGCAGAAGGGCCACACCGAGATCTATCGCGGCGCCGAATATGTCGTGAACTTCCTGCCGAAGCTGCGCATCGAGATCGCGGTCGCCTCCGACGTCGCCGACAAGGCGGTCAGCGTGATCACTGCGACCGCGCGCACCGGGCAGATCGGCGACGGCAAGATCTTCGTGACGCCGATCGACAACGCGGTGCGCATCCGCACCGGCGAAACCGATAGCGACGCGCTCTAGATTTTTGTTTTGACGCGTTTTCTTCAAGCGAACCGGTATCCACTTCGCTTGAAAACGCCTTGATCTGCTTCGATCGCACCGGGCAACGACGCCACAATGTGCGACGCCAATTGATGCCGGGGGGAACGACATGGCGGGATATTTGCGCCGCGCAGCTGCTTTTGCTGCGCCGATCGGACTTGTGTCGGTCATGGCTGCGCCGGCGCGCGCCGCGGCCTCCGAGATCAACACCGCCGATACCGCCTGGATGATCGTCGCCACCGCGCTGGTGCTGATGATGACGATCCCGGGCCTGGCGCTGTTCTATTCCGGCATGGTGCGCAAGAAGAACGTGCTCGCGACCATGGCGCAGAGCCTCGCCGCGGTGACGATCATCTCCATCCTCTGGGTCGCGTTCGGCTATTCGCTGTGCTTCGTCGGCGACGGCCCGTGGATCGGCACACTCGACCGCTGGTTTCTCGCCGGCATGACCATGGACAGCGTCAATCCGGCCGCGAAGACCATCCCGGAAGCGTTGTTCATGCTGTACCAGATGACGTTTGCCATCATCACGGTGGCGCTGGTCGCGGGCTCGGTCGCCGACCGGATGCGATTCTCGGCCTATCTCCTGTTCTCCGTCGCCTGGTTCATCTTCGTTTACATCCCGCTGGCGCATTGGGTGTGGGGCGGCGGCTTCCTCAGCAGCATGGGCGTGCTCGATTTCGCCGGCGGCCTCGTGGTGCATCTGTCGGCCGGCACCGGCGGCCTCGTTGCGGCAAAGGTGATGGGGCGTCGTCACGGCTACGGCACCGAAAATCTGTCGCCGTTCGATCTTTCGCTCGCGGTGATGGGCACCGGCCTGTTGTGGGTCGGCTGGTTCGGCTTCAACGGCGGCTCGGCGGGCGCGGCCAATTCGCGCGCGGTGATGGCGATCATCGCGACCCACCTTGCGGCCTGCTCCGGCGCGCTGACCTGGGGCGCGATCGAATGGTCGACACGGCGCAAGCCCTCCGTGCTCGGCATGATCTCCGGCGCGGTGGCAGGCCTCGGCACCATCACGCCGGCCTCCGGATTCGTGGCGCCCTGGCACGGCATCGTCATCGGCATCATCGCCGGTTCAGTCTGCTATTGGGCCTGCACCTGGCTGAAGCACCGCTTCGACTATGACGATTCGCTCGACGTGTTCGGCGTCCATGGCATCGGCGGCCTGACTGGAACTCTGCTCGCCGGCGTGTTCGCAACCAGCGCCATCGGCGGCACTGCCGGCCTGCTGGAGGGCCAACCTCAGCAGCTCCTGATCCAGTTTTACGGCGTCGCCGTCACCTTCGTCTGGTCGGCTGGCGTGAGCTTCATCCTGCTCAAGCTGGTCGGCCTGTTCGTGCCCCTGCGCGTATCCCGTGAGCACGAACTCGAGGGGCTCGATATTTCGCAGCACGGCGAGGCGTTGCAATAAGCGGCGCCGCTACTTTATTACCTCTAAGCTGCCCGACCCATGAGCAGCATTGTGTCGGCAGCCTGTCATGCTCGCATTTTGAGCAGGCATGACCACGTTTTGAGCGCGACGGAATGGCGCACTGCACCGCAATACCCGTCGACCGCGAAAACACCCGTTTTCATAGTCCGTTAGGCAACGCGCCCGATCTGGCACGGCATTTGATTCTATGGGTCCTGGCTGTGCCCGCGTAGTGAACTTTCTCCCTCGTGGCGAACCAGTCGAGAAACGCCCGGCCACGTCCGGACCGGGCCCAAGCGGGGATAGGACCCATGAAAATTGTTATGGCGATTATCAAGCCATTCAAGCTGGAAGAAGTCCGTGACGCCCTGACCGCCATCGGCGTTCACGGTCTCACGGTGACGGAAGTCAAGGGATATGGCCGCCAGAAGGGCCATACGGAAATCTATCGCGGCGCCGAATATGCCGTGAGCTTCCTGCCCAAGATCAAGATCGAGGTCGCTGTCGCCTCCGACCAGGTCGACAAGACCATCGACGCCATCACGTCCGCCGCAAAAACCGGACAGATCGGCGACGGCAAGATCTTCGTCATCAACCTCGACCACGCGGTGCGTATCCGCACCGGCGAGGCCGATGCTGCGGCCCTTTGATTTCGCGCTCAACCTTTATCCAATCAGGAGTGAATAATATGACGTTCAAGCGTCCCTATGGCGCGGGATTGGCGGCTCTCGCAGTCGGCCTGTTCGCTGCGACCGCAGCCTACGCCGAGCCAACGGTCAACAAGGGAGACAACGCCTGGATGCTGACATCGACAGTGCTCGTGCTGTTGATGACGATCCCCGGCCTCGCGCTGTTCTACGGCGGTCTCGTCCGCTCCAAGAACATGCTCTCCGTCCTGATGCAGGTGTTCTACACCGTCTGCGTCGTCACCGTGATCTGGGCCGTGTACGGCTACAGCCTCGCCTTCACAGGCGGTTCCGACTTCATCGGCGGCTTCTCCAAGGCCTTCATGATGGGCGTCACCACCGACTCGAAGGCCGCGACCTTCTCGGTCGACGCCAACATCTCGGAGCTCATCTACATGTGCTTCCAGATGACCTTCGCGGCGATCACGCCCGCCCTCATCGTCGGTGCCTTCGCCGAGCGCATGAAGTTCTCGGCGATCGCTCTGTTCATCCCGCTCTGGGTCACGCTGATCTATTTCCCGATCGCGCACATGGTCTGGTACTGGCAGGGTCCGGACCTGATCCAGGATGCGGCCAAGGCGCTCGCTGCTGCCACTGATGCGGCGGCGAAGACCGCGGCTCAGGCCAAGCTCGACGAGCTCAACGCCGACGCCGGCTGGATCTTCAAGAAGGGTGCGATCGACTTCGCTGGCGGCACCGTGGTGCACATCAACGCCGGCATCGCAGGCCTCATCGGCGCTCTCCTGATCGGCAAGCGCACCGGTTACGGCAAGGAGCTGATGGCTCCGCACTCGCTGACCATGTCGATGATCGGCGCCTCGCTGCTCTGGGTCGGCTGGTTCGGCTTCAACGCCGGCTCCAACCTGGAAGCCAATGGCGGCGCTGCCCTCGCCATGACCAACTCCTTCGTCGCCACCGCAGCCGCCGCGCTGTCGTGGATGTTCGCGGAGTGGATCATCAAGGGTCATCCGTCGGTGCTCGGCGTCATCTCCGGCGCTGTCGCGGGCCTCGTGGCCGTCACCCCTGCCGCCGGCTTCTCCGGCGTGATGGGCGCGATCGTCCTCGGCCTGATCGTCGGCGTGGTCTGCCTGTTCTTCTGCACCGTCGTGAAGAACGCGCTCGGCTACGATGACAGTCTCGACGTGTTCGGCGTGCATTGCGTCGGCGGCATCGTCGGCGCCCTCGGCACCGGCATTCTCGTCAACCCCGCCCTCGGCGGCGCCGGCATCATCGACTACACCGCGATCCCGCCGAAGGTCGCCGACTACGACTTCGCAGCGCAGATGATGTCCCAGATCTGGGGCGTCGGCACCACGCTGGTGTGGTCGGGCATCGGTTCGGCGATCCTCTACAAGGTCGTCGACGTGATCGTTGGTCTGCGCACCAATGTCGAGAGCGAGCGTGAAGGTCTCGACATCACCGAGCACACCGAGCGCGCCTACAACATGTAAGTCTCCTCCCGGGCGTGGTCTCCTCGGAGTCCACGTCCACAACTACGGTTCGGGCACATACCCGGCAATGCCCTGACCGTTGAGGGGCTCCAGCGCAAGTTGGAGCCCCTTTCTTTTGGCAGGGTTGTTTTTGATTGCGCCGCGAAGAAAAGGATTGCCATTCCGCACCGGCGGCGCAGAAATATCGACCACAAGAAGCAACAATCGGGAGGTCGTCATGCGTTTGGAAGGCGGATGCTATTGCGGCGAAGTGCGCTACGTGGCCGAGGGCGACCCGATGATGCAGGCGCAGTGTCATTGCCGCGAGTGCCAGTACATCTCGGGCGGCGCGCCCAACACCTTCATCGCGATGCCGGCGGCCGGCTTCAGCTACATCACCGGACAGCCCAGGCAGTTCACGCGCAAGGACCTCGAACGCGCGGTCACGCGCGAATTCTGCGCCGAATGCGGCACCCATCTGGTGACTAAGGTTCCGCGACTGCCCGCAGCGGTCCTGAAGGTCGGCACGCTGGACGAGCCGGAACAGTTCAAGCCGCAGATGGCGATCTACACCTGCGACATGCAGGAGTTCCATGCGATCCCGGCGGGGATGGCGACGTTCGAAAAGCTGCCGGGGCGTTGAAGGTCGAATCGAGCCGGGAGAACGGAGCGCTCCCTCTCCCGCAAGGCCCGCGGGACGGTGAAAACCACCCATGCATCCCGTTGTTATCCGGCCCCATTATTCCTGCTCTGGACGGAGGCGGCGGCCGATGGTTAATCGCGTCTTAACCTCGCCCTATCTATGGTGAACTGAACCGCTTCCCGCCGGGGCCTTCGCGCGACCGGCTGTTCCAAGAGTGCTGGCGCCCAGAATGGTCATGACCGCTTCAACCCGTGCGCCGCAGGCCAGTGGAAGCTCCAAAAACGAGCGCTCCCCCTTCGTCCGGCTGAACGAGCTGCTGGCGCCGTATCAGCCCGGCAAACCCTTGATTTCGCTCGCCGTCGGCGAGCCCCAGCATCCCGTGCCTGACTTCGTCGGCCCGGTGCTGGCCAAGCACATCGCCGATTTCGGCCGCTACCCGATGAACCAGGGCACCGACCCGTTCCGCCAGGCCGCGAGCACGTGGCTGTCGTCACGTTTCAAGCTGCCTCGGCCGCTCGACCCCAAGAGCGAAATTCTCGTCCTCAATGGCAGCCGGGAAGGGCTGTTCCTCGCCGCGATCGCAGCCGCGCGTTATGTCGGCCCGCGTCCAGGCAAGCCCGCCATCCTGATGCCGAACCCGTTCTATCCGGTCTATGGCGCCGGCGCCGGCGCCGCTGCCTGCGAGCCGGTCTATCTGCCGACCACGGTCGAGAACGGCTTCCTGCCCGACCTCGACGCCATCGACGAGGCGACGCTGGCGCGCACGGTGGCGTTCTATCTGGCCTCGCCCGCCAATCCGCAGGGCTCGGTCGCCTCGCGCGACTACTTCACGCGCCTGAAGAGCCTCGCCGACCGCTACGGCTTCATGATCCTCAGCGACGAGTGCTATTCGGAGATCTATACCCGCGAAGCACCCGGCAGCGCGCTCGAATGTGCCGGCCCCGATTTCACCCGCGTGGCCGCGTTCCAGTCACTGTCGAAGCGGTCGAACCTTCCGGGCCTGCGCGTCGGCTTCGCCGCCGGCGACAAGACATTCATCGGCATGTTCCTGGAGCTGCGCAACATCGCCGCGCCCCAGGTGCCGGTGCCGCTCCAGCATGTCGCGACCTTTGCCTACGGCGACGAAGCGCATGTCGAGGAGAACCGCAGGCTCTACCGGATCAAGTTCGATCTCGCCGACCAGATCATCGGCAATCGCTACGGCTATCGCCGGCCCGATGCCGGCTTCTGCGTCTGGCTCAACACGTCCGGGATCGGCGACGACGTCTCGGTGTGTCTGAAATTGTTCAAGGAAGCCGGCGTGCGCGTGGTGCCCGGCAGCTTTCTGGCGCGGCAGCAGCCCGACGGCTTCAATCCCGGCGCAGGCTATATTCGCCTGGCGCTGGTGCAGGATGGCGAGACCACGGCGCAGGCGTTGCACCGGCTGGTCGAGACTCTGGGTTAGGCGGGGCCCATGAGCATGTCGGCAATCGAACGTGTCATTCCACTGGTCGGCCATCTGCCGCCCTCGATCCGCGAGGGACTGGCGCGGCGAGTGCGCGAGCTCACCGGCTTCGGCCTGATCGGGTTGTCGGGCGTCGCCTCGGCAGCGCTGATGACCTGGTCGGTGCAGGACCCCAGCCTGAGCCACGCAACCTCAAGGCCGATCCGCAACATTCTCGGTTATGCCGGCGCGATCGGCGCCGACCTTGCCATGCAGATCCTCGGGCTCGGCGCCATCATGCTGGTCCTGACTGTCGCGGTCTGGGGCTGGCGCATGATGACCCACCGGCCGTTCGACCGCGAGGCGCTGCGGCTCGGCTCCTGGATTCTCTGCACGGTGATCGCGGCGGGCTTCGTCAGCTGCTGGCCGCATGGCGGCGCATGGCCGCTGCCGACCGGCCTCGGCGGCGTGGTCGGCGATGCGCTCGTGCGCGCGCCCGCAGTGATTTTCGGGCCGGCCGGTACGATCTATCGCATCGTGCTGGGCACGATCCTGTTCGCCGCGATGGCCGCGACCTTCCTGATCGCGTGCGGTCTCGGCGCCCGCGCGCACGACGACGAGTTCTCGGAGACCGAGGATGACGACAAGCCGCTCGACGAGGACGAGGACAGCGATCGCGGCTCCGTGTCGCTGGGCTGGCTGTTCCACGCACTGATGAGCACCAAGGCGCGGCTGATCTGGCTGTGTGGTGCCGCCTACCGCTCGCTGGTCTCGAGCGGCCCGAAGACCAAGGCCGTGGCGTTCAGCCGCCAGGAGCCGAATCTCGGCGGCGGCCGCGCTGCGCCTTCGATCTCGCCGCAGGCCGAGGACGAGGACGACGAGGACCATCACGAGGAAGAGGAAGACGAGGAGGAGGAAGAAGAGCAGCCCGCCGCGCGCGCCCCGCGCAAGAAGGCCGCGCCGAAGACCCCGGCCAAGAAATCCTCCGACAAGTTCGAGCTTCCGTCCGTGTCCGTGCTGGCCGCGCCCAAGGCCGGCGATCGCCAGCCGCTCAGCAAGGCCGAGCTGGAAGCCAATTCGCGTTCGCTCGAAGGCGTGCTGCAGGATTTCGGCGTGCGCGGCGAAATCGTGAAGGCCAATCCGGGCCCCGTGGTCACGCTGTACGAGCTCGAGCCCGCGCCCGGCATCAAATCATCGCGCGTCATCGGGCTTTCCGACGACATCGCCCGTTCGATGAGCGCGCTGTCGGCGCGCGTCGCCGTCGTGCCCGGCCGCAACGCCATCGGCATCGAACTGCCGAACGCGCATCGCGAAAAGGTCTATCTGCGCGAGCTGCTGGTCGCCAAAGAGACGGTCGATTCGGTCGCGAAACTCCCGCTCTGCCTCGGCAAGACCATCGGCGGCGACCCCGTCATCATCGACCTCGCGCGCACGCCGCACATGCTGATCGCCGGTACCACCGGCTCCGGCAAGTCGGTCGCCATCAACACCATGATCCTCAGCCTGGTCTACCGGCTGCGCCCGGACCAGTGCCGCCTGATCATGGTCGATCCGAAGATGCTCGAACTCTCCGTCTATGACGGCATTCCCCACCTGCTCACGCCCGTCGTGACCGACCCGAAGAAGGCGGTGGTCGCGCTGAAATGGGCCGTGCGCGAGATGGAGGAGCGCTACAAGAACATGGCCAAGCTCGGTGTGCGCAACATCGACGGCTACAATACGCGCCTGCTCGAATTGAAGGCCAAGGGCGAAGAGCCGACGCGTACCGTACATACCGGCTTCGACAAGGAGACCGGCAAGGCGATCTACGAGGAAGAGAAGCTCTCGCTCGATCCGCTGCCCTACATCGTCATCATCGTCGACGAAATGGCCGACCTGATGATGGTCGCCGGCAAGGACATCGAAGGCGCAGTGCAGCGTCTCGCGCAGATGGCGCGCGCGGCCGGCCTGCACGTGATCCTCGCCACGCAGCGTCCGTCGGTCGACGTCATCACCGGCACCATCAAGGCGAACTTCCCGACCCGCATCGCCTTCCAGGTCACGTCCAAGATCGACAGCCGCACTATTTTGGGCGAGATGGGCGCCGAGCAGCTGCTCGGCCAGGGCGATATGCTCTACATGGCCGGCGGCGGCCGCATCAGCCGCGTGCACGGACCTTTCGCGTCGGACGACGAAGTCGAGAAGGTGGTGCGTCACCTCAAGACGCAGGGCCAACCGGAATATCTCGAAGCTGTTACCGCCGAGGAGCCGGCCGAAGACGAGGACGGCGGCGCCGTGTTCGACGCCAGCGGCATGGGCGCGGATGGCGGCGGCGATTTGTTCCAGCAGGCCGTTGCGATCGTCAAACGGGACCGCAAGGCTTCAACCAGCTACATCCAGCGCCGCCTGCAGATCGGCTATAACCGCGCCGCATCGCTGATGGAGCGCATGGAACTGGAAGGCATCGTCGGACCCGCCAATCATGCCGGCAAGCGCGAGATTCTGGTCGAGGAAGAAGACAGCCATATGTGAGGCGGGGTCCTCGAGACATCCTTTCACGCGAAATCGTTATCTGCTTTTGCCCGAAATCACGCTAAAAGACGCCCAGCCACGTTAGGACGACGCGTTGATCAGACATCCGGACATTCGATTCGCCGCCACCATCGCTGCGCGAAGCGCGCGCGTGGCCGGCGTGCTTCTCGTCACCGCCGCGATGGTGACGGCATCGTCATTTGCGCAGACAGTGCCGGTGCCGAAACCGGCGCCGAAGGGCCGCGAGGGCGGCGCCTCTGCCGGCGGCCCCACAGTCACCGGCGCGACCCAGACACCGCCGAATCCGGTGATCCCGGATCCGCGCCGCAACGTGCCGAGCAGCATCTTCCAGACCTTCGATGCCAACCAGAAGGCGCAGGCCGCCAAGGTCAGCGCGTATCTGTCGTCGCTGTCGACGCTGGTCGGGAATTTCGTTCAGGTCGGTCCCGACGGCAGCAAGACGCAAGGCGATTTCTACATCCAGAAACCCGGCAAGGTGCGCTTCGAGTACAACGCGCCGAGCCCGATCGACATCGTCGCCGACGGATCCTCGCTGGTGGTGCGCGACCGCAAGCTCGCAACCCAGGACGTCTATCCCCTCTCACAGACGCCGCTGCGTTTCCTGCTGTCGGATCGCATCGACCTGATGAAGGACACCAATGTCGTCAACGTCTCGGCCGACGACGTCTTCGTCAGCGTCACCATCGAGGAGAAGCAGGCACTGGTCGGCACCAGCCGGCTGCTGCTGATGTTCGGCGCCAAGGACGGCCAGTTGAAGCAGTGGACCGTCACCGATCCGCAAGGATACGACACCACGATCGCGGTCTACAATCTGGATTCGAGCAAGAAGCTCGATCCCGGTATGTTCAAGATCGATTTCACCAATTACGGCCCGGCGCCGGGTTGAATGCCGTAGGGTGGGTTAGCCGAAGGCGTAACCCACCACCGTTTGTCTCCGCGGAAAGCAAGTCGGTGGATTACGCTTCGCTAATCCACCCTACAATTTGCCGCCCATGCTAAGACGCATCTCTCATGCGTTTTTCCCTGACAACCTGGAACATCAATTCGGTGCGGCTGCGCATCGATCTGGTCGCGAAGTTTCTCAAGAGCGCGCGGCCGGACGTGCTGTGCCTGCAGGAGACCAAGTGCATCGACGATGCGTTTCCACTGAAGCGCTTCAAGCGGCTCGGCTATGAGCACGTAGCACTGAACGGGCAGAAGGGCTATCACGGCGTCGCCATCGTCTCGAAGATTCCATTCGAATCGACTGATATCCGCACCTTCTGCGACAAGGTGGATTCGCGTCACATCTCGGTGTCGTTCGGCGAGAAGGCCAATATCGCAAGGCCGCTGGTGGTGCATAATTTCTACGTCCCCGCCGGCGGCGATATTCCCGATCCCGCGCTGAACGAGAAGTTCGATCACAAGCTCCGTTTCCTCGACGAGATGAAGGCGTGCGAGCCGCTGCATCCGCGCGGCGAGGATCGCCACATCCTGGTCGGCGATCTCAACGTCGCCCCGCAGGAGAACGACGTGTGGTCGCACAAGCAGCTTCTGAAGGTGGTCTCGCATACGCCGGTCGAAACCGAAAAGCTGGAGGCCGCACTGGCCGCGGGCGAATGGGTCGACGTCGCACGCGACCGGATTCCGATGTCGGAAAAAGTCTACACGTGGTGGAGCTACCGCTCCGCCGACTGGACCGTCGGCGACCGCGGCCGCAGGCTCGACCACATCTGGGTCTCGCGCGCGCTGAAAGACGCGGTCAGCGATTTCACGATCCTGCGCGACGCGCGGAGCTGGGAGCGGCCGTCGGACCATGTCCCGGTGACGGTGACGCTGGAGGTGTGATCGTCATTCCGGGGCGCGCGTAGCGCGAGCCCGGAATGACAGCGGAGAGACTCACGATGTCAGCTTCGCACCCGCCATCAGGATATCGCTGGCAATCTGGCTGGAGCGGATCGCAAATTCATCGCGCAGCCGAACCGCAGCGGCCGGATCGCTTTCGAGCACGCGCTGGAACAAGCTGCGCGCGACGCGGATGACGGAGGAATGCTCCAGCGCGATCGCGCTCGACGGCCGTTTCATCGGCACAACCAGCGCGAGCTCGCCGATCAACGCTCCGGGACCCGCGATCATCTCGGCGCCTGCGCCGTCATCAACCCGGAAGGCGCCGCGCTGGACCACGAAGCCGGCATCGGCGTCGTCGCCGAGATTGAACAGGGTATCGCCGCGGACGAAGTTGCGCTGCTCGGAGCCGATCGCCAGCATGCGCAACGAGGCGTCTCCCAACAGGCGCAGTGTCGGGACTCGCTCGAGAAGCGCTACGTCGTCGTCGATTGACATTCAGATCCGAGGCTCAAAGGCATGCGATCTAAAACGATTCGCACGCCCTTCGAGCGTATCACGGCACCAGCTTGTAGCCACCGGCTTCCGTAACCAGGATTTCCGGGTTGGCGGCGTCCTTCTCGATCTTCTGGCGAAGGCGGTAGATGTGGGTTTCCAGCGTGTGGGTGGTGACGCCGGAATTATAGCCCCAGACCTCCTGGAGCAGGGTCTCGCGCGAGACCGGCATCTGGCCGGCGCGGTAGAGGAAGCGGAGAATGGCGGTCTCCTTCTCCGTGAGCCGCACCTTGCGCGCATTGGCGGCGGTGAGCATCTTGGAGCCGGGCCGGAAGGAGTAGGGGCCGACCGAGAACACCGCGTCCTCGCTGGCCTCGTGCTGGCGCAGCTGGGCGCGGATGCGGGCCAGCAGGACGGCGAAACGGAAGGGCTTTGCGACATAGTCGTTGGCGCCGGATTCGAGCCCCAAAATCGTATCGGAATCGGTGTCGTGCCCGGTCAGCATGATGATCGGGGCCTTGAAGCCGCCTTTGCGCAGGGAGCGGACCACCTCGCGGCCGTCGGTGTCGGGCAAGCCGACATCCATCAGGACCAGATCGGGGGAATTGGCCTTTGCGGCGCTGGCGCCCTTGGCGCCGGTATCGACGGCGGAGGCTTCGAATTCTTCGTGCAGCGATAATTGCTCCACCAACGTATCGCGCAGATCGGTATCGTCATCCACGATGAGGATCTTGCGGGCATTGGCCATAGGGGGTCATCCTTTTGGAGTCCGACTCGGCGCGCATGCATGCTGCACCCAATCGGGAGGGGAAGTTTAGGGGTCGCCGTTATTATTGTTGTTCGTGTTGAAGTAGTGGGCTGTTACCGATTCACAAGCCGGAAGCACTCTAACTCAGAATAGCAGGCCGGTTCGATGAATGTCCTGTAATGAATTCGACATTGCACGTTCACATGAAAAATAAAGCAGCTTCAGCTAGTTACGTCACCAATCGACGGGCCGGACCGCTGTCCGCGATCCGCGTTAAGCCTGCGGCCGGGAATCCGCGCCGGGGATGGCTGTCGGCAGGAACGCTGACCATTCCGGTGGCACTGGGCCGGGGCGGCATTCTCGCCAACAAGCGCGAAGGTGACGGCGGCACCCCGAGGGGCAGCTTCCGTCCCAAGCGCCTGTGGTGGCGGGGCGACCGGCACAGCCGGCCGCGGACCTTCCTGCCGGCCCGGATCATCACCGGCGAGGACGCATGGTGCGAGGACCCCAAAGACCGCCATTACAACCGGGGAATCCGGCTCGGCGCGGGGCAGGGCGGCGACCGGCTCAAGCGGGCCGACCATCTCTATGACTTCATTGTCGAAATCGACCACAATACCAGGCCGCGCATCGCCGGCCGTGGCAGCGCGGTGTTTTTGCACTTGGCCCGCGACAATTTCGGTCCGACCGCGGGCTGCGTCTCGATGACGAAATCTGCGATGCTGCAATTGCTGCGGCGATTGGGACCAGAAACAAAAATCATCATCGGGTGAGGGTACATGCTCGACAGGGATCAGATCGCAGCCGCCGCGCGCGTGCTCGTCCAACATTGGCGCGACGGCACCAAGCTTGACGCGCTGGAGCCACGGCTGCGGCCGCAGAGCCGCACCGAGGGCTACGCCGTTCAGGCAGCGCTCGAAACATCGTCGCCCGGGACATTGTTCGGCTGGAAGATCGCGGCCACGAGCGTATCGGGACAGAAGCACATCAACGTCACGGGGCCGCTGGCCGGTCGCATCATGAGCGACACTGTGGTCGCCGATGGCGGCACCGCGTCGATGAAGGGCAATCAGATGCGCGTCGGCGAACCGGAGTTCGCCTTCCGCATGGGACGCGATCTGCCGCCGCGCGCAACGCCCTACACTGTCGACGAGGTGCTCGCCGCCGTCGAGACCTTCCATCCTGCGATCGAGATTCCCGATTCGCGCTTTGCCGATTTCGCCAGAGCGGGCGAGGCGCAGCTGATCGCCGACAACGCCTGCGCGCATCTGTTCGTGCTGGGTGCGGCGACGACTGCGAATTGGCGTGCGATGGATCTCGTCGAGGAACGGCCACAGATCACGCTGCGCGGCGAGCGCCATGTCGGCCACGGCAAGAACGTGCTCGGCGACCCCCGCGCCGCGCTCGCCTGGCTCGCCAACGAGTTGCGCGGCCTCGGACTCACCTTGCGAGTAGGGCAGGTGGTGACCACAGGCACGTGTCACCCGCCGCTGCCGATCCAGGCCGGCGATCATTTCGCGGCGGACTTCGGCGTGCTCGGGAAGGTGTCGGTGGGGTTCGCATGAAGTAGCTTTATGCTCCGCTGTCGTCCCTGCGTTCGCAGGGACAACAATCACCTGTGCCCAAAAATCGCACTCCCCACGCGGACATGGGTGGCACCCAGCATGATGGCGTTGGCGAAATCTGCGCTCATGCCCATCGAGAGATTGGTCAATCCGTTGCGCGCGGCGATCTTGGCGGTCAGCGCGAAATGCGCCGCCGGCGGCTCGTCGACCGGCGGGATGCACATCAATCCGGAGATGGTCAGCCCGTAGGTGTCGCGGCAGCTGGCGAGGAAGGCGTCGGCCTCGCCAGGAGCGATGCCGGCCTTCTGCGGCTCCTCGCCGGTGTTGATCTGAACGAAGAGTTGCGGGTGCTTGTTCTGGGATTCGATCTCCTTGGCTAACGCCTGGCAAATGCTCGGGCGGTCGACCGAATGGATGGCGTCGAACAGCGCGACCGCCTCTTTCGCCTTGTTGGACTGCAGCGGTCCGATCAGATGCAGCGCGATGCCCGGGTAAACGGACGTTAACGCAGGCCACTTTCCTTTGGCCTCCTGCACCCGATTCTCGCCGAACACGCGCTGTCCGGCGTCGATAACCGGGATAATTGCATCCGCGTCGAAAGTCTTGGACACCGCGATCAGCGTCACCGAGGCGCGATCGCGTCGCGCATCACTGCAGGCGCGGGCGATTTCGGCTTCGACCGCGGCGAGCGCGTTTGGTGAATGGCCGGTTACCGGCTTGTCGTTTTCATCTGTCATGACGGCGATTGATCAAGGTCGTAACCTGGGTAAGTCCAATTTTACCGAGTTCAAGAAAGAGTTTTTGAACCCTTCGCTTTACCTTGGTGGACGGGGTGGGGTAGCGAAGATGGCAAGCGTCAGTTTCAACCGCAAACGAGCGAAACTCAAGCAGGTTCTCGGAATCCGGGCGCGCCTTGCACTGCTCGCGGTGATTCTGGTGGCGCCCTTGATGCTGGAGCGCATCCGTTCGCTGGAAGACACCCGCACGCGGCAGATCGCGCAGGCCACGGCTGAATTCAACACCGTCGCAAGACACAGCGCGGATGCGCAGCGCGAGGTGATCTCGTCGGTCGAGACCATCCTGAAATCGGAGGCCTTCATTCGCGCCTCCGCCGGCGGCGTCAGCAAGAGCTGCGACGTGCTGCGCGCCAGCCTGCCGTCGAACCTGCCCTGGATCCGCACGCTCTTGATCGCGGGCGCAGACGGGCGCATCCAGTGCGCGACCAACAACATGTATGTCGGCCTCGACCTGAGCGACCGGCCCTACTTTCAGCAGGCCCAAACGAGCGGCCGCTTCGTGCTGAGCGATTTCATCCTGTCGCGACCGGCGCAGACGCCGACCGTGATGGCTGTCTATCCGGTCTCCGCCTTCAGCGGCACATCCGACGCCGTCGTGCTCGCCACGGTCAACCTCGACTGGATGTCGAAGGTCATGAACAATCTCGGCGGCCGCGCCGGCATCACCGCCGTGCTGGTCGACAGCGCAGGCACCGTGCTGGCCGCGCCAGCCGATCAGCACAGTGCGGTCGGCCGTCCGCTCGACAACATGCCGCTGATGTCGGCGATCGCCGACAGGGCGCTGCGTTCCGACCAGGATGAAGGCTCATTGTCCTTCCTCGCCGCCGACGGCTCGCGTCGCGCGGTCAGCTACATCCGCATCTCAGGCACCAACGCCCGCCTGATCGCCAGCATCGACGAAGACAAGGTGTCGGCGGCGGTCAACCGCGACATCCGTACCGCCTATCTCCAGCTCGGTTTCGTCGTCGTGTTCGTCCTGCTCGGCGCGCTGATCGCCGCCGAGAAGCTCGTCATCAACCCGATCGAGATGCTCGCCGACATGGCCAAGCGTCTCGGTGAGGGCGATCTGTCGGCCCGCGCGGCGCGCAACCGCCTGCCGGCCGAGTTCGTGCCGCTGGCCCGCGCGTTCAACGCAATGGCGGCGCAGCTGAGCCAGCGTGAGCGCGAGCTGATCGCGAGCAACGACCGGCTGACGGTGATGGCCTCGATCGACATGCTGTCGGGGCTCAACAATCGCCGCGGTTTCCAGAGCCGCCTCGACTTCGAATGGATGCGCGCGCAGCAATATGGCAGCGACCTCGCGCTGCTGATGATCGACGTCGACCACTTCAAGCTGTTCAACGACACCTATGGCCATCTCGAAGGCGATTCCTGCCTGACCCGGCTCGGCGAATCCCTGTCCGGCATCGCCGCCGACACGATGGGTTTCGCGGCCCGCTATGGCGGCGAGGAGTTCTGCCTGCTGCTGCCGAACACCGACGTGAACCGCGCCGTCGAGATCGGCGAGCAGGTGCGCGCGGCGGTGCTGAGGCTGTGCCTACCGCACATCACCTCGGCCCACATGATCGTGACCGTCTCGATCGGCGTTGCCGCAGCGAAGCCCAACGAGGCCTTGCGTCCCGGCGACCTGATCGAAGCCGCCGACGCCGCGCTCTACGCCGCAAAACACCGCGGCCGCAACAAGGTCGTCGAGCACGGCGTTCAGGCAACCGAGACCGGCGCCGCGGACATGATGATGGCGGGCTGATCTTCAGCCAAGGCCGACGTCGTCGTCGGCACGCCCCGCAACAGGCTAACCCGCAGTCCCCGCGCGATCGAGCTCGGTCTCCGTCACCACGCGATTGCGGCCGCTGCTCTTGGCGAGATAGAGGGCGCGGTCGCAGCGCTCGATGAGATCGGCGATAGCTTCGCCGGCCCGGTATTGCGCCACGCCGATCGACACGCTGATGCTGGGCAGGACCTCTCCGGTCGAGCGGCGGGTGATCGTGCACTCGGCGAGCGCGTGCCTGATGCGCTCGGCGAGATCGGCACAGGTGGCGAGATCGGCATCCGGCAGCACCGCGATCAGCTCCTCGCCGCCATAGCGCGCCGGCAGATCCTGCTCGCGAACCTTTTCGCGCAGCACCTTCGCCATCAGACGCAACACCTGGTCGCCGACGCCGTGGCCGAAATTGTCGTTGAACGCCTTGAAGTGGTCGATGTCGAGCATCAGCATGCTGAGCGGCTCGCCCCACGCCGCAGTCGCCTGCGCCTTGCGCAGGAATTCGTCGAGCGCCCGCCGGTTTGCGAGGCCGGTCAGCGTGTCGGTCCGGGCGCGCTCCTCGGACCTCGATAGCGAATCGCGGATGACATCGAGCTCGCGGGTCTTTTCCGCAAAGCCCGCTTCCAGCCGTGTCGCCCGCGTGGCGGCCCGTGCCAGCTCGTTCATGAGCTGGGCGACCAGCGCCTTCGGATCGACGCCGGCCTTGCCCTGGTCCGCCACCTCGCTGATGACCTGCATCTGCGAATGGTTGTCGGCGATCGCGGTCGTCAGAAATTCCTTCGCGGCCCCCATGAGCGCCTGCAGCCGCTCGGACGTGTGCACCACGGCGGCGGCACTCACCTGGGGCGCGACATAGGTCTTGAACAAGTCCTGATTGGTCCTGCTGTCGAAGGGACGATTGTGGTCGATCAGGAGATCGACGGCGTTGCGCAGATCGTCCTGGCCGCCCGCGAAATACAGGAACCAAACGGCAAAATTGGCCGGGGTCGGCGCAATCCGCTGTTCGGCCATGCTCCGCATCGCCCGTCCGGCGACGGACGCGGCATAGTCGTAATCGGGTTCGTCGAAGCTGGAATCCATCGTGCTCATGCGGTCTCGTCGGGCCGCAAATTGGCATCGAGCCCTTAATCCCACCCCAACGTGGGCCCTCGTAGTTATGCGGAGACGCCGGGCAAAGTTCCAAATCGCGGCAACCCATTGACCCCTTAAGGACTTCTATGGCCTAGTCCGCCGTCTTGAGACGGCCGAACCCACGAAAACCCCAACGATTCCATGACCTCCGAACGCTATAACGCCCGCGACGCCGAACCGCGCTGGCAACGCCTCTGGGACGAACAGGCGATCTTCGTCTCCAAGAACGACGATTCGCGGCCGAAATACTATGTGCTCGAGATGTTCCCCTACCCGTCCGGGCGCATCCATATCGGCCATGTCCGGAATTATACGCTCGGCGACGTGCTGGCCCGCTTCATGCGCGCCAAGGGGTTCAACGTGCTGCATCCGATGGGCTGGGATGCCTTCGGCCTGCCGGCCGAGAACGCCGCGATCGAGCGCAAGGTCGCGCCGAAGGCCTGGACCTACGACAACATCGCCGCGATGAAGAAGCAGCTCCGCTCGATCGGGCTGTCGCTGGACTGGTCACGCGAATTCGCGACCTGCGACCCCAGCTACTACAAGCACCAGCAGAAGATGTTTCTGGACATGCTCGCCGCCGGTCTCGCCGAGCGCGAGAAGCGCAAGCTGAACTGGGATCCGGTCGACATGACCGTGCTCGCCAACGAGCAGGTGATCGACGGGCGCGGCTGGCGCTCCGGTGCCGTCGTCGAACAGCGCGAGATGAGCCAGTGGGTCTTCAAGATCACGAAGTACTCGCAGGAGCTGCTGTCCGCGCTCGACGGGCTCGATCGCTGGCCCGACAAGGTGCGGCTGATGCAGCGCAACTGGATCGGCCGCTCGGAAGGGCTGCTGGTCCGCTTCGCGCTGGATGCGGCGACGACGCCCGCCGGCGAAAACGAGCTGAAGATCTTCACGACGCGCCCGGACACGCTGTTCGGCGCAAAGTTCATGGCGATCTCGGCGGATCATCCGCTGGCGCAGGCAGCCGCCGCGAAGAACCCGAAGCTTGCGCAATTCATTGCCGACATCAAGAAGATCGGCACCGCGCAGTCGATCATCGACACCGCGGAGAAGCAGGGTTTTGACACCGGTATCCGCGCGGTCCATCCGTTCGATCCGACCTGGAAGCTGCCGGTCTATGTCGCCAATTTCGTGCTGATGGAATACGGCACCGGTGCGATCTTCGGCTGCCCGGCGCATGACCAGCGCGACCTCGATTTCGTCAACAAATACGGCCTCGGCAACATTCCGGTGGTCTGCCCCGAGGGCCAGGATCCCAAGACGTTCGTCATCACCGACACCGCCTATGACGGTGACGGCCGCATGATCAATTCACGCTTCCTCGACGGCATGACCATCGAACAGGCCAAGGACGAGGTCGCCAGACGGCTGGAAAGCGAGCTGCGCGGCAATGCGCCGGTCGGCGAGCGTCAGGTGAATTTCCGGCTGCGCGACTGGGGCATTTCGCGCCAGCGCTATTGGGGCTGCCCGATTCCCGTCATCCATTGTCCGAAATGCGATGTGGTGCCGGTACCGGATGCCGACCTGCCCGTGGTGCTGCCGGAGGATGTGAGCTTCGACAAGCCGGGCAACGCGCTCGACCATCACCCGACCTGGAAGCACGTGACCTGCCCCAAATGCGGGGCTAAGGCCCAGCGCGAAACCGACACCATGGACACCTTCGTGGATTCGTCCTGGTATTTCGCGCGCTTCACCGATCCCTGGAACGAGAGCGCGCCGACGACGCCCGCGGTGGCCAACCGGATGCTGCCGGTCGACCAGTATATCGGCGGCGTCGAGCACGCGATCCTGCATCTGCTCTACAGCCGCTTCTTCACCCGCGCGATGAAGGCGACCGGGCACCTCGCACTGGACGAGCCGTTCGCCGGCATGTTCACGCAGGGCATGGTGGTGCACGAGACCTATCAGAAGGCCGACGGCACCTATGTGCAGCCGGCCGAGGTCAAGGTCGAGGTGGGCGGCAATGGGCGCCGCGCAACGCTGCTGACGACGGGCGAAGACATCCAGATCGGTCCGATCGAGAAGATGTCGAAGTCGAAGAAGAACACGGTCGATCCCGACGACATCATCGAGACCTACGGTGCGGACGTCGCCCGCTGGTTCATGCTGTCCGACTCCCCGCCCGACCGCGACGTGATCTGGAGCGACGAGCGCGTCCAGGGCGCCTCGCGTTTCGTGCAGCGGCTGTGGCGGCTGGTGAACGATTCCGTCGAACTCGGCAACGCCGCGCCGGCGGCCCGGCCGGCCAGCTTCGGTCCGGACGCGACGGCCCTGCGCAAGGCCGCCCATGCCGCGCTCGACAAGGTCACCACCGGGATCGAGCGGCTGCACTTCAACGTCTGCCTGGCCCATATCCGCGAATTCGCCAATAGCTTCTCGGAGATCCTGCAGCGACCCGGGCAGCCGGCAGGCGATCTCGCCCCAGATCTGGCTTGGGCGATCCGGGAAGCCAGCCAGATCCTGGTCCAGCTGTTCTCCCCGATGATGCCGCACCTCGCTGAGGAGTGCTGGCAGGCTCTCGGCCAGACCGGGTTGGTTTCAGAGGCCAATTGGCCGCAAATCGAACGCGATTTGCTGGTCGAAGACAGCGTGACCCTGGTGGTCCAGGTTAACGGCAAGAAGCGGGGTGATGTCACAGTTGCAACAGCGGCCCAGAATCCGGAAATCGAGGCTGCCGTTTTGGCGCTCGATGCGGTAAAGCTGGCCCTGGACGGCAAGCCCGTCCGCAAGGTGATCATCGTCCCCAAGAGGATCGTGAATGTTGTCGGCTAGGATCCGCATCGCAGCCCGCTTGCTGGCGGTCGCCGCCTTGGCGGCGCTGACGGCTGGCTGCTTCCAGCCGATGTATGCCGAGCGCGGCGACGGCACGCCCGGCTTGCGCGAGAAGCTGATGGGGGTGGAGCTGCCCCCGATCAACAAGCCCAATGCCTCGCGCGAGGCCCGCGTCGGCGTCGAAATCCGTAACGCCCTGGCCTTCAAGCTTTACGGCAGCGCCACGGGCATGCCGCCGACCCACAAGCTGGAAATCCGCTTTACCACCAGCCGTTCCTCGCTGATCGTCAGCGCCACGACGGGACTGCCGACCAGCGAAAATCTCGGCATCGACGCCCAGTACAGGCTGGTCGAGGTTGCCACCGACAAGCCTGTCATGACCGGCACGACCTTCTCACGCGTGTCCTACGACATGCCGGGGTCCTATCAGCGCTTCTCCCGCACCCGCGCCGTGCGCGATGCCGAGGATCGCGCCGCCAACGAGATCGCCGAGAACATCACCACCCGGCTCGCCTCGTTCTTCACGGCAGGCACCTAAATTTGCTCCCTCATTTCCGGGCTTGACGACATCGCGAGCCGGGCAATGACGTCCTTGAGGCCCGATGGTTGCGCTGCGTGGAAAAGAGATCGACGCCTTCCTCGCCCGCCCCGATGCGGGCCGTCCAATCATCCTGCTCTACGGTCCCGATGCCGGCTTGGTGCGTGAGCGCGCAGACGCGCTGATCGCCTCTGCCGTCGATGATCCCAACGATCCATTCTCGCTGGTCAAGCTCGACGGCGACGAGCTCTCCGCCGAGCCCTCGCGCCTCGTCGACGAAGCCATGACGGTGCCGCTGTTCGGCGGCCGCCGCGCCATCCGCATTCGCGCAGGCTCGCGCAGCTTTGCCAGCGGCATCGACACCCTGGCCGAAATGAACGTGAGGGATTGCCGCATCGTGATCGAGGCCGGCGAGCTGCGACCGGAATCGCCGCTGCGCAAGGCCTGCGAGCGCGCCAAGGCAGCCGTTGCGATCGGCTGCTATCCCGACACCGAGCGCGACCTTGCCAAGTTGATGGAAGACGAGCTCCGCATCGCAAATTTGCGCATCGCGCAGGATGCCCGCGCGGCGCTGATGTCCTTCCTCGGCGGCGACCGCCAGGCCTCGCGCAACGAGCTGCGCAAGCTGGCCCTCTATGCCCATGGCAAGGGCGAGATCACGCTGGACGACGTGATGGCGGTGGTTGCGGACGCGTCCGAGCTCAAGCTCGACCCGATCGTCGACGGGGCCTTTGCCGGCCGGCCCGACATTGTCGAGACCGAATTCGCCAAGGCCATGATCGCCGGCACTTATCCCGGCGTCATCATCTCCGCCGCGCAGCGCCAGGCTGCGTGGCTGCACAAATCGGCGCTCGCGATCGCCGACGGCCAGCCTGCTTCCGCCGTGCTCGACGGCGGTTATCCGCGCCTGCATTTCTCACGCAAGCCAGCGGTCGAAACGGCACTGCGCAATTTCAGCGTGGCGCGGCTCGCCGCCATCATCGAGCAGCTCGCGAGCGCGGCGCTCGACACCCGCAAGCAATCGACGCTGGCCGCAGCCATCGCCCAGCGCACTCTAATGGCGATCGCCGCGAACGCGAAGCGGCGGGGATAGCCGCTGTCTCGTGCCCCGGACGCAGCGCAGCGCTTCTTGGCGGTGCGCTGCAGAGCCGGGGCCCATGCGTCTGCGATTTCGTTCTTGGCTATGGGTCCCGGCTCTGCGCAGCAACGCTGCGCGTTGCAGCGCGTCCGGGACACGAGAACGGCGAGCACTGCACTCGCAATGACGGAAACCTACAGCGCGCCCTTGGCCAGACGCTTCATCACCTCGTCGAGCTGATCGAGGTTGCTGTAGCTGATCTGGACCGAACCGCCGGGATCGCGGTGATTGACGGTGACCTTGAGGCCGAGCGCGTCGCTGACACGCTTCTCGAGATCGATCGTATCGGGGTCTTTTTCCTTGCCCCCGGTGGCGCGCGCCTTTTGCGGCTTGCGCTCCGGCACGCCCTCTTCATGTGCGAGCGCCTCCGCCTGGCGCACGTTGAGGCCCTCCTCGACGATGCGCTTGGCAGCCGCGAGCGGATCGGGCACGCCGATCAGCGCGCGGGCGTGACCGGCGGTCAGCTCGCCGGTCGCGATGAAGGCCTGCACTTCGGCTGGCAGCTTGGTAAGCCGCATCATGTTGGCGACGTGGCTGCGGCTCTTGCCGACGACTTTTGCGATGTCTTCCTGGCTGCGTTTGAACTCGTTGGCGAGCGCGTGATAGCCCTGCGCCTCTTCCATCGGATTGAGATCTTCGCGCTGCACGTTCTCGACGATCGCGAACTCCAACGCGTCGCTGTCGCTGATGTCGACCGGGACGATCGGCACTTCATGCAGGCCGGCCATCTGCGAGGCGCGCCAGCGCCGCTCGCCGGCGATGATCTCGAAGCGATCCTGCGCGCCCTTCACCGGGCGCACCACGATCGGCTGGATCACACCATGCTGCCTGATGGACTCGGAGAGCTCCTTCAGTTCGGTGTCCGAAAAGGTGCGGCGCGGATTACGCGGATTGGCCTTGATGAACTCGATCGGCACCTTGCGCTGCGCGCGCGGCCGATCGACATGCTGAGCCTCGCCACCGACATCACCGATCAGACTTGCAAGACCCCGGCCCAGTCGCGAACGCGCTTCGTCGGCCATCGCCAGCTCCCTTGGATTCACGCTGCAGCACTCCAGAACTGAATTGTCGTAGGGTGGGCAAAGCGAAGCGTGCCCACCAGTTGTCTATGTGCGTAAGATGGTGGGCACGGCGAAGGCGCCTTTGCCCACCCTACGGCACCGTCAATGCGTGACGCGCAGCTCGCGCTCGCGCTGGATCACTTCGGTGGCAAGCCGCAAATAGGCTTCGCTGCCGACGCATTTGAGATCGTAGACCAGCACCGGCTTGCCGTAGGACGGCGCCTCCGAGATGCGGACGTTGCGCGGGATCATGGTCTTGTAGACCTTCTCGCCCATGAACTGCCGGACGTCGGCGACGACCTGATTGGAGAGGTTGTTGCGCGAGTCGAACATGGTCAGCACGATGCCGTGGATCGACAGATTCGGATTGAGCGTCGAGCGCACCTGCTCGACCGTCTGCAAGAGTTGCGACAGACCTTCGAGCGCGAAGAACTCGCATTGCAGCGGCACCAGGATCGCGTCCGACGCCGCCATCGCGTTGACCGTGAGCAGGTTGAGCGAGGGCGGGCAGTCGATCAGCACATAGGTGTAGTCGGCATCCGGCGAGACGTTGTTGTTGAGCGCGCCGATGGCGTCGCGTAGCTTGAAGGCGCGGCCGGGCGTGGTGCCGAGCTCGAGCTCAAGACCGGAGAGATCCATGGTCGAGGGCGCGATGTGCAGCCGCGGCACCGCGGTCGACACCACAGCTTCACGCAGGCCGGCTTCCCCGATCAGCACGTCATAGGTCGAGCAGGAGCGGTTGCGGCGGTCGATGCCGAGGCCGGTCGAGGCATTGCCCTGCGGATCGAGATCGACGATCAGGACCCGCTCGCCGATCGCGGCGAGTGCCGTGCCGAGGTTGATCGCTGTGGTTGTTTTTCCCACACCGCCCTTCTGATTCGCCAGCGCCAGGATGCGCGGGTGGCCGTGCGGGACCTCGGAAGTCTGCTCTTGCTGCGGCTCGTCAATCGCGCTCATCGAAATTCCCCACTCGGCCCCTGACGCCTCACCCGCGCCGTTCGACGGACATCAGCTCGACGATCCACCCGTCGCCAGTACGGCTTTTGTGGAGCTGCGGCTGAATATTCCAATATTTAGCGGCTTCGGTCAATTCAGCCTCTACATCTTGACCCTTGAGAAACAGCGCCTTTGCGCCCTGGCGCATCAGCGGCTCCGCAAAACCGATGAGTTGATGTAGCGGAGCCAAGGCACGCGCGGTGACGCAATCGACGGGGCCGGTGATTCTATCCACATTATCCCCGATCTCAGCCAGATGTACGACTCCCGGAGATGTGGTGACGCGGACCGCTTCGCGCAAAAACGCGGCCTTCTTGGCGATTCGCTCGACAAGATGAACGCTAGCGCCTGGAGTCCCTGCCATGGCGCAGGCAAGCACGACGCCGGGGAAGCCGCCGCCGCTACCGAGGTCGGCCCAGCGCTTTGCGGACGGCGCGAGATCGACGAGCTGAAGCGAGTCGGCGATGTGCCGGGTCCAGAGCTGCGGCAAAGTCGAGGGAGCGACCAGGTTGGTCTTGGCCTGCCACTCCCGGAGCAACGCGATATAGCGGTCAAGCCGTGCTTCCGTTTCATGTGAAACAGGCGCGAGCTTCAGCGCCTCGCCCTTGTCCGCGGCAATGACGGAGTCGAGCGCCTGATCGTTGGCGCTGGCCTTGTCGATCTTCGGCTTGGCCGGTCCAGGGTCAGGTCGACGATCCGCGCCCTCGCCTGTTCCGGGTCGTCGCGTTAGCGGTCTGTCGCCGCCCGGTCCGCGCTGTTTCACGTGAAACGCCTATGCGATTGCTTTGGAGGTCTTCCGGGCCTCGCGGCGGAGATAAGCTGCAAGGATCCCGAGCGCGGCCGGCGTCATGCCGTCGATCCGGCCAGCCTGCCCGACGGTGAACGGCCGTGCCTTCTCCAGCTTGGCGCGGACCTCGTTGGAGAGCCCGGGCACCTGCTGATAATCGACCTCCAACAGGACCAGCCCCTCGTCCCGCCGGAAGGCTTCGACGTCCGCGCTCTGGCGCTCCAGATAGACGTCGTACTTGGCGTCGATCTCGAGATGGGTGGCGATGACGGGGTCGATCGCGGACAGCTCCGGCCAGATTGCCCGGACCTCGCTCCAGCCGATATCCGGATAGGCCATAAGCGAGAATGCGGACCGGCGCTGCCCATCCCGGTTCAGGGACAATCCGTGCTTGATCGCCTCGTTCGGGGTGATCGTCAGCGACTTCGACAGTGTTCGAGCCGCATTCAAAGCGTCCATCTTGGCGCGGTGATGCCGGATCCGCGCATTCCCGACGCAGCCGAGCGCGATTCCCTTCTCGGTCAGACGTTGATCGGCATTGTCGGCCCGCAGCGTCAGCCGGTATTCGGCCCTGGAGGTGAACATCCGATAGGGCTCGCTGATCCCGCGGGTGACGAGGTCGTCGATCATCACACCAAGATAGCCGTCCGCGCGGTCGAACACAGTCAGTGCGCCACCGCTCGCAGCCAGCGCCGCATTCAAGCCGGCCACGATGCCCTGCCCGGCGGCCTCTTCGTACCCGGTGGTGCCGTTGATCTGTCCGGCCAGGAACAGGCCGCGCAGGCGCCTGGTCTGCAGGGTCGGGTCCAGCTCGCGGGGATCAATGTGGTCGTATTCGATGGCATAGCCCGGCCGGACCATCTTCACCCGTTCCAGGCCGGGAATGGTGGCAAGGATCGCGAGCTGGACCTCCTCGGGGAGCGAGGTCGAGATGCCGTTGGGATAGACGGTGCTATCGTCGAGACCCTCCGGCTCCAGGAAGATCTGGTGGCCGTCGCGGTCGCCGAAGCGGACGATCTTGTCCTCGATCGAGGGGCAATAGCGCGGGCCGGAGCTCTTGATCTGGCCGGAATACATCGGCGAGCGATGGACATTGGCCCGGATCACCTCATGGGTCGCAGCCGTGGTCCGGGTGATGCCGCAATGGATCTGCGGCGTCGTGATCCGCCTGGTCATCACCGAGAACGGCTCCGGCGGTTCGTCCCCGGGCTGCATCTCGACCGCCGACCAGTCGATCGTGGCGCCGTCGAGGCGCGGCGGAGTGCCGGTCTTCAGCCGTCCGAGGGTGAAGCCGGCGCGCTCGAAGGAGGTGGAAAGACCCATCGCGGGCGCCTCATCGACGCGGCCGGCTGGCCAGTTCTTCTCTCCCAGATGAATGAGACCGCGGAGGAAGGTGCCTGTGGTGACAACCACAGCCCCTGCCCGAAGCTCTCGACCGTCGGCCAGGCGCAGACCGGTGACGCGGCCGTCGACCACGATCAGTTCGTCTGCCTCACCTTCGATGACCGAGAGACCCTCGGTCTGCCCGATCGCGGCCTGCATCGCGACGGCATAGAGTTTTCTGTCCGCTTGAGCTCGAGGGCCGCGAACCGCAGGACCCTTCCGCCGGTTCAGGACACGAAACTGGATGCCGCCGGCATCGCCCACGCGACCCATCAGGCCATCCAGCGCATCGACTTCGCGAACGAGATGTCCCTTACCAAGGCCGCCGATTGCGGGATTGCAGGACATCGCGCCGACGGTGGAGAAACGATGCGTCACCAGAGCCGTCGCAGCGCCCATCCGCGCAGATGCAGCCGCGGCCTCACAGCCGGCGTGGCCGCCGCCGATCACGATGACGTCGAAGCTCTCTCGCTCTGTTCGCATGAATGGACTTCTAGCTCAGAGGCCGCTGGGCCGGAAGTGGAAACTAATGAAGCGGATGTTTCACGTGAAACACCGATCCTGGCCGGGGGGCAATTTTTGCGAAAACAACCCCATGCACAGTAGGACGGGCATTGAATCGTCTCGCGTTTCACGTGAAACGAACTCGGGCCTCACGGCGGAAAAGACGCCCGTTGGGACCCGCAAGAGCACGTTCAGTCCTCGCGAGCGCAGCTAGTAACCCCCGGCCTTCCACGGCGGCGATCCGGATTCCTCGCGCCAGGACTCCTCGTCATGATGAGGTGAGCGCGACCGACCTTGCACTCGCGGACTGAAAGACCCTCAGTTGGTCCCGCCACCCGTCCGAGTAATGTTTCACGTGAAACAGCGGCGAATCCAAGACGGCGAAAGAGCCCGAGTCCTGCGTGCGCTGCGCTATCCGCCCAAGCCGGGTTCCCAAACAGGGACCAAGCGATGGATGTTTCACGTGAAACAAAGGAATGGAACAAGCGCTAGTTCTACACTCAAGAACTAGTCCTACTTTCCGATGCAAAACTTCTGAAAAATCGCGCCCAAGACGTCCTCGACGTCCACCCGGCCAAGCAGCCGGCCCAAGGCATAGGCCGCTGCGCGCAGCTCCTCGGCCGCGAGCTCCTCGCCGTCTTCTACAAGGTCCAGACTCCGGCGCAAGCTCTCGGATGCCCGGCTCAACAGGTCCCGCTGGCGAGCCCGGGTCACGACTGCGCCCTCGGTGGCTCCGAAAAACTCGGAAGCGAATTTCACCAACGCATCGACCAGCTCCGGGATGCCGTCGCCACGCCCCGCCGAGATCCCGAACTCACCGCTCGGTCTGGTACCGCCAGCCATGAGATCGATCTTGTTACGGACGATCCAGACCGATCCCTCTGACCGATCGCTGTCTCCGGATTTCCAAAGGGAGCGCATCGCGTCCGGATCGACGGCTTGCTCTCCCTCCATCAGCCACAGCACGAGGTCGGCATCCTCGGCCCGAGCTCGCGCGCGGCGAACACCCTCCTGCTCGACCGGATCGTCCGTCTCGCGAATACCGGCGGTATCGATGATCGTTACGGGATAACCATCGAGATCGAGCTGGACCTCGATCACGTCACGCGTGGTGCCGGCATGCGGCGAGACGATCGCGACCTCGCGACGTGCGAGCTGATTGATCAACGTCGACTTGCCGACATTGGGCTCGCCGGCGATGGCAACCACGAGGCCGTCACGCAGGCGTTCAGAATGTCCCTGTGCCGCAAGGACTTTTGTGATTTCACCGTGCAGCGTTTCGATCGCCTTGATCGCCGGCGCCCTCAACTCCGCCGGCACATCGCCTTCATCGGAAAAATCGATGCCGGCTTCGATCAGCGCCGACGCCTCGATGACGCGCTCACGCCAGTCGCGCGCGCGGTCACCGAGCAGGCCTTGTAGCTGCCGCAGCGCCTGGCGACGCTGGCGGTCCGTGTCGGCGTGGATGAGATCGTCGAGGCCCTCGGCCTCGGTGAGATCAAGCTTGCCGTTCTCGAAGGCGCGCCGCGTGAACTCGCCCGGCTCGGCGGCCCGAATATTCGGAATTACAGCAATCTCGGCAAACAGCACCGACAGCACGGCGCGGCCGCCGTGAACGTGGAATTCGGCGACATCCTCGCCGGTCGCGCTGGCCGGTCCCGGAAACCACAGCACGACCGCATCGTCGATCGGCTGGCCCGCGCCGTCACGAAGCAGCCGGCGACTGGCCTGCCTCGGTGCCGGCAGCTTCCCCGCCAAGGTCGTCAGTGCCAGGCCGGCTTGCGGGCCTGAGACGCGCACCACGGCGATCGCACTCGGCGTCCGGCCGGACGATAACGCAAAGATGGTCTGGTCCCGCGGATGCATTGACCTATTTGTCCGGCCGGCGAAGAAAAGGCAAACGGCCCGTTCCTGGACCACGGCGGGCCGTTTTGCTGCGCCCTTGCTGCAGCAAAGATCATACTGCAATGCAATATGATCCCCGCCATTCTGCTGCAAAAACCTCCCCGCCTGAGGAACATCTGCAAAATTTTATCAAGAATTATGTAGCCATATCAGCATCTTCTTGGAAAATCGGATCCACCCTTCCCCACGGTTGCATGCTGCGCCTTCGCTGCAGCAGGCCGCACAACGAAAAAGGGCGCCCGAAGGCGCCCTCTAACTTATTGCTGCACTGCACTCAGGTGTTCATGGAGTCGAAGAACTCCGAATTGCTTTTCGTCGAGCGCAGCTTGTCGAGCAGGAAGTCGATCGCATCCATCGTGCCCATCGGGTTGAGGATGCGGCGGAGCACGTACATCTTCTTGAGCACCTGCGGATCGGTGATGAGCTCCTCCTTGCGCGTGCCGGAGCGCGAGATGTCGATCGCCGGGAAGGTGCGCTTGTCCGAGACCTTGCGGTCGAGGATCAGCTCCGAGTTACCGGTGCCCTTGAACTCTTCGAAAATGACTTCGTCCATGCGGCTGCCGGTATCGACCAGCGCGGTCGCGATGATGGTCAGCGAGCCGCCCTCCTCGATGTTACGGGCGGCACCGAAGAAGCGCTTCGGCCGCTGCAACGCGTTGGCGTCGACACCGCCGGTCAGCACCTTGCCGGATGAGGGAACCACGGTGTTGTAGGCGCGGCCGAGGCGGGTGATCGAATCGAGCAGGATCACGACGTCGCGGCCGTGCTCGACCAGGCGCTTGGCCTTTTCGATCACCATTTCGGCGACCTGGACGTGACGCACCGCCGGTTCGTCGAAGGTCGAGGAGACGACCTCGCCCTTCACCGAGCGCTGCATGTCCGTGACTTCTTCCGGACGCTCGTCGATCAGCAGCACGATCAGATAGCATTCGGGGTGGTTGTGCGTAATCGAGTGCGCGATGTTCTGCATCAGCACGGTTTTACCCGTGCGCGGCGGCGCCACGATCAGCGCGCGCTGGCCCTTTCCGATGGGCGCGACAATGTCGATCACCCTTGCAGAAAGGTCTTTTCGCGTCGGATCGTCGATTTCCATACGGAAACGCTGGTTCGGAAACAGCGGCGTGAGGTTGTCGAAATTGACCTTGTGCTTGGCCTTTTCCGGGTCCTCGAAATTGAGTGTGTTGACCTTCAGCAGCGCGAAATAGCGCTCGCCCTCTTTGGGGCTGCGGATGTGGCCTTCGATGGTGTCGCCGGTGCGCAGGCCGAAACGGCGGATCTGCGACGGCGAAACGTAGATGTCGTCCGGGCCCGGCAGATAGTTCGCATCGGGCGAGCGGAGAAAGCCGAAGCCGTCGGAGAGAACCTCGACGACACCCTGGCCGACAATGTCGGTCTCGGCGAGCGCGAGCTGCTTGAGGATGGCGAACAGCAGTTCCTGCTTGCGCATCGTGCTGGCATTCTCGACCCCATTCTCCTCCGCAAACGAGACGAGCTCGGCCGGGGTTTTGGACTTGAGGTCTTCGAGTTTAATTTCCCGCATTGGGGTGGTCCTGTGGGGTAACCTTGGGAGGGGGTGCGAGGAGGCTCTGAAATGCGGACGCGTGAAGATAAGGTCCGCAGGTCTGGCAAGGTTAAGTGCCGATGAGGCTTCAAACCTGATGCGGTGTCCGGCCTCTGGAAAGCTCAGACACAACCACATCCGCCTGCGTTGGGTGGGATATCGACAATATAGAAAATCGCTCGCCACTCCGCAAGCCGAAGCGCTGAGCGTTTCGTCGTGCTGTGCCTAGAACGGCTTCACGATCACCATCACGACGATGATGATCATCAAAATGGTCGGCACCTCATTGATTATCCGATAGAATTTCTGGGTCCGCGAACGCCGGTCGGCGGCGAAGTCCTTGACCCAGCGGGAAAAAAAGCCGTGGACCCCCGACATCGCCAGGACCATTGCCAGTTTTACGTGCAGCCAGCCGAATGAAAACCAGTGGCCGGACCAGGCAAGGTAGAGCCCGGCGAGCCAAGTGACGATCATGGCGGGGTTGATGATCGCCTTGAGCAGCCGGCGTTCCATGACCTTAAACGTTTCCGACTGCTTCGAGCCGATCTCGGCCTCGCAGTGATAAACGAACAACCGCGGCAAATAGAGCATGCCCGCCATCCAGGCGATGACCGCGATCACATGCAGCGCCTTGATCCAGAGATAGACGTCTTCGAACATTTTGGGCGCCCGGGGTTTCTACCAGCGAATGGAACTGGGGATAGTAAGAACTCGTTAAGGTCTCACCTGCACACATAGTCCATCTGGAGCGCCCCTTCTCCAATAAAGAATCTTAGATTCTTAAGGTTTGAGTCTATGTGACCGTGAATTGGACTCACAAGATTCCGTCCGCACGTTCGCGCTCGTTTGTTCACATCCATCAACATATCCCCGGCAGCTCTGGCGGTTTGCGATAAGTCAGCCAGCTTCAAAGGCTTGCGTGCTTCTGTCGGCAGCTTATTAAGGGGGTTGTCCGCGTCATCCCGTTTCCCTCCTGACGGGCCGCTGAACTTATGCCAGCGGGCAGTGGTGTGAAGAAAATCGGCACTTGTCCCGCCCTCGGTGTCGCGCATCCCTTTCCGAGGGGTTAAGGTCCACAGAAATCCACAAACCACACCGACTCCATACAAAGGGATTTTGTGCCGACCTCGAACAATTATTTCCATCTGCATCTGGTGTCCGACTCAACCGGCGAGACGCTGATTACGGTGGCGCGCGCCGTCGCTGCGCAATACGCCAACGTCACCCCCGTCGAGCATGTCTATCCGCTGGTGCGCAGCCAGAAGCAGCTCGACCGCGTGCTCGACGAGATCGAGGAGGCGCCGGGGATCGTGCTGTTCACGTTGCTGGAGAAGGATCTGGTTGCCCGCCTCGAGGACAAGTGCAAGGGCATCAACGTTCCGAGCCTGTCGATCATCGGTCCGGTGATGCAATTGTTCGAGGCTTACCTCGGCGCTGCGACCACGGGCCGGGTCGGCGCCCAGCACGTCCTCAATGCGGAATATTTCAAGCGCATCGACGCGCTGAACTACACGATGATCCACGACGACGGTCAGCATGTCGAAGGTCTTGACGATGCCGATGTCGTGCTGGTCGGCGTGTCCCGCACCTCCAAGACGCCGACGTCGATCTATCTGGCCAATCGCGGCATCCGCACCGCCAACGTGCCACTGGTGCCCGGCATTCCCGTGCCGGAGCAGCTGGGGAAGCTGACGCGGCCACTGGTCGTCAGCCTGCATGCGACGCCGGAGCGCCTGATCCAGATTCGTCAGAATCGCCTGCTCTCGATGGGATCCGATTCGGGCAACGAGACATATACCGACAGGCAGTCGGTGACCGAGGAGGTCGCGTTTGCGCGCAAGCTCAGCGCCAAGCACGATTGGCCGCTGCTCGACGTCACGCGTCGCTCGATCGAGGAAACCGCGGCGGCGATCATGAAGCTCTACAGCGATCGCCAGCGCAACCGGCCTTCCGGATAGTCCTTGCGATGGGTCTGTGGCTCGGCAAACATCCGTTGATCCTGGCCTCGCAAAGCAGCGCCCGGAAAATGCTGTTGGCCAATGCCGGGCTGGAGTTCAAGGCTGTTACTGCCGATATCGACGAGCGCGGCATTCAATTGGCTTCGGCGCTTTCAAATCCGCGCGAGATCGCTCTGCTGCTGGCGCGCGAAAAGGCCAAAGCGATCTCGGCCAGCTATCCCGGGAGCTACGTGATCGGGGCCGATCAGACCCTGGCTCTTGGCAACCGTCTTTTCAACAAGCCGGCGGGCCGGCCGCAGGCATTGGCGCAATTGCGCGATCTCGCCGGCAACAGCCACGAGCTGAATTCCGCGGTGGCCGTGGCGCATGATGGCCAGATCGTTTTCGAAGACGTCTCGGTTGCCCGCATGACCATGCGCGAGATGACCGAGGACGAGCTTTCAATCTATCTGGACGCTGCCGGCGACGCCGTCACCACCAGCGTCGGCGCCTATCAGCTTGAAAGCCTGGGCATCCATCTGTTCGAGCGGATCGAGGGCGATCATTTCACCATTCTTGGCCTGCCGCTGCTGCCGCTGCTTGCGTTCCTGCGACGCGAACGGCTAGTTGCCGTGTGAATGGCAGACATGTGAATAACAGACTTGGCTGGACGCTGATGCGGATCCTGGGACTGACCGGCTCGATCGGGATGGGAAAATCCACCACCGCGAAACTATTCGCAGAGGCTGGTGTGCCCGTCTACGATGCCGATGCCGCCGTGCATCAGCTCTATGAGGGTGAAGCGGCGCCCGCGATCGAGGCCGCCTTTCCCGGCACCACCGTGTACGGCAAGGTGGACCGGCCAAAACTGTCGGCGCGCGTCGTGCATGATCCCGCTGCCATCAAGCACCTCGAGCAGATCGTCCATCCCATGCTCGGCGCGTCCCGGCAAAAGTTCTTCGCCGAGGCGGAAGCCGCCAAGGCGCCGGTCGTGGTGCTCGACATTCCGCTGCTGTTCGAGACCGGTGGCGAGAAGCGCGTGGACGCCGTGGTCGTGGTCTCGACCTCGCCGGAACTCCAGCGTGAGCGGGTGCTGGCGCGCGGTACCATGGACGAAGCCAAGCTCGATGCGATCATCGCCAAGCAGACGCCCGATGCCGAGAAGCGCAAGCGGGCCGATTTCGTGGTGGATACGTCACACGGACTTGAACCGGTGCGCGCGCAAATCGCCCACATCCTGGCCGAGGTGGTTAAGATGCCGCAGCGGCGAGCCTGATTCGCCGCCTCAGACGGCTCTCAAGACACCGATCTCAAGGCATGCGCGAAATCGTTCTCGATACCGAAACCACTGGCCTCGATCCGCTTCGCGGCGATCGTCTGGTCGAAATCGGCTGCGTCGAGATGCTCAATCGCATGCCGACGGGACAGACCTACCACGTCTATATCAATCCTGAACGGGACATGCCGGCGGAAGCCTTTGCGGTGCATGGGCTGTCGGCCGAATTTCTGTCGACCAAGCCGCTGTTCCACGAGGTCGCCGATGCGTTCCTGGAGTTCATCGGCGATGCGCCGCTGGTGATCCACAACGCCTCGTTCGACATCGGCTTCATCAATGCCGAGCTCGACAAGATCAAGCGCGCGGCGATTCCGCGCGAACGGTTGGTCGATACGCTGCTGCTGGCGCGCCGCAAGCATCCCGGCGTGTCCAACAGGCTCGACGATCTCTGCTCGCGCTATGCGATCGACAACTCACGCCGCACCAAGCACGGCGCGCTGCTGGACGCCGAGTTGCTGGCCGAGGTCTATGTCGATCTGGTCGGGGCGCGGCAGTCGCAGCTGCTTCTGGCGTCGGAGGCTCAGGAGATTCGCGTCAATGCGGCTGGCGATGCGCCGCGGCGGCAACGGCTGGTGCCGCTCGCGCCACGGGTTTCCGATGCCGAGCGCGAGGCCCACCGGGCCTTCATCGCGACGCTCGGCGACAAGGCGATCTGGAACGAGTTTTTGCCCGCTCCAGCTCCTCCGGCTGGTTAGGCTTGGCCTATGCTTGGCCGCTCGTCGGGGCGGCCATTTGCCGCTCCATGTTCTGACGATAGAGACCGACGAAGTCGACCGGGTCCAGCATCAGGGGCGGGAACCCGCCGTCGCGCACCGCCGTCGCGATGATCTCGCGGGCAAACGGGAACAGCAGGCGGGGGCACTCGATCATGACCAGCGGATGCAGATTTTCCTTCGGCACGTTGGCGATGCGGAACACGCCGGCATAGGCGAGCTCGAACGAGAACATGATCTTGCCCGCGGTCTCGGCCTTGCCCTCGACCGACAACGTCACCTCGAACTCCTGTTCGCTGAGGTTGTTGGCGCTGACATTGATCTGGATGTTGATCTGGGGGGGCTGGCTCTGCTGCTGGAGCGAGCTGGGCGCGTTCGGATTCTCGAACGAAAAGTCCTTGGTATATTGCGCCAGCACGTTGAGCTGGGGAGCCTGGGCCGCCTCGGGAGGGGTGCCGTTACCGTTGGTCATGAGATTCTCTCCTTACCCGATTTGGGCTGAATTTCGCGGCGGTTGGCTAACATAGGGCCGCCTCATTCCACAAGGACGAACGGTCCCGGAGGCGGGATTGCGGCCGCGCCGCAACTGCCGCGTTGATCCGGCCTTTTCCGCTAAACTGCGCCTTAAATGATTGAAGATGCGCGATTTCCGGACAGGATCGGGTTTCCCCTTAAGCATAAAACGCGCTACACTCGGTGCTGTGCCAAAAGGCGCCATTGGCCCGGCAAGATTTCGTGCCTACATCCCACGGACCTGACGCGGCCCTAAAATGGTGATGTAGACTTGCCGTTCCCGTATGGAACGGTCTACTGGCCGGATTGATTTTCCCGGCGACGACCCCAAAGCGTGGACCCAGAGCAAAGACCAGAAAGCGAATCCGACGTGGACATCTACACCATTATCTTCCTGGCGCTGGCGGTCTTCATCTTTCTGCGGCTGCGCAGCGTGCTCGGGCAGCGGACCGGCAACGAGCGGCCGCCGTTCGATCGGACCGCCGCCCGCAATGCGCTCGGGAGTGCCCAGGACAACAACGTCGTGACCATGCCGGGCAAGGTGATCGACCAGGCCCCGCTGGCGCCGACGGCCGAGCCGACCCCGCCGTCCGACCGCTGGAAGGGTCTGACCGAGCCGGGCACCGCGCTGGCGCAGGGCCTGGATGCCATCGTCGAGAAGGATTCCACGTTCGACCCGCGTCATTTCATCTCGGGCGCCAAGGGTGCCTACGAGATGATCGTGCTGGCCTTTGCCAATGGCGACCGCCGCGCGCTGCGCGACCTGCTGTCGCCAGACGTCTATGAGAGCTTCGAGGCCGCAATCAAGGAACGCGAGACGAAAGAGCAGAAGACCGAGACCCGCTTCGTTTCGATCGACAAGGCCGAGCTCGTTGGCGCCGAGCTTCGCGACCGTACCGCCCAGCTCACGATCCGCTTCGTCTCGCAGATGATCTCGGCCACCCGAGACAAGGCCGGCAACATCGTCGACGGCAGCGCCGACACGGTTGCCGACATCACCGACATCTGGACTTTCGCCCGCGACATCACCTCCCGCGATCCGAACTGGAAGCTGGTTGGCACCGGAAGCGCGAATTAAGGTCTTTCTGAAGACCGGCGCGACCGCGCTTTGCGCAGGCGTCGTCGCGCTGTCCTCGTTTTCGCTCGGCGCCGAAGCGGCGCGGCGCCACTATCGCAGCCATCACCATCATCTGCCGCAATTGCCTGCCGCTCCGCCGCGTGCCTTGCCCTATCCGCAGCTCCCGCTGCCGTTCGAAATTCCGGGCGCGCAATATCTGCCGCTGGCCTGGGCGGACGTGAAGGGCTGGAGCGATGACAATCACCTCGCGGCGTACAAGACGTTTCGCGCCAGCTGCAAGCCGATCAATGCACAAACCGGAGCGACTGAACCGAAGGCCGAATCAAAAGCAATTGGAGGTTCGTTGAGCGAACCTTGCCGGGTGGCGAAATCGCTCGAGCTCGGCGACGACGCCAAAGCAAAGACCTTCTTCGAGGAGAATTTCGCGCCGCTGCGAATTTCGCGCCTGGGCGAGCCCGACGGCTTCGTCACCGGCTATTACGAGCCGGTTCTGGAGGGATCGCGTACGCAGACCGACGTCTTCAACGTGCCGGTCTATCGCCGCCCCTCGAATCTGTTCGTGCGCGGCTACAAGCAGGATTCGGTCAGCCTGCCCAACAAGGGTCCGGTCTATCGCAAGATCGGCCGCCGCAAGCTGGTACCCTATTACGACCGCGGCGAGATCGAGGACGGCAAGATCGCCGGCCGCGGGCTGGAGATCGCTTGGTTGAAGGATCCGACCGACCTGTTGTTCGCGCAGATCCAGGGCTCGGCACGGATCAAGTTCGACGACGGCGGCACGGTCCGGCTGAATTACGACGCCTATAACGGCTATCCCTATACCGCCGTCGGGCGCGTCCTGATCGAGCGCGGCATCATTCCGAAGGAAGAGATGTCGATGCAGAAGATCAGGGAGTGGATGGCGCAAAATCCCGACGGTGCCAAGGATCTGCGTCGCCAGAACCGCTCCTACATCTTCTTCCGCGAGGTCAATCTCTCCGACAAGGAGGAGGCGGTGGGCGCGCAAGGTATTCCGCTGACGGCGGGACGCTCGATCGCGGTCGACAAGGCGCTGCATGTCTACGGCACGCCGTTCTTCATCGAGGGCGAGTTGCCGATCGATTCCGAACGCTCGAAAACACCGTTCCATCGGCTGATGATCGCGCAGGACACCGGCTCGGCTATCATCGGTCCCGCGCGCGCCGATCTCTATTTCGGCGCCGGCGCGGATGCCGGCCGCGTCTCCGGTCGGCTGCGCCATCCCATGCATTTCGTGATGCTGGTGCCGAAGGGTCTCGATCCCTCGGCGCGAGCTGCGCGGCTGCCGGTGCCTGATCCGCGCCCCTCGGAGAAGATCGCAAAGCTGTTTCCGCAAACCGATCCCGGGAAGGAAACGGCGAAGCCGGCCGCCGCGTCCGGCCCCGCGGAAACCAGGAGCGACACGGTCGCCATCGCGGGTCCAGTCCCGCTGCCGGCGCCACGTCCGGTGATCGAGGCCGATCGCGAACCGCAGCGGCCAGCGAAGAAGCGTCCCCATCGGCAGCAATGAAGCGATCGTCCCGTCCGCCCGTGCTGGAGCCTCGCCCCTCGCCGCGCCGCCGCGCGCTGAGCGAGGAGGAGCGCGCGCTGTGGGAGGGCGTTGCCAAACAGGTGAAGCCGCTGAGGAAGCACCGCGCGGCGAAGGCGCATGCCGCTCCGCGCGCCGAGCCTTCGCCCGCAACACCGGTCATGCGGCCTGCGTCATCGCCACGGCAAGTTGCCGCTGCACCAGCGCCGCCGCGCGCCGCAAAACCGGCCGTCCCGCCCCTGGCGCCGCTCGGCAAGCGCGAGCGGACGAAACTGTCGCGCGGCCGCAGCGAGATCGAGGCGCGGCTCGATCTCCACGGCATGACCCAAACCCGCGCGCATCGCGCCCTGACCGGCTTCCTGCACCGCGCCCATCACGACGGCCTGACCTTCGTGCTCGTCATCACCGGCAAGGGCCGCAGCGGCGGCGAAAGCGGCGTGCTGCGCCGTCAGGTGCCGGAATGGCTGAGCCTGCCGGAATTCCGCAGCTTCGTCGTCGGCTTCGAGACGGCCCATATCGGCCATGGCGGCGAGGGCGCGCTGTATGTGCGGATCAGGCGGGCGAGGGGGTAGGAAATCAGCCGAGGACCGGGCTCCCTTTGCCTCTCCCGCTTGCGGGAGAGGTCGACGCGCGGAGCGCGCGGCGGGTGAGGGTTCTCTCCTCTTGGGGATTCCCGCTGCGGAGAAAGCCCTCTCCCCGACCCTCTCCCGCAAGCGGGAGAGGGAGCACACCGTCTAGAACGGCCGGACGATTCCGACGCGCGGGATCAGCGTGATGATCAGGCCGAAGACGTTGGTCTTCCGATCCTCCGCCGGAATCAGTGGCGTCTCCCGCGCAGCCGGCAGCATCTTCACGGCGTGCAGGATCAGGAACATGCAGACCGCCCAGTTCGAGATCCAGCGCGAATAGTCGAACACCATCGCGAACATCACGAGGTAAGCGAGGCTGACCCCGATCAGCGCCGCGAGCACGAGGCGGCGGTGCGTCTCGCTTGCGAGCGCGCCGATCAGGTTTGCGAAGAAGCGCCACAGCGGCGTGTGCAGCCAGATCAACAGCGCGAACACGGGCACGCCGAGGATGTTGTGCGGCAGGCGGCCCCAGGTGTCAGAGACCTCTTTGGCCAGCGGTTGGTACCAGATATAGGCGAATTGCAAGAGATCCGTGCGGGACGGATCGGCCATCCGCGTTTTCAGGTACGCAACGAAGTCGGCTTCAGGGATCGGCATCGTTCCCAAAAACTGTGCGGCGAAGAACAGCGCGGAGACGATGGCGAGGGCGACGATGCCGAAGGCGACATTGCTGCGGTTGAGTCCGCAAGCGAGATAGTGCCTGATCACCACGATGGTGACGATCGTCGGCACATACATCAGCAGATGAATGTGGTGGATCAGGACGAGCACGATCGAGAACAGTGCTGCCGTTGCCACGAACAGCAATGAGCCAGCCGGCATCAGCAGCAGGACGAGCGCCAGCGCACAGCCATAGATGTCGAAATGGCCGAGCGTGTGCATGAAGTTCTTCAGGAAGAACGGCGAGCCCGCGATGAAGACGAACAGCGGCAGCGTTTTCGCGGTGAAGCCAAAGCTCTTCTGAAAGAGCCTTGCGTAGAGGGCCAGCGTCACCAGCCACGTCACCCCACCGATCGCGAACACCGACCAGACCGGCACCTTGTCCGTGAACACCGCGACGATGGCCCCGATCAGTGCGCGCTTGATGAAGCCGAAATGGTAGTCGACCAGGAGATGGATATAGGGGACGTAAGGCGGCAGCTGGATCTTGTGGACGAACACGCCGACGATGACCGCCGCGTTGATCGCGAGCAGGAGCCGCCAGGGATTTTGCAGGATGCGTACGGTCACGCCGCATCAATAGCGTGACCGCTCCAAATTACAAAATGAACCGGCTCAGATCGGCGTTCTTGGCGAGGTCGCCGACGTGCTTCTGCACGAAATCCGCATCGACCCTGACGGTCTCGCCGCTGCGGTCGGGGGCGGTGAACGAGATCTCGTCCAGCACCCGCTCCATCACGGTCTGCAGCCGCCGCGCGCCGATGTTCTCGACGGTGGAATTGACGGCGACCGCGACGTCGGCGAGCGCGTCGATGGCGCCGTCGGTGACGTCGAGCGTCACGCCCTCGGTCTGCATCAAGGCGACATATTGCTTGATCAGCGAGGCCTCGGGCTCGGTCAGGATGCGGCGCATGTCGTCGCGGGTCAGCGCCTGCAACTCGACGCGGATCGGCAGGCGGCCCTGCAATTCCGGCAGCAGGTCCGACGGTTTGGCGACGTGGAAGGCGCCGGACGCGATGAACAGGATGTGGTCGGTCTTGACCGCGCCGTGCTTGGTCGAGACCGTGGTGCCTTCGATGAGCGGCAACAGATCGCGCTGCACGCCCTCGCGCGAGACGTCGCCGCCGGCACGGCCTTCGCGCGCGCAAATCTTGTCGATCTCGTCGAGGAACACGATGCCGTTGTTCTCGACCGCGTTGATCGCCTCCTGCGTCAGCTGATCCGTGTCCAGCAGCTTGTCGGATTCCTCGTTGACGAGAATCTCGTGCGAGTTCTCAACCGTCAGCCGCCTTGTCTTGCTGCGGCCGCCGAGCTTGCCGAAGATATCGCCGATCGAGATCGCGCCCATCTGCGCGCCCGGCATGCCGGGGATCTCGAACATCGGCATGCCGCTGCCGGACGATTGTGTCTCGACCTCGATTTCCTTGTCGTTGAGCTCGCCGGCCCGCAGCTTCTTGCGGAAGGATTCGCGCGTCGCGGAAGAGGCGTTGGCTCCCACCAGCGCATCGAGCACACGTTCCTCGGCGGCGAGCTGCGCGCGGGCGTGCACGTCCTTGCGCTTCTTCTCGCGAACCTGGGCGATCGCGACCTCGACGAGATCGCGCACGATCTGCTCGACGTCGCGGCCGACATAACCGACCTCGGTGAATTTGGTCGCCTCGACCTTCAGGAACGGCGCATTTGCGAGCTTGGCGAGCCGCCGCGCAATTTCTGTCTTGCCGACGCCGGTCGGGCCGATCATCAAAATGTTCTTGGGCAGCACCTCTTCGCGCAAGGAGCCGGTGAGCTGCTGCCGCCGCCAGCGGTTGCGCAGCGCGATCGAGACGGCGCGCTTGGCATCAGCCTGGCCGACGATGAAACGGTCGAGTTCGGAAACGATTTCACGGGGAGAGAAGTCTGTCATGGGACCTTAGCTAGGGTCAGATGCGGGGTAGGACAAGCCGGATTTTGCGTCAGATGATGGGCGGGCCGGATTGCCATTGCTTTACGGCCTCGATCGGATGGATCAGCATCAGGATGTTGAGTGTCAGATTGTCGCGAATGTGCAGCGCCAGCATGATCTCGAAGGCAAGTCCGAGCAGGATCGTCACGCTGACAGGCAGCACGCGTGCGGCGAGGAACCCCAGCATCATGGCCAGATTGTCCGAGACCGAATTGACGATGCTGTCGCCGAAATAATCCAGCGAGATCGTACCGGCGCGGTAGCGCTCGATGATGAAGGGCGAGTTCTCGACGATCTCCCAGGCGCCTTCGATCAGCATGGCGATGATCAGTCGCGCCGGCCACGACAAGGACAGGAACGGCATCCGCACGAACAGAAGCCAGGTAAGGCCATAGAACAGGAAGCCGTGCAGGACGTGCGAGAAAGTGTACCAGTCGGCGATGTGCTGGGAATTCTCCGAGCTGTTCACCACGCCGTGCCACAGCTTGACATAGCCGCAGGTGCAGATCGGCACGCGCCCCATGCCGAACAGGATGGCGGCCTGCAGCGCCAGCAGCAACAGCGCGATGCCGACCCAGGTGGCTGGGGGGATCGTCGTCTTGATGCTCTGAGGCGCGAGGGTCATGAGGGGGCCGTCTCGCAGTCCAAGCGGCGGTGCGCTCCCTCTCCCGCTTGCGGGAGAGGGTTGGGGAGAGGGTGCCTCCACATTGGGACAGCCCCCAAGAGGCGAGAGCCCTCACCCGGCGCTACGCGCCGACCTCTCCCGCGAGCGGGAGAGGTTACACCGAATCCTGAGCGCCGCCGTTCGATCACAGCTCTAGCCGGTCGCCAGCGCTTCGACGGTCAAATTCCGGTTGGTGTAGACGCAAATATCCGCAGCGATATCCAGCGACCGGCGGACGATGGCCTCGGCGTCCTTGTCGGTGTCGAGCAGCGCCCGTGCCGCCGCCAGCGCGTAATTGCCGCCGGAGCCGATCGCCATGACGCCCGCCTCGGGCTCCAGCACGTCGCCGGTGCCTGTCAGCACCAGGGAGACGTCCTTGTCGGCCACGATCATCATGGCCTCCAGCCGGCGCAGATAGCGGTCCGTGCGCCAGTCCTTGGCGAGTTCGACCGCGGCCCGGGTCAGCTGCCCCGGATATTGCTCGAGCTTGGCTTCCAGGCGCTCGAACAGGGTAAAGGCGTCGGCGGTCGCGCCGGCAAAACCGCCGATCACGTCGCCCTTGCCGAGTTTCCGGACCTTTTTGGCGTTGGACTTGATGACCGTCTGACCGATCGAGACCTGACCGTCGCCGCCGACCACCACCTTGCCGCCCTTGCGGACCGTCAAGATCGTGGTGCCGTGCCAGCCCGGCGAGCTGTTTTGGGAAGCCTGCATGAATGATCCTCGCTATCCGCCTGATTTAGGCGGTCCGGCGCAGGCGCACAACGGGCCGTTCCGGGCCGAATTTCGCTCACCATAGGTGGAAGTGCCGGCCTGCCAAGGCGATCCCGCGGTAGCGAAGGCGTCATTTGGCTGTTAAAAGACCGGCGTTTTCGGCCCCGAGCCAATGAGAGCTAGTTTCAATGCGCACCGCGACGATCAAGCGCAAGACCAAGGAAACCGAGATCGAGGTCACCGTGAACCTCGATGGCACCGGCGCGGCTGATATCGCGACCGGCATCGGCTTTTTCGACCATATGCTCGATCTCCTCGCCCGCCATTCCCGCATCGACCTCACGGTCAAGGCGGTCGGCGATTTGCACATTGATTATCACCATACCACCGAAGACACCGGCATCGCGCTCGGCCAGGCGGTCAGGCAGGCGCTCGGCAACATGGCGGGCATCACCCGCTATGCCGGCGTGCACATGCCGATGGACGAGACGCTGTCGCGCGTGGTCATCGACATCTCGGGCCGCCCGTTCCTGGTGTTCAAGGCCGACTTCCCCCGCGACAAGATCGGTGAGTTCGACACCGAGCTGGTGCGCGAGTGGTTCCAGGCCTTCGCCATGAATGCCGGCGTGACTCTCCACGTCGAGACCCTATATGGCGATAACAGCCACCATATCGCCGAGTCCTGCTTCAAGGGGCTGGCTCGGGCGCTGCGCACCGCGGTCGCGATCGATCCGAAAGCGGTGGGAGAGATCCCGTCGACCAAGGGCTCGCTCGGCGGCTGACGTCTTTCGGCCGGCGGCACGCGCCGCTTGCGGTATCACTGAATTCCTGGAAACGGGGCATCACCATGCCTGTCTATACAATTCATGCTCCCTCCCCCGCCGGAGCCGATCTGCGCGCGACCGACAAGTTCGTGTTCGTGCGCGACGGATTCCATTTCTGGGCGATGATCTTCGGTCCGCTCTGGCTGCTGTGGAACAGGCTGTGGCTGGCGCTGATCGGCTATCTGGTCTTCGTCGCCGCGTTCAACGCGGGGCTGTCCAGCCTCGGTGTCGGGCGCGCTTCGATCTTCTTCGCCGATGTCATCGTCGCGCTCCTGACGGGCTTCGAGGCCTCGAGCCTGCGCCGCTGGACGCTGTCGCGCGGCAAATGGCGGCAGCTCGACGTGGTGGTCGCCGATGACGAGGACACCGCCGAGCGCCGCTTCTTCGAGCGCTGGAGCCAGAAGCAGCGCGGCATCGTCAACGATCAATGGGCCGTCGACCGCGGTGGCCCGCCACCGACCCGCAGCGTGCCGGGTCAGCAATTCTCGAACCCGCCGCCGATTCCGGCCGGTGGCATCATCGGGTTGTTTCCAGAACCGGGAGGGTCAAGATGAGCGTCGCCATCATCGATTACGGTTCCGGAAATCTGCATTCCGCCGCCAAGGCGTTCGAGCGCGCCGCGCGCAGCCTCGAAAATCCGCAAAAGGTTTTCGTGACCAGCGACCCAGATCAGGCCTACGAGGCCGACCGACTGGTGCTGCCGGGCGTCGGCGCCTTCGCCGATTGCCGGCGCGGGCTGGATGAAGTCAACGGCATGGTCGAAGCAATCACGGAAGCGGTGCGGGTCAAGGCGCGGCCGTTCTTCGGTATCTGTGTCGGCATGCAACTGATGGCGAGCCGCGGCAAGGAGCATGTCATCACCGAAGGTCTGAACTGGATCGGCGGCGACGTCGAGAAGATCGCGCCGCGCGACGAGAGCTTGAAGATTCCGCACATGGGCTGGAATACGCTCGACGTCCTGCGCGAGCACCCGGTGCTGGAGAGGCTGCCGCTCGGCCCCAAAGGCCAGCACGCTTATTTCGTGCACTCCTACCACCTCAATGCTGCCAACGAGGCGGACGTGCTCGCGCGCGCCGACTATGGCGGGCCCGTCACCGCCATCGTCGGCAAGGACACCGCCATCGGCACGCAGTTTCACCCCGAGAAGAGCCAGCGTTTTGGATTGGCCCTGATCTCGAACTTTTTGCGATGGAAACCGTGATTCTCTTTCCCGCGATCGATCTCAAGAACGGCCAGTGCGTGCGCCTCGAGCAAGGCGACATGGCGCGCGCGACCGTGTTCAACCTCAATCCGGCCGCCCAGGCGCAGAGCTTCGTCGAGCGGGGTTTCGAGTATCTCCACGTCGTCGATCTCGACGGTGCGTTCGCCGGCAAGCCGGTGAATGCCGAGGCCGTCGAGGCGATGCTGAAGACGATCAGGATTCCGGTGCAGCTCGGCGGCGGCATTCGCGATCTCGAGACCGTCGAAGCCTGGCTCGACAAGGGCATCACCCGCGTCATCATCGGCACCGCCGCGGTCCGCGATCCGGAGCTGGTGAAGGCTGCCGCGAAGAAATTCCCGGGCCGCGTCGCGGTCGGGCTGGATGCGCGCGACGGCAAGGTCGCGGTCGAAGGCTGGGCCGAGACCTCGCAGGTGACGGCGCTGGAGATCGCGCAGCGTTTCGAGGATGCCGGCGTTGCCGCCATCATCTTCACCGACATCGCGCGCGATGGCCTGCTCAAGGGCCTGAACCTCGACGCGACCATTGCGCTGGCCGACGCCATCTCTATTCCCGTCATTGCCTCCGGCGGCCTCGCCTCGATCGAGGACGTCAAGGCGATGCTGACGCCGCGGGCGAAAAAGCTCGCCGGCGCGATTGCCGGCCGCGCGCTCTATGACGGCCGGCTCGATCCGGCCGCCGCCCTCACCTTGATCCGCAACGCGCGCGCGCCCGGGAGCTGAACATGTTCAAGGTGCGCGTGATCCCCTGCCTCGACGTCAAGGACGGCCGCGTCGTCAAGGGCGTCAATTTCGTCGATCTCCGGGATGCCGGCGACCCCGTCGAAGCGGCGATCGCCTATGACGCCGCCGGCGCCGACGAGCTCACCTTCCTCGACATCACCGCGACCCATGAGAACCGCGGCATCATGCTGGACGTGGTCCGGCGCACGGCGGAAGCCTGCTTCATGCCGGTGACCGTCGGCGGCGGCGTGCGTGAGGTCAATGACATCAAGACGCTGCTGCGCGCCGGCGCCGACAAGGTCTCGATCAACAGCGCGGCGGTGTCACGGCGCGAGTTCGTCAAGGAAGCGGCCGAAAAATTCGGCGAGCAATGCGTGGTGGTCGCGATCGATGCCAAGCGGGTCAAGCGCGCCGGCGGCGGCGAGCGCTGGGAGATCTTTACCCATGGCGGCCGCAATTCGACCGGCATCGACGCCATCGAATATGCCCAGGAAGTGGTCTCGCTCGGCGCCGGTGAAATCCTGCTGACCTCGATGGATCGCGACGGCACGCGGCAGGGATTCGACATCCCGCTGACCCGGGCGATCGCCGACAGCGTTGCCGTGCCCGTGATCGCCTCGGGCGGCGTCGGCAATCTCGATCACCTCGTCGACGGGATCCGCGACGGCCACGCCACGGCCGTGCTGGCCGCCTCGATCTTCCATTTCGGGGAATTCACCATTCGCGAAGCCAAGGAGCACATGGCCCGGCGCGGACTGGCCATGCGCCTCGATGCCTGACGACTCCCGTTCATAAAAGTGCTACATGAGGTAGCGGGGAATGGTCTCCATGGCCAAGTGTGTTGCCAAGTGTTCTGACAAGCGTGTTTCCGAGTAATTCCGATGCCGCGTTTCACGATCCACGATCTGGCCGAGACCATCGACGTCCGCGCAGCGGCCGGCGGCGAAGCGTCCTATACCCGCAAGCTTCTCGACAAGGGCGCCGAGCATTGCGCCAAGAAGTTCGGTGAGGAAGCAGTCGAAACCGTAATCGCAGCAGTCGAAAACGATCGCGCACATCTGATCGCTGAAGGTGCCGATCTGCTCTATCACTTCCTTGTGCTGCTCAAGTCCCGCGGCGTAAAGCTGGAAGAGGTGGAAGCCGCGCTCGACAAGCGAACGAATATGTCGGGGTTGGAAGAGAAAGCGTCGCGTAAGGGCTGACATAGCCCCAACGGAGAAGGTCGCGTCATGGATATCCGCGCACCCGAGCAGCAATATAATCCGTACCGCATCTATACGCGCCAGGAGTGGGCGCGTCTGCGCGACGATACGCCGATGACGTTGGAGCCGGGCGAGTTCGACCGGTTGCGCTCGCTGCACGATCGCCTCGATCTCAAGGAAGTCGAGGACATCTATCTTCCGTTGTCGCGCCTGCTCTCGATCTATGTCGACGCGATGCAGCGCCTGTATTACGCCGAGCGCCAATTCCTTGACATCCGCGACCGCAAGGTGCCCTACATCATCGGCGTCGCCGGATCGGTCGCGGTTGGGAAATCCACCACGGCTCGTGTGCTTCAAGCGCTGCTGGCGCGCTGGTCGCCCCGGCCGAAGGTCGAGCTGATCACGACCGACGGATTTCTCTATCCCAACGCGGTGCTCGAGCGGCAGGGCATCATGCAGAAGAAGGGCTTTCCGGAGAGCTACGACCTGCCGCTGCTGCTCAGCTTCCTTTCCGACATCAAATCCGGCCGCCGTCACGTGCGCGCCCCGGTCTATTCACATCTGACCTACGACATCGTGCCGAGCCAGTGGGCCGAGATCGATCAGCCCGACATTCTGATCGTCGAGGGCGTCAACGTGCTGCAGACCGGCAAGCTGCCGCGCGACGGCAAGGCGGTGCCCGTCGTCTCCGACTTCTTCGACTTCTCGGTCTATATCGACGCCGACGAAGCGGCGCTGCGGCAATGGTACATCAAGCGCTTCCTGGCGCTGCGGGACACCGCGTTCACCAACCCGAAATCCTATTTCAATCGCTACGCGCTGCTGTCGGACGAGGAAGCCACCGCCACGGCGATCGCAATCTGGGAGCGCACCAACCTCGCCAACCTCGAGGACAACATTTTGCCGACCCGCCCCCGCGCGACGTTGATCCTGAAGAAGGGCGCCGACCACACGGTGGAGAGCGTGGCGCTCAGGCGGCTGTAAGCGCCGCGGCGGGCGGGGCCCCAGCGCATTCGCGCAGGAGTGTCTTTTATTGCAGACCGGCAAAAGGTATTGAGTTATGACCTTCGAAAACGCGAGGGTTCGATGGTTGATCGTCTCAGAAGCGCTGCGGAACAACTCGAAGCACCGACCTGCCCGGATTGCCATGTCGAGATGCGGTGGTACCGTTCGGAGCTGCTCGCGGACGAGCCGGTTCCGGTGATCGCGCATCTGTTCGTCTGCCCGCATTGCAAGCGCGCGGCAAAGACCGACACGATATTCGAGGACACTCAGGGGCCGCCCGAGAAGCTCTCCGCGCCGCGCTTCATAGCCTACGCCGCGTAGCAGGTCATTTGCGGACTTCCCGTTGCTTTTTCGAGCGGACGAAGACCTGCCAGGCCGTCAGGAACATGGCGGCGACGAGTGGGCCGATGACGAAGCCGTTCGCCCCGAAAGCCGCGAGACCGCCCAGGGTGGCGAGCAACACAATGTAGCTCGGCATCCGGATCGACTGTCCCACCAGGATGGGGCGGAGAAAGTTGTCCGCGAGGCCAATCACGAAAGTGCCGAAAGCGAGCAGGATGATCCCCTTCGTGACGGGGCCGGCCACAAGCAGATAGAGTCCGACCGGAGCCCAGACCAGGGCGGAGCCGAGCACGGGCAGAAGTGAAAGTAGCGCCATGATGGCGCCCGCCAGCAGCGGCGCAGTCAGGCCGAGCAGCCAGAAGATCACTCCGCCAAGCGCGCCCTGAATCAGGGCAACCAGGATGATTCCCTTGATCGTCCCGCGCACCGCGAGGGTGAACGCATCCATGATCTCGGCGGTGTGGCTCGCCCGCAGCGGCACCGCGCCGCGGATGCGCAGGTTCAGCTCATCCCCGTCGCGCAGCAGGAAGAACAGCACGTAGAGCATCACGAGCACGCTCGCGACAAACTCAGCCGTGAACTGACCTATGTTGAGCGCGTGCCCCGCCAGCTGCTGGCCGGCCGGGACCACCAGGCTCGACAGGCGTTCTTTCAGGGATGTCAGATCGATGCCGGCCAGGCGATCCGACATCGACACGGCCCAGTCCGGCAGCGCGGCTTTCAGTTGCTGTAGCGGATGAGTCAGATCGATCTCGCCGGTCTGAACGCGCTGAACCACCTCGCCACCTTGGTCGACGAGCGAAGCGATCACGACCCCGATGGGGATCAGGACCATGACGACCACGACGATCACGGTGAAAAGTGCGGCGAGATTATGCCATCCCGGCAATGTTTCCAGGCACCGTCGATAGAATGGCGCGAAAATGATCGCCAGCAGCGTGGCCCACAGCAATGCGCCGGAAAATGGCCAAAGCACCCAGCCGAACGCGATGGAGATGACGCCAAGCCAGACCAGGAATGAGCGGTCTTCCGATGTTTTCACGTGTCGCCGGTCCTCCAGTCGCACCCATCGGGACGTTGGTATCACAGGACGGAGGCGGAGCGGCAAGTCACGCTCCGCCTCCGTCGCACCGGCCGCCGCGTTCGGTCACTTGCCGGTCTTCGCTGTCCAATCGGCGATTTTGATGCGTCCAGCAAAGGTGGCGGAGCCCGAGGAGCCGGCCTTGTAGACGAAAGCTTCTCCTTCCTGCACGTCGCCGGCCTCCTTACCGAAGGCATCGGCGATGTTGGTCTTGTGGGTGACCAGGAAGGTGTTGGTTCCGGCACTCGGCGGCGCGTCGACGAGCTGACGCACAGCCTGTCCGGCCTTTGCATTGGCACCGGTCGGGTTTGCCATTCCCGATGCGCTGGCGTTGCTGCTGTCCGTCAAGGCGTCAACCGGCTTGACCTCGCGGCCGGTGATCAGTTTGCCGGCCTCGATCGCGCGGTTGAGCCGGCTGGTATAGACATCGCCGATCGGGATCGCACGCTCCTTCACGGCCGTCCCAATCTGTCGTGCCATGTCCCTGCCCTTGTCGCTGAGCTGGCGCTGCGCGCTCATGTCGTCGAACTTGAAGGGGTAAACATCCTTCTGGCTGTCGTCGGTGGCGGTGTGCCGAAAGATCAGGACAAAGCCGCCTTGCTTGAGCGAGGCGATGAGCTCCGGCGTATCGGCTACGGCGGGGCGGGACATTCCAGCGAGAAAAACAACGAGTGCGAGGCGGCAAAGCACGTTCATGCGCAAAGTCCTTCGTTGCAAAACGCCCCCAGCTATGGTGACGCGCAATGCGGCCGATTTCAATTATCGATTGTCGCCGCGATGAAGGTTCCCGCGAAATTCCGGATCAGACGGCCAGCCGCCGTGACGCCGCAAGACCTGCCAGCGCTTCGTCCAACTTGTCGCGATCGAGCGGCTTGATCAGGAATCCATTCATGCCTGCCTCGAAGCAGGCATAGCGATCCTCCACCAGAGTATTGGCGGTGAGTGCGAGGATCGGCGTGTGGTGGCCGCCGGTCGCGGCCTCATGCGCGCGGATGCGCTTGGTCGCCTCGATGCCGTCGAGCTGTGGCATCTGGATGTCCATCAGCACGAGATCATAGGGCGTGCCGGCCGATGATGCGGCGAGCCAGGACTCCAGCGCGGCCTCGCCGTGCACCGCGATGACGACGCGATGGCCGAGCTTCGTCAGCAGCGAGCGCATCAACAGCGCATTGATCTCATTGTCCTCGGCGACGAGGATCGACAGGCCTTTCGAAGCGGCCGCGCCGGCGGCGTCAGCCGGCGGTTCCGGCGCGAGATCTGGTGAGGCGACCTCCGGCGTCAGCGCGAGGCGCGCAGCGAGCGAGGCCGCCCGCAACGGCTTCACCAGAAAGCCGGTGAAGGCCGGCGACAGCTTTTCATGGCGCGAGCCCGACGTCAGCAGCACGAGACGCTGCAGCGCATGCGCACGGGCCATTTCGCCCAGCTGGTCGGCCGCGGCGGGGCCGACCGCACGATCGATCAGCACCGCGTGCCATGAGCGTTCCGGCAGCAGCGCTTCGGCGACCGCCACATCCGCAACCATGCAGGTCTGGCCACCCCAGCGCTCGAGGCGTCGCGCGATCAGCGAGGCCTCGATGCCGTCGGCGACGAGAAGCATCGACTTGCCGGCGAGGTCGGGGCTTGGAAAGGCCGTCTGCCCCGCGCTGGCTTGCGACGGCGGTAGCGGCACCGCGATCTCGAAGGTCGAACCTTTGCCCGGCTCGCTCACGAGCGTGATCCGGCCGCCCATGCGCTTGACGATGCGCTCGCTGATGGAAAGGCCAAGCCCGGTGCCGCCATAGGTGCGGGCGATGCGTTCGTCGGCCTGCTCGAATTCGCGGAAGATGCGCTGCTGCGCCTCCGGCGCAATGCCGATGCCGGTGTCGCGGACCAGGAAGCTGATCTCGTTCGGCCAGATGCCTGGCTCGACGATCAGCGCGACGCCGCCGATGCTTGTGAACTTGATGGCGTTGCCGGCGAGGTTGAGCAGCACCTGGCGCAGCCGCGCGGCATCGCCGACCACCTCGAGCGGCAGGCGTTCGTCGACATAGGCGGCGATCTCGAGCGACTTGGCCTGCGCGCGCGGCGCGAGCAGCTCGGTGATCTCCTCGATCAGGGTCGAGAGCGCGAAGGGACGCTGTTCGAGATCGAGCTTGCCGGCCTCGATCTTGGAATAATCGAGCAGTTCCTCGATCAGCGCCATTAAGGCTTCGCCCGAGGTTTTCACCGCTTTGGCATAGGTCGCCTGCTCCTGGGTCAGCGTGGTGTCGAGCAGGAGGCCGCCCATGCCGATGATGCCGTTCAGGGGGGTGCGGATTTCGTGCGAGGCCATCGCGAGGAAGCGCGATTTGGCACGGTTGGCGGCGTCGGCCTGGTCGCGCGCGTCGGACAGGGCGCGTTCGGTCTCGGTGCGGTCGGTGACGTCGCGCCCCACGCTCTGCAATTCGGCGGGCTGTCCGGCATCGAGGCGGACATAGCTTTCGCGCCAGGCGATCCAGCGCGCGCCGAGCGGGGTTGCGATCTTCTGGTCGTGGATGCGTGTGCCGCTGCTCTCGCGGGCGCTGTCGCCCTGCTCCAGCAGGTCGAAATCGAAACGCGTGCCGACCAGCGCGCTGCGCGCCTGTGCTGCCAGCGTGCAATAGGCGTCGTTGGCAAAGGTGATGCGGCCATCGGTAGCGCGCAGCACGATGAGGTCGCCCTGCTGCTCGAACAGGCTGCGGGCGCGTTCTTCCGCTTCCTTCAGCTCCCAATTGCGATCGATCAGCGCCTCGTTGTGGGCGGCAAGCGTACGCAGCCGCTTGTTCACGAAGCGCAGGCGCATGCTCAGCGTCGCAAGACCGAGGCAAGCGAGCGCGAACAGGAAGCTCGCGCCGATCGCAAAGGTGTAGGGATCGTAACCGGAGTTCTCGGACCGGCTGCCGGACACGAAACCGTAGGCGCCGCCGAAGGTCGCCGAGAAAATCATGAAGGAGCGGATCGCGAAGGCGATACGGGGATGCTGTCGCCTGAAGCGGCGCATGCGCACCTTGATCCGGAACGTCCGACCCATCGCCACCGACCCCGACTCTTTTTGTGGAATCCTGCCACCCGCCGGCTGCGACGATGTCGCGCCGACCTTGCGAACAGCTTGAGGCTTTGGCGTCGCCTCCAAACAGGGTTGACGAGGTGTTAACGCCTCAAGATCCCGGCGCGCGTCAGAGCGAAGCGGCCTGAAGCGGGAGCGGGCGATGGCCGCCATGGGCGCCGACGATCAGCGCCGCGGCCTCGCGCTGCGAAAACGACTTCGAGCGCACATAGATGCGGTAATCCGCCGGACCCTCAGTGGAGAGATAGATCACCTGGCCGCCATCGACGGGCTGAGCGGCAATCGAGACCAGGCGCGTCGAGGGATTGGCCTGGCAGGACTCCGGCTCGGACCCGAGACCGTCGTCGACCACGACAAAGTCCGCGGCGTCGGCATCGTCGGTGATCTGAACCCGCACCGTGGCCCGGGCGGGATCTTCGGTGAAGGCGACATGGACGCCGGCGGTCCAGAACAGCGAGGTGAGCTCGATCGAGGTTTCGCCGAGGGCGATGCAGGGATGCGAGACCGATCCGATCTCCGAGCGCGCGAACACCGCAGCCGCCAACAAGGGAACAACCGAGGCCAGGATCTTGAAACGCAACATGACGCTCTACTCGCCGGGCCCGGTACGGGAACTCAGTGGGCCTTATGGTTTGCAGAGCGTAAAGGAAACTCGTTACCGCCGGGTTGATGGCGTGGAATGATCAAGCCAGCTGCCGCACATCCTCCGCGAGTGCGCGGTAGGACAGCGCTTCGGCCAGATGCAACCGGCCGATCTTGTCGGCGCGATCGAGGTCGGCGAGCGTGCGCGCCACCCGCAGCACGCGGTGATAGCCGCGCGCCGACAGCCGCATGGTTTCGGCGGCTTCGCGCAGCAGCTTCTGGCCTTGCGCGTCCGGCTTTGCGATCTCTTCCAGCACGGAGGCCGGGGCTTCGGCATTGGTGCGAACCTTGGGCAGGCCGGCATCGGCATAACGCGCGAGCTGGATGTCGCGCGCGGCCGCCACACGGGCGGCGACTTCGGCGGAGCCTTCCGCCGGCGGCGGCAGGATCAGATCGGCGGCGGTCACGGCGGGAACTTCGATGCGCAGATCGATCCGGTCCATCAGCGGGCCGGAGATGCGCGCCTGGTAGTCGCCGGTGCAGCGATCGAGGCGGCCGCGCTTGCAGGCATAGCCGGGCTCGAAGGCGTTGCCGCAGCGGCACGGATTCATCGCTGCGACCAGCATGAAGCGCGCGGGGTAAGTGACGCGATGATTGGCGCGCGACACCGCGACCTCGCCGTTCTCCAGAGGCTGCCGCAGCGAATCCAGCACGCGCGGATCAAACTCCGGCAATTCGTCGAGGAACAGCACGCCCTGATGCGCCAGCGAGATCTCGCCGGGTTTTGCGCGCATGCCGCCGCCGGTGAGCGCGGCCATGCTCGCGGAATGATGCGGCGAGCGGAATGGCCGCCGCGCGGTCAGCGCGCCGTCCTTGATCTCGCCGGCCACGGAGGCGATCATCGAGACCTCCAGCAGTTCGCCCGGCGACAGCGGCGGCAGGATCGAGGGCAGCCGCGCCGCCAGCATCGATTTGCCGGCGCCGGGCGCGCCGATCATGAGCAGATGATGGCCGCCTGCGGCCGCGATCTCCAGCGCCCGTTTGGCGCTTTCCTGACCCTTGATGTCGCGCAAATCGAGTGTGGAGGCGGCGGGCTCGTGCACCTTCGGCGACGGCCGCGACAGCACCTGCGTGCCCTTGAAGTGGTTGGCGATCTGGATCAGCGAGCTTGCCGCGATGATCTGGATGTCCGGGCTCGCCCACGCCGCTTCGGAACCGCACGAGGCTGGGCAGATCAGCCCTTCCTCGCGCATATTGGCGCCGAACGCGGCGGGAAGAACGCCGGCCACGGGCGCGATCGAGCCGTCGAGACCGAGCTCGCCGAGCACGGTGAAGCCGGTCAGTGCATCCGGCGGGATCGCGCCGATCGCCGCCATCAGCCCGAGCGCGATCGGTAGATCGTAATGGCTGCCTTCCTTCGGGAGGTCGGCCGGCGCCAGATTGACGATGATCCGGCGCGCCGGCAGCGCCAGCCCCGAGGCGATCAGCGCCGAGCGCACCCGCTCGCGCGCCTCCGACACCGCCTTGTCCGGCAGGCCGACGATCGCGAACGCCGGCAAACCGGGCGCGACCTGCACCTGCACGTCGACCGCACGGGCCTCGATCCCCTCAAAGGCGACGGTGGAAACCCGCTGAACCATGCTCAAACCAGCCTGCCCCTTTTCACAATTAGGGGTAGCATAGCCGGCCACCTTGCGCAAGAACAATACGGGAACGATCCTGCGCGGCGACCAATCCTCTAACCAATCGTAAACGCCACGCCGACACTACGCCTCGAATGCAACCGGCTCCACTCAGCACATCCCAACAATTGTCAGCTACTCCTACGCTTGCGGGATGGGCCGTGGTCAACGGGTGAACAGTTCAAATGCTTGCAAATCGCCGGAGAAGCGAACGTCGGATGTGCAGCCGGCTCGCCAAGATCCATTTTGGCGCGGGCTCGCTGCCGCGGGACTGCACGATCACCGATATTTCGGATGGCGGCGTGAAAGTGGTAGCGGAATTCCTGGAAGTGCCGCCGCAATTCACCATCATCTTCGCCCCCGACTATTCCCGCCAGTGCCGCCTGCGCTGGCGCATCGGCTGCGAATTCGGTGCCGAGTTCACCGACTGAGCTCTCGCAGGCCGCTTCCTTAACGGGACTTTAGCGTTAATCGGTAAGCATCTCTGATCTGTTGCCGAGTGATCAGAGTATGTCCAAGCGTTCGCCCCTCGCCTCTCCCCCGGCGAGATTGCTGTTTCCCGCCTTTCTCGCCCTAGCCCTCGGCGGCTGCCAGACCGCGGGCATCGAGGATGTGACCGGCGCGCTTGGTGTCAGATCGGAAACGGCTGCCAAGGCCGACGCCAGGCCCGAATTGGACGCGTTGCGCGAGCGCTATCGCGCCAAGCCCAGTGATCCCAACGTTGCGCTCGCCTACGGCAAGGCGTTGCGCGAGAGCGGCCAGCGCGCGCAGGCGGTTGCGGTCATGGAGCAGGCGGTGCTCGCCCATCCCAGCAACAAGGCGCTGCTCGCCGGCTACGGCCGCGCGCTCGCCGACAGCGGCAGTTTCCAGCAGGCCTTCGACGTCCTCAGCCGCGCGCACACGCCCGAGGATCCGGATTGGCGCATCCTGTCGGCGCAGGGTGCGGCGCTCGATCAGCTCGGCCGTAACGAGGAGGCGCAGCAATATTATGCCGCGGCGTTGAAGATCGTGCCGGACGAGCCGACCGTGCTGTCCAATCTCGGCCTGTCCTATATGCTGGAAAACAATCTGCCGAAGGCCGAGCAGGTGCTCGGCCGCGCTTATCAGCGCAATCAGAACGATGCGCGGATCCGCGCCAATCTCGCGCTGGTGCTGGGATTGCAGGGCCGTGAGGCCGAGGCCGAAATCCTCGTCAAGGCAGATTTGCCGCCGGACCAGGCAGCCGCCAAGGTCGCGGCGCTGCGGCAGTTGCTGGCGAAGAAGCAGCAGCAGCGGGCGGACAAATAATCCGCCCCTTTCTGTGTACCCTTATGACGCCTTGCGATGCGGCGCGGAGTTGCGGCTTGACCTGCCCTTCAGCTTCTTCAGCAGCGGCCCGAGCAGCGAGCGCTTCGGCTTCTTGACCTCGCCGCGGCCGGCGAGGCGGTTCGCCATGTTCTGGAACAGCTCGGTGGTGCGGTGGCTCTTGGAGACCTCCGCGATCATCTGGCCGTTATTGGCCGCGGTCGAGAACAGTTTCGAATCGAACGGGATCACCGCGATCGGTTGGCTTTCCATGGTCTTGGCGAACGATTTGACGTCGATCTCCGCGCGCTTGTGCATACCGACCTGGTTGATGCAGTACAGCGGCGGCCGGTCGTTCGGCCGCGCCGCCTTCAGCACACTCAGCATGTTCTTGGTGTTGCGCAAATTGGCAAGATCCGGCTCGGCCACGATGAGGATGTCGTCGGCGTTCACCAGCGCGCGCCGGGTCCAGCCGGACCATTGGTGGGGGACGTCGAGCACGATGCAGGGCGTGGTCATGCGCAGCGTGTCGAACACGGCGTCGAAGGCTTCGGCGCCGAAATCATAGACGCGGTCGAGCGTGGCGGGCGCCGCGAGCAGGCTGAGACGCTCGGTGCATTTGGAGAGCAGGCGCTCCATCAGCGCGGTGTCCGGCCGGTCCTGCGACAGCACCGCGTTGGCGATGCCCTGCACCGGGTCCTGGTTGTAGTCGAGGCCCGCGGTGCCGAAGGCGAGGTCGAGGTCGATCACGACGGAATCGAGCGCGAGGTCACGCGCGATGGTCCAGGCCAGATTGTGCGCGACGGTGGAAGCGCCGACGCCGCCCTTGGCGCCGACCACCGCGATGACGCGGCCGGTGATGATGGCCTCGGAGGCCGAGAACAGGCTGCAGATCGAGCGGACGACGTCGAGGGTTTCGACCGGTCCCACCACATAATCGTTGACGCCGCGGCGCACCAGCTCGCGATAGGGCGCGGTGTCGTTGGGATTGCCGATCACGACCACGCGGGTGCCGGGGTCGCAGACGCCGGCGAGGTCGTCGAGTCCCTCGAGGATGTCGCGGGTGCCGTCGGATTCGATCACGATCACGTTCGGCGTCGGCATCGTTTCATAGACTTCGATCGCCGCGGCAAGGCCGCCGTCCTTGGCGGTGAGGTGCGCCTTGGCCAGCCGGCGGTCCTGCCCCGCCGCGGTCACCGCGGCGAGCGTCTTCTCGGTCTCGCAAAAGGCCTGCACCGAGATGCGGGGAACCGGCGCAATGTGTTCCTCGGGGTGCTGCGGATCGTCCGCTTCTTCGTCGTGGATAACGGTCATTTGCCTGTGTCGCTGAGCTTGGCCTTGTCGGATTCAGAATTGGGAGTCGAGATCGCAGTGCCCTTGCGATAGCGGTCAAAGGCGATGTCGCGCCGCGCGGTATAGGCCGGCGTCTCGGATCGCGGCTGCTCGAGGTCGGCCGGATTGTCGATCATCGCGGCGAGATTGCGCTGGCTGGCGCAGCCGAGATTGAAGTAGGGGCGGTTTTCGTTGTAGCCGGGATCGAGGATCGAGGGGCCGAGGTCTTCCGGCCACAGCCCGCAGGGGCCGGCCACCGCGGCCATCTTCGAATAGCTCAGGCGGATGGTGGGCAGCAGCCCAGGATCTTCGGGACGGTAGGGATGCTGGACGATGGCACGCGACGGCACGCCGCCGGATGCGAGCACGGAACGGATTTCCTGATAGGTCGCGGCCGCCGCGCGCGAATTCGAGCTGTCGACGGGAACGTCGACGACGACGGAGCCGGTGCCCTCGCGCACCCAGTCCCGGGCGATGCCCGCGACGTCCGAATGCTGCGGGGGCGACAGGCCACCCCTCGCCTTGCCGACGAAGATCACGATCGACTTCTTGCCTTCCTGCACCGCGATCGGGTGGCGCTGGCGATAGTCGGTCGGCACCGTCTGGGTGACGATCTCGCCGGTGGTGTTGCAGGCGCCGAGCATGACGGAGAGCCCCGTCAGTGCCAGCGCGATCTGCAGCTTGCGACGTCGATCGGCAGATGTTGTCGTCATCGCCTCATCCCCTCTTGCCCGAATCCTGCCCGTTCCCCAGCCGTCCGTTCGCCTCAGTCGATGATGAAGCCGAAATCGCCCGGCGTGCCGGCGATCGGGTCGACACGGCGCGCGACGCCATAGAGGCGGTTCATGCGGCCGAGCAGTGCGGTCTGCGCATCCGAGGCCGGCGCGAAGCCGTCGTCGGGCCGCGCCAATTCCTTCTGGGCGACCGCGCGCACCACGTAGGGCGTCACGATCACCATCAGTTCGGTCTCGTTGTTGACGAAGTCCTGGCTGCGGAACAGTGCGCCGATGATCGGCACCTGGTCGATGCCGGGAAGGCCGTTGATCGCCTGCTTGGTCTGCTGCTGGATCAGGCCGGCCATCGCCATCGAGCCGCCGGAGGGAATCTCCAGTGTCGTCTCGGCGCGGCGGGTCTGGATCGAGGGGATGGTGATCGAGTTGCTCGAGGTCGAGGACACCGCCTGCGTCAAGGTGATCGAATTCGTATTCGACAACTCCGAGACCTCGGTCATCACGCGCAGGCTGATGCGGCCTTCGCTGAGCACGACCGGGGTGAAGTTCAGCGAGATGCCGAACTTCTTGTAGGTGATCTGGGTGGTACAGACGTGGGTGACGGGATCGCAGGAATAGCCTGCTGGAATTGGGAATTCGCCGCCGGCGATGAAGGTGGCGGATTCGCCCGAGATCGCGGTCAGGCTTGGTTCGGCGAGCGTGCGCATGACGCCGGCGCTTTCCATCGCGCGCATGGTGGCGCTGACGGTGGCGATGCCCTTGGTGACGCCGGAGACACCGAGCCCGTTGCTCCCGACGATCGGCCCGCCCGAGACCGAGAACGGGTTGGAATTGTTGAAATTCACCACCGCGGTGCCAGCGTTCAGGCTGGCGCTGAGATCGACGCCGAGCTGCTTGACGATGTCGCGGCGCACTTCTCCGACGACGACCTTGAGCATCACCTGGTCGCGGCCTCGCACGACGATGTTGTTGACGACCTTGTCCGAACCGCCGACCAGCTTTGCGGCGACGTCGCCGGCCTGCTGGGCCTCGACCGGGCTCGACACCGATCCGGTCAGCATCACGCTGTCGCCGACGCCTTCGATCTGAACGCCCGGCAGCGACTGGCGCAAGGCCGCGCGCATGCCGTTGAGATCGCGCTTCACTGCGATGTCATAGGCGGCGACCTGCTGGCCGTCGGCGGTGAAGAACACGACGTTGGTCTGGCCGACCTGACCTCCGATGATATAGGCGCGCTGGGCCGAGCGGATGACTGCATTGGCGATCTTGGGATCAGCTACCAGCACGTCCTTGACCTCGCGCGGCAGGTCGATGACGACGGATTTGCCGACGCCGAGCGAGAGAAAACGCGTCCTCGTCGGCGCGATCGTCGCAACCGACGACACGCCGAGATCCGGTGCCTGCATCGGCGCCTGGTCGCCGACCGGCGCATCCCCCGCACTGACGAGGTCTGGGGCCGCGAGCAGCCCCAGCATCAGCATCGTCCCCGTCCAGAACGAGCGCGTGCGCTTCCCCCGAAGGCGCAGGCCCGTCCGATCATCCCCGTAGTTCATGCGATTCCCACCATCACTTCTGTGACGTCAATTGCCGTGCCTGCACCCCGTAACGGATCACGTTCACGCCGCCCGCACGCTTGATCCCCTGGTCCTCAGGCGTGCCGTCCACTGCGTTGGCATCGACGATGCTCCGCAGCGCGAGCTGGAGCGTGCCGCCCTGGCGCGCGGCTGCGAGGACTGCGACCTGGTCGGGCCGGAGCTCGAGCGTGACGGTCTTGCCGACGACGGCGTTCTGGCCGTCCTTCTCCTTCGGCGCCTGATCGATCGCGAGCACGCGGATATTGGTCAGGATGACCTCGGACAGGACGAGGTCGTTGCCGCCGGTCGGACCATTGTTGTTGTTGGCGCCGTCGGGGTTCTTCAGGCGGCGGGTCAGGACGATGTCGACGCGGTCATTCGGAAGGATGAAGCCGCCGGCGGCGGTCTCGGCTGAAATCTCGGTGGAAACGGCGCGCATCCCGGCGGGCAGGATCGCGGCCATGAAGCCGGAGCCGTCGGCCTTGACCAGCTTCTGCTCGCGGATCGGCTCGCCCTGCATCAGCGGGACGCGGGCGATCGAGCCGGCGATCTGGGTCTGCGCCTCGGGCCTGCTGTCGCGGCGGATGAAGGCGCTGCTCGCAGTTGCCGCAGGCCAGGCTTGCCATTGCAGGTCCTCGGGCTTCACGGCCTGCCCGAGCCCGATGTCGGACTTGGCGACGAGGACCTCGACGGTTGGCAGCTTCTCGGCGGCGGGCAGGACGGGCGCGGGCTTGTTGTCGAAGCCGCTCGCCAGATAGGCCGCGACGCCGCCGGCGCCCAGCGCGATGACGAGAACGACGATACGTGCGGTGTTCATACGCTTTTACTCATACGCGGGGCACTCGAACCGCACGTGGCGGGTTCCCCGACGTCGATGAGTAGGTTGTAAAAGTATAAGGGGTGTTGCGAGGCTGAACGCGACGGCCAGCCACGATGCTGGTTCTCGGCAGATGGTGAACGAGGCGTTATTCGGTCGGCCAGCGGCCCCGTAGATTCACGCAGTGCGGCAAGTTCGTTCGAATGACACGCACGGCATCATGGTGAATGGGCGGTTAGCGATGAGGGCGGTTGCGTGCCGCCGGGATCGCAGCTGCGCTCCACGACGCCCGGCGTTCGCCGGGGCGACGTTGAGGAGAGTTCGCGCTCTCCTCAACGCAGTCATTGCAGAGTGCTACTACTTTCTCTTCTGCTCGATGACGTCCCAGACTTTCGCCGCGACGTCTGGCCCGCCGAGGCGCGCGATAGCGCGGATGCCGGTGGGCGAGGTCACGTTGATTTCGGTGAGGTTGCCGTTGATGACGTCGATGCCGACGAACAGCAGGCCGCGCTCGCGCAGCGCCGGGCCGACGGTGGCGCAGATCTCGCGCTCGCGCGGGGTGAGTTCGGTCTCCTGGGCCGCGCCGCCGCGCACCATGTTGGAGCGGAGGTCGTCGGCGGCCGGCACGCGGTTGACCGCGCCGGCGAACTCGCCGTTGACCAGGATGATGCGCTTGTCGCCGTGCCTCACCTCGGGGATGAATTGCTGGATCACCCAGGGCTCCCGGAACGTCACCGAGAACATGTCGTACAGCGAGCCGAAATTCATGTCCTGCGGCATCACGCGGAACACTGCCGCGCCGCCATGGCCGTGCAGCGGCTTCATGACGACGGCACCGTGCTTGTCGCGGAAGGCGTTGATCTCGTCCAGGTCGCGCGAGATCAGGGTCGGCGGCATCAGCTGCGGAAAGTTCATCACGAACAGCTTTTCCGGCGCGTTGCGCACCGAGGCGGGATCGTTGACCACCAGCGTCTTCGGATGGATGCGCTCCAGAAGATGCGTCGAGGTGATGTAGGCGAGGTCGAACGGCGGGTCCTGGCGCAGCAGCACCACGTCAAAGCCGTTCAGCGCCTCGCGCCTGGGTTCACCGAGCGTGAAGTGATTGCCGGGCTCGTCGCGCACGGTCAGGAGCTGAACCGGCGCCACGATCTCCTCGCCGACCATCGAGAGCTTGTCGGGCGTGTAATAGGACAGGCCATGGCCGCGCTTCTGCGCCTCCAGCAGCAGCGCAAAGGTGGAATCGCCCTTGATGTTGATGCGGGCGATGGGGTCCATCTGGACGGCGACGTTCAGTTTCATGGTCTGCCTTTCAGGTCGAGGCGTCGAATGCCGCCAACACATGGCGCGGAAGTCGCTTCGGCGCAATCAGCATGGCGTCGAATCGCAATTCGAATTCGGCATGCTCGGGATGCGCGACGAGCCAGCCTTGCGCGGCATTGATGATGCGCTGCTGCTGGCGCGGCGTCACGGCGAAGGCGGCGTCATCCAGCGTGGCGCGCGCCTTGACCTCGACGAAGGCGATCAGATTGCGGCGGCGCGCCACGATGTCAATCTCGCCATGCGGGGTGCGGTAGCGCTTGGCGAGGATACGATAGCCCTTGGCCATCAGATAGGCGGCTGCGCGGCTCTCTGCGGAGATGCCGGTATGGAACGCGGCGACGCGCTCGGGCGAGGCGACCTTCGGTTCCGCCGGGACCTCAGTCTTCACCATCGCCGCCCCTCAGGTCTTTGGCGAGCTCGAGCGCGCGGGCATAGACCTCGCGTCGCGGCCGGCCCGAGAGTGCGACCGCGTGCGCCACGGCATCCTTGACGCTGTGCGCGGCAAGCTGCTCGCGCAACAGATCGTCCAGCGCATCCGATGTCAGCATCTCGGCGTCGGCCGCCGGCGGAGCGATCACCAGAACGAACTCGCCGCGCGTCTCCAGCGTATCGGCTTCGCGCGCCAGCTGGCTCAACGGTGCGCGCGAGATCTCCTCGTGCAGCTTGGTCAGCTCGCGGCAGATCGCGGCCTCGCGCGTACCCATGATCTCGGCGAGCTCTGCGAGTGTGTCCTGCACGCGGTTTCCGGAGTCGAACATCACCAGCGTGGCGTCGATGCGCGCAAGCTCCGTCAAGCGCGCCTTTCGCGCGGCTGACTTCGCCGGCAGGAAGCCTTCGAAAAAGAAGCGGTCGGTCGGCAGTGCCGCGACCGACAGCGCCGCCAGCACCGAGGATGGGCCAGGCAGGGCATAGACCGCATGGCCGGCGGCGCAGACCTCGCGCACCAGCTTGAAGCCGGGATCGGAGATCAGCGGCGTGCCGGCATCCGAGACCAGTGCAATCGAGCCACCCTGCCCCAGCGCCTCCAGGATTTTCGGACGCGCGGCTTCCGCATTGTGCTCGTGATATTGCTTGAGCTGCGCCGCGATGGCGTAGCGCTCGGTCAGGCGCCGCGTGATTCGGGTGTCCTCGCAGGCGATGACGTCGACGCCGGCGAGGGTCTGGAGCGCCCGCAACGTGATGTCGCCGAGATTGCCGATGGGGGTTGCGACCAGATGCAGGCCCGGTGCCGCCTTCGGCGCCGCAAGGCGATGGGCATCGATGGAGAAACCGCGCGAGGCGGCGTCTTGAGCTTCAGGCGTATTTATCGGGGCCGGCTTTGCGCGCATAATGAAGTCAACTTAGGCACGATCCGCAGGGCTGGGAACCGGCTCGCCGAAAAAGATCGTGCCGAGGTGAGGGGTGGGGAACGGACGGGAATGTGATCGATTCAGGATCGCGTCGAGAGGCAGTGAGGGCTCTCGCGCCATATTCGCGACCGAAACACCGCCTTGATGCTGAATGAGCGAGGGCAAACAGCTGCTGGAACAGGAAAGCGGCCGCGTTAAGCGGCTATTATCCTTTTGTTTCGGTTAACTATTTGCCGACAATATGCCTGAATCCGCGGCTTGTGTCGTGGAAAGAATATCGTGACCGGCCGGCGCCGGCGGGTCAGAAGAGAAGCTGCATGGTGGGCCCGCGTTATCCAAAATCTCCCGTTCCGGGGCCCCTGATGTCAGGGGCGACCCGCCGGAGCGCGCTCGGCCTGCTGCTCGGCGCGCCCCTGCTGTCGGCCTGTGCCGGCGTGCAGCAGAGCCTGAGCCAGTTCTCCAGCCCGTTCTCGAGCTCGACGCCGCCGGCTCAGCCGGCAGGTCCCCCGCAACAGGCAACGACCGCGGGCACCGGCGGCGTCAAGGTCGCCGTGATCCTGCCACTCTCGGCCGCCGGTAATGCCGGCCTTGCCGCGCAATCCATGCGCAACGCCGCCGAGATGGCGCTGGCCGAGTTCCAGAACCCGAACATCCAGCTGCTGATCAAGGACGACAATGGCAGCCCGCAAGGCGCGCAGGCTGCCGCGCAGCAGGCTGTCGACGAAGGCGCCGAGATCATTCTGGGACCGCTGTTCGCGCAATCGGTGCCGGCGGTGGCGCAAGTCGCGCGCACGCGCGGCATCTCGGTGATCGCGTTCTCGACCGATTCCAGCATCGCCGGCCGCGGCGTCTATCTGCTTTCCTTCCTGCCGGAGTCCGACGTCAACCGCATCGTCGAGTATTCCGCCAGCGTCGGAAAGCGCTCCGTCGCCGTGCTGGTCCCCGACAATGCCTATGGCAACGTCGTCGAGGCCGCGGTGAAGGCGGCCGTGCCACGCCGTGGCGGACGCATCGTCGCCTTCGAGAAATACGGCGCCGATCGCGCCACGCCGGCGCGCACCGTGGCGCAGCAGCTCGGCAGCGCCGATGCGCTGTTCATCGCCGATGACGGCGATGCCGTGGTGTCGGTCGCAGATGCGATGACGGCGGCGGGCGCCAACTTGCGCAACATCCAGCTGCTCGGCACCGGCCTGTGGGACAATCCCCGCGTCTATGCCAATGCAAGCCTGCAGGGCGGCCTCTACGCCGCGCCAGATCCGGCCGGCTTTCGCGCGTTCTCCGGCCGCTACCGCACCAAATACGGCGCGGAGCCGATTCGCACCGCGACGCTGGCCTATGACGCGGTCGCCCTCGTCGCCGCGCTGGCGCGTACGCAAGGCACCACGCGCTTCTCGTCTGACGTGCTCACCAATCCGTCGGGATTCGCCGGCATCGACGGCCTGTTCCGCTTCCGCGCCGACGGCACCAATGAGCGGGGGCTCGCGGTGATGAAGGTGACGCAGGGTGGCGGCGTTGCGGTCGCGGGATCGCCGAAGAGCTTTGGGGCGTAGGTGGTTCACCTCTCCCGATTGCGGGAGAGGTCGGCGCAAAGCGCTGGGTGAGGGTTCTTTCCTCTAGGGGATTGTCCCGTTGCGGAGACACCCTCTCCCCACCCCTCTCCCGCAAGCGGGCGAGGGAGCGCACCGCCGACTTGGCTTAGACTTACGCCGCGAGATCCGCGACCACCGCATCGAGCACCGGAAATCCACTGCTCGTCACGCGCAGGCGGCCCGTCGCATCGACCGTGATCGCGCCCTCCTCGCGCAGCAGCGCGATGCGCTTGGGGTCGAGCGGGCGGCCGGAGAGAGCTTTGTAACGCTCGGGGTCGATGCCCTCGGCCAAACGCAATCCCATCAGCAGGAATTCGTCGGCGCGCTCTTCGCTGTTGAGGAGATCGTCGGTGACGACACCATGGCCGTTGGTCTCGACCCGCATCAACCAGGCCTCGGGACGCTTCTCGGTGGCGATGGCATGCCTGATGCCGTCGATGTCGAGCCGGCCGTGGGCGCCCGGGCCGATGCCGGCATATTCCTCGCCGCGCCAGTAAACCAGATTGTGCCGGCACTCGGCGCCGCGCCGCGCGTGATTGGAGATCTCGTAGGCGGGCAGACCGAGCTTGTCGCAGGTTTCCTGCGTGACGTCGTAGAGCGCGCGCGCGACTGCTTCGTCCGGCGTCTTCAGCTTGCCGGCCTGGTGCAGGCCGAAAAACGGCGTGCCTTCCTCGATCGTCAATTGATAGAGCGACAGATGCTCGGCGGCTTCATCGATGGCGAGGCGCAATTCATCGGCCCACATCGCCGGCGTCTGGTCGGGGCGGGCGTAGATCAGGTCGAACGAATAGCGGTCGAACGAGCGGCGCGCGATGGCGACGGCGTCGAGCGCCTCGCGCGCGCTGTGCATGCGGCCAAGCGCCTTCAGCGAGGCATCGTCGAGCGCCTGCACGCCGAGCGAGACACGGTTGACGCCGGCTGCGCGATAGCCGGCAAAGCGCGTGGCCTCGACGCTGGTCGGATTCGCCTCAAGCGTCACTTCGACGTCGCCGGCGACGGTCCAGTGCTTGCCGATGGCATCGAGCACCGCGCCGACGGTTGCCGGCTGCATCAGCGACGGTGTGCCGCCGCCGAGAAAGATCGAGGTGACCTCACGGCCCGGCGAGCGCTGCGCGGTCGTTTCGATCTCGCGTGCGAAGGCGGAAGCGAAGCGCGCCTCGTCGATCGCGGCGTGGCGGACGTGGCTGTTGAAGTCGCAATAGGGGCACTTCGACAGGCAGAACGGCCAGTGCACGTAGACGCCGAAGGCTTCGGATTCTTGTTGTGACGCGTTTTCCTGGCGCGAACCGGTATCCACTTCGCTCGAAAACGGTCTAGCGCGGCTCAAGGCAGATCTCCGCAAGTTTCACGAAGGCGCGGGCGCGATGCGACAGGCCGAGGCCGAGCGGCGGCAGGCCGTGCTTCTCGATGCTTTCCATCTCGCCGAAGGTGCGGCTGTGGCCGTCGGGCAAGAACATGGGGTCATAGCCGAAGCCGGCGGTGCCGCGCGGCGGCCAGACCAGCGTGCCGTCGGCGCGCGCCTCCACCTCTTCGAGATGATCGTCGGGCCAGGCGACGCAGAGCGCGGAGACGAAGTGGGCCTTGCGCTTGTCCGGTGTGGTCGCGCCGCGCTCCTGCAACAGGCGCTCGATCTGCGCCATCGCCGCGTTGAAATCCTTGGTCGGGCCGGCCCAGCGCGCGCTGTAGATTCCGGGTGCGCCGTCGAGCGTGTCGACCACGATGCCGGAATCGTCGGCAAACGCGGGAAGCCTGGTCGCCTGCGCCGCCGCGATCGCCTTGATCGCGGCATTGCTGCGGAAATCGTTGCCGGTCTCGTCGGGCTCGTCCAGGCCGAGTTCACCCGCGGACACCGCCTCGATGCCGTAAGGCGCCAAAAGCTCGCGCATCTCGGCGAGCTTGCCGGGATTGTGGGTGGCGATGACCAGCTTTCCGGTGATTCGGCGGTGCATGAGCTTATTGACTACGCGACAGCCAGTTTCTGCAAGTCCACCAGACGCGCGATGCCCTTCTGGGCCAGCGCCATCAGTGCCAGGAACTCGTCCTGCGTGAACGGTTCGCGTTCCGCGGTGCCTTGCACCTCGATGATGCGGCCATCGCCGGTCATGACGAAATTGGCGTCGGTCTGGGCTTCCGAATCCTCGGCGTAGTCGAGATCGAGCACCGGCGTGCCGTTGTAGATGCCGCAGGAGATCGCAGCGACGTTGTCGCGCATCACGTTGGCCTTGATCATGTTGCGCGCCTTCATCCAGCTGATGCAGTCGGCGAGCGCGACCCAGGCGCCGGTGATCGAGGCCGTGCGCGTGCCGCCGTCGGCCTGGAGCACGTCGCAATCGACCGTAATCTGACGCTCGCCGAGCGCTTCGAGATTGACGATGGTGCGAAGCGAGCGGCCGATCAGGCGCTGGATCTCGACGGTGCGGCCGCTCTGCTTGCCGGCGGCGGCCTCGCGGCGCGTGCGTTCGGAGGTCGCGCGCGGCAGCATGCCGTATTCGGCGGTGACCCAGCCGCGGCCCTGGCCCTTCAGCCACGGCGGCAGGCGATCTTCCAGCGTGGCGGTGACCAGCACATGGGTGTCGCCGAATTTCACCAGGCAGGAGCCTTCCGCATATTTGACCACGCCGCGCTCCAGCGTCACGGGGCGCAATTCGTCGGGCGCACGGCGGCTTGGCCGCATGGGAAATCCTCCAAAACTCGTCGGTGTAGGGCTGTTCGCGGTGCTTGTAGGTGGGGTGAGGGTATGCGGCAAGGGGAAAGGACAAGGCTTTTTCACCCTCCGGTTCTCCGCCCTGCAATCGCGACGCTTGTCAGAACCCTCCCGGATGGACAGATTACATGCGTCTGACAGGAGTTACCGTCTGTGGCCCATCACGATCCGATCCATCTGATCGCGCCGCGCGCGGGCCTCGCCCAGCTCAACGAGCGTTCCCGCGACATCTTTCGTCAAATTGTCGAAAGTTATCTCGCGACCGGTGAACCCGTGGGCTCGCGCAATATCTCGCGCCTGATCGCCATGCCGCTGTCGCCGGCCTCGGTCCGCAACGTCATGGCCGATCTGGAACAGCTAGGCCTGATCTATGCGCCCCACACCTCCGCCGGCCGGCTGCCGACGGAACTCGGCCTGCGCTTCTTCGTCGATGCCCTGATGCAGGTCGGCGACCTCAACGAGGCCGAGCGGCAATCGATTCAGAGCCAGCTCACCTCCGTCGGCCAGGCGCACTCGGTCGAGGCGGCGCTGGACCAGGCGCTGACGCGGCTGTCGGGCCTGACCCGCGCTGCCGCGGTGGTGCTGACGCCGAAATCCAATGCGCGGCTGAAGCACATCGAATTCGTCCGGCTGGAACCGGAAAAGGCGCTGGTGATCCTGGTCGGCGAGGACGGCCAGGTCGAAAACCGCGTGCTGTCGCTGCCCCCCGGAGTTCCCTCCTCGGCGATCACCGAGGCCGGCAATTTCCTCAATGCGCGCATCCGCGGCCGGACCCTGGCCGAGGCCCGGCTCGAGCTCGAGACGGCGCTTGGAGAGGCCCGCGCCGAGCTCGATCAGCTGGCACAGAAGGTGATTTCCGCCGGAATCGCCAGCTGGTCCGGCGGCGAGACCGAGGACCGCCAGCTTATCGTCCGCGGCCACGCCAATCTGCTGGAAGATCTGCATGCGCTGGAGGATCTGGAGCGGGTTCGGCTCTTGTTCGACGATCTCGAGACCAAGCGCGGCGTTATCGACCTGTTGGGGCGCGCCGAGACCGCCGAGGGCGTGCGCATCTTCATCGGCAGCGAGAACAAGCTGTTTTCGCTGTCGGGGTCCTCCACCATCATCTCGCCCTATCGGGATGCCGCCGGCCATATCGTGGGCGTTTTGGGTGTAATCGGGCCGACGCGGCTGAATTATGCCCGCGTGATCCCGACCGTGGACTACGCCGCCCGCATCGTCAGTCGCCTGCTGGGAGGCTGACCGGCGTTTGATCCGTTCACGGGCGCTTGATTTTCGGCGCCCGAAGCACGATATCCGGGCCAGAAAAAGTCCCACGCGACTTCAAAACCAGACCAATTCGAGAAATGAGCCGATGACCGATCGAGACCGGCAACCCGAAGACACGACTGCTGCGACCGGCGAGCCCGTGGTGTCGAAACCCTACATCATGCCCGACGATCCCGAGCCCGGCTCGGTCGAAACGTTGCAGAAGGAAGCCGCCGAGGCGCGCGACCGCATGCTGCGGACGCTGGCCGAGATGGAGAATTTGCGCAAGCGCACCACCAAGGAAGTCGCCGACGCCCGCCTCTACGGCATCACCGGCTTTGCCCGCGACGTGCTCGACATTGCCGACAATCTCCAGCGCGCGCTCGATGCCGTTCCACCCGAGGCCCGCGCCACGGCCGATCCCGGCCTGACCGCGCTGATCGAGGGTGTCGAGCTCACCGAGCGTTCGCTGCTCAACGCGCTGGAAAAGCACGGCGTGAAGAAGCTGGATCCGCAGGGCCAGAAGTTCGACCCGAACTTCCACCAGGCGATGTACGAAGTGCCTGATGCGTCGGTGCCATCAGGAACCGTCGTGCAGGTCATGCAGGCCGGCTACACGATCGGCGAGCGCGTGCTTCGCCCGGCCCTGGTCGGCGTCGCCAAGGGCGGCGCGAAGCCCGCGCCGGCCGCCAACACCAATGAGCCGAACAGCGCGGCGAACTGATCGATCCTCATGGTGAGGAGGCGCGTTAGCGCCGTCTCGAACCATGTAGGCCAGGCTGCCGCAGCGGGGCCTTCATCCTTCGAGACGCGCGCGAAGAAGCGCGCTCCTCAGGATGAGGGTCTTGCAGTTGTTCGCGCCGATTACGCGCTCACCGCGATATCCGCAGACTGAATCCGCTTCACGCCGGCCTTGGCCATATCGGCCCAGGCTTTGGCGAGCGATCCCTGATTGTCGATGCCGCGGCAGGCGTCTTCCACCACATAGACCTCGAAGCCCGCCTTGCGCGCGTCGAGCGCGGTCCAGGCGACGCAGAAATCCGTCGCGAGGCCAGCGACGAAGACGCGCTTGATCTTGCGGCCCTTGAGATAGCCGGCAAGGCCCGTCGAGGTCTTGCCGTCGGCTTCGAGAAAGGCCGAATAGCTGTCGACGTCCTTGTGAAAGCCCTTGCGGATGATCAGCTCGGCGTGCGGAATCGCGAGGTCCTTCGACAGCGAAGCGCCGTCGGTGCCCTGCACGCAATGGTCGGGCCACAGCACCTGCTTGCCGTAGGGAAGGTCGACGGTCTCGAACGGCTTCTTGCCGGAATGCACTGACGCAAACGAGATATGGCCCGGCGTGTGCCAGTCCTGCGTCATCACCACGTTGGCAAACGCCTTCGAGATCTTGTTGATGACGGGCACCACTTGCTCGCCCTCTTTCACCGCGAGGCTGCCGCCGGGCAGGAAGCAGTTCTGCACGTCGATCACGAGCAGCGCGGATGCATCGTCCGGCTTGATCGATGCCGCTGCAAAGAGTGCCGTTGGCGCGAGAGTCGCAAGCGCCGTCGTTCCAAGCATTGCGAGGACTTGCCGTCGATCCAGCATCGTTGCCTCCCTTCAGGGTGATCCAACGGGAGCGAAGCCTAGTTCCGTTCGTACACGAACAGAAGCCGGAAAATGCGGCCGGCATTGGGGAGGGTTGGCCTGACAAGCCCACAGCACCGTCATCCCGGGGCGCGCAAAGCGCGAGCCCGGGATCCATAACCACAGGGAGAAGTTTGGCGAAGACCTTTTTGCAACCGCGAGATCACGCGGTATGGATCCCCGCCTCCGCGGGGAGACACCGAATGTGTTTCGCGCCTCAGCCCTTCGGCTGAATCCCGTCGCGCACGGCGCGGAAGCGGGTGAAGGCGGCCGGCCACTGGTCGCGCGGGGCGCTGGCGACGATGCGCAGCGAGGCGCCGCCGGTCGAGAAGCGGATCCACTGCACCACGGTGACCGGGACCTTGTCCTTGCCGCTGACGCCGTCGATCCGGGTCTCGAAACCCTGCTGGCCGTTGATGCGGATCGGCTCGGACATGGTGACGCGCGATTCGCGCACGCCGGGGATCTGCAGCGCCGCCTCCTGGGCGAAGCGGGCGCGGTCGTCGGCCTGCTGCGGCGTGGCGCCGATCACGCCGAGGATCATGAACGGCTTCGACTCATAGCCGGTACTCTCGTCGCCGTCGGCCAGGATGATGCTCGCGCCCGGCGCCAGCGTGCGGATGTCCTTGAATTCGGCGAGATCGGTGATCTTGAACGGCATCAACCCGATCTGCTCCTCTGCCGAGACCTGCTTGCGGGTGGTGGCGCTCGCGAACATCTGCCGCACCGCCTCATCCGAGTAGATCTTGGTCGCATTCTCCGGCACTTGCACCGCGACATAGCCGGAGAAGCCGGCGCCCGGCACGATCATCGAATATCGCTTCACCGGGGTGTCGCCGGCCTTGCCGCTCTCGGTGGTGAAATAGGCGAGGCCTGCGGGTGTCTCGATCTTGTCCTGCTTGACGCCGCCTGTGCCGGCCGGATTGGAATTGAAGGCGCTCGCGACCTCGCCATAGGCCGCCGGCGGCAGCTCGGTGATCAGCACCTTGACGTTGCCGTCCTCGCTCTCGAAGCCGGGAAAGGTTTTTGCCGTGCTGAGGCCGACCAGCGGCACCATGCCGAGGCGCAAGCCGGGTGGAAACACGGCGTCGGCGGCGAGAGCCTGAAACGCGGAGGCTATCAGGAGGGCGAGCGCGGCGAGGGGACGGATCAGCTTCATGGGCACTCTGATTGGTTCACATTGAGGCCGTTCGATGGTCGGCGACCGGGCCGCTTTGTCGCGTGGAGCAGCCATGGCGGCTGCCCGGCCGGTCCGCCTTTTACCGGGTTTGGGCTTGCGGCAACCGGGCGGGCGGGCTTGCGGTAGCCGGGGCTTGCTGACGCCTGAACCTGTTAATAATTCCTCACCCGCAAGGGCGGTGGAGCCCGGATATCATCATCCAAAACCCAATGTTTTCACGGCAGAAACGTCGCTTCGGTCCTTGCGGGCCCCTCCCCCCCTCCTATATGAGCCTCAATCATCGCAATATCGCGGATGTTTGATCTTAGGGGGTTTCGGTCGGGTGCCTTCTGGGCCCAGCCAACCTGCCGCAAAAACAAGGATACAGGACCATGGGAAAGGTCATTGGGATCGATCTCGGCACCACGAATTCGTGCGTCGCCGTGATGGATGGCAAGAACGCCAAAGTCATCGAGAATTCCGAAGGCATGCGCACGACGCCTTCGATCGTCGCCGTGACGGACGACGGTGAGCGCCTCGTCGGCCAGCCGGCCAAGCGCCAGGCCGTTACCAATCCCGAGCGCACCTTCTTCGCGGTGAAGCGCCTCATCGGCCGCCGCTACGACGACCCGATGGTCGAGAAGGACAAGAAGCTCGTCCCCTACAAGATCGTGAAGGCTTCCAACGGCGATGCCTGGGTCGAGGCCGACGGCCAGACCTACTCGCCCTCGCAGGTCTCGGCGTTCATCCTGCAGAAGATGAAGGAGACCGCGGAAGCCCATCTCGGCCAGAAGGTCGATCAGGCCGTCATCACCGTTCCCGCCTACTTCAACGACGCCCAGCGCCAGGCGACCAAGGACGCCGGCAAGATCGCGGGCCTCGAAGTTCTGCGCATCATCAACGAACCGACCGCGGCTGCGCTCGCCTATGGCCTCGACAAGACCAAGGCCGGCACGATCGCCGTGTACGATCTCGGCGGCGGCACGTTCGATATCTCCATTCTCGAAATCGGCGACGGCGTGTTCGAGGTGAAGTCGACCAACGGCGACACCTTCCTCGGCGGGGAAGACTTCGACATGCGTCTGGTCGGCTATCTCGCCGACGAATTCCAGAAGGAGCAGGGCATCAACCTGCGCAACGACAAGCTCGCGTTGCAGCGCCTGAAGGAAGCCGCTGAAAAGGCCAAGATCGAGCTGTCCTCGACGACGCAGACCGAGATCAACCTGCCCTTCATCACCGCGGACCAGACCGGCCCGAAGCATCTGACGATGAAGCTCACCCGCGCCAAGTTCGAAGCGCTGGTCGACGACCTCGTCCAGAAGACCGTCGAGCCCTGCCGCAAGGCGATCAAGGACGCCGGCCTCACCGCCGGTGAGATCGGCGAAGTGGTTCTGGTCGGTGGCATGTCGCGCATGCCGAAGGTCCAAGAAGTCGTGAAGCAGCTGTTCGGCAAGGAGCCGCACAAGGGCGTCAACCCGGACGAGGTCGTGGCGATCGGCGCTGCGATCCAGGCCGGCGTGCTCCAGGGCGACGTCAAGGACGTGCTGCTGCTCGACGTCACCCCGCTGTCGCTGGGCATCGAGACGCTTGGTGGCGTGTTCACCCGGATCATCGAGCGCAACACCACGATCCCGACCAAGAAGAGCCAGGTGTTCTCGACCGCCGAGGACAGCCAGAACGCGGTCACCATCCGCGTCTTCCAGGGCGAGCGTGAAATGGCGGCCGACAACAAGATGCTCGGCCAGTTCGACCTGATGGGCATTCCGCCAGCTCCGCGCGGCATGCCGCAGATCGAGGTGACTTTCGACATCGACGCCAACGGCATCGTCAACGTCTCGGCCAAGGACAAGGCCACCGGCAAGGAGCAGCAGATCCGCATCCAGGCCTCCGGCGGCCTGTCGGAAGCCGACATCGAGAAGATGGTCAAGGACGCCGAGGCCAATGCCGAGGCGGACAAGAAGCGCCGCGAGGCCGTGACCGCGAAGAACGAGGCGGATGGTCTGGTGCATTCGACCGAGAAGGCTTTGGCCGAGCACGGTTCGAAGGTCGGCGAGACCGAGCGCCGCGCCATCGAGGATGCCGTCGGCGACCTCAAGGAAGCGCTGAAGGGCGACGATGCCGAGGCGATCAAGGCCAAGACCCAGACGCTGGCCCAGGCTTCGATGAAGCTCGGCGAGGCCATGTACACGCAGCAGGCCGAGGCCGATGCCAAGAGGGACGCGGCCAAGGACGACGTCGTCGATGCGGAGTTCACCGAAGTCGACGACGACAAGAACAACAAGAAGTCCGCCTGATCCCCAAGAGGGTGATGATGCGGACGGCTTGGACCCCACACGCTCTACCAGCCTCCCCCTTCGCGGGGGAGGCCGCCGCGTCGGGACGGACGGGCGGGTCGCCCGTTACGATCGATCAGTTCCCAGCCGTTATGCTGAACGCCGCCAGGCGGCCCTCTGCCGCCAGGCAGAAGGCTGCCTATATCTTCGCGTGGCGCCGTCGTTTTGCTCCGACTTGAATCGCGATTGGATAGACCGAGTCCCACATGTCCACGTCCACCAAGCGCTGCTATTACGAAACCCTCGAAGTCGAACGCGATGCCGACGAATCCGTCCTGAAATCGTCGTTCCGCAAGCTGGCAATGAAGTTTCACCCCGACCGCAATCCCGGGGACGACACCAGCGAAGTCAAGTTCAAGGAAATCAACGAGGCCTACGAGGTCCTCAAGGACAAGGACAAGCGCGCGGCCTATGACCGCTACGGCCATGCCGCCTTCGAGCAGGGCGGCGGTGGCGCCGGCTTCGGCGCGGGCTTCGCCTCGTCCTTCTCCGACATTTTCGAAGATCTGTTCGGCATGGCCGGGCAGCGCGGTCGCGGCGGCCGCGAGCGTGGCGCCGACCTGCGCTACAACATGGAAATCACGCTCGAGGAAGCCTTCGGCGGCAAGACCGCGCAGATCGAGATTCCGGTCTCGGTCACCTGCGAGGCCTGCTCGGGCATCGGCGCCAAGGCCGGCACCAAGCCGAAGACCTGTTCGACCTGCGGCGGCGCCGGCCGCGTGCGGCAGTCACAGGGCTTCTTTACGCTGGAGCGGACCTGTCCGGGCTGCCAGGGCCGCGGCCAGATGATCGAGGATGCCTGCCCGTCCTGCTCGGGCCAGGGCCGCGTCACCCGCGAGCGGAATCTTTCGGTCAACATTCCCCCGGGTGTCGAGGACGGCACGAGGATCAGGCTCGCCGGCGAGGGTGAGGCGGGTGTCCGCGGCGGCCCGCCCGGCGACCTCTACATCTTCCTGTCGCTGACCCAGCACCAGTTCTTCCAGCGCGACGGCGCCGATCTGCATTGCCGTGTCCCGATCTCGATGGTGACGGCCGCTCTCGGCGGCGAATTCGAGGTGCCGACCATCGAGAAGGGCAAGACCAAGGTGAAGGTGCCGGCCGGGACCCAGTCGAACCGCCGATTCCGCATTGCATCAAAAGGCATGCCGGTGCTGCGGTCGCGCCAGATGGGCGACATGTATGTTCAGGTCGTGGTCGAGACCCCGCAGAACCTCACCAAGAAACAGCAGGAATTGCTGGCCGAGTTCGAAAAGCTGTCCAGCGGCAACACCCAACCGGAATCCGAGGGCTTCTTCGCCAAGGTCAAGGATTTCTTCGGTAATCGGGCGAGTTGACTCGGCTTGACCGTATCGCCTTCGGCCTATACGTCTTTATGACCATTTTCTGACACGCGTTCCTGCGGTCCCGTCCGGTCCTGACATGCCATTGCCATCGTCCGCGCGTGCGTTGAAGAAGCCTCGTCTCGACGACGAGGTGCGCTTTCTCAGATCGTGGATCGAAAAGCCCCTGCACATGGGCGCGGTCATGCCGTCGGGCAAGCTGTTGGCCCGGACCATGGCCCATTACGTCGATGTCGATTCGGACGCGCCCGTGGTCGAGCTCGGACCCGGCACCGGCGCCATCACTTCGGCGCTGGTCGAGCGCGGTGTCGATCAGAAGCGTCTCGTCCTCGTCGAATATAATCCCGGCTTCTGCGCGCTGCTGCGCGACCGCTATCCGCAGGCCAAGGTGGTGCAGGGCGATGCCTATCGCCTGCGTGACACGCTGTGGAACGTCCTGAGCGCGCCGGCCTCCGCGGTCGTCTCCGGCCTGCCGCTGGTGACAAAACCGATGCTGACGCGGCTGCGGCTGATCCGCGACGCCTTCACGGCGCTCGCGCCCGGCGCTCCCTTCGTTCAGTTCACCTATGCCGTGGTGCCGCCGATCCCGAAATCGCTGCCCGGCGTGTCCACAGAGGCGTCGGAACGGATCTGGATGAACCTTCCGCCCGCCCGCGTCTGGGTGTATCGCAAGGACTAATTCCGCCGGCTACCTCTCATGCGCGGCGGGCTTGTATCGCCGAACGCATGGAAGCGGATGCCCGCACCCAAAATTCTGGTCATTCCCGGCTCGCTGCGCACCGGTTCGCACAATGCGAAGCTGGCGGCAGTCGCCGCCTATGAATTCGCCCGGGCCGGCGTGGACGTCACTCGCATCTCGCTCGCCGATTTTCCGCTGCCGATCTATGATGGCGATCTCCAGGCCAAGTCCGGTGTGCCCAAGCATGCGGTCAATCTCAAGCGCATGATCGGCGCGCATCATGGCGTGTTGATCGTCTCGCCGGAATACAATGCCTCGGTGCCGCCGCTGCTGAAGAACGCGATTGACTGGGTCAGCCGCGTGCAGGATCCACACGAGGCGCGCGGCGAAGTGTTCCGCAACCGGGCCTTTGCCCTTGCCGGCGCCTCGCAGAGCCGGCTCGGCGCGACCCGCGCGCTGCAGGCGCTCAGGCTGATCCTGACCTCCTGCCAAGCCAACGTGATTGCCGGCCAGCTCACGCTCGCCTTTGCCGACCAGGCCTATGACGATATGGACAGGCTCAAGAACGAGACCGACATCGCCGCGTTGAAGGAGCTGGTGGCGCAGTTGATCGACATTTCCCAACGCATGATGTGAGGTGACATGACGCCAGCCGAGATCGCCCCCAAGGACCGCCTGATCGTCGCGCTCGATCTGCCCAGCGTCGATGCCGCGCAGGCGACCATCAATCGTCTCGGCGACAGCGTCACCTTCTACAAGATCGGCTATAGGCTCGCTTATGCCGGCGGATTGCCGCTGGTTGGCAAGCTCGCCGACAAGGGCAAGAAGGTCTTTCTCGATCTCAAGCTGCACGACATCGGCAACACCGTGATGCAGGGCGTCGAGAGCATCACCAGGCTTGGCGCCACCTTCCTTACCGTGCACGCCTATCCGCAGACCATGAAGGGCGCGGTCGAAGGCCGCGGCAATTCGAGCCTGAAGATTCTCGCCGTCACGGTGCTGACCTCCTACAACGAGGACGATCTGCATGCGGCCGGCTATCGGCTCGGTGTCTCCGAACTGGTCGAGGCGCGCGCGCAGCAGGCGCAGGTGCTTGGCATCGACGGCCTCGTCTGCTCGCCGGAAGAGGTCGGCAACCTGCGCAAGATCGTCGGCCACCAGATGGGCCTCGTCACCCCCGGTATCCGGCCGGCAGGTTCGGCGACCGGTGACCAGAAGCGCATCATGACGCCCAGCCGTGCGATCACGGCCGGCGCCGATTATCTCGTCGTTGGGCGGCCGGTGCTGGAAGCCGCCGACCCCAAGGCCGTCGCAGAGGCGATCCATGCCGAGATCGTGCAGGCGCTCGGTTAACACAACCAACAACAGGGAGAAGAACGATGGCAAAAGGCTACTGGATCGGACGTGTCGATGTGAGCAGTGACGAGGGCTACAAGCCCTACGCCGTCGCCAACGGTCCGATCTTCAAGAAATGGGGCGGTCGCTTCGTCGTCCGCGCCGGCAAGTTCACCACCGTCGAAGGCGCCAGCCGCTCCCGCAACGTCGTGATCGAATTCCCGGACTACGAGACCGCGATCGCCTGCTACAATTCGCCGGAATACCAGGCCAACATCAAGGTGCGCCAGCCGCACTCGATCGCCGACCTCATCGTCATCGAGGGCTATGACGGCCCGCAACCCTCGGACGGCTGAGGCACGGTCTCGGGCCTGCATGGTTCGAGACGCCCGCTTTCGCGGGCTCCTCACCATGAGGGTCTGATATCTCGCCGCGAAACGAGACCTCATCCTGAGGGCCCGCCGGAGGCGGGCGTCTCGAAGGATGGCCGCAGGCGACCTGCCTGACCCCCTCGGTTGCCGGAACTGCGTGCCCCCGCTACAACGGCCCTGAGAGGATCACACCATGTCCGACATGCGCCTGATTGTTGCTGGAGCCGGTGGCCGGATGGGCCGCGCGCTGGTGCGGGCGATTGGCGAGAGCAAAGGCGCTTTGCTGGCGGGCGCGCTTGAGATGCCGGGCTCGGAGCTGCTCGGCAAGGACGCCGGTGTGCTCGCAGGCCTGCCGGCCAACGGCATCAAGCTCTCCGCCGACCTATGGGCGATGTCGAAGGAGGCCGACGGCATCCTCGATTTCACCGTGCCGGCCGCGACCATCGCCAATGTCGCGATCGCGGCCGAACGCGGTATCGTGCATGTCGTCGGCACCACCGGATTGTCCGGCTCCGACAATGCCGTGATCAAGAGCGTCACCAACCGCGCCGTCGTGGTGCAGTCGGGCAATATGAGCCTCGGCGTCAACCTGCTTGCCGCAGTGGTCAAGCGCGTTGCCAAGGCGCTCGACCAGAGTTTTGATATCGAGATCGTCGAGACCCATCATCGCATGAAGGTCGACGCGCCATCCGGCACTGCGCTGATGCTGGGACAGGCCGCCGCCAGCGGTCGCGGCGTCACGCTCGATGAACATTCCGAGCGCGGCCGTGACGGCATCACCGGCGCGCGCAGGCCGGGCAATATCGGTTTCGCCTCGTTGCGCGGCGGCACCGTCGCCGGCGATCACAGCGTCACCTTCCTCGGGCCCTTCGAGCGCCTGACGCTGTCGCATCAGGCTGAGGACCGCATGCTGTTCGCCCACGGCGCGCTGAAGGCGGCGCTGTGGGCGCACGGCAAGAAGCCGGGGCATTACTCCATGGCCGACGTGCTCGGCTTATCTGACATTTGAACGAAACGGAAAGCAGTCGATGAGTGAACGTCTCCTCGTGCTCGTGCGCCACGGCCAGAGCGAATGGAATCTGAAGAACCTGTTCACGGGGTGGAAGGATCCCGACCTCACCGAGCTCGGCGTCAAGGAAGCCACGGAAGCCGGCCGCAAGCTGAAGGCGCAGGGCCTCGTGTTCGACGTCGCCTATACCTCAGTGCTCACGCGCGCGCAGCACACGCTCGATCTCATTCTCGGCGAGCTCGGCCAGAAGGGCTTGCCGACGACGAAGAACCTCGCGCTGAACGAGCGCGACTACGGCGATCTCTCCGGCCTCAACAAGGACGACGCCCGCAAGAAATGGGGCGAGGACCAGGTGCTGATCTGGCGCCGCTCCTACGACGTGCCGCCGCCCGGCGGCGAAAGCCTGAAGGACACGCTCGCGCGCACGCTGCCCTATTACGTGCAGGAGATCCTGCCCGGCGTGCTCAACGGCAAGCGCACGCTGGTCGCCGCTCACGGCAATTCGCTGCGCGCGCTGATCATGGTGCTGGAAAAGCTCTCGCCGGAGGGCATCCTGAAGCGCGAGCTGGCAACGGGCGTGCCGATCATCTATCGGCTCAACGCGGATTCGACGGTGGCGTCGAAGCTGGATCTGGCGGGTTAGGCGAGATCTCGTAGGGTGGGTTAGCGCAGCCTAACCCACCATCTTTGCCGCAACGGAAACAGAAGAGGTGGGTTACGCCTGCGGCTAACCCACCCTACGACATCGGCCTTACTGCATCCCCAGCTGCCCGGCTTCCCAGCCCAACATCGCCTGCTTCCTCGTGATGCCCCAGTGATAGCCGGTGAGCGTGCCGCTCTTGCCGAGCGCGCGGTGGCAGGGCACGACGAACGAGACCGGGTTCTTGCCGACCGCCGCGCCGACGGCCCGTGAGGCCTTCGGGCTGTTGATGTTGCAGGCGATGTCCGAATAGGACACCGCGCGTCCCATCGGGATCTTCAGCAGCGTCTCCCACACCCGCACCTCGAAATCGGTGCCGATCATCACCACGCGCAACGGCTGGTCGGGCCGCCACAGCCTGGTGTCGAAGATGCGAGCGGCGAGCGGCGCGGTGCCTTCGTGGTCTTCGACATAAAGGGCGTTCGGCCAGCGCCGCGTCATGTCGGCGAGCGCCAGCTTCTCCTCACCGTGATCTGCGAAGGCGAGGCCTGACAGGCCACGGTCGGTCGCAATCACGATCGCGGTGCCGAACGGCGAGGGGTGAAAGCCGTAACGCAAGGTCAGGCCGGCGCCGCCGTTCTTCCATTCACCCGGCGACATGGCTTCATGGGTCACGAAGAGATCGTGCAGCCGGCCCGGTCCCGATAATCCCGAGTCGAGCGCGGCGTCGAGGATGCTCGCGGAATCCCGCAGCAATCCCTTGGCGTGATCGAGCGTCAGCGCCTGCATGAAAGCCTTCGGCGTGATCGAGGCCCAGCGGCGGAACAGATGGTGCAGCTCATCCGGCGTGACCCCGGCGGCATCCGCCATCGCCTCGATGGTCGGCTGCGCGCGCCAGTTCTCCGAAATGAAGGCGATCGCCCGGCGCACCGAATCATAGTCGCGCAGCGCGGCGTTCTGGGGGCCCGGCTTGGTCAGGCGCTGGTCATGTATGGCGAGTGTCATCATGACCGGAAATGTAGGGGAGGGACGGCTGGGAAACCACCCGATTTCCGACTGTACTCAAGTCACCGGATTGTAGGTCGGGCCGCGTCGGGCGGCATTCAGGGCGCCAACCAAGGCTTTGTAGAAACTCGCCTTTTCCTCAGGCCCGAGAAAGCCGGCGATGCGCAGCCGGCGACTGCGCGAGATCAGATAGAGGTGCTCGATGCCGTATTCCTCGTCGACCTCCTGGTCGAGCCGGACCCAGAGCGGATTGAAGGTCCATTCCGAGACCTGGCCGCGATGGCTGACGCGTCGCACCCGCAGCTCCGAGGGCGTGACCAAGATCTCCTCGCTGGCCCGCGCCGCGCGAAAATTGGCCTTGAAGGCCCACCAGATCACGAGAACGTCGAGGCCGAAGAAGCCGAACACCGGCCAGGCACCCATCATCAGGAAGACGAGGCCCGTGACGAAGCTGACCACGCTCAGGAACAGCATCACGGCGAGGAAGCCGGTGCGGTTCAGCGAGCGATGCGGCGTCAGCAGCGCGGAGAAGATCTGCACGTCGCGCGGATCAGGATCGCTGCGCTCAATTTCGTTGCCTGTGCTCATCGTCCCTCAGTATATCCCGATCATGGCGAAAATCACCCGCAAGCCGGCTCCGCGCAAGGCGGATGTGCCGAAGAAGAAGGCAAAGGCGGTCGTCGCGAAGCCCAACGCGCCCGCCAGGAAGACGCTCAGGGCGATAAAGCGCTGGACGCCCGCCGAGGTCCACGAAGCCTTCAGCCGCTTTCGCAAGGCCAATCCGGAGCCGAAGGGCGAGCTCGAGCACGTCAATCCGTTCACGCTGCTGGTCGCCGTGGTGCTGTCGGCGCAGGCAACCGATGCCGGGGTCAACAAGGCGACGCGCGCCTTGTTCGAGGTCGCAGATACCCCGCGGAAGATGCTCGATCTCGGCGAGGAGCCCTTACGCGAGTACATCAAGACTATCGGTCTCTACCGCACCAAGGCCCGGAATGTGATCGCGCTGTCGGCCAAGCTGCTCAGCGAATTCGGCGGCGAGGTGCCGCGCACGCGTGCCGAGATCGAATCGTTGCCGGGTGCGGGACGCAAGACCGCCAACGTCGTGCTCAACATGGCCTTCGGCGAGCACACCATGGCGGTCGACACGCATGTCTTCCGCGTTGGTAACCGTACGGGGCTGGCGCCGGGCAAGACGCCGCTGGAAGTCGAGCTCGGTCTCGAAAAGGTGATTCCGGCCGAGTTCATGCTCCATGCCCATCATTGGCTGATCCTGCACGGCCGCTATACTTGCCTCGCGCGCAAGCCGCGCTGCGAAGTTTGCCTGATCAACGATCTCTGCCGGTGGCCGGAGAAGACGGTGTGACGGCGGTGAGAGCAGAGCGTCTCGGGGTGATATCGTGAGTCAACAGGAACAAGTCCCGCCCCCGGCTGTCGCCGCAACGCCGGCCCCGTCATCGAAGCCGACACAGCGGCCGGCCGCTTCGCTGTGGAGCCGGTTCGCGCTCCCGCTGTTCGCCGTGATCGTCGCGCTCGGCTTCGTCGCGCTGGCGACGCTGCGCTTCGACGAATGGGTCGGCAATGCGGTGATCCAGACCACCAATGATGCCTATGTGCGCGCCGAGCTGACGCGGCTGTCGAGCCGCGTCGCGGGCGAAGTTCTGACCGTCGCCGTCACCGACTTCCAGCGCGTCAAGTCCGGCGATCTCCTGGTCCAGATAGATCCCGCCGATTACGAGGCCCAAGTCGCACAGGCCGACGCCAATGTCGCCGCCGCGCAGGCAACCCTCGACAATCTGGCCAACCAGATCGAGCTGCAATATGCGACGATCGCGCAGGCGCAGGCTGCCCGGCTCTCGGCCGAAGCCATTGAGGTCGAGGCACGGCAGGAGCAGGAGCGCCAGCAATCGCTGTCGCAGACCGAATCCGGCACGCGGCAGAGGTTCGAGCAAGCCGTCGCGGCTTACGCCAAGGCGCAGGCCGACGTGCGCGCGAGCCGCGCCGTGATCGCGGCCCAGCAGCACCAGCTCGAGGTCCTGCAAGGCACCCGAAAGCAGCGCGCCGCCGACGTCGCGGCTGCCAAGGCGACGCTGGCGGGCGCCAAGCTCAAGCTCGGCTATACTAGGATCACAGCGCCGTTCGACGGCGTCGTCGGCGAGCGTCAGGTTCAGCCCGGGGACTACGTCAACATAGGCACCAACCTCATCAACGTGGTTCCGCTGCCGCAGGTCTATGTGATCGCGAACTACAAGGAAACCCAGCTCACGCACGTGGCGCCCGGGCAGCCTGTCGAGATCACCGTCGACAGTTTTCCGCGCGAGATGCTGCGAGGCAAGGTCGAGCGCATCGCGCCGGCGACGGGCTCGCAGGTCGCGCTGCTGCCACCTGACAACGCCACCGGCAATTTCACCAAGGTGGTGCAGCGCATCCCCGTGCGCATCCAGTTCGACGACGGCCAGCAACTCACGGCGCGCCTGGTGCCGGGCATGTCGGTGGTCACCCGCATCGACACCAGGGACGGCAATGGCGGAAAATGACGACGCCGATCGCGGACCGCTCTCGCGCGGCGGCGTCGCGCCGCAGCCGCTGTTCGCCGTGGCGGCGGTGCTGCTCGGCTCGTTTCTCGCCAATTTCGACAGCCGGCTGACCACGGTCGGCCTGCCCGACCTGCGCGGCGCGTTTTCGCTCTCGTTCGACGAGGGCGCCTGGCTCTCCACCGCCGGCATCGGCTCGCAGATCTTCATCGCGCCCGCGGTGGCCTGGCTTGCCACCGTATTCGGCCTGCGCCGCGTGCTCGGCATTCCGAGCCTGGCCTATGCGTTGATCTCGCTGATCATTCCGTTCGTGCACGACTATCCGACGCTGCTCGCGCTTAGCGTCGTGCACGGCCTCTTGCTCGGCACCTTCGTGCCGGCGACGCTGATGATCGTGTTCCGCAACCTGCCGATCCGCTGGTGGCTGCCGGCGATCTCGATCTACTCGATCCGCGTCGGTTTCGCACTGGACACCTCGACCTCGCTGGTCGGATTCTATGTCGAGCATCTCGGTTGGCAATGGCTGTACTGGCAGGGTGTCGTGATCGCGCCGCTGATGGGCCTGATGGTGTATCTCGGCACGCCGAACGAGCCGGTGAACCGCGCGCTTCTGCGCGAGGCTGATTGGGGCGGCATGCTGCTGCTCGGCGCAGGGGTTGCGATGGTCTATGCCGGGCTCGATCAGGGCAACCGGCTCGACTGGCTGGGTTCGGGCACGGTGATGGCGTTGCTCGCCAGTGGCGCGGCCTTGCTCGCGGCCTTCCTGATCAACGAGTCGCTGGTGCGGCAGCCCTGGGCGCATGTGAACGTCTTGTTCTCGCGCAATATCGGCTTGGGACTGGTTCTGATCCTGCTCTACACGCTGACCAGCCTGTCCAATGCCTCGCTGGTGCCGAACTTCCTTGCTACCATCACCCAGCTCAGGCCGGAGCAGAGCGGCGTGCTGCTGCTCACCTATGGCGCGCTGCCGATGTTCGTGCTGGTGCCGTTCTCGATCTGGCTGCTGCGACATTTCGATACGCGGACCGTGGTGATCGCTGGATTTGCCTGCTTCGCCGCCGCCAATCTCTGGGGCACGCAGCTCACCCATGACTGGGCGCGCGAGGATTTCGTCGGCATCGTGCTGCTGCAGGCGATCGGGCAGGCGCTGACCTTGTTGCCGCTGATCATCACGTTGTTGTCGAACTCCGACCCGAGCCGCGCTACCTCGTTCGCCGCCTATATCCAGATTATGCGGCTCGGCGGTGCCGAGATCGGCGTAGCGCTGATGGGGACGTGGCTGCGCGTGCGCGAGCAGGTCCATTCCTTCTATCTCGGCCAGAACCTCGGCGTCGGCGATCTCGATGTGGTCCGTATCCTGAAGCAGCTTACCGATCAATTCGCCGCCCATGGAACAGGAACGGCGCAAGCCCGCGCGGTCGGAACGCTCGCCGGCTTCGTGCAGCGCGAGGCCAATGTGCTCGCCTATATCGACGGCTTCTGGCTTTGCTTCTGGCTCGCGGTGGCCGCCCTCGGCGTCGTCGCACTGATCACCCGCGCGCCGCCCGGTCCGTTCACGCCGGCGCCGTTCGGCTTCGCCAAGACCGTGCTGCGGAAATGCGGCGTGCAGGTGACGTAGGGCGCGTCACCGCATCTGCCGCGACGGCTCGATCAACTCGGGCCGCGGGCCGGACAGACGCTTGTGCATGTGGACCATGAAGGCCATGCCGAAGATCGGCGTCGCCAGGTTGACGATCGGGATCGAGACGAAGGCGGCGATGAACAGGCCGGCAGTGAAGATGGTGGCGGCATTGTCGCGCCGCATCGCCTTGGCCTCCTCCGGTGAGCGGAAGCGCATCGCGGCGAGCTCGAAATATTCCCGGCCGAGCAGCCAGGCGGCGGCGAGGAAGAAGACCAGGAAGCCGGCACCGGCGAACAACACCAGCGGCAAGGCGATCAGATAGACCACGATCGTCAGCAGGGCGGTCCTGACGCCTTCGAGAATCGCCTGGCCCACGGGCAGCGCCACGCCCGGCCGCTCGGCCGGGTAATGCTCGCGCTCGACGATGTCAGCGACGTCGTCGACGAACAGGCTCGCCACCAGCGAGGTGATCGCGGGCATCAGGAACACGCCGCCGAACACGACGCCGAGGCCCGCCGCGATCGAAACGATCCAGGACAAGACCTCGATAGAGGTGTGCCAGCCCGGCCCAAGCAGGCCTTCCAGCCAGACCTCACCAGAGGTCGCAAACCAGCTCAGCAGCCGTTGCAGGCCGATCGCCAGAACGGTGATCAGCACGAGCGCAAGACCGATCGACCGCCACAGGATCGAGCGCATCGGCGGCGAGATCAGTTGCGACAGCGCCTTGATGGCGGCATCCAGCATGGGGGACCCTCGGTGGTGAATGACTTGCGAGAGGTAGACACCGATTGCCGCTTCGGCAAGGGAGGATGGTTGCCTTGGACACCGCCGTGTCCCGGACGCGGCGCGGCATGAAATGACGCGCTGCTGAGCCGGGACACGGGAGCTTGAGGCGAGGTGGGCCTCGGCTCTGCACCGCACCGCTACTGGACGATGCTTCGCATCGCCAGGGAAGCGTTGCCCTGCGTCCGGGGCGCGCAGCGCCTCAGCTACCCGTGCCGGTGCCCGTGCTTCCGCGCCTTCGCCGGCTTGCCCTCCCCGGTCGGGATCATCACCACGCGGCCGTAGCGGACTCCGCGTTCGGCGATGATGTGGTCGGCGAAATGCTTGACCTCGTCGGCCGACCCCTTCAGCGCCGTCATCTCCATGCAATTGTTGTCGTCGAGATGGACGTGCAGGGTCGCCAGCGCGAGGTCGTGGTGGCCGTGGAATTCCTGCACCAGCCGTTTCGAGAGATCGCGCGCGGCGTGGTCGTAGACATAGACGAGGCCGGCGACGCATTGGCCGGTCTGCGCGGTGTCCTCGGTGCTCTGCTGCAGGCCGGCGCGGGCGAGATCGCGGATGATCTCGGACCGGTTCTGATAGCCGCGCGCCTCAGCCGCTGCGTCGATTTCCGCCAGCAGATCGTCCTCGATCGTGATCGTAATTCGCTGCATCAGATCCCCTTCGTACGTCTCGCCTGTGTCCCGTGAACCGTAGCCCGGATGGAGCGAAGCGCAATCCGGGACGGTGCCAATATGCGGGCAAGACCCCCGGATTTCGCTTGCGCTCCATCCGGGCTAGGCGGTGTCCTCACAGCCGCGTCGCCCGCAGCCGCAGCGCATTTCCAACCACGCTCACTGAGGACAAGGCCATCGCCGCCGCGGCGACGATCGGCGAGAGCAGCAGGCCGAAGGCCGGATAGAGGATGCCGGCCGCGATCGGGATGCCGGCGGCGTTGTAGATGAAGGCAAAGAACAGGTTTTGCCGGATGTTGCTCATCGTCGCCTGCGACAGCTTTCGCGCACGGACGATGCCGACGAGATCACCCTTGAGCAGTGTGATGCCGGCGCTCTCCATCGCGACATCGGTGCCGGTGCCCATGGCGATGCCGACTTCGGCGGCGGCCAGCGCCGGGGCGTCGTTGACGCCGTCGCCGGCCATCGCGACGATCCGGCCGGCCCTTTGCAGCCTCGAGACCACCGCGCTCTTCTGATCCGGCAGCACCTCGGCCTCGACATCGGCGATGCCGAGCCGGCGCGCCACGGCCTCCGCCGTCGTCCGGTTGTCGCCGGTCAGCATGATCACCTCGATGCCTTCGGCCGCGAGCGCCTTCAGCGCCTCCGGGGTCGAAGCCTTGACCGGATCGGCGATCGCGAACAGGCCGGCGAGCCGGCCATCGACGGCCATGTTGATCACCGTGGCCCCGTCCTGGCGCAGCCGTTCGGCCTCGGCGTGGAGTGTCGTCGTGTCGATCCCGAGCGAGGTGAGATATCCGGCATTACCGAGCGCGATGGTCTTGCCGTCGACCTTGCCGGTGGCGCCCTTGCCGGTCGGCGAGTCGAATTGCTCGACCTGGCCGAGGGCAAGCGGCTTCTCCTTGGCCGCGCGCATGATCGCGTCAGCCAAAGGATGCTCGCTGGCGCGCTCCACGCTGGCCGCGAGCCGGAGGATGTCGTCTTCCACAAAACCGGATGCCGGCACGATCGCGACCACCTTGGGCTTGCCCTCGGTCAGGGTGCCCGTCTTGTCGACCACCAGCGTGTCGATCTTCTCCATCCGCTCCAGCGCCTCGGCGTTCTTGATCAGCACGCCCGCTTGCGCGCCGCGGCCGACGCCGACCATGATCGACATCGGGGTCGCGAGGCCGAGCGCGCAGGGGCAGGCGATGATCAGCACGCTGACGGCGGCGACCAGGCCGAAGGCCAGCCGCGGCTCTGGTCCGAACCAGGCCCAGGCGCCGAAGGCGACGATCGCGACGAAGATGACGGTGGGCACGAACCAGCCTGCGACCTGATCGGCCAGCCGCTGGATCGGCGCGCGCGAACGCTGCGCGTCGGCGACCATCTGCACGATCTGCGACAACAGTGTCTCGCGGCCAACCTTGTCGGCGCGCATGACGAAGCTGCCGGATTGGTTCAGCGTGCCGGCGATGACCTTGGCGCCGGCCTCCTTGGTGACGGGCATCGATTCGCCTGTCACCAGGGATTCGTCGAGCGAGGAACGTCCTTCCAGGATGCTTCCGTCGACCGGCACCTTCTCGCCGGGGCGAACGCGCAAGCGGTCGCCGGCGTGAAGCGTGTCGATCTCGACCTCGTGCTCGCTGCCATCGGCGTCGACGCGCCGCGCGGTCTTGGGCGCGAGCTGCAACAGCGCCTTGATCGCGCCGGAGGTCGCATCGCGGGCGCGCAGCTCCAGCATCTGGCCGAGCAGCACAAGTACGGTGATGACCGCAGCCGCCTCGAAATAGACGGCAACCGCACCTTCATGGCCGCGGAAATTGGCAGGAAAAATCTGCGGCGCGACCGTGCCGATGATGCTGTAGACATAGGCAACCCCTGTGCCCATCGCGATCAGCGTGAACATGTTGAGGTTGCGCGTCAGCAGCGATTGCCAGCCGCGAACGAAGAACGGCCAGCCGGCCCACAGCACCACAGGTGTGGCGAAGGCGAGCTGGATCCAGTTCGACAGGGTTGGATCGATCCAGTTGTGAGGACCGGCGAGATGACCGCCCATCTCCAGCACCACGGCCGGTAACGCGAGCGCGCCGCCGATCCAGAACCGCCGTGTCATGTCGGCGAGCTCCGGGTTGGGACCGGTGTCGAGGCTCGCCACTTCAGGCTCCAGCGCCATGCCGCAGATCGGGCAGCTGCCGGGTCCGACCTGGCGGATCTCCGGATGCATCGGGCAGGTGTAGATCGTGCCCGCCGGCATTTCGGGTTCGGGCAGCTTCTCCTTGGCGAGATATTTGGCTGGGTCAGTGGCGAACTTGGTGCGGCAGCCGGCCGAGCAGAAATGGAAGGTCTCGCCGTGATGCGTGAGGTGATGCTTCGAGGTCGCGGGATCGACGCTCATGCCGCAGACGGGATCTTTGACCTTGGTCGCGGTGTCACCGAGATCATGAGTGTGGCCGGACTGATCGCCGTGCCCGCCGCAGCAGGAGGAGGCCGCGGGCTTGTCGGCCGGCGTCGCCGTGTTGGTCGAACAGCCGCATCCGGCGTGAGCGGTTGCGTCGTGATGATGCCCGTGTTCGGGGTTGTTCATTGTCCTGCTCCAGCGGTGTCCAGGTCTTGCAACCCATACCCGGTAGGGGTATATAGACCCCATGCGCAAGGACATCAAGGCATCCGTCGGAAAACGTCTCGGCCGGATCGAGGGCCAGGTTCGCGGCCTCTCGAAAATGGTAGAGGAGGACCGCTACTGCATCGACATCGTGACGCAGATCTCGGCGGTGCGTGCCGCGCTGCGCCGGGTCGAGGAGGAGGTCCTCAAGGACCATGTCGCCCATTGCGTCGAGCACGCGATATCGAGCGGCGACAAGGCCGACCAACGCGCGAAGATCGCGGAGCTGATGGCGGTAATCGGACGGGCGGAGAGGTAGCTCTCGTCATTGCGAGCGCAGCGACGCAGCGAAGCCATCCGGACTGTCTCCGAGGACACAGTCTGGCTTGCTTCGTCGCAAGCGCTCCTCGCAATGACGGTTGCGCAGGCGAGATCGCGCTACGACAGCTGGGCTTAAGCTGCGATCTCGCAAGCCTGTCCGCGGCGCCGCGCGCGGTACATCGCGAGTTCGCTCAGCTGTACGAAATGCTCGGAGAAGGCGGCGCTCGCCTCCGCAAGGCACGCGCTCACTTGCTCAGCCGGAATCTCACTCGGCGCCTCTTCGTCAACCGCTTCAGGAACGAGCGGCGGCGCCATGAACGTTTCTGGAAACACACTGAATGAGCCTGCTACCTCCTCGAGCGGCTTCTGCTTGTCGGCCCAGTGCAGCGCGGTGTAATCGAACCCGTGCACGATGGTGGGTTTGACGACTTCGAAATAGGGCGAGATGTCGAAGTCGCGGGGCATGTAGAGCGAGGAATCGCGGATGTGCAGGATCTCGCGGCGGGCGGCGCGGCTGCCGGCCTTGGTGATCTTCGGCAGGATCGGATAGCGCACCGCGTCGAACGCCTGTGCGATCAGCGCCGAGCAGATGATCTTGGTCGGATCGCCCGAGCCGATCGCGATCATGCGTCGCCGCCAGCGCTGCGGCACCGGCAACGGGAACAGAAAACGCATGAGGTCGACGATGTTCTTGGTGTCGTAGCCGAAGCCGATGCGGTTGATTGCATAGCGGCACACCGTGGTGCGGTCCTCGTAGGACAGCCCGACCGGGCGGCAAACGCGGGTGTGATACGGGAAATATTTCGACAGCGGCGCAGAGGTGACGCCTTCGCCGATATTGGCCTCGATCAGCACATGAGGTTCGCCGTCGGGCTCTTCGGCGCCCTCGACCGGGCCGACATAAAGCGCGGCATGCGACCACGTCGACTGCGTAAGATATTTGATGATGCCGGAGATGCGGTTGTTGCCCTCGACCAGCAGCACGTCGCCGGGTTCGATGACGCCGCGCAGGTGCTCCGGGTCGCTCGGCGTGAACGGCTCGTAGCCCGGCACCTCCTTGGAGAGGTACGCGGCAATCAGCTTGCCGACTGAATCCAGGACCGTCCCCATTTCCAACTCCCCCCACGGCCTTTTGCGGCCGTCTTTTTCCCTTCTCTATCATGGTCTAAACCTGTTGCAATTCGGTTCATCACTCCGTGACATCAAGCACGATTGATTCACCATGATGGTTGCCGTGCAACATCAGATGCGGCAAGGTTCTCTGACTGTTCCCGTTCGCCGCAAGTCCTCGGAAACCATGTCATGACAATCACGCGCCGCGGCTTCCTTGTCGCGTCGGCAGGCCTTGCCGCAATGCCGGTCCTGCGTGCAACCGCCGCACCCCTGCCGCGCGAGGCCGACATCGTCGTGATCGGCGCGGGGGCTGCGGGAATTGCCGCGGCGCGGCGCATCACGGCGACGGGCCGCAAGGTCGTCGTGGTGGAAGCGGCATCACAGATCGGCGGCCGCTGTATCACCGACAGCACGACCTTCGAGATGCCGTTCGACCGCGGTGCGCGCTGGATGCACAATCCCGACACCAATCCGATGATCCGGCTGGCGCGCAGCGTCGGGCTGGACGTGCTGCCGGCGCCAACGGGCCAGAAGATGCGCATCGGCCGCCGCAACGCGCGCGCGGGCGAGACCGAGCAATTCCTGGCGGCACTGGTGCGCGCCAACCGCGCCATCGACGATGCCTCGCGGGCCAAGCTGGATACGTCTTGCGCGTCCGTGCTGCCGAAGGATCTCGGCGACTGGGCGGGCGCGGCCGATTTCATGCTGGGCGCGGGCTTTGCCGGCAAGGACCTGAAGGAACTGTCCGCGATCGACAAGGGACGCGCGCAGGATCGCAACGCAGCGATCGCCTGCCGTCAGGGCCTGGGTACGCTGATCACCAAGCTGGGCGAGCAGTCGCCCGTGGCACTGTCGACGCCGGCGAGCCGCGTCGCCTGGAACAACCGCGACGTCAGCGTGGAGACGCCAGCGGGGAAGATCGCCGCGCGCGCCGTCATCGTCACGGTCTCGACCAACGTGCTGACATCGGGCGCGATCAAGTTCACGCCCGACATTCCCAAACGCACGCTGGATGCGGCCTCGAAGCTCGGCCTCGGCAGCTATGATCGCATCGTGATGCAATTGCCGGGCAATCCGCTCGGCCTGTCACGCGACGATATCCTGATCGAGCAGAGCAATTCGACGCGTACGGCGCTGATGTTCGCCAATATTGGCGGCTCCTCGCTGTGTTCGATCGACGTCGGAGGCGCATTCGGCCGCGATCTCTCCGAGCAGGGCGACAAGGCGATGGCCGCCTTCGCCAGGGAATGGATCACAAAATTGTTCGGTAGCGAGGCCGCGGCTGCCGTCGGGAAGACCAGCGCGACCCGCTGGAATGCCTCGCCCTATGTCATGGGCGCGATGTCGGCGGCGTCCCCCGGCGGCCAGCTGTCGCGAAGAATCCTGAGCGAGCCGATCGGCAATGTCTTCCTCGCGGGCGAGGCCACGCACGAGACGCTGTGGGGCACCGTCGACGGCGCCTGGGAAAGCGGTGAGCGCGCCGCGGACGCAGCTTTGCGCAAGATCGGTGCGCTCAAGCAAGAGCCCGCTGACGTGCCGACGCAGTCGACTAAGAAACGCCGCGTGCCGCGACAGTAGGCGGGGATTTAGCGCAGCACGCCGTCCAGCACCGGCAGTCCCGCGATCACCGCCATCGCGATCAGCGCATAGCAGATCGCACGAAACACTTTCTCGCTCGCGCGGCCGAACAGCGAGGCGCCGAAGGCGACGCCGATCGCGTAGACCGGGCCGACGATCAGCGAGAGCACGAGCGATTCACGGCTGATCAGGCCTGTCGTCGCGTAGCTGACCAACGAGAAGAAATCGGACGCGCCGAAGAACAGCACGATATTGGCGCGCGCGACGATCGGTGCGATCGGCCGGCCGAGCCAATAGCCGACGATCGGAGGGCCGCCGGTCTGCGCAAGACCGCTGCAGAAGCCCGAGAGGCCGCCGATGCCGACCGAGAGCCAGGCGTGATCCTTGCCGCGATAGCGCCAGCCCGACAGCAGCAGGAGCAGCAGCGCGGCGACGAAGCACGAGATGATCCAGCGCGTGGTGACGGGTTCGAGCACGCTGAGGAAATAGGTGCCGACGGGAACGCCGACCAGCGCGCCCAGCACGATCACCGCGGTGGCCTTGCGATCCGCCTTCCGCCATGCATCCGGAAGCAGCGGCGCCGCCGCGATGAAATCGATCACAAGAAGCAAGGCGGCGACGAGCCGCGGCGCGGCGATGCTGCTCGCCAACGGCATGAAGATCAGCGCGGAGCCGAAGCCGGAGAAGCCGCGCGCAGTACCGGAAACGAACGCGACGGCGCAAAGCGCCATCGCGATGCTGAGGCTGACGTCCTTCGGAAGGAAGTCCGCAATACTCATCCCCGCAGCGTGCCGCCGGTCTTCTTCGTGACCTCGGCCACGATCTTTGCGGCGACGGCCTCGATCTCCTGATCGGTCAGCGTCTTCTCGCGCGGCTGGATCGTCACGGCGATGCCGATCGACTTCTTGCCGTCGTCGATGCCCTTGCCCTCGTAGACGTCGAACACGTTCACGGCGGTGATCAGCTTCTTGTCGACCCCCTGCGCGGCCCGCACGATGTCGCCGGCCTTCACGCTGCGATCGACGATGAAGGCGAAGTCGCGTGTGACAGGCTGGAATGCCGAAAGCTCGATCACGGGCTTGGCGCGGGTCGGCTTCTTCTTCGCCTCGGGGATGCGGTCGAGGATCACCTCGAACACGACAAGCGGACCGTCGGCGCCGAGCGCCTCGAGCGCTCTGGGGTGCACCTCGCCGAAATGGCCGAGCACGTTCTGCGGCCCAATCTGGATCGTGCCGGAGCGACCCGGATGCAGCCATGCGGGGCCGCCGGCGACGATCTGCAGCGCCTGCATCGGCGCGCCGGCGGCTGCCAGCACGGCCAGCGCATCCGCCTTGGCGTCGAACACGTCAGCCTGGGCCGAGCCCGACCAGTGCCGCCCCAAGCCTTCCGAGGAGGCAAAGCCGCGACGCACGCCGCCTGCGGCCAGGAACTGATCCTGCGGGCGGTCGCCCTTGAACACCTGGCCGACCTCGAACAGGGCGACATCGCTGACGCCGCGATTGGCGTTGGCTTGTGCGGCCGCGATCAGGCCCGCGAGCAGCGTCGGGCGCATGTCGGAGAGATCCGCCGCGATCGGGTTTGCGACTTCGAGCTCGCGCTGACCGCCGCCGAACAGCTTTGCCGCGGACTTCGTGATGAACGACCAGGTCACCGCTTCGATGACGCCGCGGCTTGCGAGCGCACGCCTCGCGCGCCGGGTTCGCTGCTGAAGCGCCGTCAGCACCGGCTTGCGCGCGTCCTCACCCCGGTCGAACGGCGTCATCGGCACCTTGTCGACGCCGACAATGCGGACGATCTCCTCGACAATGTCGGCCTTGCCGTGCACGTCGGAGCGCCACGAGGGCACCGCCACCTTCACGACCGGGCCGGGGCCGGCCATCATGAAGCCGAGATGAGTCAGGATACGCTTCATCTCGGGTTGCGGCACCTCGATGCCGGAGAGGCGCTTGACCTCGGTGAGAGGAAAATCGATCACGCGGTCCTCGCCGAAGGCCTTGCCGGCCACGACGGTCTCGGACGGCGTGCCGCCGCACATCTCCATGACGAGCTTGGTCGCCAGCTCCAGCCCCGGCACCATGAAGGCCGGATCGACACCGCGCTCGAAGCGGTAGCGCGCGTCCGAATTGATGCCGAGCTTGCGGCCGGTCTGGGCGATATTGATCTCGTTCCACAGCGCCGATTCGATCAGCACGTCGGTGGTATCATCGTCGCAGCCCGAAGCTTCGCCGCCCATGATGCCGGCGAGCGATTCGACGCCGTGCTCGTCCGCGATCACGCAAACGGCGGGATCGAGATTGTAGGTGCGGCCGTCGAGCGCGAGCAGCGTCTCACCGTCACGCGCGCGGCGGACGACGAGATTGCCCTTCACCTTCCTGGCGTCGAAAACGTGCAACGGACGCGCGCGGTCGTAGGTCATGAAGTTGGTGATGTCGACCAGCGCGTTGATCGGACGCAGCCCGATCGCGGTCAACCGCTTCTGCAGCCATTCCGGCGATGGGCCGTTCTTGACGCCACGCACGAGGCGGAGCGCAAATCCCGGACACAGCGTGGCGTCTTCGACCGTGACCTGCACGGGACAAGGGAATTCGCCCTTGATCGGCTTGATGGTCGGATCCTTGAACTTGCCCATGTCGGCGGCGGCGAGGTCGCGCGCGATGCCATGTACCCCGGTGCAGTCCTGGCGGTTAGGCGTCAGATTGATCTCGACCACGGGATCGCCGAGGCCGGCCCATTCGGCGTAAGCAGCGCCGATCGGCGCGTCCGCCGGCAATTCCATGATGCCGTCATGGTCGTTGGAGATTTGCAGCTCGGCCGCCGAACACAGCATGCCGCGGCTCTCGACGCCGCGGATGGTGCCGACGCCGAGGGTGATGTCCTTGCCGGGAATGTAGGTGCCGGGAGGCGAGAACACGCTGACGAGACCGCTGCGCGCATTCGGCGCGCCGCAGACGACCTGCACCGGTGCTGCGCCGTTACCGGTATCGACCATGCAGACCCGCAGCCGATCCGCATTCGGGTGCTGCTCGGCCGAGATCACCTTCGCAATGGTGAACGGCTTCAGCGCCTTCGCCTTGTCCTCGATGTTCTCGACCTCGAGCCCGATCATGGTGAGCTTGTCGGCGAGTTTTTCCAAGGGCTCGTCGGTCTCGAGATGATCCTTCAGCCAGGAGAGGGTGAATTTCACGAGCTCAGCCCTCCGGCAAGCGTTGGCACTTCGAGCGGCTTGAAGCCGTAATGGGACAGCCAGCGGACGTCGCTGTCGAACAGCTGACGGAGGTCGGCGATGCCGTATTTCAGCATGGCGATGCGGTCGATGCCCATGCCCCAGGCGAAGCCCTGGTACTCGTCGGGATCGATGCCGCAGGCGCGCAGCACATTCGGATGCACCATGCCGCAGCCGAGAATCTCGAGCCAGTCCTCGCCCTCGCCGAAGCGGATCTCGCCCTTGTCGCGGCGGCACTGGATGTCGACCTCCAGCGACGGCTCGGTGAACGGGAAGAACGACGGGCGGAAGCGCATGTTGATGTGGTCGACCTCGAAGAACGCCTTGCAGAACTCGTGCAGGATCCATTTGAGGTGGCCGAGATGCGAGGTCTTGTCGATGACGAGGCCTTCGACCTGGTGGAATTGCGGCGTGTGGGTCGCGTCCGAATCGATGCGGTAGGTGCGGCCCGGGCAGATCACGCGGATCGGCGGCTTCTGGCTCAGCATGGTGCGCACCTGCACCGGCGAGGTGTGGGTTCGCAGCAGCATGCGCGAGCCGTCCTCCTTCGGATGGAAGAAGAACGTGTCGTGCATCTCGCGCGCCGGATGGCCTTCCGGAAAGTTCAGCTTGGTGAAGTTGTAGTCGTCGGTCTCGATGTCGGGACCTTCGGCCACCGAGAATCCCATGTCGGCGAAGATCGTGGTCAACTCGTCCCAGACCTGGCTCAGCGGATGGATGCGGCCGGCTTCCGTCGGCGCATCGCGCAGCGGCAGCGTGACGTCGACGGTCTCGGACGCGAGACGCGCATCGAGCGCCGCCGATTTCAGCACGTCGCGCCGCGCGGCCAGCGCCTGAGTGACCTCGTCCTTGGCCTGGTTGATCGCCGCGCCCTGCGTCTTGCGCTCCTCCGGCGACATCTTGCCGAGCGTTGCCAGCAGCGCGGAAATCGAGCCTTTCTTGCCGAGGGCTGCGACACGCACGACTTCGAGCGCGGCCTCGTCGGCAGCGGTGGCGATGTCGGCGATGATCTGGGCTTGGAGCTGGGCAAGATCGGTCATGGCAATCCCTTTTGGCCAGGATGCTGAGCCGATGATCCTAGCCCGTCACACCCGGCATTGCGCCGGGCTTCCACGTCGGAGAAGTGTTTGCGCGAGAGATGACGGCCGGGGCAGTCGGGCGCGGAAACGCGCCTCTGCCCGGGCCATCACAAGCGGAACGCTACGCAGAGCACAATGCAGGACGGCTCACGCCGCCAGCACAGCTCCGGCCGCATTACGCCGCGAGCGCGGCCTTGGCCTTCTCGGCGATCGCCTGGAACGCCGCGGGCTCGCTGATCGCGAGATCCGACAGCACCTTGCGGTCCACGGTGATCCCGGACTTGGCCATGCCGTCGATAAATCGGCTGTAGGTCAGGCCGAACGGACGGACGGCAGCATTGATGCGCTGGATCCAGAGCGCGCGGAAGGTCCGCTTCTTGCGCTTGCGGTCACGGAAGGCATATTGCATCGCCTTCTCGACCGCCGGCTTGGCGGCGCGGATGGTGTTCTTGCGGCGGCCGTAGAAGCCCTTGGCGGCCTTGTAGACTTTCTTGTGCTTGGCGTGGGCGGTCACACCGCGTTTGACGCGAGACATGACGAAATCCTTCAGAGATGACTTTGGTTATCGGATTGCCGCGCAAAAGGCGGCACGGTCGGCAATGATCGGGGACGCGATCAGGCGTTCGGCAAGAAGTACTTCTTGACGTTGTCGCCGTCGGTCTTGAACAGCACCGCGGTGCCGCGCAGCTGACGGATCTGCTTCTTCGTCCGCTTGATCATGCCGTGACGCTTGCCGCGATGGGCGAACATCACTTTGCCGGTGGCAGTCACCTTGAAGCGCTTTTTAGCGCCCGATTTGGTCTTCAGCTTGGGCATTTGGCTCTCCTAATGGCACAGGGATCCGCCCGCGAAGGCGGCTGGCCGTCAAAAATGCTCGTTAGAGCGTTGATTGTGCTCAAGTTTCACGAACAAGCGCGAAACCCGCACGGACACCGCCACGGCAGCCCTTAATCAGCCGGGCGATGAAGGCCGGGCTTATGACAGAGAACGGGCGAATTGGCAACGATGAACCGGCGGAACCTACCGGCCGACTATTCGGTGCTGGTACACTATGTCCAAACCGTGTCGCCCGGAGCAGGACCAAAATGGCCTATTCGTCCCTAGCGCTGTTCTCTTCGACTGATTTCGCCCGCCCGCGCCGTCTCGCGCTGCTCGCCGTACTCGCCACAGTCGCGCTGCCATCGACCGCCGATGCCCGCGTCGGCGGCTATGACGGCATCTGGAATGTCACCTTCGCCACCAGCCGGGGCAATTGCAGCTCCGGCTATAGCGTCCCCTTCACGGTAACGGGCAGCCGTGTCTCCTCCGCGGGCGGCGGCCGGGTCTCCGGTACGGTCAAGCGCGGCGGTGCCGTGGCGGTCCATGTCTCGGTCGGCGCCTCCCATGCCAGCGGCGGCGGCCGGCTCGCCGGCGTGAATGGCACCGGCTCATGGAAGGGCATCATTTCCGGAGACCAATGCAGCGGCACCTGGCAGGCGACAAGGACGTAGCGGCGCAGCTCGCCCAAACAAAACGGCCCGCCGGAAATCCGTACGGGCCGTTGAAATCTCTATCTTAACAAGCTGGCGTCAGCGCGGCGCCAGCACCATGACGACCTGGCGGCCCTCGAACCTGGCGTCCTGCTCGACCTTGGCGAGCTCGGCGACGTCGGTCTTGATCTTGTCGAGAAGCTTGGTGCCGATCTCCTGGTGCGCCATTTCGCGGCCGCGATAGCGCAACGTGATCTTGACCTTGTCACCTTCTTCGAAGAACCGCTGCATCGCGCGCATCTTAACTTCGTAATCGTGGTCGTCGATCATCGGGCGGAGCTTGATCTCCTTGATCTCGACGATCTTCTGCCGCTTGCGGGCTTCGGCGGCTTTTTTCTGCGCGGAATATTTGTACTTCCCGTAGTCCATGATCTTGCAGACGGGAGGGCTGACGTTCGGCGAGATCTCGACCAGATCCATGCCGGCTTCCTGGGCCATGCGGATAGCCGCAACGGTCTCGACGGTGCCTTTGTTGTCACCGGCCTGATCGATCAGCTGGATCTGCGCATTGCGGATATCATCATTGATGCGCGGCCCGTCTTTGCTGGCAACGGGCGGGGCTTTATTGGGACGGCGAATGGGTTGTTCTCCAAAGTTGTGAAAGAGGCGGCTACTTTGCAGGAAGACACGTTTGCCGGCAAGCAATTCGCGCGTGCGGGCAACGAAAAACCCTCAAATGCGAGGTATTTCGGTCACGCCTGGGCACGCTGACCGACATAGACACCTTGCTTCCGTTCCGCAAGCGTCCCAAAGGGACAATGCCGGTCTCCGGCGCTGCCGAATACGACCCGATAGCTCAAACTGCGCAGCCAGGGTAAACGTTCCATGACCCACGCAATTCCCGATGCCGTGCTCGACTTCATCGATGTGGGCGAGGGCCCGTCAGCACGCAGGATCGCGGTGCGCAGCCGGCGCGGGCAGGGGCCCGGGCTGCTCTGGCTCGGCGGATTCAAATCGGACATGCAGGGCAGCAAGGCGCTGGCATTGGACGCCTGGGCACGGGATCACGGCCGCGCCATGGTCCGGTTCGACTATTCCGGTCACGGCGAATCCGGCGGCGATTTCGCTGACGGAACCATCGGACGCTGGCTGGAGGAGTGCGTGGCGGTGTTCGATCGGTTCTGTGATGGCCCGCAGGTCCTGATCGGCTCCTCCATGGGCGGCTGGATGGCGCTGCTGCTCGCACGCGAGATCAGGAAGCGTTCTGGCGCGGCCGCGCTCGCGGGCTTGGTGCTGATCGCGCCGGCGCCTGATTTCACGGAAGAGCTGATGTGGAAGAATTTCTCGCCCGCGGTGAAGCAGGAGATCGAAACCAAGGGCCTCTGGCTGCGTCCGTCGGAGTATGGCGACGGCTCGCCCTATCCGATCACGCGGAACCTGATCGAGGAGGGCCGCAACCATCTCGTGCTCGGCAGCGCCATCGATCTCGGCTGCCCGGTCCGCATCCTGCAGGGCGCGAAGGATCCTGATGTGCCCTGGCAGCACGCTTTCGCGCTGACGCATCGCCTGCCGGCCGACGACGTCGTGCTGACCATGATCCAGGACGGCGACCACCGCCTCTCCCGCCCGCAGGACATCGCACGCATCCTTGCCGCGGTGGCGGAGATCGGGTGAGAGTGTCGTACTCGCTGTCATTGCCCGCGAAAGCGGGCAATCCAGTATTCCAGAGACGGTCGTGCTTAAGCCGAGAAGCCGCGGCGTACTGGATGCCCCGCCTTCGCGGGGCATGACCGAGAACGCGTAGGGAGAAACGTCAATGACCACCACCGCCATGCTGCGCGCCTTCTGCGACGCTGTCGAACAGCGCAACGGCAAAGCATTCGCCGAGCTGTTCGCCGAGGACGGCGTCTATCACGACGTGTTCTACGGCGCCTTCGAAGGCCGTACCAAGATCGCTGCGATGATCGACGACTGGTTCTATCGCACGGCGACCGATTTCCGCTGGGATATGCATGATCCCGTGTCGGACGGCACCACGCTCTATGCCCGCTACACCTTCAGCTATCGTTCGACCCTGCCGGAAGCTGGCGGCGCGCGGGCGATGTTCGAGGGCGTTGCGATCATGACGCTGCGTGAGGGCAGGATCGTGAGCTATCATGAGGTCGCCAATACCGCGCCGGCATTCGTCGACCTGAGGTTCGCGCCGGAAAGAATTGCGAAGATCGTGGCCAAGCAGGGCGCGGAGCTGAAGGCGCGGCCGGAGATGCTGCGGCATCTTGCGTAGACGACAAACTACCGCTTCGACGGATTCGCCATCGGCTTGCGCTGCGCCAGCGCGGCCACCGTCGCGGTGCCGATCGGGCCCTGTTCGTCGTAGAGCCAGCATTCGCCGATCGCGACGCCGTCGGTGGCGTGATGGTTCACCACCTCGAATCCGATCCAGTTCGTCACCGGCAGGCGGTGCAGATAGATCGTCACGTCGCTGTTGATGTAGCCGAGCCCGTTGTCGCCGGCATTGGCAAACGGGCTGGCGAAATCGGCGCCGGTGGCGACGTGGACGAACGGCGTCATCGGCACGCCCGCGACGAGTTCCCGTACCTCGCTCATCCAGAGTTTTCTCGGACCGAGCGAGCCCATATGGCCGACGATGGGGCGCGTCGTCCATTTGCCGTTCATGCCGAGCCTGGGATCGGTGGGTTTTGGAATGTCGGCCGGCTTCGGCACGTCCCAGTTCGGCGGCGACCAGACATTGCCGTCAGGATTCTGCGTCTTGCGCAGCAGCTGGCACGAGGCGCGCGCCATGCTGACTCCGCCGGAGACGAATTCCGCCTCGACCACGCGGATGCGCAACCCGTCGCGCACCAGGCGTGTCGTCACCTCGATCGGCTTGTCGATGGTCGGCAGCCGAAACATGTCGACGGTCAGCCGCGCCGGCATCAATTCGGGACCGGAATGGCGCTCCTCGATGGCAAAGCCGAGCAGCCCGACGACGACGCGTCCGTGCAGCGATTTCGGATCCCACGGACCATTGGCGGCTTCCGTCGGATGGAATGTGTCGCCGTCGCGGGTGAAGAAAGGCAGGTTTGTCATGGCCCGCGACTTTGCGGGAACGCGCGGGGAAATCAAGTCTAGGAAGCGGCCTGCCACTCCTCACGAACACTCTCGTCGTGCTCGCTCGCGATGGCGTTCGTCTTGATCGCCGCAAACTCCTCCGGCGACACCAACTGCCGCAGCGTCCACACCGCAGCGCCGCGCACCAGCGGACTCGCGTCGTCGAGCAATCGCAGCGCCTCTGCCGCCAGCTCCACGTCACCCGAGTTGCCGATCGCGATCAACACATTCCGCAAGAAGCGGTCGCGGCCGATGCGCTTGACCGGCGACTTCGTGAACAGCGCGCGGAACGCGGCATCGTCGAGGCGTGCGAGTTCGGCAAGATCAGGCGCACGCAGCTCGTCGCGTGCCGCGAGCTTGGCCTCGCGTCCCTCCCGCGCGAATTTGTTCCAGGGACACGCCGCGAGGCAATCGTCGCAGCCGTAGATTCGGTTGCCGATGGCTTTGCGGAATTCGTGCGGGATCGGTCCCTTGTTCTCGATGGTGAGATAGGAGATGCAGCGCCGCGCATCGAGCTTGTAAGGCGCGGGAAACGCCGACGTCGGGCAGATGTCGAGACAGGCCCGGCACGAGCCGCAATGATCGATCTCGGCCTCGTCGCGCGGCAGCACCAGCGTGGTGTAGATCGCGCCGAGGAACAGCCACGAGCCGAATTCGCGCGAGACGAGGTTGGTGTGCTTGCCCTGCCAGCCGAGACCCGCGGTTTGCGCCAGCGGCTTCTCCATCACCGCCGCGGTGTCGACGAACACCTTGACGTCCGACGGCGCGGTTGCGACCAGCCAGCGCGCCAGCGCCTTCAGGCGCTTCTTGATGAGATCGTGATAGTCATCGCCCTGCGCATAGACCGAGATCGCCGCGCGTGTGCGTTGCTCGAGGATCGCGAGCGGATCGGAATCGGGGCCGTAATTGACGCCGAGCATGATCACCGAGCGAACGTCAGCCCACAGCCCGCGCGGATCGACCCGGCGCTCCGGCTGGCTCGCGAGCCAATCCATGTCGCCATGGCTGCCCGACGCGATGAATTCGAGGAAGTATTTTCCGGCGCTCTCGATCGTGCCCGGCGCGGTGATGCCGATGCAGTCGAAGCCGAGCGCACGCGCTTGCTCGTCGAGAGCAGCACGCAGCCCAACAGTGTCGGTGCTGGATCTAGCCACCAATATGGTCCACGCTCGTCATGGCCGGGCTTGTCCCGGCCATCCACGATCTTGCTTGGCGTTCATAGAAAGTGAAAGAACGTAGATGCCCGGGACAAGCCCGGGCATGACGACCTTCATCAGAAATCCAGGTCCACATAGGTCCGCGACGCCGGCACGCCGGCCAGCCATTCGCTCAGCAGCGGACGGAACGACGGACGGGACTTCACCCGCGCGTACCACGCCTTTGCCGCGTCGTCCTCGCTCCATGGCACGTCGCCCAGATAGTCGATCGCCGAGAGATGCGCCGCGGCGGCGAGATCCGCGTAAGTGAGCCGGTCGCCGGCGAGGAAATTACGCGTCTGCGCCAGCCAGCCGATATAGGCCAGATGATAGCGCACATTGGCCTTGGCGGCGCGCATCACGTCGGCCGAAGGCGCCCCGCCACCGTTCTCCTCGCTCATGAAGCGCTTGTAGATGCGCTCGGTGACGAGTGGGTGCGAGACCTCCTCGAAGAACTTTTCGTTGAACCAGGCCATCAGCCGGCGGACCTCGACGCGCTCGGAGATCGTCTCCGGCATCAGGCGCTTCGGCCCCATCTCGGCGCCATAGGCCTCGTCGACATATTCGGCGATGATCGCAGCGCCCGGGATCGGCGGGTGCTCGTCGTCCACCATCACAGGCGTCGTGCCCGCCGCGTTGAGCAACAGAAACGCCTCGCGCCGCTCCCAGCTGCGCTCTTCGACCAGCTTGATGTCGAGCCCGTATTCGCCCGCGATTAGGCGGATGAAACGCGAATGCGGACAGAACGGATGATGAAACAGCGTAAACATGAAGCCTTTGACTATGTGATGGTGCTTAAGATTCCATCAATGTTTGTGCGGCGCCACACTAGTCCTTCAAAACCGCGAGGCAAGGGCGTGATTTCGCATTTTGCGATTGCGGCATGGGGGCGAATAGGCGAGAAGAGCCCCGCTTTTCCAGCCGAAATGGACCGTAAATATGTCAGACGCAATACGGGCAGTGATCCTCGGCATCATCGAGGGTGTGACCGAGTTCCTTCCCGTGTCCTCGACCGGCCATTTGCTGCTCGCGGAACGCTTCTTCCATCTCGGCGAAGGTGCCTTCTGGGATTCGTTTACGGTTCTGATCCAGCTGGGTGCGATCCTCGCGATCGTCGGGCTGTACTTCAAGAAGCTCTGGGATGTCGTGATCGGCTTCTTCACGGGCGACACCTATTCGCGCCGCTTCGTGATCGGTGTGCTGGTGGCGTTTTTGCCCGCCGTCATCGTCGGCCTCGTCGCCGGCAAATACATCAAGAGCGTGCTGTTCAATCCCTGGGTCGTCTGCTTCACGCTGATCGTCGGCGGCGCCATCCTGCTCTGGGTCGACAAGCTCGACCTCAAGCCGCGCGAGCATGACGCCACCAGGTTTCCGCTGTTGATGTATCTCTATATCGGCATCGCGCAGTGCGTGGCGATGATCCCCGGCGTGTCGCGTTCCGGCGCCAGCATCGTCGCGGCGATGTTCCTCGGCGCCGACAAGCGCGCTGCGGCGGAGTTCTCGTTCTTCCTCGCCATCCCCACCATGATCGGTGCGTTCGCCTACGACTTCTACAAGAACCGCTCCGAGATGACGATGGACCACATGGGCGTCGTCGCGATCGGTTTCGTGGTGTCGTTCATCACCGCGATCATCGTGGTCAAGACGTTCCTGGAATATGTCACCCGGCACGGCTTCGTGGTGTTCGCGTGGTGGCGCGTCATCGTCGGCACCCTCGGCCTGATCGCGCTGGCGCTGGGGCGTTAAGCATTTCTGATCGGGGCTACGCCCGCATCACGTCTGCAACGCAAAATAAGCTTTTGGTCGCTAGTCAGTTTCCTACGCCGGGCGGCGCGCGCCCGGCACAGGAGCTGAGCCATGACCCTCGTCAGCGGCTGGGGCCGTTTCCCGGTCGTCGATAGCGATGTGCTGCGCCCGCGGTCGTTCGCGGCGGTCGGCGAAGCCGTCTCGGCCGGCACCATCGCGCGCGGCAACGGCCGAGCCTATGGCGATGCCGCGATCGGCGCCGCGCGGACCGTGACGATGACCGGCTTCGACCGGGTCAGGTCGTTCGATCCGGCAACCGGTCGCATCCGTCTCGAAGCCGGCGTTCTGCTGTCGGACCTGATCGACACCTTCGGCCCGCGCGGCTTCCTGCCCTTCGTCGTGCCGGGCACGCGCTTCGTCTCGATCGGCGGCGCCATTGCGGCCGATGTGCACGGCAAGAACCATCATTGCGAGGGCGGCTTCGGCCGCTACGTCGACAGCCTCCTGCTGCGCACCGGGCAGGGCGAGGTCATCGAGGCCTCGCGCGACGAGAATTCCGACGCCTTCTTCGCGACGGTCGGCGGCATGGGCCTGACCGGCATCATCCTCGAAGCGACGATGCGGCTGCGGCGGGTCGAGACCGGCTGGATCCGCGAGCGGGTGATCTCCGCGTCCGACCTCGATGCCGCGATGCGCGCGCTCGAGGCGGGCGACGCCGCGACCTATTCGGTCGCCTGGATCGACTGCGTGGCACGCGGCCGCGATCTCGGCCGCTCCCTGATCTATCTCGGCGAGCATGCGGACAGAGGGGAACTGGCGGAAGGCGCCGATGCATTTCCGGTCGGCAAGGACTCTCGCCTCAGCGTGCCGGTCGACCTGCCGTCGATCGCATTGAACCGCATCAGCGTCCGCGCCTTCAACGAGCTCTATTACCGCATGGGCGCGCGCCGGGCCGGCGGCAGCCATGTGGTCTCGCTCTATCCGTATTTCTTTCCGCTCGACAGCGTCGGTGACTGGAATCGCATCTACGGCAAGCGCGGCTTCCTTCAGCATCAATGCGTGATCCCGCAAGCCGGCGCGCGCGCCGTGCTCGGCGAGATCCTCGATCGGGTCGCGCGGCGCGGCGACGCCTCCTTCCTCGCCGTGCTCAAGAAGCTCGGCCAGGGCAACGGCATCCTGTCGTTCCCGCTGCCCGGCTACACGCTGGCGCTGGATTTCCCGGTGAAGGGCGACATCCTGAATTTCCTCGACGAGATCGATCGCCTGGTCGTCGCCGCCGGCGGCCGGCTTTATCTGGCGAAAGACGCCCGCCAGTCGCGCGCGACCTTCGAGGCCGGCTATCCTGCCCTGCAGCGTTTCAACGCGATCCGCAAATCGCTCGATCCCGCCGGCAACATCCGATCGAAACTTTCACAACGTCTGTTCGATGAGGTCTAGGCCGTGACGTCACGCAAATCCGTATTGGTGCTCGGCGGCTCCTCCGACATCGGCCGCGCCGCGGCGCGCGCCTTTGCCAAAGCGGGATACGATGTTGCCCTTGCCGGCCGCGACGTTGCCGCGCTGGAGCCAGATGCCGCCGATCTGCGCGCGCGTTACAATGTCGAGGTCGGCCTCCACAAATTCGATGTGCTCGACACCGCCGCGTTCGAGAGCTTTGTCGGAGCTCTTCCCGCGCTGCCCGAAATCGTCATCTCCATCGTCGGCCTGCTCGGTGTGCAGCAGGATGCCGAGAGCGACCTCGTCCACGCCACCGCGATCATGCGCTCGAACTACGAAGGGCCCGCGCTGATCCTCGGCCTGTTCGCCGAAAAATTCCTGGCGCGCGGCAGCGGCACGATCGTCGGCGTGTCGTCCGTGGCCGGTGATCGCGGGCGGGCCTCGAACTATGTCTATGGCTCGGCCAAGGCCGGCTTCTCCGCCTTCCTCTCCGGCCTGCGCGCCCGCGCCAGCCGTGGCGGCGTGCATGTCGTCACCGTCAAGCCCGGCTTCGTCCGCACCAGGATGACGGAAGGCATGAAGCTGATTGGCCCTCTGACCGTCGAAGCACCGGTGGTCGGCGATGCCATTCTCCGCGCGGTCGAGAACAAGACCGACGTCATCTATGTCAGCGGCAAATGGCGCCTCGTGATGCTGATCATCAAGACGCTGCCGGAAGCGGTGTTCAAGAAGTTGAAGTTTTGAGGTTCTTGCGGCTTGCACACAGTCTCGTCATGCCCGGCCTTGTGCCGGGCATCCACGTTCTTGGCATCCGCGTTTAGCAGAGACGTGGATGGCCGGGTCAAGTCCGGCCATGACGGCGGAGAGAGTGGTGCTTCACACGCCCATCCGCTGGAACTGGCCCTGGGGGCGGAAACGCCAGAGATATTGCGGGGCGATCGCTTCCAGCGAATCGGGGGTGATACCGAGCCCTTCCAGCGTGAGGCCGGCGGCCTTCGCCGCATCCGACACGACGTTGTCGTGCTCCAGCAGCGTGACCTGGTCCGGCGTCAGCTTGAACGCGCCCGGCGCGAATTGCAGGAAGGCGGCCTTGAAGCGGGCGAGGCCGAACGGCAGCGGGATCAGCATCCGCTCGCGGTCGATGATCTCCAGGATGGCCTCGATGATCTCGCGCATGGTCAGCACTTCCGCGCCACCGAGTTCGTAGGTCGCGCCCGCCTTGGCCTTGCCGTCGACAGCGTCCGCGATCGCGGTGGCGACGTCGCCGACATAGACCGGCTGCATCTTCGTCTCGCCGCCGATCAGCGGCAGCACCGGCGACATCCGGGCCAGCGCGGCGAAGCGGTTGGTGAACTGGTCCTCGGGCCCGAAAATCACGGAGGGACGGAAGATCGTGGCCGAGGGCACCGCAGCCAGAACCGCCTGCTCGCCGGCGGCCTTGGCGCGCGCGTAGGCCGAGGGCGATTCCGCATCGGCGCCGATCGCCGAGACATGCACCATTCGGGCGCCAACGGCCGCGGCCGCCTTGGCGACGGTCTCGGCGCCCTTGGCCTGGACGGCGTCAAAGCTCTGCGCGCCGCCCTCGGCAAGGATGCCGACCAGGTTGATCACGACATCCGAATCACGCACCGCCGCCTCGACCGAAGCCGGATAGCGCAGATTGGCTTGAATGGTGTGGACCTGCCCGACCTTGCCCGAGGGCTGGAGGTATCCGGCCAGTTCCGGCCGCCGCACCGCGGCCCGGACCCGGTAATCCCGCCGGCACAGCGCGCGGACCACATTCCGGCCCAAAAATCCCGATCCGCCGAAAACCGTGACGAGCGTTTCCAGATTCGATGCCATGGGAGCCGTTCCTGCGGAAAAGAGTGCGTCGTGTCAGGCTTGTATCGGGCCGGTTTGCGATGCGCAATCGGCATCCCGAACCCGGCTTGAAGCATGAATTGACAACGGCGTCACCGAACCGTAGTAACCGCCTCCGTGCCCCAAACGGCATGCCCAGGTGGTGGAATTGGTAGACGCGCTGGCTTCAGGTGCCAGTGGCTTAACGGCCGTGAAGGTTCGAGTCCTTTCCTGGGCACCACCTCCCACTCAGGCGATTGAAATCGCTTTTGCAGGGAATTTGAGCTGCTGACCGGTACACAAAACCGAGGCACGGCGTTCAAGGCGTACCGAATGGCCTACATCGCTCGTCGGGTCGGCTCGGATCGCAGGCGATCTGGAGGCGGCTGGCTTCAGTCGCTCAGGCACGCGCCGACAGCCGTTGCCCGGATGCTAGGTGAGCTATGAACGACGTCCACCGCGCTCGCGGCCGAAGCCGTCGTCGCGATGTGGGAAAACGTCGGCAAAGCTGATGACCCCAAGAGCCTAAGAGGTCTCAGTGCTCGTTGACCGCAGCGCCGAGCTTGATCAGGCTCAGCGAGCGGTTCGCGGTCTCGCGCAGGCGGCAGTAGCTCGCGTCGCCCGGGTACATGCCGGGCTCGACTTTGTCGAAGACCGCGCAGAAGCGATCACGTGACGCGGCGAAAGTTTTCTGGGATTCCTCGACCGCCTTGATCACGTCGGTGAACCCGCCGGCCTTAACCTTCTTTAGCGCCTCACTGGTTTTCTGCGTCCAGACGGCGAGTTCGCGCGCCGCGCAGGCTTTCCATTTGGCGACGTCGTCATTCTCGCCCTTTGCCGCTTTGATGCAGGGGTCGGCGACGAGCCCGACGCACGCGCCGCCGAAACCGCCGGTTTTCTCCGCGGTCTTCAGGCAGGCATCGATCACCGCAAGGTCAGCTGGCGCGGTGCCTTGGGCGAAAGCCATCGATGCGAGCGGGAGGCTTGCGGCGAGCATCGCGGCGGCAAGTCTGAGCTTCATTGGAGGTCTCATGCGCCTTGACCTGACTTACGAGATTTTCGACCAATAGGTGATACTTGCAACTTTGGTCATCGTAGGCCCAGCGTTGGTTCACCTGAATGTGGAACAGGAGCTACGGTGACGAATAGTGACGGCGGGACCGGATAAGGCACGCACCGGCTATCAAGCGTCCCAACGCGCAAGAGCGCCGTGGGCGGCGTCCTGGTCGTCACGGATGCGATGCACGGTCTGCCGGCTCAGGCTGGTTGCGCGCGAGATGTCCCCGATACGCGACCCCGCGCCAGCCGCCGCCGCCCGTCACACCACGCTTTGACCCGCCCGCTCCGCCACCGCCCTCTGCACGAAATACATCGCGACCAGCGTGATGATCGTCGTCGCGACGACGACGTAGCCGATCCGGTCGAAATGGAGCAGCGAGCCGTCGGGCGCTTGCGCGATGATCGCGCCGGCGAGGACCGAGCCGAGGCCGCCGGAGAGTTGTTGCAGCGAGGCGCTGACCGCGCTGAAGGAGCCGCGCTGGTCGGGATCGGGGATTGCCGACATCAGGGCCTGCGATGGGATCATGCGCGAGAAGATGCCGACGAACATCAGCACGTTGACGGTGATCGCGGTCACGAGCGAGACGTGACCGAGATGGGTGTAGATCAGCACCATGATGACGGTCATCACGCAGCCGAACACGAAGGTCGGATATTTGCCGAACGCATCGCTCGCCCGGCCGACCAGCGGCCCCGTGACGATGCTGAACAGGCCGGAGACGAGATAGATCGTCGGCAGATGCGTGATGTCGATGCCGAGATTGTGCACGGTGAAGGCGCTCGAGAACGGCATCAGCATGTAGCCGCCGGTCGCCAGCAGCGTCGTGACGAAGAAGGCCAGCGTGTAGCGCGGCTCACCGATCGTCGCGACCAGATGGTGGAACGGGTTTCTATCCTGCTTCAGCTTCAGATGCGCGTCGACCGGCTCCATGGCGAAGGCGATGATCGCGATCGCGGCGATCGACACGATGACGATCGCGATGAAGCAGACATGCCAGCTCCAGTGATTGGCGAGGAACAGTCCAGCGGGAATGCCGAGCACCTGGCTCGCGGCGAACGCGGTCTGGATGAATCCCATCACGCGGCCGCGCAAATGCAGCGCGAACAAATCGGTGACGATGGCGAGTACCACCGCGCCGATCACGCCGCCGAACAATCCGGTCACGATCCGGCCGAGCAGCAGCACGTGGTAGTTCGGCGCGGCGGCGCACAGCATGGTGCCGAGCGTGAAGCCGACATAGAAGAACAACAGCAGGCGCTTGCGGTCGAAGCGATCGGCAAAGCCGGCGGCGAGGATGCCCGACAGTCCGGCGCTGAAGGCATAGGCCGACACCGCGACGCCGAATTGGGTGGCCGTGATGTCGAGCGCGGGCATCAGGATGGCGCCGAGCGGCGACATAATGATGAAGTCGAGGATGATCGTGAACTGCGTGAACGCGAGCAGCGCGATGAGGAGCGCCTGGTAGCGCGAGAAACCGCGCTGGCGTTCCGAAGGATCGTTGATCGGCGCGGCGAGCGTCTGTTCGGTCATGGACACCTGGTTCAAGGTAATGGGATGAGGGAAACTGGCAGATGGGGTGGGCGGGGACGATTTCCATCGGGCGCATGGCTCACATCATGGCGGAACACGAACGTCACCCGAGGTTGTGGGATCCGCGCAACAGCGGGGTAGACCCGGTGAATCCACCACAGGCTTGCCTGCCCGATTAAGCCGCCTTTAGCGAATGTCCCCTAGGCTCGCGACCGTCCATTTCCCTGCTCCCCGGCCGGATGCCGGTCAGTTTGCGGCAAGTCAGAGCGTTTTCGGATGGAGCAGCCTGCCCGGCAGTACGATCCTGGCGTGCCCGAGCCGTTGCCCACGGCGGCGGCCGCGCGGACGCTCGTCATCGATCTCGAAGGCGGACTGCTGCGGTCAGAGCTGCTGATGGAGGCGCTGTTCTCCAGCCCCGGCCGCCTGCTGGCCCGCTTCGGCGCCGGCGGACGCCCGGGCATGGCGGCGCTCACCGATATCCTGGCGGGCGCCGAGATCGACTACGCCCGTCTGCCCTATGATCCCGACGTGCTGAACCAAGCGCTGGCGGCGCGGGCGCGCGGCGAGAAGGTCTACCTGGTCGCCGGCCGTTTTGCCGATCATGCTGCCGGTATCGCGGCGCATCTCGGCTTCGACGGCGTGGTCGCGTCGGCCGATCTGGCTGCAGGCGAAGATCTGCCGTTCGATCGTGGCGCCATCGCGCGCATTGCCGCGCGTAGCCGCGGTCGCGTGAGCCTCAAGACCTGGGCCAAGGCGCTGCGCGTCTATCAATACGCCAAGAACACGCTGGTGTTCGTGCCTGTCATCACCGCGCATCAGTTGAATTTTGCCAGCTTCGGCTCGGCGCTGCTGGCGTTCCTGGCGTTCTCGGCCTGTGCATCCGGCGCCTATCTGATGAACGACCTGCTGGATCTCGCCGCCGACCGGCAGCATCCGACCAAGCGCCATCGCGCGCTCGCCGCCGGAGATTTGCCGATCTCGTCCGCGCTATCGGCGATCCCCGTATTGTGGCTGTTCGCGGTCGCAGCCTCCCTCTGCATCTCGCCGCTGTTCCTCGCCGTGCTCGGCGCCTATCTCGCCACCACCATCGCCTATTCGCTCGTGCTCAAGCGCAAGATGCTGGTCGACATCGTCACGCTCGCCGGTCTCTATACGCTTCGCATCGTTGCCGGCGCGGTCGGCGTCGGCGTGGTGCTGTCGGAATGGCTGCTGATCTTCTCGCTGTTCGTGTTCACCTCGCTGGCGCTGATCAAGCGCTTCAGCGAGCTCAGCATGCGCGAGAGCGCGGGCCTTTCCGATCCCTCCAATCGCGACTATCGCGTCACCGACCTGCAAATCATCGCCGCGATGGCGGCGGCGAGCGCGATGAACGCGGTGACCGTGTTCTCGCTCTACGTCTCCTCGTCCGCGGTGACGCCGCTCTACAGCCGTCCCTGGATGCTGTGGCTGCTCAATCCGCTGCTGCTGTACTGGTTCGGCCGCGCCCTGATGATGGCGCACCGCCGCGAGATGCCCGATGATCCGATTCTGTACGCCTTCCGCGACGGCCCCAGCCGCATTGCGGTTGCGGCGATGATCTGCATCATGCTGGCGGCGATCTGAGCGAAGCCCGTGCTTGCGCGGCCCGCCGGCAATGGCTACATCGCGGGCAATCCGAATTCGCCATTGCGACGACGTAACCGAATAGACCCGAGGTTTTGACACGCCATGACCGTACGCCTGCATCGCGGCGACCTGCCCGACCTGTCCCGCTACACCGGAGCGGTGGCGATCGACACCGAGACCATGGGGCTGAACCCGCACCGCGACCGGCTCTGCGTGGTGCAGCTCTCGCCCGGCGACGGCAGCGCCGACGTGGTGCAGATCCCCAAAGGCCACACCGACGCGCCGAACCTGAAGGCCCTTCTGGCCAATCCCGCCATCACAAAAATCTTCCACTTCGCGCGGTTCGACGTCGCGGTGCTGTACCAGACCTTCGGCGTCATGACCGGCCCGATTTATTGCACCAAGATTGCCTCCCGCCTGATCCGCACCTACACCGACCGCCACGGCCTGAAAGACCTGGTGCGCGAGGTGCTCAATGTCGATCTCTCCAAGCAGCAGCAGTCCAGCGATTGGGGTTCCGACAGCCTGACCGAGCCGCAGCTCGCTTATGCCGCTTCCGACGTGCTGCACCTGCATGCCCTGCGCGAGCGGCTCGACGCCATGCTGGTGCGTGAGGGCCGCACCGCGCTGGCCAAAGCCTGTTTCGACTTCCTGCCCACCCGCGCCCTGCTCGACCTCCAGGGCTGGGAGGAGGAGGACATTTTCGCGCACTCCTGAGCCGATCTGGAGGGAGTTGCCGCCCCGTTTCGGACACTTTCGTAACGGCCTGTCGCCAGCTGCATATCTTGCCGGCGCCGGGTACAATGCACCGTCGACCCGAACAGGCTTAGCAGGCACCCTCTTAGCAGGCACCCTGGAGATCAGGTGAATTCGGCCCACAATCCCACCTACGACGCCGCGCTTGCGGCGAAGTTTGCCAGCGCGGCGCGCCACAGCCGCCTGGTGCGGATTCTGCGGGTCTCGGTCCCGGCGACGGTGATCGTCGCCATGGCCGTGATCATCTACATCGCGTTCTTCAACAAGTTCAGGATTCCGGAGCTGCCGCTCACCGTCGAGAACATGGTGGTGTCGGGCACCAAGATCACGATGGAATCGCCGCATCTTTCCGGCTTCACCCCGGACCAGCGGCCCTACGAGCTCTGGGCCAAGACCGCGACGCAGGACGTCACCGATCCCGATCATGTCGATCTCAAGGACCTGCGCGCCAAAGTGCTGATGGAGGACCAATCGACCCTGTTCCTCGATGCCCGCACCGGCCGCTTCGACAACAAGCAGCAGCAGCTCGATTTGCACAAGGATATCTTTCTGCGCACCTCCAGTGGCTATGAGGCGCGGCTGAACTCGGCCTTCGTGGACATGGGCAAGGGCACGGTCTCCTCGGACGAGCGCGTCGACGTCAAGCTGACCAACGGCACGCTGACCGCGGACAAGCTGCGCATTACGGAAGGCGGCGACGTCATCCGTTTCGAGGGCAATGTGGTGATGCATCTGGACAAGCTGGATGACCCCGCCGCCGCGCAGCCTGCGCCGGTCGAGCCTGCGCCGTCGGCCAAGTCTAAGAACAAATCTGCCAATTCAAAGTGATTTTCATGATCAGGTCTTTTCCGCGCAACCACACGCGCAATGTCATCGTCGGTGCGGCGGCACTCGCCGCCACTGTCGCGCTTGCTGCAGCCGGCGCCGCATTTGCGCAGAGCACGATGCAAGGCGTCCCCAACGCGATGCAGGGCTTCTCGCAGAACCGCGATCAGCCGATCCAGATCGAAGCCGCCTCGCTCGAGATGCGCGACAAGAAGAAGGAGGCGACCTTCGCCGGCAATGTGAAGGTCATCCAGGGCGACACCACCATGACCTCGAAGACGCTGGTGGTGTTCTACGAGTCGGGCGGCGACAAGCCCGCCACGCCCCAGCCTGCAGCCAAGGCGACCAAGGGCGCGCCGATACAGTCGGCGCAGCCGGGTCCCGGCGGCAGCTCCTCGATCAAGCGTCTGGAGGCGCGCGGCAATGTCGTGGTCACGCAAAAGGACCAGGTGGTGACCGGCGACACCGCCGTGTTCGACACCAGGACCAATCTCATCACCATGCTCGGCGGTTCCGGCCAGGTCGTCCTGACCCAGTGCAAGAACGTGCTGCAAGGAGACCGATTGGTGGTCGACATGACCACAGGCGTCTCACGAGTGGAATCGGACAGCGGCAAGGTACGCGGCCTGTTCGACCAGAACAGCAAATGCGGAACGCAGGGCGGCGCCGGCGCAGGTCCACCCCTGCAATTGCCTGGCGCAACTAAACCGAAATGAATTCAACGGCTTGGTTCGAATGCTCCCGAACCGAGGTTGAAGCTTGGCCGGTGAGACTGTATCTAGCGCGCAGGGCTTTCGAAGCGGGGTCCGCCGCTTTTCGGGCGTGTTTCACTGGGCATGAGACATCCCTTCACTCAAGCTGCATCGGCGAATCGAATGGCCGGTGTGGCAGATCGCGCGAATTCGCGCGGGATCGTCGCGAAAGGCTTAGAAGGCGGGGATGGTCGATCTCTTCAGCATGTTCCGTCGGCGCCCCGCCAAGCGCGGCCGGCCAGGATTTGCGCGCCAGGACATCACCGCGCTCGGTGACGGCGTCGGCGGGCTCGTGCCCAGCCCTGTCAGGGATAAGCCGCCGATGGCCCGGGACCAGGCGATCCATGCGCCCGATCAGTTCCAGGGTGACTATCAAGGCGATTATCAAGCCGAGGCACCGCGTCCGCAGGCCGTCCACCCGCTGAGGGGCTCCGCCAAATCGAATGGCGCCGGCGGGCCGCAGCTCCTGAAGCGGCCGGGTTTCCTGGCTGTGCATAGCGTGGAAAAGTCCTTCGGCAGCCGCCAGGTGGTGCGCGGCGTCAGCATCTATGTGCGCCGCGGCGAAGCCGTTGGCCTGCTCGGTCCGAACGGCGCCGGCAAGACCACCGTGTTCTACATGATCACCGGCCTGATCAAGGCCGATCGCGGCGCCATCGAGCTCGACGGCCACGACGTCACCAAGCTGCCGATGTATCAGCGCGCGCGGCTCGGCATCGGCTATCTGCCGCAGGAGGCCTCGATCTTCCGCGGCCTCACCGTCGAGCAGAACATCCGCGCCGTGCTCGAAGTGGTGGAACCCTCGCGCAAGAAGCGCGAACAGCAGCTCGACTCGCTGCTCGACGAATTCAACATCACGCGGCTGCGCAAATCGCCGTCGATCGCGCTGTCAGGCGGCGAGCGGCGCCGTGTCGAGATTGCGCGCGCGCTGGCGACGCGTCCGAACTACATGCTGCTCGACGAGCCCTTCGCGGGCATCGATCCGATCGCGGTCGGCGACATCCAGTATCTGGTCCGCCATCTCACCAATCGCGGCATCGGCGTCCTCATCACCGACCACAATGTCCGCGAGACGCTCGGCCTCACCGATCGCGCCTACATCGTCTATGCCGGTGAAATCTTGACCGAGGGGAGCCCGGATGAGATCGTCGCCGATCCGGATGTGCGCCGCCTTTACCTTGGCGAGGAATTCCGCCTCTAGCCCGTTTTTGCGTTTCGTCAAGGCGTGTACATCGGTCTCGGACTAGGATAAGCAAAAATCGGACCAATTTTTTGGGAACGGTTCTTGCTTCATGGCGCTCACGCAGAGATTAGAGTTCCGTCAATCGCAGTCGCTGGTCATGACGCCGCAGCTGATGCAGGCGATCAAGCTGCTGCAATTGTCCAATCTCGATCTCACGACCTTCGTGGAAGAGGAACTCGAGCGGAATCCGCTGCTGGAGCGGGCCAATGACGAGGCCCCTGCGGGCGAGGCCCCGGCCGAGTCCGGCCAGTACGGCGATAACGACGATTTCGGTGGCAGCCACAGCGACGAGCCGGGCGGCGGTCCGGGCGAGGCGTTCGAGCCCGGCCAGGAAGAATGGATGAGCAAGGATCTCGGCACCCGCGCCGAGATGGAGCAGACCCTGGACACGGGCCTGGACAACGTCTTCTCCGAGGAGCCGGCCGAGGCCGCGGCACGGAACGCCCAGGACGCCGCGCCGACCACCTATACGGAATGGGGCGGCGGCGCCTCGGGTGACGAAGACTACAATCTCGAAGCCTTTGTCGCAGCCGAGACAACGCTCGGCGACCATCTCGCCGAGCAACTCTCGGTGGCCTTCACCGGCCCCGCCCAGCGCATGATCGGCCAGTACCTGATCGACCTCGTCGATGAGGCCGGCTATCTGCCGGGCGATCTCGGCCAGGCTGCCGAGCGTCTCGGCGCGACGCAAGCCGACGTCGAGGGCGTCCTTGCCGTGCTGCAAAAATTCGACCCGCCCGGCGTCTGCGCGCGCAATTTGAGCGAATGCCTGGCGATCCAGCTCCGCGAGCTCGACCGCTACGATCCCGCCATGCAGGCCCTGGTCGAGCATCTCGATCTCCTGGCCAAGCGCGACATCGTGGCGTTGCGCAAGATCTGCGGTGTCGACGACGAGGACATCGCCGACATGATCGGCGAGATCCGCCGCCTCAATCCCAAGCCCGGCATGAAGTTCGGCTCGGCGCGTCTGCAGACCATGGTGCCGGACGTCTATGTCCGCCCGGGTCCCGACGGCGGCTGGCACGTCGAGCTCAACAGCGACACCTTGCCGCGCGTGCTGGTCAACCAGACCTACTATTCCCAGCTGTCGAAGAAGATCGGCAAGGACGGCGACAAGTCCTATTTCACCGATGCGCTGCAGAACGCGACCTGGCTGGTCCGCGCGCTCGACCAGCGCGCCCGCACCATCCTGAAAGTCGCGACCGAGATCGTGCGCCAGCAGGACGGCTTCTTCACCCACGGCGTGGCGCATCTGAGACCGCTCAATCTGAAGGCCGTTGCCGACGCCATCCAGATGCACGAATCCACGGTGTCGCGCGTCACCGCCAACAAATACATGGCGACGAATCGCGGCACCTTCGAGCTGAAATATTTCTTCACGGCGTCGATCGCCTCGGCCGATGGCGGCGAGGCGCATTCAGCGGAAGCCGTGCGGCACCACATCAAGCAGCTGATCGATTCGGAGGAGCCCGCGGCAATCCTGTCGGACGACACCATCGTGGAACGCTTGCGCGCCTCGGGCATTGATATTGCCCGCCGCACGGTCGCGAAGTACCGCGAAGCCATGCGCATTCCTTCCTCGGTGCAACGCCGCCGCGACAAACAGAGCGCTCTTGGTAACGTTCTCTCGACCGCATTGTCCGATCGCTCCCGCAACACCGAACCGGCCTGATTGCGCTGGCGCGAAATCGCGCTACTCTCATCTCCCCCATCGCGAACGATCCAAGCTGGGCACTTAAAACCAGGCGAGGCATCCCATGACTCTGAGAATTTCGGGAAAGAGCATCAGCGTCGGCGAAGCCCTGCGCGGCCGCGTTGCCGACCGCACCGACGAGGTGCTTCGCAAATATTTCGACGGCAATTATTCCGGCCACATCACGCTGAGCAAGGACGGCTTCGGCTTCCGCACCGACTGTGCGCTGCACCTCGATTCGGGAATTTCGCTGGAAGCAGATTCAAACGCGCCGGACGCCTATGCCAGCGCCGATCAGGCGCTGCTGATGATCGAAAAGCGGCTGCGTCGCTACAAGAGCCGGCTCAAGGACCGTTCCGCGCGCAAGAACCACGTTGCTTCGGAAGCGCTCGCCGGGATGGATGCTACCAGCTACGTGCTGGAGGCCCCGGCAGAGGGTGAGGACGAGGACGAAGTCACCGGCTACAGCCCGGTGATCATCGCCGAGGCGACCACGGCGCTGAAGCCGCTGTCGGTCAGCGAAGCCGTCATGGAACTCGACCTCAGCGGGGCGCCCTGCCTGGTCTTTCAGCATGGCTCCAGCGGCCGGGTGAACATTATTTACCGCCGGGCTGACGGCAATGTCGGCTGGATCGACCCGCCTGGTGCGAAACCGGACGGCGAGGCGGGTGGTTAGGCGAAACCGGAACCCCGTATGATCCCCGGGCCTTAACAATGACCGTGGCAAAGCCGCACGCGGGAGTTGGCACCGGGATTGCGTTGGAGTAGAAGCGCCCCACATCAGGATCGGGGCTAAGTCCCCCACCTGCTTCACCTTCTCGCGCCGGCCCGGCGTGGTTTCTCTCCAAGCCGGCCAATTCGGAACCTGACGGTTTAATTCACCTCGGAAACCCTCCATGCCGATTACCGATCTGGTCGCACCCGAGGCGATTCTCCCGGCATTGAAGGTCAACAACAAGAAGCAGGCCCTGCAGGAGCTCGCGGCCAAGGCCGCCGAGCTGACCGGGCAGAACGAGCGCTCGGTGTTCGAGGTGCTGCTGCAGCGTGAGAAGCTCGGCACCACCGCGGTCGGCTATGGCGTCGCCATTCCCCACGGCAAGCTGCCCAAGCTCGAGAAGATCTTCGGCCTGTTTGCGCGGCTCGACCGCCCGATCGATTTCGAGGCGATGGACGGCCAGCCGGTCGATCTGGTGTTCCTGCTGCTCGCGCCCGAAGGCGCCGGCGCCGATCACCTCAAGGCGCTCGCCCGCATCGCCCGCCTCCTGCGCGACCAGGACATCGCCAAGAAGCTCCGCGCCTCGCGCGACGCCCAGGCGATCTATTCGGTGCTGGCGCTGCCGCCGGCGACCGCGGCGTAATTTCTTCACTGACTACGAGAGCGCTCGCAACGACGCGCGAGAACATCATCTCTCAAAATGAAAACGGGCACGCCTTCGCCTGAAGGCATGCCCGCTTGAAACCCTAATCGTGCGACGCGCGTGCGCTTAGTGCACGCTCACCGCTTGCAGCTCGTTGCTCCAGGCATTCGCAACCGCCGCTTCGCGGCTGTCGGTCAGCATGATCGGCGTGCCGTCGGCGGCGTGGAGCGCGAAGAGCTTGAGGCCCGGCGCGATCTTCGGCGCTTCGGGAAACAGGCCCGGCACGTCTTCCGAGCGGATCTGCTTCACATAGGCGATATGGCCTTCGCCGAGGGTTGCCAGCGTCTCCGGCGAGACATTCTTGGCTTCGTATTCGAACGCAACGTGACCTTCACTCATGGTCTCGACTCCTCTGGAACACTAAGCGGTCGAGTCCGCTACTCGTTCCATTATTCGTGCTCATTGATAGCGATTGTCTTAACGATCCTCTCCGGTTCAGGCCGGGCCAGATCGATCGACAACAGCCCGTTCTTCAGATCCGCACCCAGCACCAGCATCCCCTCCGCCAGCACGAAAGTGCGCTGGAAGTGGCGCGCGGCGATGCCGCGATGGATGTATTGCCGGGTCTTGTCGTCCTGCTGACGCCCGCGGATCACGAGCTGGTTTTCCTCAATGGTTACATCGAGTTGGTCGCGCGTGAATCCGGCGACCGCCAGCGTGATACGCAACCGCTCGGGCTGGCCGTCCGCGCCGCCGCACCTCTCGATATTGTAGGGAGGGTAGCCGTCGGCGCCTTTGACGACGCGATCGAGCACGCGCTCAATCTCGTCGAAGCCCAGAAGGAACGGACTGGATAACGTGGGAACACGAGACATAGTTTACAAAGTCCTCGCAAAGCGACTTTGGTGCATCAGGGCCCGTAGTGGCACCCCTTGATCAGCAATATGGGCATATCCCTGTGGTGGTTCAAGGATGTAGCGGGAGCGCTTGTGGATGAGCGACGGCCCGCCGTCGCCCGAAAGTGCTCCGGTCCGTCGTGCCCGTGACTGTCCCGGCATGACGGATCTCAAGACTGAATTCTCTCAGCGAAAACAAAGCCCCTTCTACTGTGCATGGGGTTGTTTTCGCGTTTTTTAGTTGGGGGGCTCGGAACCCTCAGGCTTCAAGCCGCGTGCGGCCGTCACCGCTGAACAGATGCAGCTTGTTGCGCAGCGCCGCGACGCGGATTTTCGCGCCGATCGCGGGAGCCTCGGTGCCGGGAATGCGAACGATGATCTCGCCGGGCGGCAGCTCGCCGGGCGTGGCGGCGACGCGCTGCTCTTCCTGCTCGCGCGAGCCGTAGATGAACGTTTCGGCGCCGACGCGCTCGATTGCCTCCACGGTCAGCGGCAACGTGACGCCGCCGTCCGGGGTCTGGTCGGTGATGACGAAATCTTCCGGGCGGATGCCGAGGATGCCGGCGTCAGCCGCCGCGCCACCGAGCTGCGATCTGATCTCCTCGGGGCGCGTCGACATCAAATTCATCGGGGGCGCGCCGATGAAGGAGGCGACGAAGGTCGTCGCGGGCTTCTCGTAGATCGCCAGGGGATTGCCGACCTGCTCCACCTGACCGCCGTTCATCACGACGAGAATGTCGGCGAGCGTCATGGCTTCGAGCTGGTCGTGGGTGACGTAGATCGACGTGGTGTTGAGCCGGCGCTGCAATTTGCGGATCTCGACGCGCATCGCGATGCGGAGCTTGGCATCGAGGTTCGACAGCGGCTCGTCGAACAGAAACACCTTCGGCTGGCGCACGATGGCGCGGCCCATGGCGACGCGCTGGCGCTGGCCGCCGGAGAGCTGGCGCGGCTTGCGCTCCAGCATCGAGGTGAGCTCGAGCACGCGCGCGGCTTCGTCGACGCGGGACTTGATCTCGGCCTCCTTCATGCCGCGGTTGCGCAGGCCATAGGCCATGTTGTTGAAGACGCTCATATGCGGATAGAGCGCGTAGTTCTGGAACACCATCGCGATGTCGCGATCGGCGGGCTCGATCTGGTTGACGACACGGCCGCCGATGTCGATCTCGCCGCTCGTGATCGTCTCGAGCCCTGCGACCATGCGCAGCAAGGTGGACTTGCCGCAGCCGGAGGGCCCGACCAGCACGCAGAACTGTCCGTCGCCGACATCGACGTTGACGCCCTTGATGGCTTCGAAGCCGCCGGGATAGGTCTTGCGGACGTTGCGCAGGGTGACGTTAGCCATGGGTTGCACCGGCGAATAGCGAATAAGGAGTGGCGAATGGGGACTGGTTAGCACGCAAGGCGGACGTAGCGACCCCATTCGCTACTCGCCACTCACCATTCGCCATCTTCACTTTTCCGTCTCGACCAGCCCGCGCACGAACAGTTTTTGCATCACGACGACGACGAACACCGGCGGCAGCATGGCCAGCACGGCGGTCGCCATCACGATCGGCCATTCGGTCAGCGCGTCGGTGGTGGTGATCATCTTGCGAATGCCGACCTGAATGGTCTGCATGTCGTCGCGGGTCGTGATGAGCAGCGGCCAGAGATATTGATTCCAGCCGAGGATGAACAGGATCACGAACAGCGCTGCCATGTTGGTGCGCGACAGCGGCAGCAGCGTATCCCAGAAGAAGCGCAAGGGACCTGCGCCGTCGATGCGCGAGGCTTCCAGCAGTTCGTCCGGCACCGTCATGAAGAACTGGCGGAACAGCAGCGTCGCGGTGGCCGAGGCGATCAGCGGCAGCGCCAAGCCCGCATAGCTGTCGAGCATGTGCAGGTCGGCGACGATCTTGTAGGTCGGATAGATGCGGACCTCGACCGGGAGCATCAGGGTGATGAAGATGATCCAGAAGATCGGCATCCGGAACGGAAAGCGGAAATACACGATCGCATAGGCCGAGATGATCGAGATCGCGATCTTGCCGACTGCGATCAGCAGCGCCATCACCAGCGAGTTCAGCATCATGTTGCCGACCGGCTCGCGGGTCGAGCCGCTCGTGCCGACAAAGATGGTTTGATAATAGGTCTCGAAGAAATGACCGCCCGGCAGCAGCGACATCTGTCCGTTCGCGATCAGCGCGTTGTCCTGGGTCGAGGCGATGAACGCGATGTAGACCGGGAAGGCGACGATCGCGATTCCGATCCAGAGAATGACGTGGGCGACGTAGCGCCGAAAGCCCTCTTCCTCGACCATCAGTAGGTCACCTTGCGTTCGACGAAGCGGAACTGGATTCCCGTCAGCACGATGACCATGACCATCAGGATCACCGATTGCGCCGCGGAGCTGCCGAGATTGCCGCCGAGCAGGCCGTCGGAATAGACTTTGTAGACCAGCGTCACCGTCGAGGTGCCGGGACCGCCGCGGGTCATGGTGTCGATGATGCCGAACGTGTCGAAGAAGGCGTAGACGATGTTGACGACCAGCAGGAAGAAGATGGTCGGCGACAGCAGCGGGAAAGTCACGGTCCAGAACCGGCGCATCGGACGCGCACCGTCGATCGCGGCGGCTTCGAGCACGCTTTTCGGGATCGCCTGCAGTCCGGCGAGGAAGAACAGGAAGTTATACGAGATCTGCTTCCAGGCGGCGGCGAGGATGATCAGCGTTGCCGCCTGGTCGCCGTCGAGCAGCGGATTCCAGTCGACCCCGATCGCGCGCAAATAGCGTGCGATGATGCCCAGCGAGGGATGCAGCATGAAGATCCAGAGCACGCCAACGACCGGCGGCGCCACTGCATAGGGCCAGATCAGGAGGGTGCGATAGAGCATCGAGCCGCGCAGCGGCTTGTCCGCCATGACGGCGAGCAGCAGCGCAAAGGACAACGACGAGACGGCGATCGCGAAGGAGAAGAAGAAGGTCCGGACGATCGCCTCGAAATAGGCGGGATCCCTGAACAGCTCGATGTAATTGTCGAACCAGACGAAGGTGGTCGAGAGACCGAAGGCGTCCTGCAGCAGGAAGGACTGGATCACGGCCTGTAAGGCCGGCCAGTAGAAGAAAATCAGGACGATCGCGAGCTGCGGCGCAACCAGCGCGTAAGGCAACAGCTTCGATTGAAAAATGGCTTGCTTTTGCATGGTGCCCCAGAGCGGCAGGCCGGGTGGCCGGCCTGCCGCTCATCGCCTTACTTCACGGCGGTCTTTTCGAACTGACGCAGCATCGTGTTGCCGCGCTCGACGGCGGCATCCAGCGCCTGCTTGGCGGTCTTCTTGCCGGCCAGCGCCTGCTCGATCTCTTCCGACCAGACGTCGCGCAGCTGCACCATGTTGCCGAGGCGCAGGCCGCGCGAATTCTCGGTCGGCTCCTTGTTGGTCAGCTCGAGCAGCGGGGTCTCGAGATAGGGCTGGTCCTTGTAGAAGCCCTCGGCCTTGGCTTTCTCATAGGCTGCCTTGGTGATCGGCAGATAGCCCGAGGCCTTGTGGATGTAGACTTGGCGATCGGTGTCCGAGAGGAAGGTCAGGAATTTTGCGACGCCCTTGTATTCGTCGGCCGGCTTGCCGCCCATGACCCAGAGCGAAGCGCCGCCGATGATCGAGTTCTGCGGGGCGCCCTTGACATCAGGATAATACGGCATCGGCACCGCGGTGAAGTTGAACTTGGCCTGCGCCTTGACGTTGCCGAAGAACGCCGACGAGGTCAGGTAGATCGGACATTCGCCCGACGTGAAGCGGCCTTCGCCGGTGTTCGTGCGGCCGGCATAGTCGTAGGTCTTGTCCTTCTGGAGCTCGACCAGCTTCTCGAGATGCTTGACCTGGAGCGGTCCGTTGAACTCGAGCTTGGTGTCGAAGCCGTCGAGGCCGTTGGCCTTGCTGGCGAGCGGCACGTTGTGCCAGGCGGAGAGCTGCTCGAGGTTGACCCAGGTAACCCAGGAGCCGGAGAAGCCGCAGGTCGGATGACCGTTGTCGTGCAGCTTCTTGGCGGCGGCGAAGGTTTCGGGCCAGGTCTTGGGGATCTCGACGTTCGCCTTCTTCAGCTCGTCGAGATTGACCCACATCACGGTCGACGACGAGTTGAAGGGGAAGGACAGCATCTCGCCCTTGGACGTCGAGTAGTAACCGGTGATGGCGGGCAGGTAGATCTTGGGATCGAACTTCTCGCCGGCGTCGGCCATCAGCTTGTAGACCGGCTTCACGGCGCCGGTCGCAGCCATCATGGTGGCGGTGCCGACCTCGAACACCTGCATGATGTGCGGCGCGTTGCCGGCACGGAACGCCGCGATGCCCGCGTTCATCGTGTCGGCGTAATTGCCCTTGTAGGTCGGGACGACCTTGTAGTCGCTCTGCGCCGCGTTGAAGTCGTTGGCGAGCTTGACGATGACGTCGTTGTTGGCGCCGGTCATCGCGTGCCACCACTGGATTTCCGTCACGGCCAGCGCCGGCGACGCCGTCATGCCGATCGTGAGTGCAAATGCGGTAGCCGCGCCAAAATGTCGAAGAGCCATCAAGTAAACCTCCCTTGGCCGTCAAAAGATGCGCTTGCGCTAGCAGCGCCATATGACGTTCACATGACTGTGTAAGCGGGCGAAACGAAAGCGGCAAGCGCTGGAAAAGGGAAGCCGGCAAATAGGCGAAGACGGAGCGGGGCAGCCGCCTCCGTTCGCGGTGCACACGCGTGGATCGCGCCGCAGTGCGGCATTGATGTGAGGTTGGCGATCAGCTACTGGCTCGAAAACCTCCCCCGCGTGCGGGAGAGGGAGTGCACCACCGTTGACGCCCGTCTTACCTCAGCGCTTGCGCTCCGGCCCGCAGACGGTGCCCTTCTCGACCATTGCGTCGATCTCGGCCTTGGAATATCCGAACTCGCCGAGCACTTCCGCCGAGTGCTGGCTGAATTTCGGCGGCAGCCGGCGCAGGCTCGGCTTGCTGCGATCGAGCCGGATCGGCGATGCCACGCCCTTGTACCAGTCCTTCTCGATAATATCGCCGCGCGCGATCGTGTGCGGGTTCGTCAACGCCTGGTCGATCTTCTGCACGGGCCCTGCAGGCAGGCCCGCGGCGAGCAGGCGATTGCACAGCGGCTCGGCCTCGTGCTGGCTGAACACGGCGGCAAGCTCGGCGCGCAGCGCCTCGCGGTTGGCGATGCGGTCCTTGTTGCGGGCAAAGCGCGGATCGGTGCCGAGCTCGGGCTTGCCGATCTCCTTGGCCAGCTTGCGGAAGGTGCCGTCATTGCCGACGCCGATGAAGATGTTGTCGGTCTTGGTCGGGAAGATCGCATAAGGCACGAGGTTGGGATGCTCGTTGCCGGTGAGCGACGGCGGCTTGCCGTGCATGAAATAATTCGCGGTGTGCGGATGCATGATGGCAAGGCCGGTCTCGTACAGCGTGGTCTCAAGGAACTGGCCCTTGCCGGAGCGCTGCCGCTCCGACAGCGCCATCAGGATGCCGATCGCCGCGTAGAGGCCGGTGCCGATGTCGACCAGGGGCACGCCGATCCGCATTGGTCCGCTCTCGGGCGAGCCGGTCGCCGCGATCATGCCGGTCATGGCCTGGATGATGGCGTCATAGCCGGGATTGCCGCCGCGCGGACCGTCGGCGCCGAAGCCGCAGATCCGGCAATGCACGAGGCGCGGGAATTTCTTGCTGAGGATTTCGTTGCCGATGCCCCATTTCTCCAGCGTGCCCGGCTTGAAATTCTCGATCAGGACGTCGGCCGTCTCGAGCATCTTGAGCAGCACGATGCGGCCGCCCTCGGAGGCGAGGTCGAGCCCGATCGAACGCTTGTTGCGGTTGATGCCGATGAAATAGGCCGCGTCCTCTTCGTGGAAGGGAGGACCCCAGTCGCGCACTTCGTCGCCCGCGGGCGGCTCGACCTTGATCACGTCGGCGCCGTGGTCGGCGAGAATCTGGGTGCAGTAGGGACCGCCGAGCACGCGCGTGAGATCGATGACGCGCAATCCGCTCATTGCGCCCAATGCTGCTCCAGAACTGGCGGCTTCAGTCATGCCTTCGCGTCCCCTGTGTCGGTCATTTGATCACAGGCCTAGCGAGGTTTCCCGGTGCCAGCAATGGCGCCGAGCGTAGGGGGTCATGCAGGCGCACGCCGCATGCCGCGGCATGGCAAATGGCAGCGGCCGGCCCGGGGGGATCCCGGGCCAGCCAATCCGCAATTTCGGTCAGACGACCGTCAGGCGAACGTCGACATTGCCGCGCGTGGCATTGGAGTACGGGCACACCTGGTGCGCCTTCTCGACCAGCGCCTCGGCCTCTGCGCGGGCGAGGCCCGGCAGCGAGACGGCGAGATCGATGTCGAGACCGAAGCCGCCCTCGGAACGCGGGCCGATGCCGACGGTCGAGGTCACGGAGGCATCAGCCGGAACCTTCGGCCCGCCCTGCGACGATACGAACTTCATCGCGCCGATGAAGCAGGCGGCATAGCCGGCCGCAAACAGCTGCTCGGGATTGTTGCCGGCGCCGCCGCCGCCGCCGAGCTCCTTCGGCGTGGTGAGCTTGACATTCAGCGAGCCGTCGAGGGTCGCAGCCTTGCCGTCGCGGCCGCCGGTGGCCTTGGCGCTGGTCTTGTAGAGGACGTTCACGGACATTGTCGTCTCCTCGGGTCTTCCGGTTGGGGTAAGTTCTGTATCGCAGACAATTAGATTGTGCGCAATTGAAATTGGCATGGCTCACATTTAATTGTTCGCAATTGAATGTGCCGCCCGCCGGCACCAGAATGGGAGGAAATCCCGTGAGATTCTCCATGCCTCGAAAACACTCGGCAGCGGACGCGCCGCTGCGGCTCGACAACCAGATCTGCTTCGCGGTCTATTCGGCCGCGCACGCCTTCAACCGCGTCTACAAGCCGCTGCTGGACCGGCTCGGCCTGACCTATCCGCAATATCTGGTCATGCTGGCGCTGTGGGAGCGCGACGACGTGCCGGTCAAGGACATCGGCGAGAAGCTGTTCCTGGATTCGGGCACGCTGACGCCGCTGCTCAAGCGGCTGGAGGCCGCGCATCTCGTGAGGCGCACGCGTAGCAGCGAGGACGAGCGCCAGGTCCTGATCGCGCTGACGCCGCAGGGGCATGCGCTGAAGGAGAAAGCGCGCGCCGTGCCGCAATCGATCCTGGCAGCGTCGGACTGCTCGGTGTCGGAGCTGGTCGCGATGAAGGACGAGATCGTCGCGCTGCGGGATCGGCTGAATGCGGTGATCGGGGAGTAGGTGCTAGAGGCGCTTCTTGGCAAACGCTCGGCCGGAAGCTGACTTCAGGTACTTCTCGAATGCGACGGCCTGCTTCTCGTTGCTGAAAGCGATGTAAGTCTTGATGCGCCATGGCCCGTATCTCGAGGTATGCGGCACCTCGCCGGTATTGTGCTTTGCAAGCCGGGCTCGAAGGTCGTCGGTGATGCCGATGTAGAAGTGGAGCGAATCGAGGCTTTCGAGGATATAAACGTACTTCATGGCGGATCGTCCCCGCCGTTCAGCCTATTGGATATGCATGCGCTTTCCGAGGCCCGGCTTCGCCCTTCGGGCTACGTCGCGGCAGCCTTCGCTAGCTTCGCTACGATAGAGCGGAGCTGGCTTGCCGAGCCGAAGCTCGCGAAGCGAGCGAAGGCTGGTGGAGCCAGGCGGGATCGAACCGCCGACCTCTTGCATGCCATGCAAGCGCTCTCCCAGCTGAGCTATGGCCCCTTAGTCCTTGTGGGGATCCTGGTGGATCACCCGCACCGGCGAGCCCTGGTGACTCGCGCGGTGCACCCTTTTTCACAGATCAGGGCTGATCTCAAGTCTCTTCATCACCTCCGACATCACCAATGATGTCGGTAACGTCCTCATCGCCCTCTTCTTCGTCGGCAATGAAGGTCGAATCATCGTCATCGTCGTCGTCGAGGGTCTCGTCGACCTCGATATCGTCCTCGGATTCGGGCACGACGGCCTTGACCTTGCCGCTGTTCTCCTCGGCGTCGGCCTCCTCGAGCGAGACCTCCTCGACCTCCGCCGGCTCCGGCGTGGCATCCGCCGTCGCCGCGTGCCGGGCTTCGGCGCCGCGGGGCACGCGCGCGGGCGCGACGGGGGCGATCGGCACGACTTCGCCGGTATAGGGCGAGATCACCGGATTCTTGTTGAGGTCGTAGAACTTCTTGCCCGTGGTCGGGCAAATACGTTTGGTTCCGAGTTCTGACTTGGCCACGGCAGGAATCCTGGGAATGTCTGAAAAGCGGTGTTTCACTTGGCTAGTTGGCGGGCCGCTGTCAATAGCGCATTACGGGAGAACGACATGCCCGTGACGGGGTGCTGACCATGTGGTACCTGCGCCGAGCCCCCCTCGAGGGCGCATCCAAGGACCCAATCGTGACCCATTCCGACCAAACGAGGCCGCTCCAGGCTCGCGCCAGCGGGCCCCTGACCGGGAAAGTACGGGTGCCCGGGGACAAGTCGATCTCCCATCGTGCCCTCATCCTGGGTGCGCTCGCGGTGGGCGAGACCAGGATTTCGGGTCTGCTGGAGGGCGAGGACGTCCTCAACACCGCCAAATCGATGCAGGCGCTGGGCGCCACCGTGGAGCGGACCGGCGATTTTGCCTGGAAGGTGCAGGGCGTGGGCGTCGCGGGCTTCGCCCAGCCCAAGGCTCCGCTGGATTTCGGGAACTCCGGGACCGGCTGCCGGCTGGTGATGGGCGCCGTCGCCGGCTGCCCGATCTCGGCGGTTTTCGACGGCGACGCCTCGCTGCGCAGCCGGCCGATGCGTCGGATTCTCGATCCCCTGGAAAAGATGGGTGCGAAGGTCATCTCCGGCAGTGAGGGCGGCCGTCTGCCCCTGACCCTCCAGGGTGCGCGCGATCCGCTCCCGATCACCTACAAGACCCCGGTCGCCTCGGCCCAGATCAAATCGGCGGTGCTGCTGGCGGGCCTGGCTGCGCCGGGCACCACAACCGTGATCGAGAGCGAGGCCAGCCGCGACCATACCGAGCTGATGCTCAAGCATTTCGGCGCCGATATCACCTCCACGCGCGAGGGCACGCATGGCCGCAAGATCGCACTGGTCGGCCAGCCTGAGCTGCACGGCGCCACCGTCGTTGTGCCCGCCGATCCCTCGTCCGCGGCGTTCCCGATCGTCGCCGCGTTGATCGTCGAGGGCTCCGATGTCGTGCTGACCGACGTCATGACCAATCCGCTGCGCACCGGCCTGTTCACAACGCTGCGCGAAATGGGCGGCTTCATCGAGGAAAGCGAAGTTCGCGGCGATGCCGGCGAGCCGATGGCGCGCTTGCGTGTACGCGCCTCGAAGCTGCGCGGCGTCGTGGTGCCGCCGGAGCGCGCGCCCTCGATGATTGATGAATATCTGGTGCTGGCGGTGGCAGCCGCCTTCGCCGAGGGCACGACGATCATGCGCGGCCTGCAGGAGCTGCGCGTCAAGGAATCCGACCGCCTGGAGGCCACCGCCGCCATGCTGCGCGTCAACGGCGTCAAGGTCGAGGTCTCCGGCGACGATCTGATCGTCGAAGGCCGCGGTCACGTCCCCGGCGGCGGCACGGTCGCCACCCACATGGACCACCGCATCGCGATGTCCGCCCTGGTGATGGGCTGCGCCTCCGATCAGCCGGTGACCGTCGACGACACCGCCTTCATCGCCACCAGTTTCCCGGACTTCATTCCGATGATGCGTTCGCTAGGGGCCGAGTTTTCATGATCATCGCCATCGACGGGCCCGCGGCCTCGGGCAAGGGGACGCTCGGCAAGCGTCTCGCGCATCATTACGGCTATCGTCATCTCGATACCGGCGTGATCTACCGTGCGGTGGCTTATGCCCTGATGCAGTCCGGTCACGATCTCCGGGACGAGGAGGCTGCGGTCGCGGCGGCGCTGGAACTCGATCCCGAGAAGTTCGGCAATCCGGCCCTGAAGACCCAGAAGGCCGGCGAGGGCGCCTCGATCGTCTCGGCGATCCCGAGGGTCCGCGAGGCCCTGGTCAATTTTCAACGGCAATTCGCCGCCGATCCGCCCGGTGCCGTGCTGGACGGCCGGGACATTGGAACCGTGATCTGCCCGCATGCGGACGTGAAGATCTTCGTCGTGGCCGACCCAAAAGTCCGCGCGCGCCGCCGGACCATGGAGGCCAAGGCAAGGGGCGAGGAGGCCGACGAGGCCGCCGTGCTCGCCGACATCATCCAGCGCGACGAACGTGACAAGAACCGGGCCATTGCGCCTTTGAAACCGGCCGCGGATGCTTACTTGCTTGATAACTCCCAACTGGATATAGAAGGCGGCGTCCGGGCCGCCATCGACATTATCGAGGCCGTCCGAGCGGGCCGGTTGCGGGGTTAAGCCGCTGCCGTCATTGGAGGAAGCGCCCGCTCCCGCTCTTTGAGGTCGATACGTCGGGTCCTTCCGGGACCGGCGCGATCCAGGCTCCGGACATAAGATTTCCACGTATCGAACGCGCGGGCCTCAGCCGGCCCGCTTCCGCTGTTCCGGCGCAAACCGGAGCAACGAGCGGTCGCTCGAAGGTTTTGTGGACCTTCCGACACTGCGCGCCCGATACGCCCTTGAACCCAACGGCCGGCACGACTTCCGCAACTGGAGAACAAATGGCTTCGACTTCCGCTGATACCTATAGCCCGTCGCGCGACGATTTCGCCGCGATGCTCGATGAGTCCTTCGCAGGTGGCAACCTGCAGGAGAGCTCCGTCATCAAGGGCAAGGTTGTTGCAATTGAAAAGGACATGGCCGTCATCGACGTCGGCCTGAAGACCGAGGGCCGCGTCGCCCTGCGCGAATTTTCCGGCCCCGGCCGTGACAGCGAACTGAAGGTCGGCGACGAGGTCGAAGTGTTCCTCGATCGGATCGAGAACGCGCTCGGCGAAGCCGTACTGTCGCGCGACAAGGCGCGCCGCGAAGAGAGCTGGGGCAAGCTCGAGAAGGCGTTCCAGAACAACGAAAAGGTCAACGGCGTCATCTTCAACCAGGTCAAGGGCGGCTTCACCGTCGACCTCGACGGTGCCGTGGCCTTCCTGCCGCGCTCGCAGGTCGACATCCGTCCGATCCGCGACGTTGCGCCGCTGATGAACAACTCACAGCCGTTCCAGATCCTCAAGATGGACCGCCGCCGCGGCAATATCGTCGTGTCCCGCCGCACGGTTCTCGAAGAGACCCGCGCCGAGCAGCGTCAGGAACTGGTGCAGAACCTCGAAGAGGGTCAGGTCATCGACGGCGTGGTCAAGAACATCACCGATTACGGTGCGTTCGTTGATCTCGGCGGCATCGACGGCCTGCTGCACGTCACCGACATCGCGTGGCGCCGTGTCAACCACCCGACCGAGGTGCTCTCGATCGGCCAGACCGTGAAGGTCAAGATCATCAAGATCAACCACGAGACGCACCGCATCTCGCTGGGCATGAAGCAGCTGCTGGACGATCCGTGGCAGGGCATCGAAGCCAAGTACCCGCTGGGTGCCCGCTTCACCGGCCGCGTCACCAACATCACCGACTACGGTGCGTTCGTCGAGCTCGAGCCGGGCATCGAAGGCCTGATCCACGTCTCCGAGATGTCGTGGACCAAGAAGAACATGCACCCCGGCAAGATCGTTTCGACCTCGCAGGAAGTCGAAGTGCAGGTGCTGGAAGTCGATTCCGTCAAGCGCCGCATCTCGCTCGGCCTCAAGCAGACCATGCGCAACCCGTGGGAGGTCTTCGTCGAAGGTCACCCGACCGGTTCGACGGTCGAGGGCGAGGTCAAGAACAAGACCGAGTTCGGTCTGTTCCTGGGTCTCGAAGGCGACGTCGACGGCATGGTCCATCTCTCCGACCTCGACTGGAAGCTTCCGGGCGAGCAGGTGATCGACAACTACAAGAAGGGCGACATGGTGAAGGCCGTGGTGCTCGATGTGGACGTCGAGAAGGAGCGCATCTCGCTCGGCATCAAGCAGCTCGAAGGCGACCCCTTCGCCGAGCCGGGCGATGTCAAGAAGGGCGCGGTCGTGACCTGCGAAGTGCTCGAAGTGAAGGAAAGCGGTATCGAGGTGAAGATCGCCGGGACCGACTTCACCACCTTCGTCAAGCGCTCGGAGCTCGCCCGTGACCGCAACGACCAGCGCGCCGAACGCTTTGCCGTCGGCGAGAAGGTCGATGCCCGCGTGATCCAGTTCGACAAGAAGGCCCGCAAGGTCCAGGTGTCGATCAAGGCGCTCGAAGTTGCCGAAGAGAAGGAAGCCATCGCGCAGTACGGCTCCTCCGATTCGGGAGCAACGCTCGGCGACATCCTCGGCACCGCGCTCAAGAACCGCGACAGCAAGTAAGCGAAACGCATTTCGCTGCATCGAGCCCCGGCGCGAGCCGGGGCTTTTTTGTTGTGCTTATCGTTCTTGTAGCCCGGATTACGCTGCACTCGATCCGGGCTACGCAGCCGGGCCTCAAGAGGCCTTGTTTTCTTCAAATTGCGCCGCAATTGATGTATCCAGATAAGCCGTTGGTCACGCTGTGAGGGCACAACGCGTCCGGCCTTTCATTTGGAGATATCTAGATGTCGCTCGATTCGGACATCATCGTCGATCGCCGCAGGATCCGCCGCAAGCTGACGTTCTGGCGCGTGATGGCTGCGCTGATCGCGATAGCGGCGATTGCGGGCTTTGCGCTGATCGCGACACCCGGCGCGCGCGGCACCTTCGCATCCGCCGGCTCGATCGCGCGGGTCCAGATCGACGGCCTGATCCGCAGCGATTCCGATCGCACGCAGGCGCTGGAGCGGCTGGAGAATTCGCAGGCCGCGGCCGTCATCGTTCACATCAACTCGCCGGGCGGCACCACCGCCGGCTCCGAGCAGCTCTACGATTCGCTTGTCCGGCTTAAGGCGAAGAAGCCGCTGGTCGTGGTGGTCGAGGGCCTGGCTGCCTCCGGGGGCTACATCACGGCGATTGCCAGCGACCACATCATCGCCCAGCAGAGCTCGCTGGTCGGGTCGATCGGCGTGCTGTTCCAATATCCCAACGTCAGCGAGCTCCTGAAGACCATCGGCGTCAAGGTCGAGGAGGTGAAGTCGTCGCCGCTGAAGGCTGCGCCCAACGGTTTTGAGCCGACCAGTCCCGAAGCGCGGGCTGCCCTCGATGCGCTGGTGAAGGATTCCTATGCCTGGTTCAGGGGATTGGTGAAGGAACGGCGTGGCATGGATGACACGCAGCTCGAGAAAGTGGCTGATGGCCGCGTCTTCACGGGACGCCAGGCGATCGATCTCAAGCTGATTGATCAGATCGGTGACGAGAAGACGGCGGTGACCTGGCTGGTCGAGCAGAAGAGCGTCAAGAAGGGTCTTCCGGTACGCGACTACAAGCTCCAGCCGCGCTTTGGCGATCTGCCGTTCCTCAAGACGGCGGCTGCTGTCACGCTGGAAGCGCTCGGTTTGGGCTCGATTGCGCATCAAATCGGGCAAACCGGCGTCGCGCAAGCGGTCGATCGGTTTGGAATGGACGGAATGCTGGCCCTGTGGCAACCGGCCGCCTCAAATTGACGGGCCGGGCGAGCGCCTGAGGGTTTTCCCGTCCGACGGGCGTCGGGTCAGCCCGCTTTTTCGGCATTTGTCACGCATTTTCACGACGCCCAGCCTTGATTTAGCGTCTTGACAGATCAAGGTATTTTCACGGAAATGGTCATCCGCACGCTCCCGGGTCCTATCTCTCGATGATCAAATCCGAACTTGTTCAGCGTATCGCCGAGCACAACCCGCATCTATACCAGCGGGATGTCGAGAACATTGTGAATGCGATTCTCGAAGAGATCGTAGCGGCCCTCGCGCGCGGTGACCGCGTCGAGTTGCGCGGCTTCGGTGCCTTCTCGGTCAAGCATCGCCCTGCACGCGCCGGGCGCAATCCACGCACCGGCGCCCACGTGCCTGTCGATCAGAAGAGCGTTCCGTTCTTCAAGACCGGCAAGGAAATGCGCGAGCGGCTGAACCGCGACCATCCGGATCCCGGCGCGCCTGACTAAGGATGTCGTCGTCGGGGTTTAACCTGATAGCCGCATGATGCGGCCGCAAGCTTGATTCAAGACGAGCGATCGCGATGCGAAAGTTCCTGACCGCGCTGATCGTGATACCGCTGGGCCTGATCCTGGTGGCCTTCGCCGTTTCCAACCGGCACTTCGTCACGGTCTCGTTCGATCCCTTCATAGCGAACGACCCGTCATTGTCGGTGACGCTGCCGCTGTTCCTGCTCATGATCCTGGTCGCCGCCCTCGGCGTCTTCGCCGGCGGCTGTGCCGTCTGGTTCGGTCAGCGGCACTGGCGGCGCGCGGCGCGCCGCCACGAGGCGGATTCACGGGCTGCCAGGCTCGAACTGGCCGATTTGCGGGCCCAGGCGGCCGCGGCAAAGCCCGGCTCGCAGCGCCTTCCCGTTCCCTCCGGGGTCGGGCTTTACGGGCCCATCGGGCGAGACAAGCAGCGCGCGACGTTGTAGAAGCGGCCCGACCGAAAACCCCGTTTTCCGGCCGCACCTTGCGGCCTCCATTTGCTTTGAGACCATGTCCCTGCTCGTCAAAATCTGCGGCCTGTCCACGCGCGAGACGCTTCAAACGGCGCTCGAGGCGGGTGCGGATATGGTGGGGTTCGTGTTCTTCCCGCCTTCGCCGCGGCATCTGTCCCTGGAGCTCGGCCGGGATCTCGGCCGCCAGGCGAAGGGGCGCGCGCTCAAAGTGGCGCTCACCGTCGATGCCGATGATGCGACGCTCGACAACATCATGGATGCGCTGTCGCCGGACATTTTCCAGCTGCACGGCAAGGAGAGCGTGGCGCGGCTGCGCGACATCAAGCAGCGGTTTGGCCGCCCGGTGATGAAGGCGGTCCCGGTCGAGGTCGCTGTGGATCTTGCCGTGCTGCCCGGCTACACGGCGGTCGCCGACCGCATCCTGTTCGACGCGCGGGCACCGAAAGACGCGACGCGGCCCGGCGGCCTCGGTACGCCCTTCGACTGGCGCCTGCTCGGAAACCTCGAGCTCAAGCTGCCGTATATGGTTTCGGGCGGCCTTCATGCGCAGAACGTCGCCGAGGCTCTTCGCGTCACCGGCGCGGGCGGCGTCGACGTGTCCTCCGGTGTCGAGAGCGCTCCCGGCGTGAAGGACCCCGAGATGATCAAGGCCTTCATTCGCGCCGCGCGCGCTAGCCAAGAGTTGAGTGTTCGATGAACATCGCCAAACCCAATTCCTATCGCAGCGGCCCCGACGATCGTGGCCATTTCGGCATCTTCGGCGGCCGCTTCGTCGCGGAAACCCTGATGCCGCTGATCCTCGATCTGGAGAAGGCCTACACCGAGGCCAAGGCCGATCCGGCGTTCCAGACCGAGATGAACGGCTATCTCAAGAACTATGTCGGCCGGCCCTCGCCGCTTTATTTCGCCGAGCGCCTTACCGAGCATCTCGGCGGCGCCAGGATTTACCTGAAACGCGAAGAGCTCAACCACACCGGCTCGCACAAGGTGAACAACGTGCTCGGCCAGATCATGCTGGCACGGCGCATGGGCAAGAAGCGCATCATCGCCGAGACCGGCGCGGGTCAGCACGGCGTCGCCACCGCGACGCTATGCGCGCGCTTCGGGCTCGAATGCATCGTCTACATGGGGGCCGTCGACGTCGAGCGTCAGCAGCCCAACGTGATCCGCATGGAGATGCTGGGCGCCACGGTGATGCCGGTGCAGTCGGGCACGCGCACGCTGAAGGATGCCATGAACGAGGCGCTGCGCGACTGGGTCACCAACGTGCACAACACCTTCTACTGCATCGGCACGGTCGCAGGCCCGCATCCTTATCCGACGCTGGTGCGCGACTTCCAGTCGATCATCGGCAACGAGACCAAGGCGCAGATGCAGGAGGTCGAGGGCCGTCTGCCGGATTCGCTGGTCGCCTGCATCGGCGGTGGCTCCAACGCGATGGGCCTGTTCCATCCGTTCCTCGATGATCCCTCCGTCGAGATCTTCGGCGTCGAAGCCGCGGGCCACGGGCTGACGCAGCTCCACGCGGCCTCGATCGCGGGCGGCCGTCCCGGCGTGCTGCACGGCAACCGCACCTATCTCCTGATGGATGCCGACGGCCAGATCCAGGACGCCCATTCGATCTCCGCCGGCCTCGACTATCCCGGCATCGGCCCCGAGCATTCCTGGCTGCACGAGGTCGGCCGCGTGAACTATCTCTCCGCGACCGATGATGAAGCGCTCGCTGCATTCCAGCTGCTGTCGAAGCTCGAAGGCATCATCCCCGCGCTCGAACCCGCGCACGCCATCGCCAAGGTGATGGAGCTCGCGCCGAAGCGCCCGAGAGATCACCTGATGGTCGTCAACCTCTCCGGCCGCGGCGACAAGGACGTCCCGCAGGTCGGCGACATCCTGAGGGGCAAGAGCAAGTGACCACGCGTATCGACACTCGTTTCGCCGAGCTCGCGAAACAGGGCCGCTCGGCCTTTGTCACCTTCCTGATGGCGGGCGATCCCGATCCCGCGACCTCGCTCGAGATCATCAAGGCGCTGCCGAAATCGGGCGCCGACGTGATCGAGATCGGCATGCCCTTCACCGATCCGATGGCCGATGGTCCGTCGATCCAGGCTGCAGGCCTGCGCGCGCTCAAGGCCGGCATGACGCTGAAGAAGACGCTGGAGCTGGTGCGCGGCTTCCGCAAGGACGACAACGCGACGCCGATCGTGCTGATGGGCTATTACAATCCGATCTACATCTATGGCGTCGACAAATTTTTGGTCGATGCCAAGAGCGCGGGTGTCGACGGCCTTATCATCGTCGATCTGCCGCCTGAAGAAGACGACGAGCTCTGCCTGCCCGCGATGAAGGCCGGCCTCAACTTCATCCGCCTGGCGACGCCCACGACCGACGACAAGCGCCTGCCGGCCGTGCTCGCCAACACCTCGGGCTTCGTCTACTACGTCTCCATCACCGGCATCACCGGGGCCGCGACCGCGGACTCCTCGGCCGTGAGCGAGGCGGTTGCCCGCATCAAGCGGCACACCAAGCTGCCGGTCTGCGTCGGCTTCGGCATCCGCACCCCGGAGACCGCGCGCGACATTGCCTCCCATGCCAACGGCGCCGTGGTCGGCACCGCGCTGGTCGATGCGCTCAAGAACAGCCTCGACGTCGAGGGACGGGCGACCGGCAAGACCGTCAACGCCGTGGCGGAGCTGACGGCGGCCCTGGCCCAGGGCGTCAAGGGCGCGCAACAGGCGGCGGAATAGGCCATAATTCCGCTTTGGCTCTTTAGTTTGAGCATGATCTTGTCGGAAAACCGCGTCACACTTTTCCGGATCATGCTCTAAGGCGGGCGACACGGCGGCTTGCCGGGCAGCGGCCCGGTCGCCATATATCCCTTCAGGCGATCCGCGAGGCGGGTTCGCACATCGGAGCAAACCATGAACTGGCTTACCAACGTGGTCCGGCCGAAGATCCGCAACATGCTGCGGCGGGAGACGCCGGAGAATCTGTGGATCAAGTGCCCGGATTCCGGACAGCTCGTGTTCTACAAGGACGTCGAGGCCAACCAGTTCGTCATCCCGGGCTCGAACTACCACATGCGCATGGGCGCGGTGGCGCGTCTGAAGTCGATCTTCGACAACGAGACCTGGTACGACGTCGCGCTGCCCGAGGTCACGCCCGATCCGCTCAAGTTCCGTGACGAGAAAAAATACGTCGACCGCATCAAGGATGCGCGCGCCCGGACCAATCTGAACGACGCGGTCAAGGTCGGCTACGGCAAGCTCGAAGGCTCCGCCGCCGTCGTCGCCGTGCAGGATTTCGACTTCATGGGCGGCTCGCTCGGCATGGCCGCAGGCGAAGCCCTCGTGCGCGGGCTCGAGCTCGCGGTCGAGAAGAAATCGCCGTTCATCGTGTTCGCGGCGTCAGGCGGCGCGCGCATGCAGGAAGGCATCCTGTCGCTGATGCAGATGCCGCGCACGACCGTCGCGGTGCAGATGCTGCGCGAGGCGAAGCTGCCCTACATCGTCGTGCTGACCAATCCGACCACCGGCGGCGTCACCGCGTCCTATGCGATGCTCGGCGACGTGCAGATCGCCGAGCCCGGCGCGCTGATCGGTTTTGCCGGCGCCCGCGTGATCGAGCAGACCATCCGCGAGAAGCTGCCTGAAGGATTCCAGCGCGCCGAGTACCTGAAAGAGCACGGCATGGTCGACATGGTCGTGCATCGCCACGAATTGCGCCCGACCCTGGCGCGGCTCTGCCGTCTGCTGACCAGAGCGCCGGCGCTGGAGACTGCATCGAAGTCGGTGCAGCCGGTGGTCAGCCCGGCACAGATCGTCTCGGCCGCCGAGACGGCGTCGGCTGCGCCGCACGCGTGAACGCATCCCCTGACAGCGCGAAGACGCCGCTCGGCGAATTGATCGGGCGGTTGTCGGTCCTGCATCAGAAACGCATCAACCTCGGGCTGGAGCGGATGCACCGCCTGCTCGATCGGCTCGGCCACCCCGAACGCAAATTGCCGCCGGTGATCCACATCGCCGGCACCAACGGCAAGGGCTCGACGCTCGCTTATCTGCGCGCGACGCTGGAGGCCGCAGGCCTGCGCGTGCATGCCTACACCTCGCCCTATCTCGTTCGTATCAACGAATGCTTCCGCCTCGGCCGCGCCGGCGGTGGCGTGCTGGTCGGTGACGACGAATTGCGTGCCGCGCTGGAAGAGGTCGAACGCGTCAATGCCGGTGAAGCCGCGACATTGTTCGAGCTGAAGACGGCGGCCGCCTTCCATTTGTTTGCGCGGAACCCGGCCGACGTCGTGCTGCTCGAAGTCGGCCTCGGCGGCCGGCTCGATTCGACCAATGTGGTCGACACGCCGGCGGCCTGCGTGATCACGCCTGTCAGCATGGATCACATGGATTTTCTCGGGGACACCCTGACGTCGATCGCCGGCGAGAAGGCGGCGATCATCAAGCACGGTGTGCCCGTGATCTGCGCCGAGCAGGCGGGCGAAGCCATGGCTGTGATCGAGGCGCAGGCCAAGCGCATGCGCGCGCCACTGTTTGCGGCGAACGAGAGCTGGCACGTCAATGTCGAGCACGGTCGGCTGGTCTATTCGGACGATCGCGGCCTGATGGATCTCACGGCGCCGCGGCTGTTCGGCCGCCACCAGTTCGACAATGCCGGACTTGCGATCGCGACGCTGCGCGCCATCACCATCTTCAAGATCAGTCACGCCGCGTTCGAGGCTGGTATCGTCGGCGCCGAATGGCCGGCGCGGATGCAGCGCATCACCTCGGGCACGCTGCTGTCCTGGGGGCCGCAAGGCTCGGAGATCTGGCTCGACGGCGGGCACAATGCAGAGGGCGGCCGCGTCGCCGCGGCGGCGCTAGGCGATCTCGAAGAGCGGGTGTCGCGGCCGCTGGTGATAATTGCGGGCATGATGGCCAACAAGGACGCGCAGGCGTTCCTCGCCAATTTCGCCGGCCTCACCCGTCACATCATCGCGGTGCCGATTCCCGACATTGAGAACGCGATGCCGGTCGATCGCCTTGCGGATGCCGCGGGCAGCCTCGGCATGCGCGTCGAGATGGTCTCCGGCGTCGAAGCCGCATTGCGTGGCCTGTCGAAGCTCGCCTACGAGGTGCCGCCGCGCATCCTGATCACGGGCTCGCTGTATCTGGCCGGCCACGTGCTGGCGATCAACGGCACGCCTCCTGCATAGAGACCGCCAATGCGCTTCGCTGCCATCGCCGACGTCCACGGGAACTACCTCGCGCTGGAGGCGGTGCTCGCAGACATCCGCGCGCTTGATATCACCGACATCGTCAATCTCGGCGACATGCTGAGCGGCCCGCTCGATGCGCGTCGCACCGTCGAGATGCTGATGCGGCTCGACGCCGTGCACGTGCTCGGCAACCATGACCGCTATCTCCTCGACCGGCCGCCGGAGAAAATGGGCTCGTGGGATCGCCCCGCCTACGACGCGCTCGACGCCGTGCAGCTGGACTGGCTGCGCGCCCAGCCGATGATTCGGGTGTTTCGCGAGCAGGTGTTCCTCTGCCACGCGACGCCCGATAACGACGAGGTCTACTGGCTCGATACCGTGCATCCCGACGGCACGGTGGCACTATCGCCGCTCGACCGCATCGGGCAATTCGCGCAAAGCATCTCGCAATCCCTGATCCTGTGCGCCCACACCCATCTCGCCCGCGCCGTGCGGCTTCGCGATGGCCGGCTGATCGTCAATCCCGGCAGCGTCGGCAGCCCCGGCTATCGCGACAAGCATCCGTATCCGCATGTCGTCGAAGCCGGCACGCCGCACGCGCGTTATGCGATCCTCGAACTTGCCGACGGTGCCTGGCAGGTGACGTTCCGAAATGTTGCGTATGATCACGAGGCGATGGCGGCGCTGGCGCGGCGCAATGGTCAGCCGGAGCTGGCTAATGCGCTGGCAACGGGATGGATCGAGTAGGCGTCTTTCGCTTGGTATCCCGGATGGAGCGCAGCGCAATCCGGGGCTGCTATTGCTTGGGGCGAGAATCCCGGATTGCGCTGCGCTCCATCCGGGCTACGAATTTGCCTACTTCAGCAGCTTCATCGGATCGGCCACCTTCTGCTTCAGCTGATCGAAGCCGCATTGCCGCGGTGCCTTGTCGGGGCGCCAGCGCAGGATCGAGGTGCCGTGGCGAAAACGCTCGCCGCTGAAATGATCGTAGCAGACCTCGATCACCAGCTTCGGCTTGAGCGGGCACCATTTGGCCGAACGCTCGGTCGACCAGCGGCTCGGTCCGCCCGGCGCGTTGCCGGTGAAGCCGGGCTCGCCGTTCAGCGCCTCCAGCCGATCGGTCAGCGCCGGCTTCTCGTTCGCCTTGATCGCCGAGGTGAATCCGACATGGTGCAGCAGGCCGCCATCGTCGTAGAGCCCGAGCAGCAGCGAGCCAACCACCTTTCGACCGTCCAGCTTGTTGGTCGCGTAGCGGAAGCCGCCGACCACGCAATCGGCGCTGCGAAATTTCTTGATCTTCTGCATGCCGTCGCGATTTCCGGCCTGATAGGGCAGGTCGATCCGCTTGGCGATGACGCCGTCCGAGCCGCCGCCGGACTGAGCCAGCCATCTTTTCGCGGTAGGGTAGCTCGTCGTTGCCGGTGAGAGATGGAAGCTGCTGCCCTTCAGATTGGCCTTCGCAAAAGCCTCCAGCGCCGGCCGCCGTTCGCCGAGTGGCCTCTCGGCAAGCTGCTTCTGTTTTGCCGTCGCGAGCAGATCGAAGACGAGGTAAAGGGCCGGCGTTTCCTGCGAGAGCTTTTTCACGCGGCTCGCGGCAGGATGAATCCGTTGCAGCAACGCGTCGAAGGAAAAGCTTTTGCCGTGCGGAACCACGATCTCGCCGTCGAGCGTGAAACGATCGGCTTTCAGCTTCAGCGCGGCAGCGACGATCTCGGGGAAATAGCGCGTGAGGTCCTCGCCGGATTTTGAGCGCAGGTCAATGTGGCTGCCGTCGCGCGACAGCAGGCAGCGAAAGCCATCCCATTTCGGCTCGTACTGCCATTCCTTGCCGCGTGGAATCGCGTCGACCGACCGCGCCTCCATCGCAACGAGGGATGTCGATTTGCGCGCGCGCTTTGCGGGAGGAGCAGGCAAGGTCTGGGACTCGTCATACGCTGGACACGTCCCATCAACGCAAAACGGCCGGCTTTCGCCGGCCGTTGTCGAAAATAAACTTGCGAGAGGCGATCAAACCGCCGACGTGATCCACTGCTGCAGCTTCGCCTTCGGCGCCGCGCCGACCTGGCGGGAGGCCATCTCACCGCCCTTGAAGATCATCAGGGTGGGGATCGACATCACGCCATACTTCGAGGCGGTCTTCGGGCTCTCGTCGACGTTGAGCTTCACGATCTTGACCTTGTTGCCCATCGCGCCGGCGATCTCGTCGAGGGCGGGCGCGATCATGCGGCAGGGACCGCACCACTCAGCCCAGAAATCGACGACGACGGGGCCGTCCGCCTTGAGCACTTCGGCTTCGAAATCGGTGTCAGAAACCTTGCCAACGGCCATGGGAGTACCTCGTTCGGTTGAAAGAATCGGCGCGAATGGGAATCGCGCCCGGGATCATGCCGTCAACCTATGAACGGCCCCTTGCCGGGTCAAGGACGCTCACAGCGAGATGAAGGGATGCCAGCGCCGCGTCCAGCGCGGGGGCTGAAATCTCCATATATTCAAGGGCCTCGGTCCAGAGCAGGACGGCCCTGACAGGCTTTTGGGGATAAAGCCGCGCCAGCACCGCCCGGTACAGCGCAAGCTGCCGGACGTAGGCCGCGGGCGCCTCGGCCGCGCTTTTGGGCGCGGCCTGGTTGGTCTTGAAATCGACGATCAAAACCTCATCCGGACGGACGACCAGTCGGTCGATCTGCCCCGACACCAGCGCCGGTGCCCGGCCCGGCCGCTCCAGCCGGCCGGCGATGGCGACCTCCGCCCGGCTGCCGGCGGCAAAGACCGGCGCAAAGCGCGGTTCGGTGATCAAGGCCAGTACCTTGTCGGCCAAAGCGGCGCGATCGGCTTCCGGCCAGTCCGCGGCGTTGCGCGTCATGAAGCCGAGCGCGGCCTCGCGCCGGCGTTCCGCGGCGATATCGGGCAAGGATTGCAGCAGACGGTGCACCAGCGTGCCGCGTTGCAACGCGAGAGCGCGCGACTGCACTGATTCGCCTGTCCGCACGCTGCGGCCATCCTCGGCCGACTGACCGGAGGGACGCACCAGATCGTCGTCAACGGTCTCGCTCGGCGCCGGTGTTCGCAGCCACGCCGGCAGCGCGACCGCCTGATCCACAATCGCCGCCGGGATACCCTGCACGGCGACATCCTCCGGCCGGGCGAATCGGGTCACCTTGCCGAGCGGCGTCTCGATCACCTGCTTGTCCAGGCCCGAGCCTTTGAGCCCGGTGTCGACCAAATCGTACCAGCTCAGCTTGCGAACCGTCTTCATGTTGCCGGGCATGCAGCCGCCGACGATCAGGCGGTCGGCCGCACGTGTCATCGCGACGTAGAGCAGACGGCGATATTCGTCCTCGGTCTCCTCGAGCATGGCCTTGCGCGCGTCGGCGACGGGCTTGGGGTCGTCGGCCTTGCGGCCGGCCCAGACCACGACCTCGCCGCCATTGCCGCGCGGCACGTGGATCAGCCAGACCCGCTGCGAATCCGCCGGCGACGACGTGGTGTCGACCATGAACACGACCGAAGCTTCCAGCCCCTTGGCGCCGTGCACGGTCATCACCCGCACCTCGTCGCGCGAGATTTCCATGTCGCGCTTCACCTCGGTGTCGGCCGAGCGCAGCCAGGCCATGAAGCCTTGCAGCGAGGCCGGCGCCTTGCGCTCACAGCTGAGCGCCAGTTCGAGGAATTCGTCGAGTGCGTCGTTGGCCTCATGGCCGAGCCGTCGCAGGATGCGTGCACGCCCGCCGTCGCCCCCCAACAGCCAGGCGTAGAAGGCGAACGGCGTCTCCTCGCGCGCACGGGTCTCGCAGGCCTCCAGACGCCGCAGCACGGAAGCGAACTTCTCGCTCCCGGCCGCATGCTCGCCGAGTGCGCGGCGCAGCGAGCCCTTGCGCTCATGGGCCAATTGAAACAGGTCGTCGTCATCGAGGCCGAACAGCGGGCTCTTCAGCGCGACCGCCAGCGCGAGATCGTCCTGCGGCAGCAGCAGTGCGTCCGCAAGATTCATCAGGTCGATGATCGCGATATGCTCGGTCAACTTGAGCCGGTCGGCGCCGGCCACGGGAACGCCAGCATGCTTCAGCGCCTGGATCACCGCGTCGAACGCATTGCCGCGCCGTCGCACCAGGATCAGCATGTCGCCGTAACGCAGCGGCCGGCGCTCGCCCTCATGCCCGGTCAGGGTGCCGCTCTCGACCAACCGCTTGATCTCGGTCTGGATGCGGCGGGCGAGCTTGACCTCGGGGCTGGTGACCGCAACACCGTCGAACGGCGCGCGCCAGCCCTCGATGTCCTGCCGATCGTCGGCTTCCGCGAGATCCCAGAGCTCGACGACGCTTGGACCAGCATCGCTGAGCGAGTTGTGCAAGGGATGGCCGACGTCGATCGAATGAATGCTCTTGTAGATCGTGGGTTCGCGGAAGACGTGGTCGACCGAATGCAGGATCGCAGCACCCGAACGGAACGAGTAGGTGAAGGCGACGGGGTCGAACTTCAGCCCGGCAGCCCTGAATTTGCGATCCAGTTCTCGCTTACGTTTGTCGAATTCGTGCGGGTCAGCGCCCTGGAACGAGAAGATCGACTGTTTCTCGTCGCCGACCGCGAAGACGGTGCGGTTCAGCCCGTCGCGCGCGCCTTCGCCGGCCGTGAATTCGGAGATGATGTGCGCGACGATGTCCCATTGCCGCGGGCTGGTGTCCTGAGCTTCGTCGATCAGGACGTGATCGACGCCGCGGTCGAGCTTGTAATGCACCCAGCCTGAAGACACACGGTTCAGCATCGCCAGCGTCTTGTCGATGAGGTCATCGTAGTCCAGCAGGCCGCGCTCTTGCTTCTCGCGGCGATAGTTCGCAGCCGCCGCGGTCGCGATGTGCAGCAGCGCCGCGGTGCGGTCGCGCATGGTCACGGCGCGGCGCTTCTCGATCAATCCGGCGAGGCGCTGCGCCTCGTTCTCGAACAGGCGGGCGACGGACGGGTTGTGCTCGCCAAACTTCTTGGTCAGAACGGCCTTGCGCGGCAGCTTTTCGTCGGTAAGGAAAACGCAGAGATAGGCATCGACCTGCGCACTGCCGGAAAAGACCTTGGCCTCGCGAAGGCGGGAGGCCTGATCATTGTCCGACTTGCTGCCGTCCTCCAGCGCAAAGGCGATGTCCTCCCAGCGCGAGCGCGGCAGGTAGGGACCATCGAGAATGTCCGTCTCGACGTCCTCGATGCGGTCGCTCGCATCAACGCCCAGCGCCGCCGCCATCTGCGCAGCAGCCGCTTCGGCGTTGCCGGCCTCATCCGTCCAGGCCATGAAATGATCGCGGCTGAGACAGGCTTCGCGCACGACCTCCTTGAAGGTGACGTCGGCGGCGCTCGCCATCGCGGTCAGCAAGGCGCGGCCGGTGACGCTGTCGGGAGCGCGCGCGGCCTCCAGCAGCACCTTCAGATTGGCGCGCTCCATCATGTCGGTCTGGTCGCGCTCGTCGATCACGGCAAAGCGCGCGGGCACGTTGGCCTCGAACGGAAACTGCTGCAGCAGGCGCGTGCACAGTGCGTGGATGGTCTGCACCTTCAGCCCGCCCGGTGTTTCCAGCGCGCAGGCGAACAGTTTTCGCGCGTCACGGCGAATTTTCGCGCTGGGATGCGGGATGCCGACTGCGCGGATCGCTGCTTCGAGCCCGGTATCGTCCAGCGTCACCCAATGTCCCAGCGTGGTGAACACGCGCTCGGCCATGTTGGCGGCGGCCGCCTTGGTGAAGGTGATGCAGAGGATCTTTTCCGGCGGCACGCCCGATAGCAGCAGGCGGATCACCCGCTGCACCAGCACATGCGTCTTGCCCGAGCCGGCATTGGCGGACACAAACGCCGACGCAGTCGGATCGGATGCACGCGCCTGCCGCGCGCGCACCTCGTCAGGAATGGGGCGTGGCAGCTTCACCATTCCTCGATCCCCAGGCCGCCGGCCGCCGACCATTCCTTGATCCGGGCGAGATCGTCATAAGTGCCGTAGCGGTTGGTCCACATCGGCAGGTTCAGCGAGGTGTAGGGCTGGTTCTCGTCGTCGAAGGCGCGGATCAGCGCCTCCAGTTTGGCGCGCGCTTCGGCGGCCGCTGTGTCCGGCGGCTGCGGCTCGTCACCCTGCTTGTACTTGAGCTCGAGGATGCGTTCCTCCCCCGGCGGATTGTTACCGCTCAGGCGGACGTACACGAGCTGGCTCACCGAGGCGCCCGCGTGGATATCGGGGAAGCCGCCCTCGCGCAGGATCGCGGCCTCCAGCGTGAGCTGCGGCGACAGGCCCATGCGAACCTGCTTGCCGGTCGGCGGCTGTCCGGTCTTGTAGTCGAGGATGGCATAGCCGCCGCCCCGGCGCCGCTCGATGCGATCGGCGCGCGCCGAAAGACGGAAGCTGCGTTCGCTGTCGAGCGGGATCGAGATCTCACCGCGGGTCTCCGCCGTGATCGCCTCGATTGCATCGCGGCGCACCGTCTCCCATTCGCCGAACCAGCGCGCGATGCGCTGGAAGCGTGGCCACCACAGCGCGCGCGCCTCGGGCCGCTCCATCAGCGGCGCAAAATATTTTTCGCCGATCGCGCGCAGCACGCGTGCGGGATCGGCGGGCAGATGCGCGGCATAGGTTTCCGTGAACTCGCCGAGCGCATCGTGGATCGCCGAGCCGCGGTCGGCGGCCGACAGCGGCATGTCGACGGGATCGAGCGCGTCGAGTCGCAGGATGTGTTTGGCGTAGATCGTGTAGGGATCGCGCAGCCAGTCCTCGATTGCGGTGACCGACATCCTGAGCGGCCGGGTCGCCCGCGGCGGCCGCGGCTCGGGCTGCTTGATCGGCCTGACCTCGTCCGGCTGGTCCAGCGCGCCCGCGAACTGCACATATTTCTCGCCGGCGCGAACGGCCGCCTTCCAACGATCGTCGCCCGCAACCGCCTCGAGCCGATGCAGGAAGCGCGAAGCCACCGCCGGCGCGCCGCCGGCCTTGGCGGAATGGGTGAGGATCACCTCGCCACCGCCAAGCAGCTGGGCGAAGTCGTGTGCGGAGAGGCCGATGCGGCGCTCCGGAAGATCGAGACCAAGCTCGTGCCGCATCGGCCGGCTCAGCCAGGGATCGATGCGCGGCGCCGGCGGCCAGACGCCTTCGATCAGCCCGCCGACGATGATGCGGTCGGCCTGCATCAGGCGCGATTCCAGCGGTCCGTAAATCTGCAGCCGCGCACCTGGCTTGTCGCGCCGTCGCACCGCGCGGTCGCTGAACGCGGTCTGGAAGACGTCGGGATAGTCCGGCAGCGTCACCATCAAGCCGCTGGTGGTGCCGCCGCGCAGGAGATCGTCGAAGGCGCCGGCAAGCGCAAGGCCTTCGCGCTCCTCGAAGGCCAGCGGAAGGCCCTGCTCGTCGCGCGACAGCTCGATCATGATCTCGCGGTGCCGGTGCGCGAGCTCGGCGAAGTCGAATGGCTTTGACGATGCGAGGCTCTCGATCGGCACCAGCGCCTTCTGCAAAGTGTCGATCAGTGCCTGGATGCGATCGAGATCTTCGGCCTTGAGACGCGCACGGGGCTCGGCCTTGTGGAGCGCGGAGACCTCGTTGCGCCACAGCTTGGCCAGCTCCTCGCGAAAACGGTTGAATTCGCGCAAGAGGCCAGCCGCGCAGGCAGGCGGGCGCGTGCCGCGCAGGACTGCAAGCTCGAGGTCCTCGATCGCCGCCTTCCATGCGCCAGGCAGCCGGCCAAGTCGGCACAGCGGATGCTTCAGCATCGCCAGCAGCGTCGGCGGCACCAACCCCTTGGTCGCGGCTTCCGCTACGAGGCGCGCAAAGACGCCGGCAGAGGTTTCCATCAACACGTCGCCGCCGGAATCGTCGAACGCCAGATCCCAGCGCGTGAGTGCGGCCATCACCCGCCGCGCCAGCGCGCGGTCGGGCGTCACCAGCGCCGCCGATTTGTCGAGATGCCGTGCCTCGCGCATCGCAATGGCAATAGCGAGCGCTTCCATCTCAGGGTTGGGAGCTTCGACGACGGCGAGATTCTTCATGCCGCCCGCGATCTTTGCGGCGACATCCGGCTGCTTCAGCCGGTCGTGCCAGACTTCTGTCTTGGCGGAGGGCCGCATCGACTCGGATGCGAGCAGATCGCGGCCGCCGGCTGCCGGCGGCCGGATGATCTCGACGTCACTGCGCTTGATGCCGAAACGATCCAGCAGCGCGTTCAGGGCATATTGCGGATGGTTCGAGGCCGGATGCTCCGCGAACTTGCCGAGCGAATCACGCACACCGCCAATGCTGCGCCAGGCGTCGTCGTCGAGATCGGTGTCGAGGCCCGGCAGCACCACGGCGCCGTGCGGCAGCGAGGCGACTGCGTGCAGGAATTTTGCGGTCGCCGGCATCGAGCCGGTCGAACCCGCCGCGATCACGGGGCCGGTCGGATGTGCGGTCAGCCGTTTGGCTTCCGCTGCGATCAGGAGATCGCGCCGCGCCGCGGGCTCGATCCGATTGATCTCGGCGAGATGACCGGGCCAGGCGATGCGGGCGATACGCAGGAATTCGAGCGAGTGCTGCCAGTAGCGGTCGAGGTTATCAGGCACCAAGCCGTCGAGCGCGCTCCAGTCGACGCCGCGCGTCACCATGTCGTCGATCAGCCGCGCGAGGTCGGCTGCGAGAGCCAGCGTCGAAGCGGGCCCGCCGACCACCAGCGGCGACAGCACCGGACCCTTGGCCCAGGCCGCGACCAGTTGTGCCAGCGTCAGCCGTCGTTCGAGCTCGCCAAGCCGCGGCGGAATGTCGAGCGGCGTCGCGCCGGAGAACTGCTCGCCTTCATCGGCGAAAGCGAGCTCGTCCTCGTCGATGTCGCCGAGCGCGACGATGCGCGGCAGCACCACCGCGTCCGCCTTCATCTCGTCGAGGAAGATCTCGCGGACCACGCGCATCGCGCGCCGTGTCGGCAGATACAGCGTGGCATCGGCCAGCCGCGCCGGTTCCTTGCGCGCCTCGAATCCCTCGACCAGCCGGCCGTCGAGCAGAGCCGTGACGACCGTGCGCAGAAAGGGAACTGAGATGGGGACGCTGAAGACGCGCATGAGCTGCCTGATTCGGGATCAGGCGCCAATATAGGGACGCGGACTCAAATGGATATGGGTGCAGGGAGATCTTCCCCGCTGTTCGCCGGGCTAGAACAGGTGCTGTAGGGTGGGCAAAGGCGTACTTGCGCCGTGCCCACCATGGCTGCCGCGAGTTTCAGCTTAGATGGTGGGCGCGCTTCGCTTCGCCCACCCTACGGCACTGGGTTCGAGGCGAGTTACGCTACGCTCTCCAGGAACGCCTCTTCCGCGGCGTGGACCGCGTCGGGCGTGCCGACATGCATCCAGACGCCGTCGAGGCGGAGGCCGAACAGCCGCTCCTGCTCGCCCGCACGGTCGAACATCTTCGTCAGCGAGAACTCACCCTGCGGCGCGCCTTCGAAGATCGACGGCGACAGGATCGCGGCGCCGGCATAGACGAACGGAACGACTTCCTTTTCCTTGCGCTTGCGCAGGGCGCCGTCGGGCAACATGCCGTAATCGCCGCGCCCGCTATAGCCGATGCTGGTCGCGGTCGGCGCCATCAGCAGCAGGATGTCCATGCGCGCGGGGTCGAAGTTTTCAGCGAGCCGCGTCAAATTGGAGCGCACCCCGTCGATCCACAGCGTGTCGGAATTGACGTGGTAGAACGGTGCACCGCCGAGCAGCGGCAACGCCTTGACCACGCCGCCGCCGGTGCCGAGCACCTGGTCGCGCTCGTCTGAAATCGTCACGCGCGGAAGCTGGCGCGTTGCGACGTGGTCGATGATCTGATCCGGCAGGTAATGCACGTTGACCACGGCCTCGGTCACGCCGGCCTGGCCGAGCTTGTCGAGCACGTGGTCGAGCAGCGGCTGGCCGGCCACCGGCACCATCGGCTTCGGCATCTTGTCCGTCAACGGACGCATGCGCAGGCCGAACCCTGCGGCGAGCACCATGGCTTTGGTCGGTTTGACGGACATCCTTCGCTTTCCAGACCTTTCACGTTCGCGGCAATCTTAACACGAGGTTCGATCAGCCGCACCGCATCTCAATCGCCTTAACTACCCGCCGTGACGGTTGTACGACGGGTGCTGCCGTCATGCCCCGACGGCTGTGGAACGCGCCTTTTTCTTCTTGTCGCCGACTTTCAGGAAATTGACGCCGATCTGGTCGCCATTGACCCAGGCCAGTTCGCAGCGCCGGTACGCGAGTCCAGTGGACGACAGCAGCAGAAAGAACTCTTTCAAATGGAGGCCCTCCACCGAGCCGTCGATGGTCAGCTTGGCGCCGGTCTCGGAGACGTCCTCCATGGTGCAGTCGCGCCGCCAGGTGCCGTCGATCCCCATCATCTGGGCCGAGATCCCGCGCTCGAAAACAACCCGGCTATTGCCGCGCTGGTCCGTCTTTACCGCCATCTGACCTCCAGCCCCGTATTTATCCGGCTGCCTCGCCGCCAGAATACCGGCGTCTTGGCTAACAGCTGGTAAACCGGCCCCCGAATCAGGCCTTTGGCGGACTTTGGGGCGCCGGCACGTTGGCGAGATACCAGTCGCGCAAAGGGCTCAGCGCGGGATGTGCCAGCGAGCGCTGGAGATAGGTCCAGATCCGCGGCTGGTGACGCAAATAATGCGGCTTACCGTCGCGGCGGTTGAGGCGGGCGAAGGTGCCGAGCAGGCGCGTGTTCCGCTGTGCCGACATGATGGCATAGAGCTCGGCGAAGCCGGCCGGATCGAAGCCGGCATCGGCGGCGCGCCGGGCCTTGATGTAGCGCGACAGCAGCGTCAGCTCGACGGTCTCGGGCACGTCGATGCGGCCGTCCTGAAGCAGCGAAACCACGTCGTAGGATTGCGGACCGAGCACGGCGTCCTGAAAATCGATCACGCCGACGCGCGCGATTCCCGTGCGATCCCCAAGCCAGATCAGATTGGGCGAGTGATAGTCGCGGATGATCCACGTCTTCGGCGCGGACTGTGGCTTCTTCAGCAGCTCGCGCCACATCGCGAAAAATTCCGAGCGCGCCGCCGCGCTCAGCGGCGCGTTTCGATCGGGCAGGTACCATTCCGGCATCAGGCCGATCTCGATCAGCAGCGCCTCGGTATCGAAGACAGGTATGGCGTAGGTCTGATCCGCCAGCGGTAGTGTTTCCGGCAGCGTCTTACCGTGGAGTGCGGCCAGCACATCGGTCGCGGCCTCGTAGCGCTCGGCGATCGGGCGTGGCGGGTCGCCTTCGACCACGCTTTCGCTGCCGAAATCCTCGGTGATCAGGAAGCCATGGTCGAGGTCGGAATGGTAAATCGCCGGCGCCGAGATGCCCTGCGCACGCAGGCCTTCGTCGATGGCGACGAAGGGCTTTACATTCTCGGCGAGATGTACCGCGGCGCTGTAGGATTTTCCGTTGTACGTCGCGGCCCCATCCGGGCGCTGCGGAAAGTTCATGAGGATGACGATCTCGTCGTCGCGCGAGAGCCGCGCATAGGATCGGGTCGAGGCATCGCCGGCCATGCGCCGACGCGTCGACTCCAGATAGCCGGACGCATCGAGGAATTCGCGCAGCGCCTGCAGCCGCGCGACGGTGGCGGCGCTCTTGCCGTAACCGGTGATGTCGGCCGCGCGCGCGTTCGAGCCCAGTGCGGGGCGATGCGTCAGCGAAATGTCGATGCGATCCTGCGGCATCGCCGACGGCGCACGCTCCGGCCATTCGATCAGGACGAGCGTTGCATCGGGCAGCGGTGACAGCCCGATCTCCTCGAGTTCGCTCTCGTCCTCGACGCGGTAGAGATCGGCGTGCACCACCGGGAACGGCGGCAGCTCGTAGCCCTGCACCAGCGTAAAGGTCGGGCTCGGCACTTCCATCGTCTCGTCGCCGGCGAGGTAGCGGATGAGCGCGCGGGCGGCCGCGGTCTTGCCGGCGCCGAGATCGCCGGTGAGCGTGACGACATCGCCGGGGCCGACCAGCAGCGCGAGGTCGGCCATCAATTGCGCGGTGGCCGTCTCGTTGTGAAGCGCGACGGAGAATGTGGTGGGCGCGCTCATTCGGCGGCGTCGCGATGCGCCGCCTGGTCGGTCGGGAAGTCACAGATCACGACCGTGCCCCGGCCGACGATCGAATCAACCCGCACGTTGCCGCCATGCAGCTCGACGAAGGAGCGCACCAGTGACAGGCCGAGCCCGGCGCCGCGGTGACGCGAGCCCTGCGAGCGGCTTTCGAACCAGTTGAACACCTTGTCCTTCATGTCGGCAGGTATTCCAGGCCCTGAATCTGTCACGGTGAAGACCACGCTGCGTTCGGTGCGCCGCGCGCTGATCCCGACGGTGGAATCCTGTGGAGAAAACCCGACGGCGTTGGCGAGGAGGTTATAGAGCACCTGCACCACGCGCTTCTCGTCGCCGGAGAAGCTGCCGATATCGGGCGCGATCTCGACCTTGAGACGGATGCGGTCGGTGGCGAGCCGGTCCTGGATGCCCTCGGCGGCGAGCTCGATGGCCTTGCTGACGTCGACCGGTCCGAGTTCCAGCTTCATGGCGCCGGCGTCGATGGTGGCGAGATCGAGGATGTTGTTGGTCAGCGCGAGCAGCGCGTTGGTCGATTTGGTGACGTAGTCGAGATATTCGGCCTGTTTCGGCGTCAGCGGCCCGGTCGAGGGATCGCTGAGGAAATGCGCGAAGCCGATGATGGTTGTGAGCGGCGAGCGCAGCTCGTAGGAGACGTGGTGGACGAAATCCACCTTCATCTGGTCGGCAGCCTCCAGCGCCTCGTTGCGCTCGCGCAGCGCGCGCTCGACGTTCTCGGTGTCGGTGATGTCCTGGAACGTCAGCATGGTGGCGCCGTCATGCAGCGGGCGAATCATGCCGTCGAGCACGCTGCCGTCCTTGCGTTCCAGCTTCAGCGGCACGTCGGCGCGGCTCTCGATCGAGGTGACGGCCTCGCGGATCTGGCGCCAGACCGCGGGGTCGTCGAACAACTGGTGGCACCAGCCTTCCACCGTCTGGATGTGCGGTTCGTCGCGCATGGCATCGCTCGACAACTTCCACATCCGGACGAAGGCCGGATTGAACAATTGCGCCTTGCCGTTGCTGCCGAACACCGCGACGCCCTCGGCGAGGCTGTCCAGCGTCTCGCGCTGGACGCGGATCATGCCGTCGAAGCGGCGGGCGAGCTCGAGGCTCTCGGTGACGTCGTCGAACAGATAGGTGACGCCGCCTTCCGGGTTCGGCGTGGTGACGACCGACAGCGCGCGGCCGTCGGGCAGGTACCAGGTGTCCTTGGTGGTCTCGACCGCGCGATAGGCCTCGTGCAGCTTGGATTTCCAGGCGCGGAAGTCGGGCTGCTCCGGCAGTTTTCGCGCAGCACGGAGCTGATCCAGCACGCTGGAATCATCAGGATTGGCGTCGAGGAAGGTGCGGTCGAGGTCCCACAGCCGGCGGTAGGAATCGTTGTAGAAGGCGAGCCGGCGCTGGCCGTCGAACACGGCAACGCCGGAGGAGAGCTGGTCGAGCGTACGGCGATGCGCCTCCGCCATCCGCACCAGCGCCGAGCTGAGCGCATCCGCCTCGCTGGCGTCGATGGCGACGCCGACGCTGCCGCTGCCGACATTGACCGCGCGCACGTCGTAGATTCGGCGCTCGCCGCGGACCACGATCGGCAGCCGCGCATTGAAATTGGCGGCGTCCTTCAGTCCCCGCTCCATCGCGGTGCGGTCGGCGCTGTCGAGCAGCTCGAGCTTGCGCTCCTGCGCATCGGTGACGTTGTTCGCCTCGGTGGCACGGACATAGGCCGGGTTGGCGTAGGTCAGCGCGCCGTTCTCGCCCTTGGCCCAGATCGGCCAGGGTGCGTTGGCGGCGAAGCCGCGCAGCATCTCGGTCTCGTCGGAAAGCGCGTTGTAGCGCAGATTGGTCTCGGCCAGATCGCGGCGGAGCCCCGAGAGTTCGCGAATCCGGACAATGGCCTGGCCGCCGATGGCGCGGCCGATGGCTTCGAGCGTGTGGCCATGCGCGGTCGTCAGTGTCAGCTGGAACCCGTCGCCGCGGTCACGCAGCGCGTCGACGGCATGATCCATCTGGAGCGCGGGTTCCGGCGGCAGCCAGGTTCCGAAGGCGAGCACGCGTTGCGGCGAGGAGTCGCGCGGCAGCACCAGCGAGACGTCGCCGGAGATCTGCGCGCGGTTGTCGCCGGCGGGCCAGGAGATAAGGATTTGCGGCTCGGCGAACAGCAGCGCGCCGAAGCGGTCAGCCTGGAGCTGGAGTTCCCCAATTCGGGCACGCAGCCGCGCCTCGTTCTTCGCCGTGCGCACGCGCGTGCGCATCAACAGGATCGCGGCCATCACCGAGAAGCCGAGCAAGGCCAGCGCGGTGGCGAGCACCGCGAGTTCCTGCCGGTTGAAATCCAGCATGATGGAGAGGGTGTCGATGAGGTCGGCCGCCTCGGCCGGCGCAGCCGGCAGCAGCGCTGCAAGAGCGCCTCCCAACAAGCCGTTGCGCACGAGCGATGTGCACGACAGCAGCGTCCGACGCATCGACACGATCACGCCTGACATAGTTGCCCCAAGACCGCACGAATTTACACGCGGCGACCCCCGTCGCGTGCGAATCAAACGACAATACCCTCACCGTGACTCCGCCGGTAAGAGTCCAGATCGTGAACGCAAAGGCGGCCCCAAAAAAATGCCGGGCGAGGGGTTCCAACTCACGCAGGTCTTCGGGATGATTCGGCTGGAGCTGTGGGGCGTTAGCGGCCGGTCGAGCCGAAGCCGCCGGCGCCGCGGTCGGTCGCGGATAACGTCGCCACCGGAACCAGCGCGGCCTGCACGACGGGCGCGATCACCATCTGGGCGATGCGCTCGCCGCGCTTGATCGCGAACGGCGCCGCGCCGTGGTTGATCAGGATCACCTTGATCTCGCCGCGATAATCCGCGTCGATCGTGCCCGGCGAGTTCAGCACGGTGACGCCGTGCTTGGCGGCAAGCCCCGAACGCGGCCGTACCTGCGCCTCGTGTCCGGATGGCAGTGCGATCGCAAGGCCGGTCGGCACCAGCGCATATTGACCGGGGGCGAGCGTCATCGGCGCGCCCTCAGGCACCGCGGCCATCAGATCGAGCCCTGCGGCGTCAGCCGTTTGATAGGCCGGCAGCGCCAGGCCTTCGGCGTGGGCCAGTTGCTGCAGTTCGACGGTGACCTCAGTGCTCAAGATACGGACTCCCGGGATTTGCCGGTCACGCTCTTGGCGACATGCGCGACCAGCTCGATGGCGACCTGTTCCTTGGTCATCACCGGCCAGGAATCAACTGTGATCTCGCCGTTCCTCTCAGCATTCTTGCTGATGAGGTGCACGGTGTTGCGGTCGCCGCCCATCACGCCGGTGGCGGGCGAGACGTCATTGGCGACGATCCAGTCGCAGCCCTTGCGGGCAAGTTTTGACTTGGCGTTGTCGATCAGGTGCTCGGTCTCGGCGGCAAAGCCGATCACCAGCGGCGGGCGCTGGTCGGTCAGCTTCGAAATGGTGGCGAGGATGTCGGGGTTCTCGACCAGCTGAAGCGGCGGCATGCTGCCTGCGGTCTTCTTCAGCTTCTGCTCGCCTTCGCTCGCAACGCGCCAGTCGGCGACGGCGGCGGCGAAGATCGCGATGTCGGCGGGAAGCGCGGCCTGCACCTGCTCCAGCATCTGGCGCGCAGATTCGACGTGCTTGACCGTGACGCCCTGGGGATCGTCGAGATCGACCGGGCCGCTCACCAGAATCACCTCGGCACCGGCGGCCTGGGCCGCGGCGGCAATGGCAAAGCCCTGCTTGCCCGAGGAGCGGTTGGCAATGTAGCGCACCGGATCGATCGGCTCGTGGGTGGGGCCGGCGGTGATCAACACGCGCTTGCCGGCGAGCGGGCGCGGCACCGGCGGCCGCAGCAGACGCTCGGCGGCCGCGGCGATCTCGATCGCCTCGGACATGCGGCCGATGCCGGCCTCGCCCGCTTCCGCCATCTCGCCGGAATTGGGCCCGATCAGCACCACTCCGTCGCGCTGCAGCTGCGCGACGTTGCGCCGCGTCGCCGCATTGCCCCACATCAACGGGTTCATTGCCGGTGCCAGCAGCACCTTGCGGTTGGTCGCGAGCAGGATCGCGCTGGCGAGATCGTCGGCATGGCCGTTCGCCATCTTCGCCATCAGGTCGGCAGTCGCGGGCGCCACCACGATCAGGTCGCAGTCGCGCGCGAGCCTGATATGGCCGGCGTCGAACTCGCTCTGGGGGTCGAACAGGTCGGTATAGACACGCTCATGCGACAGCGCGCTCACCGCCAGCGGTGTGACGAATTGCTGGGCCGCCTTGGTCAGGACGCAGCGGACCTCGATGCGGCGCTCCTTCAGCCTGCGGATCAGGTCAAGCGATTTATAGGCCGCGATGCCGCCGCCGATGATCAGGGTGACGCTGGCCTCGGGAAGGGCGCCGGTGCGCTGGAGAGTGGGGACGGAGGATGCCGCAGGCGGTGCTGCAAAGGGCGTCAGCGGCTCCTCGCGGCCCTCGATCAGCTCCCGCAGGATGACCCGGACCTCTTCCTCGACCGACCTGCGGTTCTTGGCCGAGCGCAGCCGAAGATAGGTTTTGACGTGTTCGTCGAGCTTGCGGATGGTCAGGCTTGCCACAGCGCCACTCCAGCGTGGATGATGGCGATGCTATCATTCACACGATTGCAATGCAATCATCGGCAATCATAGATTTCTGACGGCGATCAGGATCCCGATGAAGGTCGCGGCGATGATCCAGAGCGCGACGGTGCGCCAGCGGTTCTTGCGGCCCTCGCTGCGGCCCATCGCGGCGATGCTCTCGGGCGACAGCCGGATACCCTCGCGCGTCATGGTCTCGAGCTGTTCCAGCACCTTCACCGACCGTTCGGCGATCTCAGGCAGGCGCATCAGCACGCGTGCGATGTCGCCGGTTCCGGCGAGCGCGCCCTGCACCCGACCGAGCGGTCCGAGATTACGCTCGATCCATTCGCGCACCACGGGGTCGGCGATCTTCCAGATGTCGAGCTTGGGATCGAAGCCGCGCGCGACGCCCTCGACCACCACCATGGTCTTCTGCAGCAGGATCAACTCGGGCCGCGTGGTCATGTCGAACAGGCCGGTGACCTCGAGCAGCAGCGTCAAGAGCCGCGCCATCGAGATCTCTTCCGCCGTGCGGTTGTGGATCGGCTCGCCGATGGCGCGGATGGCTTGCGCGAAATTCTCGACCGAGTGATGCGCGGGCACGTAGCCCGCCTCGAAATGCACTTCCGCGACGCGTCGATAGTCGCGGGTGATGAAGCCGAGCAGGATCTCCGCGAGGAATCTCCGCTCCTTCATGCCGAGCCGGCCCATGATGCCGAAATCGACCGCGACGAGTCGTCCTGCGTCATCCAGGAACAGATTGCCCGGATGCATGTCGGCGTGGAAGAAGCCGTCGCGCAGCGCGTGCCGCAGGAAGCTCTGGATCACCTTGCGGCCGAGATCGGGCAGGTCGACCTGTGATTCCGCCAGGCGCTTGTGATCGTTCAGCGCGATGCCGTCGATCCACTCCATCGTCAGCACGTTGTGCGTGGTGCGGTCCCAGTCGACATCAGGCACGCGGAAATCAGGATCGTCGCGCGTGTTCTCCGCCATCTCGGACAGCGCGGCTGCTTCCAGCCGCAGGTCCATCTCCATGGCGACCGAGCGCGACATGGTGTTGATGACCTCGATGAGGCGCAGCCGGCGCGCTTCCGCCGAATAGGTCTCGGCCTTGTGTGCGACGAAGAAGAAGTCGGAGAGATCGCGGCGGAAGCGTGCGGCCACGTTGGGCCTGAGCACCTTGACCGCGACCGATTTTTGGATCCCGTCGTGCAAGACTTCGCCGCGATGCACCTGCGCGATCGAGGCGGCCGCGACGGGGGGGCCGAAGCTGACAAACACGTCTTTCAGCGGCCGCTCCAGCGAGGTCGCGATCGTGGCTTCCGCTTCGTGCTGCGGAAACGGCGGCAGGCGGTCCTGGAGACTTTCGAGGTCGCGCGCCATGATCACGCCGACGACGTCGGGACGTGTGGCCAGGAATTGTCCGAGCTTGAGATAAGCGGGGCCCATCCGCGTCAGCGCGCGCGCGATCCGCGGGCCGTGCTTGACGCCACGTCGTTCGATCAGGCGCGCCAGCTTCAGCGCGAGCTGTCCCGGCGGCGGCACCAGGCTCGGATCGACCGAGCCAAACACGCCCTCGCGGGCAAACACGAACGCGGCGCGGATCAGGCGCGAAATGTGGGTGAAGGCAGAGATCACAAACGCCAGCCCGAATGCAGTGCGACGATTCCGCCGGACAATGTCTGCCAGCTGACGCGGGCGAAGCCGGCGTCGCGGATCATGTCGGCGAAGGCGTTGGGTTTCGGAAACTTGCGGATGGACTCGACGAGATATTGGTAGGACTCGGCATCGCCCGTGATCATGCGGCCGAGCGGCGGGATCACCTTGAACGAGAACAGGTCGTAGATCCGGTCGAGCCCGGGCATCTCGACGGTGGAGAATTCCAGGCACAGGAAGCGGCTGCCGGGCTTGAGCACGCGATGGGCCTCGCGCAGCGCGAGATCAATCCGGGGCACGTTGCGAATGCCGAAAGCGATCGTATATGCGTCGAAGCTGCGATCGGCAAAGGCGAGCGCCTCGGCGTTGCCTTCGACGAAATCGACCCGGGTTTCGAGATGGCGCTTCGCGGCGCGCTCGCGGCCCACGGCCAGCATGTCGGTGTTGATGTCGCAGACGGTGGCATGGAAGCCCGCGCCTGCGGCCTTGGCGGCGCGGAACGAAATGTCGCCGGTGCCACCGGCCACGTCGAGCAGCGCGAACGGCCGGTCGCCCCTCGGCGGGTCGAGCGCCGTGATCATGATGTCCTTCCAGACCCGGTGCAGGCCACCGGACATCAAATCGTTCATCAAATCATAGCGCGACGCCACGCTGTGAAACACATCGTTCACCAGCGTCTGCTTGTCCCCCAGGGGAACGTCCCTGAAGCCGAAATGCGTGGTTTCGCCCGGCCGATCCATTACTCTACTCCACTGGGCGAACCATAGCGCGCCCGCCGCAATGGCGCTATCACACCGCCCTCATAAGGTGAATGCCTGACCATGCCTGAATTGCCCGAAGTCGAGACCGTCCGCCGCGGCCTTCAGCCGGTGATGGAGGGCGCGAAAATCCTGGTCGCGGAGGCCCGCCGGCCGGATCTGCGCTTTCCGTTCCAGCCGGATTTCGTGGCGCGGCTGCAGGGGCAGGTCGTCACGGGGCTCGGCCGCCGTGCAAAATATCTCATGGCCGATCTCGCCTCCGGCGACGTGCTCTTGATGCATCTGGGCATGTCGGGCTCATTCCGCGTCATCAAGCCGGATAACGAGGCCGCGCCCGGCGAGTTTCACTATCCGAAGGGCAAGAATTCCACGCACGACCACGTGCTGTTTCGGATGTCCTCCGGCGCCGACATCGTCTTCAACGATCCGCGGCGCTTCGGTTACATGAAAGTGATCGCACGCAACGCGCTCGAAGATGAGCCGCTGCTGCGCGACCTCGGTCCCGAGCCGCTCGGCAACGAATTCGACGCCGCGATGCTGGCGCGCTCCTGCGAAGGCAAGACCACGAGCCTGAAGGCCGCGCTGCTCGACCAGCGCGTGGTCGCCGGGCTCGGCAACATCTATGTCTGCGAAGCCCTGCATCGCTCGCATCTGTCGCCGCGCCGGATCGCCGCGACGCTCGCGACCAAGGGTCGCAAGGGTGTTGGCGGCGGCGAGCCGACCGATCATGCGAAGCGGCTGGTGAGTGCGATCCACACCGTGCTGAACGACGCCATCAAGGCCGGTGGCTCGTCCTTGCGCGACCATCGCCAGACCTCGGGTGAGCTCGGCTATTTCCAGCATTCGTTCAAGGTCTACGACCGCGAGGGCGAGACCTGCAAGACGCCGGGGTGCGGCGGCACCGTCAAGCGGTTCACGCAGAATGGCCGATCGACGTTCTGGTGTCCGAAATGTCAGAAGTGACGTAGTCCGTAGACCGGATGGAGCTTCCGAAAAACGCGAAGCGAAGCAATCCGGCGGGGCTGGTGGCCGGATTGCTTCGTCGCTGAGGCCCTTCCGGATGGTGAAGGGCCGACTGCCGTCAGAGCGATTGCCCCGCTCAGGACGTCAGTGTCGTGGTCTCGTCCGCCGCCTGCTCGGCGGCGATATGCAGCATGCTGTCTGCGGCCGAGATGACCTGGTCGATCAGCACATTGGTGGTGGCTTCGAGATCGAGCCGGGTTTCGATCCAGCGCCAGAGGCTGCGGATCTCGTCCGCCGACTTGCCGTTCGGCGCGAATTCGCTCACCGCGAGGCCGCTCGCGAGCGAATCCTGGTGGTCGTTGCGCATCACGATCAGCGGGCGCGCCAGCACGTCCGAAAGATCGAGCGCGGCTTCCTCGCCGAGGGTGTTGGCGGCATTGTCGATGCGCTGGCCGCGGATCGGCGTCTGGTTGAGCACGAAGCTGTAGGGCCGCTTCCAGGCGCGCGCGACGCTGAGCGTTGAGATTGTCGCCTCGATGTCGGCAACGCTGGGGCGGGCTGGGATCAGGCAGAGATCGGAATGGCGGATCGCAGCGGTGGTCGCGGCGCTGAGGCCGGCGGCGGTGTCGACGATCGCAAGCTGCAGGCCGCTGTCAGCCAGCATTTTCAGGCGCGGCTCGATATCGGCGGCATGATAGATCGGCTCGACGACGACGTCGTCGTTGTTGCGGCGGCGCAGCCAGTTGGACAGGGTGCCCTGCGGGTCGGTTTCGATCAGGCGGACGGTGAAGCCGGCCTGCTTGGCCGCCAGCGCGAGGCCGATGGCGAGCGTGCTCTTGCCGCTGCCACCCTTTTGGGTGGCCAGTACGATCGTGTGCATTTGAAGATCAATCCTTTGGAGTGCTGGGTCTCGGGATAACGCCACGCGAACGCGCATCGCTCTCGATGCTGAGCTCTTCTCGCTCAGGACGTGCCTTGCCCGATCCAAAGGGGGACCGCGGATGTCCGAATCAACGCTGACAATGATGGCAGAATCGGGAATGCCAGCTAATCCGTACCATTACTGGACCCGTAATCGTGCGTGTGGTGTGCTCGCCGCCGTGAATAGAGGGACGAGCGGCATGAGCGGAAACTGGCGCGACCGGACGGCGACGACTTTTGACTGCCAGAAGATGCCGGCGGTCTCAAGCCGCGGCATGGTGGTCAGCAACCACCCGCTGGCCTCCAGCGCCGGCGCCGAGATGTTGGCCGCCGGCGGCAACGCCGTCGACGCCGCGATCGCCACCCTGTTCACGCTGACCGTGGTCGAGCCGATGATGGTCGGCATCATCGGCGGCGGCATGGCGCATATCAGGCTCGCCGACGGCAGCCATCGCTTCATCGACGGCCAGAGCACCGTGCCCGCAGCGGTGCGCGATACCAGCTACACGTCCAAGCCGGGCTCGGCGCATGACGTGTTCGACACCGTCGGCAACGAGAATCTCAACGGTCCGAAAGCCGTTGCCACGCCGGGCTCGCTGAAGGCCTGGTGCGAGACGCTGCGCCGGTTCGGTACGATGAGTCTCTCCGACGTCATGCAGCCTGCCATCAAGCACGCGGCGCGCGGCTATGCGGCGACCCCCTATTTGCACGAGTGCATCAGCGAGAGCGCCGCCGAAATGCGCAAGGACAGGCCGATCGCGGCGATCTTCCTCCCTGATGGCGGGCCGCTGAAGGTCGGCGAGCGCGTGGTGCAGGCCGAATATGCCGAGACCTTGCGCTACATCGCCGATCACGGTGAGACCGCTCTCTACGAAGGGCTGCTCGGCGACATCCTCGCCGACTACATGGAGAAGACCGGCGGCTTCATCCGTCGCAATGACCTCACCAGCTACAAGACCGTCGAGCGGCAGCCGATCCGTGCCGACTATCGTGGTTGGACCATCCTTGGCCCGCCGCCGCCCGCGGCCTCCGGCGTGCACATTGCGCAGATGCTGAACATCCTGGAGGGCTATGACATCGGCGGCCTGGGCTTCGGCACATCCGAGACGATTCATTACCTCGCCGAGGTCCTGAAGATCGCCTTCGCCGATCGTGCCGCGGCCAGCGGCGATCCTGACTATGTCGGCGTGCCCGTGGAGCAGCTGACCTCGAAGGCCTATGCCAAGGAGCGCCGCCGTGCCATCGATCCGGCGCGGGCGCAGGCCTGGGGCGCCGGTGTGTCGCCGCTCGAAGGCGCACACACCACGCATATGACGGCGGCGGATGCGTTCGGCAACGTGGTCGCGACCACGCAGACCATCAACAATCTGTTCGGCGCCAAGATCATGATCCCGGGGCTTGGCGCCATCGCCAACAACTACATGAATCTTTTCGATCCGCGTCCCGGCCATGCGCTGTCGCTGGCGCCGGGCAAGCGTGTGACGACCTCGATGTCGCCGATGATGGCGATGCGCGACGGCAAGCTGCGCTATGCGCTCGGCCTGCCCGGCGGCAAGCGTATCTTCCCGAGCGCGATGCAGGCACTGGTCAATTTGATCGACCACGGCATGACCTTGCAGGAAGCTGTCGAGGCGCCGCGGGTCTGGACCGAGGGCAACGCGCTTGAGGTCGAGCAGTCAATTCCCGAGGCTGTGCGCGCGAAACTCGCGGGGCTCGGCCACAAGGTGCAGCCGGTTGCGACTGTCGCCGGCGGCATGAACGGCATTGCGTTCGATGACGACGGTACCATGACTGGCGCGGCCTGCTGGCGCGCGGACGGCACGCCGATTGGGATCTCGGGTGGCCTTGCGCGCAGCGGCGTGCGGTTCAGGCTGAGTTAGTCGTTATTCCAAGACCGCCCTGGCGGTTTTTGGACTTCATTGGCAATTTTTGGACAGTGGCATTCGCTGGTTTCCGCAAGATGTCGCATGTTCGGCCTGGCCGGAGGCGGATGACGACATAAGTCGTGCACGGTATGATACGGAACTCCGACGACGAGATTGGCGGTGTTCGGTAAGGTTGTGCGTATGGGTGCAGATGAAGTCAGCCACTTCCTGGCCGAGGGCGGCGAGATGGGCGCTTTGACGCGCGCGCTCGACTGGTCGAAGACGCCGGTGGGCTCCCCGGAAACCTGGCCTCAAAGTCTTCGGGTGACGGTGCGGCTCGTTCTGACGTCGCGCCACCCGATGTTCATCTGGTGGGGGCCAGACCTCATCCAGTTCTACAACGACGCCTACCGGGAGACGATGGGGCCTGAAAGGCATCCAAGCGCCCTGGGAGCGCGGGGCCGCGAGTGTTGGGCTGAGATCTGGGACGTCATTGGTCCTCAGATCGAGCACGTCATGGCCGGCAAGGGCGCGACATGGAATGAGGACCAGCTGGTACCGGTGACGCGTCACGGCCGCCGCGAGGACGTTTGGTGGACGTATAGCTTTGGTCCGATCGATTTCGAGGGCAAGGTGGGCGGCGTGCTTGTGGTTTGCAAGGATGTCACGTCCGAGCATAGGGCGAGAGAAGCACTGGCCCTCATCAACGAAGAGCTGAAGCATCGCGTCAAGAATACCCTTGCGGTCCTGAGCGCGGTGGCCGCCCAGACATTTCGCGAGCCATCGAGCAAAGCCGATCTCGAAAAGTACCAGGCACGACTAGGCGCGTTCGGGCGCGCGCATGACCTGTTGACCGCAGGAAACTGGGCTGCCGCTCCCCTTCGGGATGTGATCGACACTGCGCTCACCCCTTATCGGACAAGCGAAGGCCGCTTCACGGTTTCGGGGCCGCCACTTGTCGTCAAGTCCCGACAGGCGCTCGGTCTGTCCCTGGCGATTCACGAACTCGCGACCAACGCTTTGAAGTATGGCGCTCTGACTGTGGCGAGCGGCCGGGTGTCGATTACCTGGACGGCGGGGGATCAGGGCGGAGAGCCAAAGTTCGTTTTCATCTGGCAGGAATTTGGTGGTCCAATGGCATCGAAGCCCTCCCGTGTGGGCTTTGGCTCACGTCTCATTTCCCGGGTGCTGGAAGACGATTTCGGAGGTCCCGTCGACGTTTCCTATGACGCGACCGGTCTCGTCTGCCGCCTGACAGCTCCCCTTGAAAATCTGGTACCTTCTCCAAAAGCCTGACGAGGCAAAGCGGAAGCAGCATGGCTTCGCGGCGCGACATGTCCTAACCGCACGCATCGAGACAGAAGAGGAAGCGCGGGCGTCGTCTGAATTACTTCCGTACGCAGATCACGCGAACGACGGCGGCCTTCGCATCCGTGGACGTGCCATTCGCAACGACACCGTTCGCCTTCAGGAAATCACGCGCGGTTTCCGCGGAGACCATCGCGGCCTGCGACGCCAACACCGATGTCGCGGGTCCCGCAACCATTGTCGGCTTCAGCAGCGCAACGCCGGCGAACTTGCCGTCGCCGTCGATCGCCGGAGCACCGGAAAACCCGACCGCCGGTGGTGGGGACAGCATGGAATCGCTGCTCGGGACCGGCGCCAATGCGGCCTTGACGACCGACACGCCGGCCGCGCCGCCCTGGCTCTGTGGATCGGCGATGCCGACGACATCCACGTTCGTCTTGGCCGAGCCGCCAGCAAGGCTGAACGGCTTCAGGCCGCGCGCGCCGTAGATATGCAGCAGTGCAAGACCGCGCTCCTTGTCCTCGGCGAGGCGATCGGCGCTGCCATAGCCGGCGATCGTGATGGCGAGACAGCTGTCGGTGACGAGCCGGTCGGCCAGAATCGCGCCGTCGTCACTGACGACGAGGCCGGTGCCGTATTCGACGGTCTTGCGCGGCGGCGGCCCGGCCTGCGCTCCGGACGGAAACGCATTGAACGCGCTCGACATCGCGATCACGACCGGCTCGACCGTGTTCTCGGTCGCCTGGTCGTAGAGGATCGTCATGGTGCGGACCTCGTCTCCCTTGAAGGTGCCGCGGACGTAAAACTTCTTCAGGCCCTGCAAGCCCGACAGCACGAAGAAATCGGGCTTCACCACGGTGTAATCGACCTTGCGCCCGGACGGCTCCTTCTCCAGTTCCGCGAGTTTTGCCGTGGTCGGGTTCGCCTCCTTGCGGCGGCTGAGCTGTATCTGCACCGTTCCGGTCGGGGAGGTCCATTTCGAGCCGTTGGCGTCGGTCGCCTGCTGCGGCACCAGTTTTGAGGGAATGCCAAGCCGCGCGCCGCTGGTCATCTCGGTCACGATCTTCCAGCCGACGCTCTCCTGCTTTTTTCGCGCTGTTTCGGCCAGCGCCGCGCGCTCCTGCGGATTGAGCACGCCGGTCGGCTTGCCGCCCTTGGCTTTCTGGTATTCCTTGATGGCCTCGACCATGCGCGTGCTGACGTCGCCGGTGATGGCTCCGTTGTATTGCCCGACCCAGGCGAGGTCGGATTGCAGCGACAGCCGCGCCGCCTGCGCCATCGCGTCCGCCGTCGCCGATGGCGTCTGCATTGCGGGTGGCCGGATCGGCACGGTCTGGATAGGCTTCGGCTTGGTGCCGGGGATCTGCGGCGTCGTCATCTGGGCGTTCGCGCCTGTGGCGGACGCAAACATCAGTGTTGCCGCAAGCATCGATCTCATGACAAATCCAGCCAGCCCATTGAACGCAATGTCATTCAAGCACATCTCGTTGGTCGCGAACAACGTTGCGGTGGTTCAGGCGAATGGCTGAGCCACGGACCAGGTCCTCATCCTGAGGAGCGGCCTATAGGCCGCGTCTCGAAGGATGGCTACAGGCGGGATCGGGGCCTTCATGGTTCGAGACGGCGCTTAGCGCCTCCTCACCATGAGGAGTGAGAGCGGTGGCTCGGTAGGAGAGACGGACGACGATGCTGAGCCCGGATGAACTCGAACGCTATGCCCGCCATATCGTGCTGCGCGACGTCGGTGGTCCTGGCCAGGCCGCGCTGAAGCGGGCCTCCGCGCTGGTGATCGGCGCCGGCGGGCTCGGCGCGCCGGCGCTGATGTATCTGGCCGCCGCCGGCATCGGCACGCTCGGCGTGGTCGATGACGACGTGGTGTCGCTGTCCAATTTGCAGCGCCAGGTCATCCACACCACGCCCGATATCGGCCGCCACAAGGTCGAGAGCGCGGCGGAGCGGATCGCGGCGCTCAATCCGCACGTCCGTTTCGTCGGCCACGCCACCTGGCTGAATGCCGACAACGCGCTCGACCTGATCGGCGAGTACGACCTCGTGCTCGACGGCTCCGACAATTTCTCGACGCGCTATCTGGTCTCGGACGCCTGCTTCTTCGCGAAGAAGCCGCTGATCACGGCGGCGCTCGGCACGTTCGACGGCTCGCTCACCACCATCCGCGCACACGAGACCAACGAACAGGGCGAATTCAATCCGACCTATCGCTGCCTGTTTCCGGAGGCGCCGCCGCCCGGTACGGTTCCGGCCTGCGCGGAAGCCGGCGTCATGGGCGCGCTGGCGGGCGTGATGGGATCGATGATGGCGCTGGAGGCGATTCGCGAGGTCGTCGGCTTCGGCGACGGCCTCGTCGGCCGCCTCCTGATGATCGATGCGCGCGCGATGCGTTTCGAGACGCTGCGCTATGGGCGCGATCCGACCAATCCGCTCAATGGCGACGGGCCCGTGGTCACCGACCTCAGCGCCCATCGCACTTGATTTGCTGCGTTACGCCGCGGCCGGCTTCTCGCTATCGAGATGGGCCATCTGCTCGGCGGCATAGCGCGTGCCCGAAGCGACGTCCGGCGGAAACGCCTTGGCCAGCGCCGCAAGATGTGCCGGTGTCAGCGTGACCCTGGTCGCGCCAAGCGCTTCGATGAGACGGGTGCGGGTCTTGGCGCCGACCAGCGGCACGATCTCTTGACCGCGCTCCTGTCCCTGCGCCGCCACCCAGGCGATCGCGACTTGCGCCGGCGTTGCGCCGATTTCGCCGGCGATGGCACGCAGGGACTCCACCAGCGCGAGATTGGCGTCGAGATTTGCGCCCTGGAAGCGCGGTGTCATCAGCCGGTAGTCCTTGCCGGCCCTGCCCGAATCCTTCGACCAATGGCCGCTGATCAGACCGCGCGCCAGGACGCCATAGGCGGTGATGCCAATGCCGAGCTCGCGGCAGGTCTTGAGAATGTCGCGCTCGATGCCACGCTCGATCAGCGAATATTCGATCTGGAGATCGACGATCGGATGCACGGCATGCGCGCGGCGGATGGTGTCGGATCCGACCTCGGACAGGCCGATATGCCTGATGTAGCCGGCCTTCACGAGATCGGCGAGGCCTCCGATGGTCTCTTCGATGGGAACGTTGGGGTCGAGCCGCGCCGGGCGGTAAATGTCGATATAGTCGGTGCCGAGCCGCTGCAGCGAATAAGCGAGGAAATTCCGGGTCGCGGCCGGGCGACAATCCATGCCGGTGAATTCACCGGCGGGGCCGCGCAGCGCGCCGAACTTGACGCTGATCTGCACTCTGTCGCGCGCCACATCCTTCAGCGCATCGCGGATCAGCATTTCATTGTGGCCCATCGCGTAGAAGTCGCCGGTGTCGATCAGTGTAATGCCGGCATCGAGCGCGGCGTGGATCGTGGCGATGCTCTCGCCGCGATCGGCCGGGCCATAGGCGTCCGACATGGCCATGCAGCCGAGGCCCAGGGCGGAGACGCTGGGGCCGGTTGAACCGAGTTTGTGCTGCTTCATGATGGCTCTCCTCGAAAAGGCGGCAGGCTGATGGCGCCGCGTGACGAGGAGGGATATGCGCCCGCTCCATTGCCCCGATAAGCTGGACAATGCCGAATGGCTTGTTCATCCTGTCGAACAATGACTGAACCTGATCTGCGCGATCTCGACCTCTTCGTGGCGATCGCCCGCACCCGGAATTTCCGGCGTGCGGCAATCGAAATTCGCGTGTCGGTGTCGAGCCTTAGCCAGCGCCTACGGGACCTCGAGGAGCGCCTCGGTGTCCGCCTGATGAACCGTACCACCCGCAGCGTCGCCTTGACCGAGGCGGGCGAGTTGCTGTTGTCGCGGGTGGCACCTGCGCTGCGCGATGTCGGCGATGCCCTGGCGGAGGTGCGGGGTCTGCGCGAGGTGGCCTCTGGCCGCCTGCGCATCAACGCGCCGCCCCCGGCCGTCGATCTCGTGCTGGCGCCGATGGTCGGGCCGTTTCTCGCCGCCCATCCGCAGGTCGATCTCGACGTCGTGTCCGAGAGCGGCTTCGTCGACATCGTGAGCGGGGGCTACGATGCCGGCGTGCGCTATGGCGAGCATCTGGCGCAGGACATGGTGGCGATTCCGCTGAGCGGTCCGCAGCACTATGTCGTCGTCGCCTCGCCCGATTATGTCGCGCGCCGCGGCGAGCCGAAGCATCCGAAGGATCTGCTCGATCATGATTGCATCCGCGCCCGCTATTCGAGCGGCGTGATGCATGATTGGGAGTTCGAGAAGGCCGGCCAGATCATGAAGGTCGATCCGCCGGCCAAGCTGATCTCGACCAACATGAACCTTGCGATGCAGGCCGCGCTCGCCGGCGCGGGCATCTGGGCAACGATCGACGGTTATGTCGGCGAAGCCCTGAAGTCCGGCGCGCTGATCAGCCTGATGGAAGATTGGTGCGAGCCGTTTCCCGGACCGTTTCTGTACTACCCGAGCCGGCGCCAGACGCCGCCCGCGCTGCGCGCCTTCATCGATTTCGTCGCCGACTGGCGCAAGCGCGAGACGCGCGGGAAATAGACCTCAGAGCATGCTCGGGAGCACGCGATCCGGCGGCTTGTGGGCGTCGAGGAAGGTGCGGATGTTGATGATCACCTTCTCGCCCATCTCGACGCGGCCCTCGATCGTGGCCGAGCCCATATGCGGCATCAGCGTCACCTTGCCGGCCCTGGCGAGCCGCACCAGCTTCGGGTTGACCGCGGGCTCGTGCTCGTAGACGTCGAGGCCGGCGCCGGCAATTTCGCCGCCCTCGATCAGCTTGATCAGCGTATCCTCGTCGGTCACCTCGCCGCGCGCGGTGTTGACGATGTAGGCGTCTTTCCGGATCAGCTTCAGCCGCCGCGCCGAGAGCAGATGATAGGTCGCCGGCGTGTGCGGACAGTTCACCGAGATGATGTCCATCCGCGCCAGCATCTGGTCGAGGCTTTCCCAATAGGTCGCCCCCAACTCTTCGGCGATGACGGGCGCCACGGGACGGCGGTTGTGATAGTGGATCTGCAGGCCGAAGGCGCGGGCACGGCGCGCCACCGCCTGGCCGATGCGGCCCATGCCGATGATGCCGAGCCGCTTGCCGCCGATGCGATGGCCGAGCATCCAGGTCGGCGACCAGCCGGCCCACGGCTTTCCTTCGGTCAGGATCGAGGCGCCTTCAATCATCCGCCTGGGCACGGCGAGGATCAGCGCCATGGTCATGTCGGCGGTGTCCTCGGTCAGGACTTTTGGCGTATTGGTCACGGTGATGCCGCGGGCATGCGCGGCCTCCACGTCGATATTGTCGACGCCGTTGCCGAAATTGGCGATCAGCCGCAGCTTGCAGTCGGGCTGGTTGACGATGTCGGCGCTGATATGGTCGGTGACCGTCGGAACCAGCACGTCGGCGGTGCGCGCGGCTTCCGCGATCTGTTCGGCGGACATCGGCGTGTCCTCGAGATTGATCCGCGCGTCGAACAATTCGCGCATCCGCGTCTCGATCGAATCCGGCAGCTTGCGCGTCACCACGACGAGGGGCTTTTTCTTCACCGACATGTCCTGCTCTCATGAGGCATCGCAAGCCGCCTCTGTCGCCAAAGGCCGGTCGTTGAGGTCTCATTAACCCGGTTGTTCGACACTGCCCTTGCCGTGTCCGTCCCCGGCGTTTCCTTCAAGCTCTCCCGATATTTCCGGCCGGAAAATCGGGGCAAACTGGTTGTTCAGATGCCCGTCCTCTCTAGCAGAAGGCCGGGCCAAGACAAGAACCACGGGTTTAAGGCTTGAAGGAGCCGGCTTGGGAACATCCGCGTGGGGCGGGTCAGGGTGGCGCGGCAGGGTTTTGGAATTTGGGGTGAGGACCCGGCTCGGGCCGGGTCTTCGACAGGAGACGGGTTGATGGCGTTGGGGCGTTTTTGTTCGGTGATGGCGCTCGTTTGCACGTGGTTGAGCGCTTCGGTCGGCCCCTCGCATTCGGCCAAGGACTCCACGCCCCAGACCGCCAGCGGCCTGCCGGTGCCGCGCTATGTCAGCCTCAAATCGGATCATGTGAACGTCCGTGCCGGCCCGACCAAGGACAATGACGTGGCCTGGGTCTACACCCGTTCGGGCCTGCCGGTGGAAATCACCGCGGAGTTCGAGAATTGGCGCCGGGTGCGCGATTCCGAAGGTGCCGAGGGCTGGGTCTATCACTCGCTGCTGTCGGGTCGCCGCACCGCGGTCGTCACCATGAAGCACAAGGACGAGCTCGCCCCGATCTACGATCGCGCTGATCCCGACAGCGCCGTTGCAGCAAAACTCCAGGCCGGCGTCGTCACGCAGGTGAAGAAGTGCGCTGCAAACTGGTGCCGTGTCACCGGCAACGGCTTCGACGGCTGGATCCAGCAAGAGCGCCTCTGGGGCGTGTATTCGGACGAGCAGGTCAACTGACGCGGTAGAGGCGAGATGCTCCCCGTCATGCCCGGGCTTGTCCCGGGCATCCACGGACTTCGCACGTGGCCCAAAAACGTGGATGGCCGGGACAAGCCCGGCCATGACGACGAATTCAGCAGTTTTGGATCGATCTCAGCGCTTCTTGCGCAGGCGCACGACCATGTCGATGCGCGCGATCTCGTAGCCCTCCGGCACCTCCGGCATCTTGGACAGCGCCAGATGCGGATCCTCGATATCGACCAGCTCATGGCTGTTCTCGAGGTAATAGTGGTGGTGGGTGGTGACGTTGGTGTCGAAATAGGTCTTGGTGCCGTCGACACTGACCTGCCGAAGCAGGCCGGCATCGGTGAGCTGGTTCAGCGTGTTGTAGACGGTCGCCAGCGACACCGGAACCTTGGCCAGCGTCGCTTCCTCGTACAGCATTTCAGCCGTGAGGTGGCGAGCACCCTTGCCGAACAACAGCCAGCCGAGCGCCATGCGCTGGCGCGTCGGACGGAGCCCCGCGGACTGGAGCATTTCGTTGACGTCGTGCCAGGGGCAGCCGGTCAAAGCCGGCTGGCGGCCGGACAGGAGGGCCGCGGCATGGACGTCGTCGTCGTGATGGGGCGCGGTGTTCTCGTTCATTTCCAGACTTCGGCACGCGTGAACAATATCTCTCCGTAATATAAGAACAGAAAGATGCAGATGCAAGTTTCTCGCAACTAGAGAGGTTCTAATCAGGCTTGGAACCGGCCCGGGGATCGCGTCATTTTACCTTCATGTATCTGCTTTGCCACCCGAAATGGCCTGTGTTAGAGCAGCGCGCGGTTCCGCTTAACCGACTTTGGTGCAGCCGGGCATCGAGGCCCGGCCCGCAGTCCATCCGGGGCAAGCGGGCGCAGCGCCTGACAGTGGCAATTGGCGTTGCTCTCCGACCGAGACGGGGCCCATTTTCGCCAAGAAGCGCCGCTCAATCGGAATTCAAACAGAGGCTCGTGCATGCTGAACAGGCGCAACGGTTACGAATACGAAGATCTGCTGGCCTGTGGCCGCGGCGAGATGTTCGGCCCGGGCAATGCCCAGCTGCCGTTGCCGCCGATGCTGATGTTCGACCGCATCACTGACATCAACGACAATGGCGGCGAGTTCGGCAAGGGGCTGGTGCGCGCCGAGCTCGATGTGAAGCCCGATCTCTGGTTCTTCGGCTGCCACTTCAAGAACGATCCGGTGATGCCCGGCTGCCTCGGTCTCGACGCGCTGTGGCAAATGGTCGGCTTTTTTCTGGGCTGGACCGGGGGCGAAGGTCGCGGCCGTGCGCTTGGCTTGAACGAATTAAAGTTCAGCGGCCAGGTGCTGCCCGAGGCCCGCAAGGTTGTGTACAACGTCGATATCAAGCGCGTGATGCGTTCAAAGCTCGTGCTTGGCATCGCCGATGGATGGCTTTCGGTCGACGACCAGATTATTTATCGCGCCAAGGACTTGAAGGTCGGCCTGTTCAAGCAGGGCACGGACCTGGGCTGAGCGCATCACCAAGCAACAACGATTAAGGCGAGGCTGTCATGAGGCGGGTTGTGGTCACCGGGATGGGCATCGTCTCGTCGATCGGAAACAACACCCAGGAAGTGCTTGCGAGCCTTCACGAGGCGAAGTCGGGCATTTCGCGGGCTGAGAAATATGCCGAGCTAGGCTTCCGTTCGCAGGTGCAGGGCGCGCCGACGCTCGATCCTGCGACGGTGGTCGACCGCCGCGCGATGCGTTTCCTCGGTCAGGGCGCGGCGTGGAATCACGTCGCGATGGAGCAGGCGATCCAGGACTCCGGCCTGTCGCCCGACGAAGTCTCCAACATTCGCACCGGCATCATCATGGGCTCCGGCGGCCCTTCTGCCCGCACCATCGTCGAATCCGCCGACATCACCCGCACCAAGGGACCGAAGCGCGTCGGACCTTTCGCAGTGCCGAAGGCGATGTCGTCCACGGCGTCCGCGACGCTTGCGACCTGGTTCAAGATCAAGGGTGTGAACTATTCGATCTCCTCGGCCTGTGCGACGTCGAACCATTGCGTCGGCAACGCCTATGAGACGATCCAGATCGGCAAGCAGGACGTCATCTTTGCCGGTGGCTGCGAGGAGCTGGACTGGTCGCTCTCCGTGCTGTTCGACGCCATGGGCGCGATGTCCTCGAAGTACAACGACACGCCGGCCACCGCGTCGCGTCCCTACGACGTCAACCGTGACGGCTTCGTCATCGCCGGCGGTGCCGGCGTGCTGGTGCTGGAAGAGCTCGAGCATGCCAAGGCGCGCGGCGCCCGCATCTACGGCGAGATCGTCGGCTACGGCGCGACCTCGGACGGCTACGACATGGTTGCACCCTCAGGCGAAGGCGCCGAGCGCTGCATGCGCATGGCGATGTCGACGGTGAAGACCAAGGTCGACTACATCAATCCGCACGCGACCTCGACGCCGGCCGGCGATCCTCCGGAGATCGACGCGCTCCGCCGCGTGTTCGGAAGTGGCGAGAAGTGCCCGCCGATCTCGGCGACGAAGGCGCTGACCGGCCACTCGCTGGGCGCCACCGGCGTGCAGGAAGCGATCTACTCGCTGTTGATGATGAACAACGGCTTCATCTGCGAGAGCGCCCACATCCAGGAGCTCGATCCCGTGTTCGCCGACATGCCGATCGTGCGCAAGCGCATCGACAACGTCAGGATCGGCACCGTGCTGTCGAACTCGTTCGGCTTCGGCGGCACCAACGCCACGCTGGTATTCAGCCGAATGGACGTGTGACGTCGTTGCGGACGTCCCGGTAGTTTTTTCGTCATGGCCGGGCTTGTCCCGGCCATCCACGTCTTTGCTACTGGTTTCGGAAGATCGTGGATGCCCGGGACAAGCCCGGGCATGACGGAGAGCGGAGAGTAGTCGCAAGATGGAAGGTCTGATGAAGGGCAAGCGCGGTCTGATCATGGGCATCGCCAATGATCATTCGATCGCCTGGGGCATGGCGAAGACGCTGCATGCGCACGGCGCCGAGCTCGCCTTCACCTTTCAGGGCGAGGCGCTGGGCAAGCGCGTCAAGCCGCTGGCGGAGCAGCTCGGCGTCGATCTGGTGCTGCCCTGCGACGTCGAGGACGTCGCCAGCGTCGATGCGACCTTCGACGTGCTCCGCGAAAAATGGGGCAAGCTCGACTTCGTCATCCACGCCATCGGCTTTGCCGACAAGAACGAGCTAAAGGGCCGCTACGCCGACACCAGCCGCGAGAACTTCTCGCGCACCATGGTGATCTCCTGCTTCTCGTTCACGGAGGTGGCCAAGCGCGCCGCCGAGCTGATGACGGAGGGCGGCAGCATGATCACGCTGACCTTCGGCGCCTCCGAGCGCGCAATGCCGAACTACAACGTGATGGGCGTGGCCAAGGCGGCGCTGGAGGCCTCGGTGCGCTATCTCGCCTCCGATTTCGGACCGCGCGGCATCCGCGTCAACGCGATCTCCGCAGGCCCCATCCGGACACTCGCAGGTTCGGGTATCGGCGAGGCGCGCGCGATGTTCGCCTTCATGCAAAAGCACTCGCCGCTCCGCCGCGGCGTCACGCTCGACGAGCTCGGTGGCTCGGCGCTGTATCTCTTGTCGGATCTCTCCGGCGGCGTGACCGGCGAGATCCATTATGTCGATTCCGGCTACAACATCGTCCTGATGCCGCGGCCGGACGATTTGAAGGCCCCGGAATAGGACTTCGCAGGGTGGGCAAAGGTGCGCAAGCGACGTGCCCACGACTCTCAATAATCGCAGATCGTGGGCACGGCGAAGGCGCCTTTGCCCACTCTACGAGAGCTGCTTCAACCCGCTGCGATCTTCTCCGCACGCTGGAACGCCGGCCGCGCCATGCAGCGCGCGAGATAGGCATCGAAGGCGGGGCGCGACGGCACCATCTTGAACTGCCGCACCGCGAAATTCAGACCCGAGCCGATCGTGATGTCGGCGGCCGAAAAATCCTCGCCGAGAATCCACGGCCCCTTGGCGAGCGCAGCTTCTAGCACGTCGAACACCTGCGTTGCGCTGCCCCAAGCGGCGGTCGAGGTCGGGATCTCGATCTTGGTGAAGATCTGGATGATGGCGGGTTCGATGCAGCCCGGCGAGAAGAACAGCCATTGCAAATACCGCCCACGGCGCGGATCGGTCGCGGCGGGCGCTAGCTTCGTCTCGGGATAACGGTCGGCAATGTAGGCGCAGATCGCAGCGGCTTCGCCGAGTGCAATCTCGCCATCGGCGATCGCCGGCACCTTACCCATCGGATTGATCTTGAGAAAATCCGGCGCCTTCTGCGCGCCGGTCGAGATGTCGGTCAGCACGCGCTCATAGGCAAGGCCGCTCTCTTCCATCAGCCAGAGTGTCGTGAACGAGCGCGAGCGGGGCGACCAATAGAGCTTGATCATGACGGGGAACCTTCCATCGGCGCGAGGCGGGCGAGGCTTATTCATCGCGTGTCTGCTTTGAAATCGCAACGTACTACGGTTGGTCCGATGCAGCGTTCGCTCGTCAACATCTTGGTCGACGCGAATGAGTGCGTGTCAGTCTTGCTTCAGATAGCCGGGAAGCCCCCGATCGAGCCTGTCGGTGATGAGCGCCCGCGTTTTCTCGCGCAGAATCGTGCTGCTCGAAGCGGTCGCGGGCGGGTTGGGAAACTGGTCATTGTCGAGCTTGTTAAGCGGGTCTTCGGTCAGTCGCATACTTGCGGCGAAGTTCGCGCCGAAATTCACAAAGGGGCGCTTGATCTCCTCGTAGCTCCGGCCGTCGATCAGGTTGATCGAGATGTTTGCGAACAAATGTGAATGCCGGATCAGATTTCCGAGCCCTTGATTGAATGTGCCGATGCCGTTCAACATCATGCGGCTGCCCGGCAATTCCCCCTTGTACGTGGTCGCAACCAGATAGCGATCGCAGCTCACGTTCGGCGTGATGCCCCGCACGATCGCTGGCAGGCGTTCGTTGGGATCGGGAATGAATCGCGATTTCGGATTGTAGAAGGGTTCGAAGGCTCCCTTGGGAAAGGCGATCCTGCGAACGCCGGGATCGCCGCCCGTTGCGGCTTTCACTCGCGCGAACACGAGATCGTCGAGACCCCAGTCGATGGGGACTTCGGTCTCCTCGTTCTCGAAAATGGTGAGCCCGAATTTCTGGACGGAGTAGCGCTCTCCGATCACCGAGATCACGCCGAGCTTGCAGGGGCCGCTCTCGACCGCAACCGGCTGCTTCGCCATCGGTTTGGCCTTCGGCGCGGCTTTCTTGGCAGCCGGCCTTGCTGGTGCGGGAGACGCGGAGGTTGCAGGAGGAGTTTGCGCTGATGCGGAAGCCAGAAGGGACAGCAGGACGAGCAATGAGGCAGCAGATCGAAACATGGATTCCAGGGGGATCAGAAACAGGAGGCCAACACTAGGCCGGGATCATGACAACCGCAAGCTGTACCCGGTGGTCGTAATCTATCCGGTTGGTCGCCGCCGCTTCCACCGATAATATTTCATCACAAACCCGTTCGACGGCTCGATCTCTTCCTTCTCGAACACGAAACCTTCGCGCTCGTACCAGCGCCAGGCCTTCTCGTTTTCGCGCACGCAGCGCAGGTACATCTCGTCGGGCATCTGCGTGCGCGCGAAGGCGAGCAGTTTTCGCCCGAGCGACTGCCCCTGATAGGCAGGCCCGACGAACAGCATGTCGAGATAGAGCTTTGGCGGATGCAACGCCAGCATCGCGGCGATCGTGCCGTTATCGTCGGCGACGTAAAGGGCCCAGCCGTCTTCGATCTCGCGCCGGACACGTGCGCGCAGGTTTGCCAGCAGGAACTCGCTCGCCTCGCCGAGCCTGGTCGAGACCCAGCTCTCCATCCAGACGCGGCCGACCTCGTCATATTCGTCGGCGCGTGCGGGGCGGATGATCGGATGCGACATCGGGACGTCAAGCCCGCGGGCTGCGCGCGGGTTGACGTGCCCGCACCTTGCCGGCCGACAGGCACACCACCTCGGAAATCTGGAGCAGCTGTCGCGCCAGCGGGCTGGTCTTGCGCCAGACCATGCCGATGGTGCGGGATGGCTCGGGGTCGCGGAAGCGCGCCAGCGAGACCGAGGCCGACCGGGTCTCCACCGGCACGGCCATCTCCGGAATCAGCGTAACGCCGATGCCGGCGCTGACCATCTGGACCAGCGTCGACAGCGAATTCGCGTCCAGCATCTCGCGCGGCGGCGCCGATTGCATGTTGCAGAACGACAGCGCCTGATCGCGGAAGCAGTGCCCCTCTTCGAGCAGCAACAGCCGCATCTCCCGCATCATCTCGCGCGACGGCGCCGGCGTCCCCTCATCCGCGCCCGGCCGCACCAGCAGGAATTTTTCCTCGAACAGGGCAACCTCGGTCAGCGAGGGCTCGGACACTGGCAGCGCCACGATGGCGGTGTCCAGCCGTCCCTCCACCAGCTCCTGGATCAGCCGCGGCGTCATGGTCTCGCGCACACGGATGTCGAGCTCCGGATGCATGCGCGTGAGGTTCTTGGTGATGGTGGGCAGCAGATAGGGCGCGATCGTCGGGATCATGCCGATGCGCAGCCGACCGGCAAAGCGGTCCTGCGAGGCGCGGGCGAAATCGCCGAGCTCGTCGACCGAGCGCAGGATGTCGCGGACGCGCGGCGCGAGCTCTTCGCCGAACCGGGTCAGCGCCACCTGCCGGGCGCTCCGCTCCAGCAAGAGGCCGCCAAGCGCGTCCTCCAGTTCCTTGATCTGCATCGACAGGGCTGGCTGCGAGATCGAGCTTGCCTCGGCCGCACGGCCGAAATGGCCGTGGCGCGCCAGCGCATCGAAATACCGGAGCTGGCGCATCGTCACGTTAGCCATCAGAAAATCCTATCGCAGCGATCATTAAAGTCAACTTCCCCTGATGGAATGGGAGGCTTAGAGTGGTTCTACCTGGTCGAAGGTGCGAACTCGCGCCACCAGAGGAGGTATTCATGGACGACACTTCAAAGTGCCCGTTTTCGGGTGGAAAACGCGTGCCGGCGAACCGCGATTGGTGGCCAACCCAGCTCAGCATCGAGATGCTGCACAAGAATTCCGACAAGTCCGACCCGATGGGCAAGGACTTCGACTACGCCAAGGAATTCAAGTCGCTGGACCTCAACGCGGTCATCAAGGACCTGACCGCGCTGATGACGGATTCGAAGGAATGGTGGCCTGCCGACTTCGGGCACTATGGCGGCTTGATGATCCGTATGGCCTGGCACAGTGCGGGCACCTATCGCACCACCGACGGCCGCGGTGGTGCCGGCGCCGGCCAGCAGCGTTTCGCGCCGCTCAATAGCTGGCCCGACAACGCCAATCTCGACAAGGCGCGCCGTCTGCTCTGGCCGATCAAGCAGAAATACGGCCGCAAGATTTCCTGGGCCGATCTGATGGTGCTCGCCGGCAACGTCGCGCTGGAGTCGATGGGCTTCAAGACGTTTGGCTTTGCCGGCGGTCGCGTCGACGTCTGGGAGCCGGAAGAGCTGTATTGGGGCCCCGAAGGCACATGGCTGGGCGATGAGCGCTACAGCGGCGAACGCGAGCTCGCCGAGCCGCTCGGCGCGGTGCAGATGGGCCTCATCTACGTCAACCCGGAAGGTCCGAACGGCAAGCCGGATCCGGTTGCCGCAGCCAAGGACATCCGTGAGACCTTCGCCCGTATGGCGATGAACGACGAAGAAACCGTCGCTCTGATCGCGGGTGGCCACAGCTTCGGCAAGACCCATGGTGCAGGCGATCCCTCGCTGGTCGGGCCTGAGCCGGAGGCGGGCGCTCTGGAAGATCAGGGCCTCGGCTGGAAGAGCAAGCACGCGTCGGGCCACTCGGGCGATGCCATCACCAGCGGTCTCGAAGTCACGTGGACGACCACGCCCACCAAGTGGAGCAACAACTTCTTCGAGAACCTGTTCAACTTCGAATGGGAGCTGACGAAGAGCCCGGGCGGTGCGAACCAGTGGACGGCCAAGGGTGCGGACGCCATCATTCCCGACGCCTTCGACAAGTCGAAGAAGCATCGGCCGACGATGCTGACCACCGACCTCTCGCTGCGCTTCGATCCGGCCTATGAGAAGATCTCGCGGCGCTTCCTGGAGAACCCGGCTCAGTTCGCCGACGCCTTTGCCCGCGCCTGGTTCAAGCTCACCCATCGCGACATGGGCCCGATCCAGCGCTATCTCGGCCCGCTGGTGCCGAAGGAGACGCTGATCTGGCAGGATCCGATCCCGGCGTTGGATCACGAGCTGGCCAGCGATCAGGACATCGCTGCGCTGAAGACCAAGATCCTGGCCTCGGGGCTCTCGGTGTCCGAGCTGGTCTCGGCGGCGTGGGCGTCGGCCTCGACGTTCCGCGGTTCGGACAAGCGCGGCGGCGCCAATGGCGCGCGCATCCGTCTTGCCCCGCAGAAGGATTGGGAGGTGAACGAGCCGGCCCAGCTGTCCAAGGTGCTCGGCAAGCTCGAAGCGATCCAGAAGGACTTCAACGCGTCGTCAGGCGCGAAGAAGGTCTCGCTGGCCGACCTGATCGTGCTCGGCGGCACCGCGGCGGTCGAAAAGGCCGCCAAGGATGCCGGCATCGACGTTAAGGTTGGTTTCACCCCGGGGCGCATGGATGCCTCGCAGGAGCAGACTGACGCTGCGTCGTTTGCTCCGCTGGAGCCGCGCGCCGATGGTTTCCGCAACTTCATCGGCAAGCGGCATCAGTTCATGCATCAGGAAGAAGCCCTGGTCGACCGCGCGCAACTGCTCCGGCTCACCGGCCCGGAGATGACGGTGCTTCTCGGCGGCCTGCGCGTACTCGGTGCCAATGCGAATGGTTCGAAGCACGGCGTCCTCACCGCGAAGGTGGGAACGCTCAGCAACGACTTCTTCGTCAACCTGCTCGACATGAGCACGCAGTGGTCCCCGGCCGGCACGGACGGCACCTACGAAGGCCGCGACCGCAAGACCAATGCGGTCAAGTGGACCGGCACGCGCGTCGACCTGATCTTCGGGGCGCACTCGCAGCTTCGCGCCTACGCCGAGGTCTATGCGACCTCGGACGCCAAGGAGCAGTTCGTCAAGGACTTCGCCAAGGCCTGGACCAAGGTGATGAACCTCGATCGCTACGACATCGTGGCCTGATCCCGATCAGCAAGCGACAGACAGAAGGGGCGGCCGAGAGGCCGCCCCTTTCGTGACCCGGATCGTTGTCACACGTCGAGTGTGCCGGCCTTGGCTGCGGCGTAGCGTTCGCCGACGACTTTCCAGTTTACCGTGTTCCACCATGCCTTGAGATAATCGGCGCGACGGTTCTGGTAGTTCAGGTAATAGGCGTGCTCCCAGACGTCGTTGCCGAGCAGCGCGCGCTTGCCGTCCATCATCGGATTGTCCTGGTTGGGGCGCGTCTCGATCGCGAGCTTGCCATCCTTGCCGACTGTCACGAACACCCAGCCGGAGCCGAATACACGTCCGCCGGCAGCGTTGAAGTCGGTCTGGAATTTCTCCATGCCGCCGAGATCGCTCTCGATTGCGGCGAGCACCGCACCTTGCGGCTTGCCGCCATTCGGTCCCATGATCCGCCAGAACATGGTGTGGTTGGCGTGGCCGCCCATGCTGTTGCGGACGCCGGTGCGGATCGCTTCCGGCACGGCGCCGAGATTGCCCAGCACTTCGGCGACCGGTTTTTCCGCGATCTGCGGATTGTCCTTGGCGAAATTGTTCAGGTTGGTGATGAACGCCTGGTGATGGCGGTCGTGATGGATTTCCATCGTCCTGGCATCGATATGCGGTTCCAGCGCGTTCGCCGGATAGGCCAGAGGATCGAGCTTGAACGGACCTGCGGGCGCCGCGGCGGCCTGCGCAAACACGAGGCGTGGAGCCGCGGCAGCGGCAACAAGGCCTGTTGCAGCGAACATGAGACGGCGCCGGGATATGGATGACATGTGATTCTCCTGTCTGGGGACGATCCGCTGATCAAGCGTGAGAACAGCTACGCAGCAGCGACCCCCGCCGGTTTCGATCACAGTCATTGTGACGCTGCGGCGGAATCGCGCATTGCTATCTCGATGATGCCCGCCGCAGACAGCCAATAAAAAGGGCGGCCTTTCGGCCGCCCTTCGTGTTTCCGATGGTGCTCAGCGATTACTCGCCGGCTGCCTCGCGCGGAGCCTTGTCGCCGTCGCCGACCTTGCCCTCGAGGTCTTCGCCGGTGGTCTGGTCGACGACCTTCATCGACAGGCGGGTCTTGCCGCGGTCGTCGAAGCCGAGCAGCTTGACCTTGACCTTGTCGCCTTCCTTGACGACGTCGGAGGTCTTCTGCACGCGCGCCGAAGCGAGCTGGCTGATGTGGACGAGGCCGTCCTTGGAGCCGAAGAAGTTCACGAAGGCGCCGAACTCCATCACCTTGACGACGGTGCCGTCATAGATCTGGCCGACTTCCGGATCGGAGGCGATCGACTTGATCCACTTGATCGCGGCCTTCATGGCCTCGCCGTCGCTGGACGCAACCTTCACGGTGCCGTCGTCCTCGATGTTGACCTTGGCGCCGGTCTTCTCGACGATCTCGCGGATCACCTTGCCGCCGGTGCCGATCACTTCGCGGATCTTGTCGGTGGCGATCTTGAAGGTCTCGATGCGCGGCGCGTATTCGCCGAGCTCGGCGCGGGCGTTGGTGAGCGCCTTGGACATTTCGCCGAGGATGTGGATGCGCCCATCCTTGGCCTGGCCGAGCGCGACCTTCATGATCTCTTCGGTGATGCCCTCGATCTTGATGTCCATCTGGAGCGAGGTGATGCCTTGCTCCGTACCGGCGACCTTGAAGTCCATGTCGCCGAGATGGTCCTCGTCGCCGAGGATGTCCGAGAGAACCGCGAAGCGCTTGTCTTCGAGGATCAGGCCCATCGCGATGCCCGCGGTCGGCCGCTTCAACGGCACGCCCGCATCCATCAGCGCGAGCGAGGCGCCGCAGACCGAAGCCATCGAGGACGAACCGTTCGATTCGGTGATCTCCGACACCACGCGCGTGGTGTAGGGGAATTCGTGATGCGGCGGCAGCACCGGGTGGATCGCGCGCCAGGCGAGCTTGCCGTGGCCGATTTCGCGGCGCTTGGTGCCACCGAGGCGGCCGGTCTCACCGACCGAATAGGGAGGGAAGTTGTAGTGCAGCAGGAACGTCTCTTTGTACGTTCCGGACAGTGCGTCGATGTACTGCTCGTCCTCGCCGGTGCCGAGCGTGGTCACGACCAGCGCCTGGGTTTCGCCACGGGTGAACAGCGCCGAACCGTGGGCGCGGGGCAGCACGCCGACTTCGGCGACGATGTTGCGGACGGTCTTCGAGTCGCGGCCGTCGATGCGCTTGCCGGTGTCCAGGATGTTCCAGCGAACGATCTTCGCTTCGAGCTCCTTGAACACGCCGGAGATGCGCAGCTTGTCGTATTTCGGCTCCTGCCCTTCGGGGAAGTAATGGGCGATCACCTTTTCCTTGACCTTGCCGACCGCGGCGTAGCGATCCTGCTTGACCGGAATGGCGTAGGCGGCGCGCAGTTCCTGCTCGACGAGGCCGAGCATTTCTTTTTCGAGCGCCGAATTGTCGATGGTGGTGACTTCGCGCGGCTCCTTGGCGGCCTTCTCGGCGAGCTCGATGATCGCGTTGATCACCGGCTGGAAGTGGCGATGACCGAACATCACGGCGCCGAGCATGATGTCTTCGTTCAGCTCCTTGGCTTCCGATTCCACCATCAGCACGGCGTCGGCAGTGCCGGCGACGACGAGGTCGAGCTGGGTGTCCACCATCTCGTCGAGCGTCGGGTTGAGGATGAACTCGTCATTGGCGAAGCCGACGCGTGCCGCGCCGATCGGGCCCTTGAACGGAGCGCCTGACAGGGTCAGCGCGGCCGACGAAGCCACCAGTGCGACGATGTCGGGGTCGTTTTCCATGTCGTGCGAGAGCACGGTGACGATTACCTGGGTCTCATTGCGCCAGCCGTCGACGAACAGCGGACGGATCGGGCGGTCGATCAGGCGGGAGACAAGCGTTTCCTTCTCGGTCGGACGACCCTCGCGCTTGAAATAGCCGCCGGGAATGCGGCCGGCTGCGTAGGTCTTCTCCTGGTAGTCGACGGTCAGCGGCAGGAAGTCGACGCCTTCGCGCGGCGACTTCGCGGCAACGACGGTGGCGAGCACCACGGTCTCGCCATAGGTGGCGACGACGGCGCCGTCGGCCTGGCGGGCGATCTTGCCGGTTTCGAGCTTGAGAGGGCGTCCACCCCAGTCGATCTCGACTGAATGCTTATTGAACATAGAGGTCTTCTTTCATGGGTTCTCGAAAGAAGGACGGGTCGAAAAACAAAAACCATGCGCAAGATTGCGGGACGTTGATCGAAGCGGGCGATCAGCGTCCTGCGATCCTGCCATGGTTTTTGGATTTCGGATGGCGTCCATCCCTTCGGGTCATACGGGCGCCTTGCCCGTTGTGCCCAGCCGCCGGATTGCTGCTGGACTGTCAGTCGGCACGAACGCGAACACCGAAGCGCGGTGTTCGCCCATCATGCCCCGGATGCTCGCCGTCAACGGCTCGCATCCGACGCGCACGCAGCCTCGACGAAAAACCTTTGAACAAACGCTTTCGTTCGAAATCACGCGCGAAAACGCGCGCCGTTTGGCGCGCGCAGGAACTCTTAACGACGAATGTTGTGCTTCTCGAGCAGCGACTTGTACCGCGCCTCATCCTTCTTCTTCACATAGTCGAGGAGCGAGCGGCGGGTCGAGACCAGCTTCAAGAGGCCGCGACGCGAATGGTTGTCCTTCACGTGGGTCTTGAAATGGTTGGTGAGGTTGGCGATGCGTTCCGACAGGATCGCGACCTGAACCTCCGGCGAGCCGGTGTCGCCGGCCTTGTTGGCGTTCGTCTTGATGACTTCCGCTTTGCGTTCTGCGGCAATCGACATCGTCAATTTCTCTCGTTGCGACCGGAGCTGGCAGTCAGGCCGGTCAGGTTGAACACACGCTTGGGGATGATTTCGCCGTTGCCGACTTCAGCAAGCGCGAGAAGACGGCCTGCCACCGTGACATAGACTGTGCCGCTACTTGTGGGCGCATCCCGTCCGCGCAACAAAACGGCCTGGCCCCGATGGAGCCTTGCCGCATCAGCCCGAGTGACGGCCAGTGCCGGGATGTCGTCCAGCGCGGTCTCAACGGGCATAAGCGCGTCCGCGAGGCTACCCTCGCCGGACGCGGCTCTATCGCACAAAGCCTCCAGCTGATCCAGCGGAATCATGTCGTTTTCGCCAAATGGGCCGACCAGGGTCCGCCTGAGCGCGCAGATATGGCCGTAAGTGCCGAGAATCCGGCCCATATCGCGGGCAAGTGCCCGGACATAGGTGCCCTTGCCGCATTCGGCCTCGAACACGGCGTGGTCGTTATCCGGTTGATTTACAAGGGTTAAATGGTGAATCTCGACCGGGCGGGCCGCCAATTCCACGATTTCGCCATCGCGGGCGAGGTCATAGGCGCGTTCGCCCTGGATCTTGATCGCGGAATAACGCGGCGGAATCTGCTCGATCACCCCTGTGAAGCGGGGCAACAGGGCCAGGATGGCCTCGCGGGTCGGACGCTGGTCGGAGGTCGCGGTCACCCGGCCCTCGATGTCGTCTGTGTCGCGCTCCTCGCCCCAGCACACCGTGAACTGGTAGCGCTTGCGGCCGTCCATGACGAAGGGAACGGTCTTGGTGGCTTCCCCGAGCGCGATCGGCAGCCCTCCCGAGGCGAGCGGATCGAGCGTGCCGGCGTGTCCGGCGCGCTTGGCGTTGAACAGCCGCTTGAGCACCGCAACCGCCTGCGTCGAGGTCATGCCGATCGGCTTGTCGAGCACGACCCAGCCATGGACGTCGCGCCGGTCGCGGCGGACCTGGTTGCCCTTCTGCCTGGTGTTGGCGCGCGGATCGTTGTTGACGCGGCGCGGCTCCTGATGCGGCTGCGAATCGCCGCCCAGGCCCGCAAAATTATCGTCCGCCAGATTATTCTTCTGCACGTCGCGCTGATCGGCCTGTTCGCCGCTGATCGTGTCGTGAGCCGGGTCCATCGTCATCGTTCTTCTTCCCGATCCGTGTCCGGATCCTGTTCCAGATCCTTCTGCACCGCAGGTGTTCTCAAAAGCTTCTCGATCCGTTCCGCTTCATCGAATCGTTCGTCGACGCGGAAGCGAAGGTCAGGTGCAAATTTCAGGTTAACGCGCCGCGCGATCTCGCCGCGCACGAATTTCTTGTTGCGCTCGAGCGCAGCGATGACGACCTCGGTGTCGCGGCCACCGAGCGGCATCACATAGACTGTCGCGAGCTTCAGGTCGGGTGACATCCGCACCTCCGGCACGGTGATGATGTGACCTTCAAGATCCGCATCATGCACGTTGCCTTGCGCCAGAATCTCGGCCATCGCGTGGCGAACCTGTTCGCCGACGCGCAGCTGCCGCTGCGAGCCTCCGCCTGGCGCGGAACTCTTCTTCTGATGATGGCGTGGCATGGTTGGAAATCACCTCGTCATGCCCGTGTTTGGGACACGGGCATTGTCATTTGTCCTGTTGAAACGAAGAGGGGTGGATGGCCGGAAAAATCCGGCCATCGCACTCCCGCAATTTCAGCTCAAAAAGATCCGGACGCTTCGGTAAGATTTGGACTTACAGGGAGCGCTGGATCGTCTCTACGCGGTAACACTCGATCACGTCACCGGCACGCATGTCGTGGTAGTTTTCGAAGGCCATGCCGCATTCCTGACCGGACTGGACTTCCTTCACTTCGTCCTTGAAGCGCTTCAGCGTCGACAGCTTGCCTTCGTGCACGACGACGTTGTCGCGGATCAGGCGCACATTGGCGCCGCGTTCCACGGTGCCGTCGGTGACGCGGCAGCCGGCGACCTTGCCGACCTTGGAGATGTTGAAGATCTCCAGGATCGAGGCATTGCCGAGCATGGTTTCGCGCAAGGTCGGCGCGAGCAGGCCGCTCATCGCCTTCTTCACGTCGTCCACGAGGTCGTAGATGATGTTGTAGTAGCGGATCTCGATGCCGTTGCGCTTGGCGGCCGCAGCGGCCTCCTTGTTGGCACGAACCGAGAAGCCGATGATCGCGGCGTTGAAACCTTCCGCCAGCGTCACGTCGGATTCCGAGATGCCACCGACGCCGGCATGCAGGATGCGGGCGGCGACTTCGTCGGTGCCGAGCTTCTCCAGCGAGCCGAGGATCGCTTCCAGCGAGCCCTGCACGTCGGCCTTGATGATCAGCGGGAATTCCTTGCGGCCCGCCGTCTTCAATTGCGACATCATCTGCTCGAGCGAGCCGCGCATGCCGGAGATCGAGGCAGCCGCGTTCTCGCGCTTCTGGTGCGCACGGTAGCTCGTGACCTGGCGGGCGCGGGCTTCGTTCTCGACCACGGCGAGACGATCGCCGGCTTCCGGCGGACCGTTGAAGCCGAGCACTTCGACCGGCACCGACGGACCTGCTTCCTGGACGGTCTCGCCCTGATCCGAGATCAGCGCGCGCACGCGGCCCATCTCGGCGCCGGCGACGATAATGTCGCCGACCCGGAGCGTGCCGCGCTGGACCAACACGGTCGCGACCGGACCGCGGCCGCGGTCGAGCTTGGCTTCGATCACGGTGCCCTCGGCCGGCCGTTCCGAATTGGTCTTGAGGTCGAGGATATCGGCCTGGAGCGCGATCATCTCGAGCAGCTTGTCGAGATTGGTCTTGTTCTTGGCGGACACTTCGACGTCGACGACGTCGCCGCCGAACGATTCGACCTGCACCTCATGCTGGAGCAGCTCGGTGCGCACGCGCTCGGGCTTGGCATCGGGCTTGTCGATCTTGTTGATGGCAACGATGATCGGCACCCGCGCCGCCTTGGCGTGGTTGATGGCTTCGATCGTCTGCGGCATGACGCCATCATCGGCCGCGACCACCAGCACGACGATGTCGGTGACCTTGGCGCCGCGGGCGCGCATCGCGGTGAACGCGGCGTGGCCGGGCGTGTCGATGAAGGTGATCTTCTTGCCGCTTTCGGGCGACAGCACCTGATAGGCGCCGATATGCTGGGTGATGCCGCCGGCTTCGCCGGAGACGACGTTGGCATGACGGAGCGCGTCGAGCAGCGAGGTCTTGCCGTGATCGACGTGGCCCATCACGGTCACCACAGGCGAACGGGTCTCAGTGTCGGTCGAATCGTCGGTGGCGTCGAACAGGCCTTCTTCAACGTCGGACGCGGCAACGCGCTTGACGGTGTGGCCGAGCTCTTCGGCGATCAGCTGCGCGGTGTCGGCGTCGATCACGTCGGTGATCTTGTGGATCGCGCCCTGCTTCATCAGCATGCGGATGATTTCCACCGCGCGCTCGGACATGCGGTTGGCGAGTTCCTGGATCGTGATCGCTTCCGGAATGACCACTTCGCGGATCAGTTTTTCCTTCGGCTCGTTCGCGGCATGGCCCTTCAGGCGCTGGGTGCGGCGGCGGAACGAGGCGATCGAGCGCTCGCGCACGTCGTCGGCATTGAATGCGGTGACGACGGTCAGGCGGCCGCGCTCCTTCTGCGGGCCGGGCTTGTGGGTGGGCTTGGGGGCTACCACGGGACGCGCGGCGCCGCCGGGACCGCGGCGGATCTGGCGCGGACCATCGTCCTCGTCCGGGCCGGCAGCAACCGCGGGCGCGCGGCCCAACGGGCCACCTGCCGGTCTCGCTGTGGTCGCTCCGGGACGCGCGGTCGATGTTCCCGGGCGTGCCGTGGTGGTGCCGGGGCGCGCGGCGGGGGCGCCGGGACGCGGCGCCGGAGCTGCGGGGGCGGCGGCTGCGGGGCGCGGCGCAGATGCCGGCTGCTCGCCTTCGCCAAAACGCTTCTTGGCCTCGGTCTCTGCCTTGCGCTTGGCTTCGTCCTCGTGACGGTGACGCTCTTCCTCGGCCTTGCGGCGGGATTCGGCCGCTTCGCGCTCGATGCGTTCAGCGGCTTCGCGAACAGCGCGGCGCTGGGCCTCTTCCTCGGCCTGGCGGCGCTCTTCGACTTCGCGCACCTTGGCGTCGGCCAGCGCGCTGGCGCGGGCGGAACGTTCGTCCTCGGTCAGCGTGCGCAGCACCACGCCGGATCCGGCGTTGCGCGGCGGTGCCGGGCGCGACGGAGCGGGCGTCGGAGTTGGCGCGGCCGGTGCCGGCTTCGCGACAACCGTGGGAGCCTGCGGTTCGGCACTGCCGTCGATGCGGCGCTTGCCGCGCTTCTCGACCACGACCTGCTTGCTGCGGCCGTGGCTGAAGCTCTGGCGGACAGTGCCCGTTTCGACGCGCGGCTTGAGCGATAGCGTCTTGCTCGGAACGCTCAGCTTTTTGTCGTCAGGGGTCTTGGTATCAACCATTCAGCAGTCCTAATCCTGATTTATCAGTGTTGTGCGTTGCCGCACCGTCCAATCGGGTCGTCGTATCTCTCAGAAATCCTGGCCGGGCTTTTCGGCAGTCTTGTCAGCGTCCGCCATCCGGTATCGGACCAGCATCTGGCTACGTGACAGGAATGACCTGCTCGCCGGGCCCGCGAGCAGGGCAGCATGTATCACATTTGACCGGGTCAGTGCCAAATCCAATTCTAACGATTTCAGCGCCGTGACGACGGTAATCTGCGGCTTGGCGCCGCGATTTCCGGCATTTTGACGCGCCAGCATGTCCAATTTGCGGATTCCGTCCGCGGCCCCGTCGCTGGCGTGGATCAGGACCTCGGCCGTGCCTTCCCGAAGGGCGCTTTCGACCTTGCCGAAGCCGGCCACGACCTGACCGGCCTTGGCAGCGATCCCAAGGGCTTCCGTCACGCTCCGAACCAGGAGCGCCTCGATATCGGCAGGAAGCGTCTGAGGGATGCGCAACTCGCGCTTGAAGGCCTTGCCAAAATGGTGACGCCGGACGGCTTCCGCAACCACCCCGCGAGAGGCGGTGAGCCACATGCCGCGTCCGGGCAGCTTGCGCTTGAGATCTGGAACTACGTCGCCCTGCGGCGAAATGACGAAGCGGATCAGCTCGTCGATCGGCCGGACCTGCCGACTGACCGCGCACATCCGCATGGTCGCGGACCTTTCGGTCCGCGGTCCATGGTCAAGTTCGGGGTCAGTGTCGGTGAGCATCCGGGCGACATCCTCCTTCGCCCTAAGCCGGCTGATCTTCAGTCGCCTCGGCCTCCTCAGTGGGCTTGGCGAGATCGGCCTCGGTGATCCAGCCGGCCTTGACGCGGGCCTGCATGATCATCGCCTCTGCATCGTCACGGGAAATGTCGATACCGTCGAGCGCGCCCGGGAACTTGGTCTGTTCGCCGCCTTCCTTGCGCTCGGTCCAGCCGACCAGATCGTCGGTGGCGCAGCCGGCGAGGTCCTCGACCGTCTTGATGTCGTTCTCGCCGAACTTCACCAGCATCTTGGAGGTGACGCCGGGCACGTCCTTGACGGCGTCCTCGACACCGAGCTCCCTGCGGCGGGCCTCGATCTCCGCTTCCTGCTGCTCGAGATATTCGCGGGCACGGTTCTGGAGTTCCTGCGCGGTCTCCTCGTCGAAACCTTCGATGCCGGCGAGTTCCTTGAGGTCCACCATGGCGAGTTCCTCGACCGAGGTGAAGCCTTCGGACGCCAGCAGCTGGCCGACCACTTCGTCGACGTTGAGCGATTCCATGAAGACGCGGGTGGAGTTCTCGAAGTCGGCCTGGCGGCGCTCCGATTCCTCCTGCTCGGTCAGGATGTCGATGTCCCAGCCGGTGAGCTGCGAGGCCAGACGCACGTTCTGGCCGCGGCGGCCGATCGCCAGCGAGAGCTGGTTGTTGGTGTCGGGCACCACGACCTCGATGCGCTCGCGGTCCTCGTCGATGACGACCTTGGACACTTCGGCCGGCGCCAGCGCGTTGACCACGAAGGTCGCGATGTCGGGCGACCACGGGATGATGTCGATCTTCTCGCCCTGCAATTCGTTCACCACGGCCTGCACGCGCGAGCCGCGCATACCGACGCAGGCGCCGACCGGATCGACCGAGGAATCCCGGGAAATCACGCCGATTTTCGCGCGCGAGCCCGGATCGCGGGCAACCGCCTTGATCTCGACGATGCCGTCATAGATCTCCGGCACTTCCTGTGCGAACAGCTTCGCCATGAATTGCGGATGGGTGCGGGAGAGGAAGATCTGCGGGCCACGGGTCTCGCGGCGGACGTCGAAGATGTAGGCCCGGACGCGGTCGCCGTTGCGGAACACTTCGCGCGGCAGCATCTCGTCGCGGCGGATGATGGCTTCCCCCCGGCCGAGATCGACGATCACGCTGCCATATTCGACGCGCTTGACGACGCCGTTGACGATGTCGCCGATGCGGTCCTTGAATTCCTGATACTGCCGGTCGCGCTCGGCCTCGCGGACCTTCTGCACGATGACCTGCTTGGCCGACTGCGCGGCGATGCGGCCATATTCCAGCGGCGGCAGGGTGTCGGCGATAGTGTCGCCGACCTGGGCGCCGGGATTGGCGCGCTGTGCATCCACTAGCGAGATCTGGTTGGAATGGTTTTCGACCTTCTCGACCACCAGCATGTGGCGCGACAGCCGCAGCTCGCCCTTCTTCGGGTCGATCTCGGCGTGAACGTCAGTTTCGCTGCCGTAACGTGCCCGCGCCGCCTTGGCGATGGCATCCTCCATCGCGGCGATGACGATGCCGCGGTCGATCGATTTCTCGCGCGCAACGGCATCGGCGATCTGGAGCAACTCAAGTCGATTGGCGCTGACTGCCATGGCTAGTCTCCTTCGTCAGGCTCGATCTCGCCACGCCGCGCGCGTTCGGCAGCAAGGCGATGTTTCTTTGTGTTGGTCGGGGCCGGCTTCTTTTGCGGCTTGGTGTTTTTGGTGATCTTCGCGCTGATCTCGGCGTGCGGCGCAGCCGGCGGCTCCAGCCCGAGATTGCGTCGCATCTGGCGCTCCTCGGCCTTGCCGCGGCGCATGGATTCCGCGATCAGATCGTCGGTCAGCACCAGCCGGGCCTCGCCGATATCTTCCATCGTCAGCAGGACGTCGGGATTGTCGCTCGCCTTGGCGTCGTCGCGACGCAGGTGCACCCGGTCGCCCTCGACGGCGCCCAGCTTGCCACGGAACCGCTTGCGTCCTTCATGGGCGACGGCCATGTCGATCTTCACCAGATGGCCGGAATAGCGTTCGAAATCGGAACGGCGGACCAGCGGCCGGTCGATCCCGGGCGAGGAAACTTCCAGCCGATAGGCGCGATCGATGGGATCGGCGACGTCCAGCACGGGCGACAACGCCCGCGAGATCGCCTCGCAATCCTCGAGCTGCATCGAGCCGTCCGGCCGCTCGGCCATGATCTGCACGGTGCAGCCGGCCTCGCCGGAGATGCGGATCCGCACCAGCCGGTAGCCCATGCCCTCGAGCACCGGACCTGCGACCGCAGACACACGTGCCGCCACGCCCGGCTCGACCACGAGCCTCGGCTCGGCCAGCAACTCGGCATCCGTGGAACCAGTGTTCGGTTCGGTCATATCAGGGGTCAAGGCGCTCGTTGGATAAGGCTTGGGGTTAAGGCTTGGTTAAGATTTTCAAAGCCCGCTTCGGAAACTTCCCGACAGCGCGTCAGGCTACATCTTCCGCCAAGCCGCGTTCGGGTAATAAAAAAGAGCGGGTCCTTTCGGGCCCACTCTCACTACGCGGATCGTATGAGAAGATGAATTGGCGCTGATATAGCGCTTTCTGTCCCTCCGGACAAGGCCCATCGCAGGCCAAACGAGGCTTTTTGCGCCCGATTCGCGGCGTCCCGGGCCTAACGCTTCCTTCACCTCGGAGGTCTAAATTCCCTGATTGTGGGGCGGCTTGGACCAAGGGCGCGCCCGCGGCGTGCCCCCTACGAGTTTGCGTTTTCATGACCGTTGCCACGTCGCTCATTCCCGGACTGGACGATATCGTCAAGCGCGGCGATCCGCGGCGACGCGGAGAGATCGCGCGCGCCATCTCCGAACTGTTCTTCCAGGATTCCGCCAATCTTCGTCCCGAGCTCATCGATCTCTTCGACAATCTCCTGATCGATCTCGTCCCGCATGCGGAGCTTGCCTCGCGCGTCGATCTCGCCGAGCGCTTCTCGCAGTTGAACAATGCACCGCCGCATCTGGTGAATCAGCTCGCGCGCGAAAACGAAATCGCGGTCGCGGGTCCGGTGCTGCGCCGCTCCCCCGTGCTCGACGACGCCGCGCTGGTCGAGATCGCGCGGTTGAAAGGTCAAGGGCATTTGCTGGCGATGACGGAGCGCCCCGCTTTGTCTCCTCTCATCACCGACGTGCTGGTCGAGCGCGGCGATCGCAACGTGGTGCGCCGCGCCGCGGGCAATGCCGGTGCGGTGTTCTCGCCGGGCAGCTATTCCGAGCTGATCAAGCGCGCGGCGCAGGACGGCGTGCTGACGCTCAAGATCGGCCAGCGCAACGATCTCTCGGGCGAGAACCTGAAACAGCTTTTGGACGGTACGCTCGACGTCATCCGCCGCCGGCTCTCCAGCGTGGTCAATCCCGCGCGCCAGGTCGAGATCAAGCGCGCGATGGTGGCCATTGAGGAGGCCGCGCTGCCGCCGGGGCCACGGCGCGATTTCTCGGCTGCCCAGCGCACGGTGCTTGCGTTGCATCGCGGCGGCCATCTCGGCGAGAGCGCGCTGCTCGGCTTCGCCAAGGCGAGCAAATACGAGGAATCGATCGCATCGCTCTCGGCGATGTCCGGCGTTCGCCTCTCGATCCTCGACCGCCTGATCTCAGGCGATCGCTACGATCCGATTCTCATTCTCGGCCGCGTGCTGAATCTCGGCTGGCCCACGGTGCGCGCGCTCATCCTGCTCTGGTACGGCCCGCACCGCACGCCGGCCGATGCCGACATCGAGGCCGCGCGCGTCAACTTCACGCGCCTGATGCCGACGACCGCCGAGCGGGTCGTGAATTTCTGGCGCAACCGGCAGACGATCTAGAGTCGCCTGAACCGCAGATAGGCCGCCTTGCGTCCTTCGCGCGTGGCCTTTCGGCCGTAGCGCGTCATGGTGTAGCCCGCCCATGGCTGCCTGAAATCGTCGGCGCGTTCGGCAAGCCAGACGAAATCCTGGGAATGCGCAAGATGCGACAGTGTCCAGGCGCAGTAATCGTCGATGTCGCAGACGAAGCGGAATTCGCCGTTCGGCTTCAGCACGCGCGCCATCGCCGCGATCGTCCTGTCCTGGACGAAGCGCCGTTTCCAGTGCCGCCGCTTCGGCCAGGGATCCGGATGGATCAGGTCGATCCGCGACAGCGATGCCTTAGGGAGCCAGGCCAGCAGTTCGGCCGCATCGCCTGCGAAAAGGCGGATGTTGCCGATGTTGGCGGCCTCGATCTGCGCGAGGATCTTTGCCATGCCGTTGACATAGGGCTCGCAGCCGATGAAGCCTGTCGTGGCGAAGCTCTGAGCCTCGGCCGCGAGATGCTCGCCGCCGCCGAAGCCGATCTCGAGCCGCACATCTTCAGTGGCGGGGTCGAAGATCTCGCCTGCATCCGCCGGCGTCTCGCTGGCGATGTCGAGCGACAGATGCGGCAGCAGATGACCAATCAGCTCGGCCTGGTGCTGCCTGAGCTTGTGGCCCTTGCGGCGCCCGAAGAACGCGCGCTCGCTGTCATCGCGATCGGGTCTGATTTGCGCTCGCTCATCGCAGCGTCTGGTACAGGCGATGGAGCAGCCGCGCGCGGGGGGCGAGCGACGAGATGTAGATCTGCTCATAATGGGTGTGCGCGCCCTTGCCGTCGACGCCGAGACCGTCGAGCGTCGCGGTATGGGCCGCGGTGAAATTGCCGTCCGAGCCGCCGCCGGTGTGGGTGTCGACCAGCTCGAAGCCGATCTCGCCGGCGAGTGTCTTCGCATGCTCGTAGAGCGAGGCGCCTGCGTTGCTCTTCTCGTAGGGCGGACGATTGAGCCCGCCGGTGACGGTGACGGTGACGCCGTCGGTCTTCGATGTCAGCCCAAGGATCTTGCCGACGAACTCCTCTGCGTCCCTGAGGCTCAGCACGCGCAAATCGACTTCGGCATAGGCCTCTTCGGGGGTGACGTTGGGGCGCGTGCCGCCACGCACCACACCGACATTGACGGTGACGCCACGCGCGAGGTCGTTCATCCCTTCCAGAGCCAGGATGACGTTGCCGAGCTCGCGCACGGCGCTGCGGCCGTCTTCCGGCCGTGAGCCGGCATGCGCGGGCACGCCTCTGATTGATACCTTGAAGCGTCCGACGCCCTTGCGTCCGGTGACGATCTTGCCGCCGTCGCGCGCCGGCTCCGTCACCAGCACGTATTTGGCCTTGCGCCCTTCCGCCTCGATGAGTGTGCGAGAGGTGGGGCTGCCGATCTCCTCGTCGGAGGTGAACAGATGCGTGATGCCGAGCGGCGAGCGATCGACTGCGGCACACAGTGCGCGAAACGCGTGATGGGCGATGTAGGCGCCGCCCTTCATGTCGTAGATGCCGGGACCGAACGCGACGTCACCGTCGACCTTGAACGGCAGGCGCTCGATGAATCCCATGGGATGAACGGTGTCGAGGTGGCTCAGCACCAGGATGCCCGGCCGGTCCTGCCCCCAATTCGTGCGCGCGATGAGATGGTCGCCGCAGCCGTCGACGCCGTCGACGCGCTCAAGCGTGACGGGCAGGTCGCGGTATTGCTCCGCGACCACGGACATCAGCCTGTTGACCTGTTCAGGCGCTTCCGTCGGCGTCTCGATCTCCACCCAGCGGCGGATACCATCGAGAATAGTTTGGGAATCGAACCAATTGGAGCTGGTCATGCGCGCATCTGTGCCCTTGAATCGCATCATCGAAGCGGACACGCATCAAAGCGCGGCCGGAAATGACGACATAGGCCAGATTTCACGCCGTCTCAAATCGCCATTGAGATAGTGCGTCAGCGCTTGTCGGGGCCTTCGCGGGCCGCGATCTGCTCGACGAGATCGACGATCGAGCGGCGCATCTTCGAATCGGTGATTCGCGTGAATGCCTTGGTCAAGGCAAGCCCCTCGGAGGTCGCGAGAAAGTCCGACACATAGGAGGGCGAGGCGCCTTCGCTGAAGCCATCCGGACCCGCCACGCCGCTCGGGCCGCCCTCGAACAGGAACGACACCGGCACCTGCAGAATCTCGGCGATCTGCTGGATGCGGCTCGCGCCTACACGGTTGGTGCCCTTCTCGTATTTCTGAACTTGCTGGAAAGTCAGGCCCAAAGCTTCACCGAGCTTTTCCTGGCTCATGCCCAACATGATGCGGCGCATACGCACGCGACTGCCGACATATTTGTCAACAGGGTTGGGCGCTTTCGACATTTCCTCAGCCCTCCAAACACCACCTTCAGCGCAATCAACCGGAGTGCCTCAGGTGCTAGCAACGTCAAATCAAACCCTCTTATTGGAAAACATTGCGGAGAAATTTAGCAATGCACCACTGTCTTTTGCAGCCGGTGCAGAATGGGGAGCCCGCGTGCAGTCTGTCAACCGTGGGACTACGGTTGTCAAAAGCTTCCGGCCGCGACGGCGCGATCAGGCCTTCCGCTTGGCGGTGCGTCGGCGGACGGCCAGAAACACGGCCACTGCGACGAGCATGGCGGCCGGCACATCGCCCACCCGCGCATAGACGGTCGGTGAGATCGCGGCAGGCAGACTTGCATCCAAAATGCCTTCGATTCCGAGACCGAGGCTGGCGACGGTGCGGCCCACGGGATCGATCACCGCAGAGACACCCGTATTGGCCGAGCGGACGAGCGGCAATCCAAGCTCGATGGCACGCATCCGCGACTGCTCCAGATGCTGATAGGGACCAGTCGAAATGCCGAACCAGCCGTCATTGGTGAGGTTGACGATCCAGCCCGGGCGTTCGTTGCGTCCAGCCACTTCGCCGGGAAAGATTGCTTCGTAACAGATCAGCGGTAGCGCAGGCGGCGCGCCGGGCACCTGCAGCGCATGACGCACTGTGCCGGGAATGAAGCCGCCGCGCATGCGCGTCAGTTGCTCGAAACCGAGCTTCTCCATCAATGCCTGGTAGGGAAGAAATTCTCCGAAAGGCACCAAATGCAACTTGTCGTACACTGCGAGCACGCTGCCGTCGTGATCGATGACGTAAATCGAATTATAGGCACGCGTGATCGGCGTGCCGCGCGGCAGGTCGGGCGCGCGGACCGAACCCGTGATCAGCACCGTGCCTTTCGCCAGAAGCTCGGCGATTTGCGCCATCGCGTCGACTTCGCGGGTCAGGAAGAACGGAAAGGCGGATTCCGGCCAGATCAGGATGGTGGCATCGCGCACGCCTGTCGATTGCGGGCCGGAGGCGCGGTCCGACAGCGCCAGGTATTTTTTCATCACCTCCGATTTGGCGGCGTAGTTGAATTTGGCGTCCTGCTGCAGGTTCGGTTGCATCAGGCGCAACTTGACGCCTGAGACCATCGTGGTTGGATGCAGCGACAGGCGGATCGCGCCGAAGATGCTCATGACAAGCAGGAGCGCAATTGCAGCCGCCGGCACGCGCCACGCCAGGCGGCGATCGGGCGTGCGGTCGATCAGCGTCGCGGGGCTCGCGAAGATCGCAACCGTCAGGAACGTCATGCCCCACAGGCCGACCAGCGAGGCGGTCTGCGCCAGCGGCAACGGCTCGGACAGCGCGTAACCGAACGCGTTCCAGGGAAAGCCGGTCAGCGCGTGACCGCGCAGCCATTCGGCGATGGTGAGGCTTGCGGCGAGCGCCAGAATGCGCGTGGCATCCTTGGTCCAGAGTAGGCGGGCCAGCGCAAATCCGATCGCGGTGAAGATCGAGAGATAGGCCGGCAGGCCAAGCACGGCGAACGGCGTCAGCCAGGCGAATGTATCGGCATCGACGAAGAAGGCGTAGCCGATCCAGTAGAGACCAGGGACGAAATAGCCGAGCCCGAACCAGTAGCCGGTCAGCGCCGCGGCGGGGACGCCGCCATAGCGTCCGGCGCCGGCGCCGTCGATCAGCCAGACCAGCACCGGGAAGGTGATGAACAGCACCGGGAACAGGTTGAACGGCGCCAGTGCCAGCACCGACAGCGCTCCGCACGCCATGGCGATGACGGCGCGCTTCCACCCCCAGGCGAGGATGATGGCAAGTGCAATTTGCCGAAGTCGCTGGAACGGGCTCACTGCTGGCCGGTCCCGTCGCTCGGCGGCGGGGCGGGCGTGTCATTGGCCGGCGGTTGACCGCTGTCCGGCGCGGCCTCGCGGCGCCGGGTCTCGCGCTGAGTGCGCGGCGCGGGGCGCTCCTTCCGCGTCGAGATGCGCAGCCGCTTGACGCGGCGCGGATCGGCATCGAGCACCTCGATCTCGTAATTGCCAGGACCCGAGATCACCTCGCCGCGCACCGGCAGGCGCCCGACGAAGCTGACGAGATAGCCGCCGAGAGTCTCCACTTCCTCGCCCGCCTCGCCGGTGACGAAATCCTCGCCGATCACCGTGCGAACGTCATCTAGGCTGGCGCGGGCGTCGGCGATGAAGGCATTGTCGGGCAGGCGCACGATCGAGGGCGGCTCGTCGCTGTCGTGTTCGTCGTCGATCTCGCCAACGATCTGCTCGACGATGTCCTCGAGCGAGACCAGCCCGTCGCTGCCGCCATATTCGTCGACCACCAGCGCCAGGTGAATGCGCGTGGCCTGCATCTGCGCCAGCAGGTCGATCGCCCGCATCGACGGCGGCACGTAGAGCAGCTTGCGGATGATGCGCGCATCCTCGAGCGGCATCGCGAGGTCGACGGCGCGGAGGTCGAGCCCGGCCGGCAGCGGCTTCTTGCGCTTGGTCTTGGTAGCTTCCGGCACGCGGGCACGCGAGGTCATGAAAGCGAGCAGGTCGCGGATGTGGACGATGCCGACGGGATCGTCGAGCGTCTCGTTGAAGACCACGAGGCGCGAATGGCCGGCGCTCTCGAAGCGGTCCATCAACTCGCCGAGCGGGATGTCGCGCTTGACCGCGATTACGTCGGCGCGATGCACCATGACGTCGGCGATGCGGCGCTCGTGCAGACCAAGGATGTTGCGCAGCATGGTGCGCTCGACCGCCGAGAAGCCGGTGTCGTCGGGCGTCGTTGCATCGAGCACGACCTGGAGGTCGTCGCGCACCGATCCCGCCTTCCAGCCGAACAGCGTGCGAATGGCGCGCAGGAGCCAGCCGTCGGCGGTCGGGCGCATCACCTCGCCCTGGGTCACCACGACCGGCAAATTGGCCGAGTGGCGCGGGTTGTCGTGGATCGGGTCGGAGTCCGGCATCTCAGTGCGTCCCTGCGCGGTCTGCATAGGGATCGGGAATTCCCAGGTGAGCCAGGATCTGCGTCTCCAGTGCTTCCATCTCTTCGGCGTCGCCGTCGTTCTCGTGGTCGTAGCCGATCAGGTGCAGGAAGCCGTGCACGGCGAGATGGCTCAAATGGTGGTCGAACGGCTTCTGTTCCTCGTCCGCCTCGCGCCGCATGGTCTCGTAGGCGATCGCGATATCGCCGAGCATGCGCGGTGCATCGCCCGGCTTCCATTCGCTCTCCTGCTGGAGCGCGGGAAACGACAGCACGTTGGTCGGCTTGTCGATGCCGCGCCAATTGCTGTTGAGGGTGCGGATGCCGGCATCATCGGTCAGCATCACCGCCACTTCGGCGTCGGCAACGTCTTCGTCGACACTTTCGGCCGCGGCTGCGACCGCACGTTGGATCACGGCTTCGGAGTCGGGCTCGCCTTGCCAGCAATCGGCGACGACGAGAACCTCGGTCATGGGAAGATTCGGTTGCGACATTGTCTTTGTTCGGAACGATGAGGCGCCGTGTCCGCGCCCTCTGGGTCCGGCTGTTGCCTCGTCAGGATTTGCCGGCGGCCGGCCGCGGCGGCGAGCCTTCGTAGGCGGCGACGATCCGCGCCACGAGTTCGTGGCGGATCACGTCCTCGGCTTTGAAATGAACCTGGGCAATGCCCTCGACGCCGCCCAGGAGGCGGGTCGCCTCGGCCAGGCCCGAGGTCTGGCCGTTCGGCAGATCGATCTGCGAGGGGTCGCCGGTCACGATCATGCGGCTGTTCTCGCCGAGGCGCGTCAAGAACATCTTCATCTGCATCGACGTGGTGTTCTGCGCCTCGTCCAGGATGATGGCGGCGTTGGTGAGGGTACGGCCGCGCATGAAGGCGAGCGGCGCGATCTCGATCTCGCCGGTCTGGAGCGCGCGCTCGACGATGCGCGCATCCATGAGGTCGTAGAGCGCATCGTAGATCGGGCGCAGATAAGGATCGACCTTCTCGCGGAGATCGCCGGGCAGGAAGCCGAGCCGCTCGCCGGCTTCCACCGCCGGACGCGACAGGATGATCTTGTCGACCTCCTTGCGCTCGAACAGTTGCGCGGCATGCGCGACCGCGAGCCAGGTCTTGCCGGTACCGGCCGGGCCGATGCCGAACACCAGCTCATGGCGCTTCAGCGCGCGGATGTAGGAGTCCTGCGCGGCGGTGCGCGCGCGCACCGGGCGCTTGCGCAGATTGATGCTGTCGAAGGCCGCCGATTTGGCCGATTTGGCGTCGAACTCGAACAGCGAGCCTTGCGCGATCACGGCGCGAATCGCGCCCTCGACCTCGCCCTGGTCGAGATCCTGCCCCTTCACGGCCTGGGCATAGAGCGTTTCCAGCACGCGGCGAGCGGCGTCGCAGCCGTCGCGCGAGCCGCCGATGGTGATGTGGTTCCCTTTGGAATCGACGACGACGCCGAGCCGCCGTTCGATCTGCGCCAGATGCTGGCCGTAGGGGCCGACCAGCGCAGAAGCGGCGCGATTGTCGTCGAAGTCGATGACGACCTGGGTCTCGGGCGGAACTTGCATGTCGCGGTCAAATTTGCGGCTGGGAGCTAGCGAAGACGAATCCGATGCGCTTTTGGGCAAGGGTTCAGGCTCCAGTGGCTTGCGATAAAGCGGGCTCGCGCGCGCCGTGCGGGGGCACGAGCTCGCCGAGGAAACTGTAGCGTTCGAGGCTGTCGATCCTGACAGGCAGGATCTGTCCGATGATGTCGGGCGGGGCCATCACATGGGCGGGCTGCAGGAACGCGGTGCGGCCGACGATCTGGCCGTGCTTGCGCGCCGGACGCTCGAACAGCACGTCGACCGTTGAGCCAATCGCAGCCTTGTTGAAGGCCGATTGCTGGCTGTCGATCAGTTCCTGGAGCCGCTCCAATCGCTGGTCCATTTCGGCGGGGGACACCGTCTCCTGCATGTCCGCGGCCGGCGTTCCCGGCCGGGCGGAGTATTTGAACGAATAAGCCGCAGCGTAGCCGATTTGCGTGACAAGCGCGAGGGTGGCGAGAAAATCTTGCTCGCTCTCGCCGGGGAAGCCGACGATGAAATCTGATGAAAAAGCAATGTCTTGGCGCGCAGACCGGAAACGGTCGATGACATCGAGATAATCATCGGCGGTATGTTTCCGGTTCATGGCCGCCAGAATCCGGTCCGAACCCGACTGCACCGGCAGGTGCACGAACGGCATCAGGGCACCGAGATCGCGATGGGCCGCAATCAGACTGTCGTCGACGTCGCGGGGGTGGCTGGTCGAGTAGCGCAGCCGCGCGATGCCGGGAATCGTCGCCAGATGTTCGAGCAGCCTGCCGAGCGGCCAGGTTTTTCCGTCCGGCCCGTCGCCATGATATGCGTTGACGTTCTGCCCGATCAGCGTGAGCTCGCGCACGCCGTTGTCGGCGAGCCGCTTCACGTCGTCGACGATCTTCGCCACGGGCCGGGACACTTCGGCGCCGCGCGTATAAGGCACGACGCAGAAGGTGCAGAACTTGTCGCAACCTTCCTGCACCGTGACGAAAGCGGAAATGCCGCGCGCGCGGATGGCGTCGGGCTTGGGTTGGGCGAGAAAGCCGAACTTGTCCTGGGCGGGAAACTCGGTCTCGATCGCGCGGCCTTCGTCGCGCGCACGCTTCAAAAGCTCAGGAAGGTGATGATAGCTCTGCGGGCCGACAACGACGTCGACCACAGGCGCGCGGCGTGTGATCTCCCCACCTTCGGCCTGCGCGACGCAGCCCGCGACCGCGATCTGCATCGTGCGCCCGGCGCGGGCGGCCTCGTCCTTGGCGACGCGCAGTCGCCCGAGCTCGGAATAGACCTTTTCTGAGGCTTTCTCGCGGATATGGCAGGTGTTGAGGATGACAAGGTCGGCGTCATCAGCGCTGGCCGTCTCCACGAATCCTTCCGGAGCCAGCGTATCCACCATGCGCTGGGCATCGTAGACGTTCATCTGGCAGCCATATGATTTGATGTGCAGCTTGCGCGGCGGCGTCATGGAACCCGGAATTGTGGTGGAGGACCTTCCTCAAATATAGGTTGGAGGGACGAAAATCCAGCCAATGGCGGGACGGAAGGTTCGTTCGGGGCGCCAAGCAGCCGCCAAGCAGCTGCCAAGTACGGAATCGCGAGGTTTGGCGTCAGATTCAGCCCGCCAGAGTGTCCAAAGCGACCCGCCGGACCAACTCCGGCAACTGCCGCATATCGTCGAACGTCAATCTGGCGCCGGCGGCGCGCAGCCTTTCGGCGTGTCCCGGCGGGCAATGGCTGCCGCCGTGAAAGCCCAGCACGGTCATCCCGGCGGCGTGTGCACCGGTCACCCCCGGGACGCTGTCCTCGATCACGAGGCACCGTTCCGGCGCGACTTTCATCTGGGTGGCGGCAAACAGGAACAGGTCGGGCGCGGGCTTGCCGCGTGCGACCTGGCTCGCCGAAAAGATATGCGGAGCGAGCAGGTCGTAGAGGCCGGCGCAGGTCAGGCCGTGCGTGATCTTCTCTGGCGTGCCGCTCGATGCGACGCATTTGGGCAGATCGATTGCACCGATCGCCGCTGCAACATGGGTGATCGGCTGCAGATCACTGGCGTAGAATCGCAGTGTGGCTGCGCTGATCTGCTGCTCCAGATCACCCGGGAGGCTGCGGCCGATCTCCTGTTCGACCATCAGCCGCGCGTCCTTCTCGGATACGCCGAGGAAGCGGACCAGCACCTGCTCCGAGGTGATCGGATAACCGTGCCGCGTCAGCACATCCGCATGGGCGCGACAGGAGATCACCTCGCTGTCCACGAGCACACCGTCGCAGTCGAAGATAATGAGGTCTACGGGCACCAAACTCAAGACGTCGGCTTGTCGTCGTCGAGCGGGACGCAATAGAGCTCGAGCCGGTGGTCGACCAGCTTGTAGCCGAGCTTGCGGGCGATCTCCGCCTGCAGCTTCTCGATCTCTTCGGAGGTGAACTCGATCACCTTGCCGTCGCGCAGATTGATGAGGTGGTCGTGATGGCTGTCGCGCATCTGCTCGTAGCGCGCGCGGCCTTCGCGGAAATCGTGACGCTCGATGATGCCGGCATCCTCGAACAGCTTGACGGTGCGATAGACGGTCGAGATCGAGATCTTGTCGTCGACCGCGACACAACGCCGGTACAATTCCTCGACATCGGGATGATCGAGCGCCTCCGCGAGCACGCGGGCGATGACACGGCGCTGCTCGGTCATGCGCATGCCGGTGGCGGCACAGCGCGCTTCGATGCCGGACGCCTTGGATGCGGAAGAAGGTTTCAGTGCGGTCATAGTTTGTCTGCCTGGCGGGGGCGCTTTCTGCCACCAATGTTACGACAAGTCACGCCGCATCAGAAGGGCGTTCAATTGGTCCCCGTTCGGCTGCTTATAGTAGCGTTCGCGGCGCCCGACCACTACGAATCCGGCACCATCGTAGAGCCGCCGCGCCGGCTGGTTGTTTTCCTCGACCTCGAGAAATATTGTGCGCACGCCGCGCCCTGCGAGATGGCCGAGATGGGTCATCAGCAGCGTGCGGGAGAAGCCGCGGCCGCGATAGGCCTCGTCCACGGCGATCGAGAGGATTTCGGCTTCATCCGCCCCGATCCGCGACACCGCGAATCCGACGGTCCTGCGTCCCTGGCGCAACCGATGTACGAGCGTGTTGCGCTCGCTGACCATGCTCTCGAATTCGCCCTCGCCCCAGCCGCGTGCGAAGGAGGCGCCGTGAAGCTGCGCCAGCCGCGCGGCGTCACGCACGGATGCGGGCTCGACGGCGGCAGTGCCGCCGCGCCACCATTCCAACAGCCATCTCATCATGGGGTCGCGGCTTGCGCTGCAAACGGCGGCTGTGCCGCCGGCTTGGCGTCGGGCGCTTTCAGATAGAACGGCCGCGCCGGATTCGTCGCGGGATCGGCGGCAGCGCCGAGCCATGCGACCCAGCCGATATCGGGCGCGGGCTGCGCGTCGACCGCGACGGGCTGCGGGACGTCGTTCGGCCAGCGCTCGGCGAGGATATTTGCGGCATTGCCGACCAGATGCGGCGCGCCGAACTGCGAGGCTGCGATCGCCGCGTCGACGGACGCGACGCTCGGCCGCACCAGCTGGCTGCCGTCGCCGGCGACGATCTGGAAATAGACATGGTCGTGGCGCGCGTCGATTGCGGAGATCACGGGTGCCGATTTGCTCTGGCCCACGATGGCGGCGGCATAGCTCGACAAGGTGGTCAGGCCGATCGCCGGCCGCGCTGCCGCGAGCGCAAGGCCGCGCGCCGCCGAAATGCCGACGCGCAGGCCGGTGAAGCTTCCGGGGCCGACCGTGACCGCGATGCGATCGAGCGAGGTGAAGCCGAGATTGGCCGATTGCATCACGCGCGCGATCATCGGCATCAGCGCCTCGGCGTGGCCGCGCTTCATGAGAAGCTGCTCCTGCGCGAGGAGCTCGGCCGCTTCGGTGTCGAGCACGGCAACGGAGCAGGCGTCGAGCGCGGTATCGATGGCGAGGATCAGCATGAAAAAACGAATGGCGAGTGGCGAATAGCGAACACTCTAGCCGATCGGAGTTCCATTCGCCATTCGCTACTCGCCATTCGCGCTCTAATCACATCGGCCGGACTTCGACCACGTCCGGCACGAAGTGCTTCAGCAAATTCTGGATCCCGTGCTGGAGGGTCGCGGTCGACGACGGGCAGCCGGCGCACGACCCCTTCATGTTGAGATAGACGATGCCGTCCTTGAAGCCGCGGAAGGTGATGTCGCCGCCGTCATTGGCGACCGCCGGCCGCACGCGGGTCTCGATCAGGTCCTTGATCATGTCGACCGTTTCGGCATCGGACTCGTCGAAGAACTCGTCCTCGTCGTCGAGATCGGCATCGTCTTGAGCCGCGCCGCCGACGAGCAGCGGTGCGCCGGACATGTAGTGCTCCATGATGGCACCGAGGATCGCGGGCTTGAGCTGCTGCCATTCACCGTTTGCCTTGGTCACGGTGATGAAGTCCGATCCGTAGAACACGCCGGTGACGCCGGGCACCTCGAACAGCTTTTCGGCCAGCGGCGAGCGCGTAGCGGCTTCGCGGGTGGCAAATTCCATCGGGCTGCCGTCGACCACGACGCGGCCGGGAATGAACTTCAGCGTGGCGGGATTGGGGGTGGCTTCGGTTTGAATGAACATGGTTTTCTCCAGACGTCGCCGGTTCAAGGCCGGCGCGTGAGCTATCCAGTAGCAGATGGCGACGGCGAACGCACGGTCAAGGGGGTGGCGAGGAAACTTCGTTGTTATTTCAGCGAGTTAGAGAGCCAAAGAGCTTCGCAATCATGGCCGGGTTTGACCCGGCCATCCACGCCTTGCTTCCCAGTGCCAAAGAACGTGGATGCCCGGGACAAGCCCGGGCATGACGAATATCTGGCTGGACGCTACGACAGCGAATCCACGCTTCCGTCGCTCAGGGCGCCGGAAATGATCGTCACCGGCACCGGGAACGCCCCCAGCGCATGGGTCAGCAGCGAGACCAGCGGCCCCGGACCTTCCGCTCCGGGATTTGCGGCGAGCACGAGCATGGCGATGTCAGGGTCCTCGTCGATCACCGCGAGCAGCTGTTCCATCGGCGCGCCTTCGCGGATCACCCGTTCCGGCGTGATCGCGGCGATCCCATTGGCGCGGCCGGCGGCACGGTCGAGCGCGGCTTCCGCCGCTTCCTGCGCCTCGGCGCGCATGATGTCGGCGACCCCTAGCCATTCCTGGGTCTGCTGCTCGGGCTCGATGATGCGCAGCATCACCACGCCGCCGCCGGCGCGGATCGCCCAGCGGCTGGCGTAGTAGACCGCGCGATCCCATTCGGCGGTGTCGTCGACGATGACGAGGCATTTGGGCTTGTGACCCGGCTCGAAGCAAAGTCGCTTGCTGGTCATGCATGTCCCGGAATGTGCAGGGACGGCATGCTGCCACACTCCCGCAGCGTTGGGGAGAGGAGATGCGGCCGGCGCTCTGGCACCGACCGTCCTAGCGCCGGCGAATGAATCCAACGATGTCCTTGGAGAGCTTCATGGTCTCGTCGGCGATGGCGCGGGCCCGATCGGAACCTTCGTTCAGGATCGAATCGATATGGCCGGGATCGGCGACGAGGCGCTTCATCTCGCCGGCGATCGGCGCCAGCTTGGTGACGCAGAGCTCCGCCAGCGCGTTCTTGAAGCTGGAGAACTGGCCACCGCCGAATTCTCGCAGCACGTCCGCCTTGGGGCGGCCGGAGAACGCGGCGAAGATGCCGACGAGATTGTCGGCCTCGGGACGGGCCTCCAGGCCCTTCTCCTCCGACGGCAACGGCTCCGGATCGGTCTTCGCCTTGCGGATCTTCTGCGCGATGGTGTCGGCGTCGTCGGTCAGATTGATGCGCGAATTGTCCGACGCATCCGACTTCGACATCTTCTTGGTGCCGTCGCGCAGGCTCATCACGCGCGTCGCCGGCCCCGTGATCAGCGGTTCCGGCAGCGGGAAGAACAGGCCGTCATTGGCGCCGAGGGTGCGGATCGAATCGCCGAAATCGTTGTTGAACTTCTGCGCGATGTCGCGCGAGAGCTCGAGATGCTGCTTCTGGTCCTCACCGACCGGCACGTGGGTGGCGCGGTAGAGCAGGATGTCGGCGGCCATCAGCACCGGATAGTCGAACAGGCCGACCGAGGCGTTCTCGCGGTCCTTGCCGGCCTTCTCCTTGAACTGGGTCATGCGGCCGAGCCAGCCCATGCGCGCGACACAGTTGAAGATCCAGGCGAGCTCGGCATGGCCGGAGACCTGGCTCTGGTTGAACACGATGTGCTTCTTGGGGTCGATGCCGCTTGCGATGAACGCCGCGGTGACCTCGCGGGTATTGCGCGCGAGCTCGGCCGGTCCGCCCCAGACGTCCACGCCTTGCGTGATCGCGTGCATGTCGACGACGCAATAGATGCAGTTGTGGGTTTCCTGCATCTTCACGAAGTTGACGATCGCGCCGAGGTAATTGCCGAGGTGCAGATTGCCCGTCGGCTGGACGCCCGAAAAGACCCGTTCAACGAATGGCATGGTAAGCCTTCCCATAGGTATTCGGCCGTCGTTTCCAACAGCGGCGCTGCCCCGTCAAGGGCAATTCGATGGACCCGCGCACCGGGGCCGGGCTAGGCGGGCCGCTTCAAGGCGGCTACAGCCTCGCGCAAGGAAGAGGCACCGAGGAATTGCAGCAGCAGGCCATAAACCGCCAATCCGGCTCCGATCTGCACGCCCAGCACGACGAACTTGATCAAGCCATGGGTCTCGGCAGGCACGAGGCCCACGGTCAGCCAGAGCAGGGCGCCCATGGCGGCTGCGGCTAGGACGATCCGCGGCAGCCGCTTGCGGGCGGCGGCATCGACCGAGAAGCCGAACGCGGCCGTGCCCTTGCGAAGCAGCGAGAGCGCGCTGCTCCAGGCGCCGGCCGCGATGCTCGCGGCGATCCCGCTCGCGCCGAAAAAATGGCCGAGCAGAACCGCGAGCACGACCGCGACCACGAACCCTTTGGCCGTCGCGAGCAGCGGCGTCATTGTGTCGCCGCGGGCATAGAAGGCCGGCGACAGCGCCTTGATCAGCACGTGCGCGGGCAGGCCCAGAGCCAGCCATATCAGCGCGTGCGCAGTCGCCGCGCTGTCCCCGGCACCAAACGCGCCATGCTCGAACAACAGCCGCACGATCGGTTCGGCCAGCACGGTCAGGCCGAGCGTGGCAGGGAGCGCCAGCCCGGTCGCAAGCTCGAGAGCGCGCGATTGCGCATGCGCCACCGCCTCACGGTCGCCGCCACTCACCGCGCGTGTCAGCTCCGGCACCAGCACGGTGCCCATGGCGACGCCGACGATGCCGAGCGGCAGCTCGATCAGGCGGTTGGCGAAATAGAGCCATGACACCGCGGACGGCGTCGCCGATGCGATGATCGCGCCGGCCACCATCAGCCATTGCGGGCCCGAGCTTGCGATCATGCCGGGGATCGCTTTGGCGAAGAAGCTGCGCATCTCCTTGTCGAAACTGATGCGCAGAGGCGTCGCAAGGCGCGCGCTGCGCTGCGACAGCAGCATCAGGAGTTGCAGCAGGCCGGCGACGCCGACCGTGGCGGCAAGCAGCCAGGCGGCGAAGCCGGCGTCAGCGTGCCAGACCAGGAGCAAAGCGATCGCGGCGATCAGCGCGATGTTGAACAGCAGCGGCGAGAACGCCGTGAGCGCAAAGCGTCCGAGCGCATTCAGCAGGCCCATCAGCACCGTGACGGGACCGGCGAAGGCGAGGTATGGCAGCATCAGCCGCGCGTTCTGGACCGCGAGATCGAGCGTGCCGGTACCGAGAAAGCCGGGCGCGATGACCATCATGATCAGCGGCATCAGCAGGGCAATGCCGAGCGAGATCCCGATCAGGGCCGCGCTGACGGTGCCGAGCACGCGTCCCGCGAATGCCGCCGCAGCCGCCGCGCCATCGTGGTCCCGGACGCGCAGCCAGGCCGGGACCAGCGCCGCGTTCAGTGCCCCCTCGCTGAGCAGCCGGCGCACCACGTTGACGAGCTGAAACGCCGCCAGAAACGCATCCGCCACCGCGCCGGTGCCGAGCAGCGCCGCGATCAGGGAATCGCGGGCAAAGCCCAGCAGCCGCGAGGCCAGCGTTCCCGTCGAGACGGTCAGGAAGGAGCGGATCATCGGCTCTTTATCATACCGTTGCTTGCCCGCGCAGGCCCGGTCGTGATAGGCCGCGAGCCAGATTTCAGGCCGACAGGAAGCGGATTTTCGCAGGGTTCGCAATCCGCCAGACAGGATCAAGGTGAATGGCTGACGTGAAATATGACGTTCTCGGCATCGGCAACGCGCTGTTCGACGTGCTGGTCAGGACCGACGAGGCCTTTTTGGCCAGACACGGCATGGCCAAGGGCAGCATGTCCCTGATCGACGAGGCGCGGGCGGCCGCCATCTACAACGACATGGGGCCGGCCACTGAAGTCTCGGGCGGCTCGGCTGCCAACACCATCGTCGGCATCGGCAGCCTGGGGGCACGGGCCGCCTATGTCGGCAAGGTCAAGGACGACCAGATCGGCAAGCTGTACGTCCACGACATCCGCTCGGCCGGCGTCGCCTTCAACACGCCCGCCGCGACGGACGGCCCCGCCACCGGCTGCTCCTACATCCTGGTCACGGATGACGGCGAGCGCACCATGAACACCTATCTCGGCGCGGCGCAGGACCTGTCGCCCGCCGACATCGACCCGACCGAGATCGCTGCGGCCGGTATCGTCTATCTCGAGGGTTATCTCTGGGACCCCAAGAACGCCAAGGACGCCTTCGTCAAGGCGGCCAAGATCGCCCACGACGCCAGGCGCAAGGTGGCGCTGACGCTGTCGGATTCCTTCTGCGTCGACCGCTATCGCGACGAGTTTCTCTCACTGATGCGCAACGGCACCGTCGACATCGTCTTCGCCAACGAGTCCGAGCTGCATTCGCTCTACATGACCTCCGACTTCGATACCGCGCTGAAGCAGCTGCGCAACGACGTCAATCTCGGCGTGGTCACCCGCAGCGAGAAAGGCTGCATGGTGGTCTCCTCTGAAGACGCCGTCGCAGCGCCTGCGTTCCCGGTCGACAAGGTGGTCGATACCACCGGGGCCGGCGATCTGTTCGCCGCAGGCTTCCTGTACGGCCTGTCGCGCAATCTTGCCTACAAGCAGTGCGGTGAGCTCGGTGCGCTCGCGGCTGCCGAAGTCATCCAGCACATCGGCGCGAGGCCGCTGGTGTCGCTGAAGGAGTTGGCCGGCCAGCGCGGGCTGACGGCTTAGGGAGAGGCTCTCTCGTCCGTCATTGCGATCCACAATCACCGCTGTCATCGCCCGGCTTGACCGGGCGATCCAGTACGCCGAGACGTTCCCAGCTTACGGAGAGGTCGCGGCGTACTGGATTCCCCGCCTTCGCGGGGAATGACACTCGTCGTGTGACGAGAGCACTCACCTCACGCCGTCTTCGCCGCCTTCAGCCCAAGCCGCTGCTCCACGGCATCGCGCATCACGAATTTCTGGATCTTTCCCGTCACCGTCATCGGAAACTCGTCGACGAACTCGACGTAGCGCGGAATCTTGTTGTGCGCGATCTGGCCATCGCAAAAGGCGCGGACCTCCTCGGCCGTCAGCGTTTCGCCCGGCCTGACGCGGATCCAGGCACAGAGCTCCTCGCCGTAGCGGCTGTCGGCGACGCCAAAAATCTGCACGTCCTGAATCCTGGGGTGACGGTACAGGAATTCCTCGATCTCGCGCGGGTAAAGGTTCTCGCCGCCGCGGATCACCAGGTCCTTGATGCGGCCGACGATGTTGCAATAGCCGGCGTCATCGATGGTGGCGAGGTCGCCGGTATGCATCCAGCCATTGGCGTCGAGCACGTCGGCCGTCTTTTCCTTCTCCTCCCAATATCCCAGCATGACGCTGTAGCCGCGGGTGCAGAGCTCGCCGCGCTCGCCCCGCTTCACGATCTTGCCTTCGAGATCGATCACCTTGACCTCGACATGCGGGTGAATGCGGCCGACCGTGGAGACGCGCCGCTCGAGCGGGTCGTCGGTCGCGCTCTGGAAGCTCACCGGGCTGGTCTCGGTCATGCCATAGGCGATCGTGACCTCGCGCATGTTCATCTCGGTGTTGACGCGCTTCATCACCTCGATCGGGCAGGGCGCGCCCGCCATGATTCCGGTGCGCAGTGATTTCAGATTGAACGTCTTGAACTCGGGGTGGTCGAGTTCGGCGATGAACATGGTCGGCACGCCGTACAGGGCGGTGCATTTCTCCTGCTCGACCGCACGCAGCGTCGCGAGCGGATCGAAGCCCTCGCCCGGGTAGACCATGGTGGTGCCGAGCGTGACCGAGGCTAGGTTGCCCATCACCATGCCGAAGCAATGATAGAGCGGCACTGGAATGCAGATGCGATCCGCTTCCGTCAGGCGCATCGCGCGTCCCGTGAAATAGCCGTTGTTGAGGATGTTGTGATGGGTCAGCGTGACGCCCTTTGGCGATCCCGTGGTGCCGCTGGTGAACTGGATGTTGACGGGGTCGTCGAACTGAAGCGCAGCACCGAGCGCGGCAAGTTGCTCGCGATGCCCCGCTCTGCCCATGCGCGCGACCTCCTCGAAAGGGATCGTGCCTGAAGCCGCCGGGCCGCCGATCTGGATGACCATGCGCAAGGCCGGCAATCGCGCCGCCTGCAGCTGTCCGGGCGTGGCGTCCGCCAGCTCCGGCAGCAACGAGTTGAGCATCTCCATGTAATTGCTGGTCTTGAATGCAGTGGCGGTGACGATCGCCGCGCAGCCGACCTTTTTCAGCGCGAATTCGAGCTCGCTGAGCCGGTAGGCCGGATTGATCGTCACCAGGATCAGGCCGGCCTTGGCGGCGGCGAACTGGGTCAGCGTCCATTCCGGCCGGTTCAGCGACCAGATGCCGATCCGTTCCCCGCGTTCGAGCCCGAGCGCGAGAAAGCCCGCGGCGAGCGCATCGACCCGCCCGGCGAATTCCTTCCAGGTCCATCTGACGCCGTGGCTGGGCGAAACCAGCGCCTCGCGATCGCCCCAGCGCCGCACCGCGTGGTCGAGGCTGCGACCGATGGTGTCGCCGAGCAGCGGCGTGTCCGAGATGCCGCAAACGTAGCTGTCGGCCTCACCTGCCAGATCGTTCGCCAAGTTCGTCTCCTCAAAGTTGATACCTCGTGCCTGATGCCGATGGCTTTGGGCACGAGGTTATCGATTGCGGCGAAGTTGCGCGAGGCTGCGCACCTCGTATTGATCGGCTACGCCGCCTTCTGGCCGCTCCCTGCATCAAGACCGGCATAAACCCCGCGCTCGAATCCCGCGAAGGCTTCCAGGCATTTCGCGTCTGCGAACGGCAACACCTGCATCAGGATCACGCCGGTGACGTCCCGGGCCGGGTCGATCCAGTAATAGGTGTTGGCAAGGCCCGCCCAGGCGAGGCTGCCGGCGCTACGGCCTTCGGCCGTCTTCGCCGTGTTGATCATGAAGCTGAGGCCCCATTTCTTGACCTGCTCCGGATAGAGGTCGACGTCGTTGGTGTACATCGGCGCCGCCGTCGTCATCTTGGTCATATTGAGATCGCCCATCTGGTTCTGGCTCATCATGGCGATCGTCTCGGCCTTCAGCACCTGGTTGCCGTTGCCGCGTCCCTTGTTGAGGATCATCTGGGTGAACTTGATGTAGTCGGCCGCGGTCGAATAAAGGCCGCCGCCACCCATGTGGAATTCGGGATTCTGCTCGAGCTCGAACGGGATCGATGCGAGCTGGCCGTCCTCGCCGCGCGCGTGCATGCCGACCAGGCGCTTGCGCATGCCCTCGGTGATCTTGAACGCCGTGTCGCTCATGCCGAGCGGGTTGAACAGATTGTCGCGCAGGTAAGCATCCAGCCGCTTGCCGCTGACGGCTTCCACGGCCTTGCCGACGAAATCGATATTGGTGCCGTATTCCCAGCGCGTGCCGGGGTCGGTCATCACAGGCGTCTTCAGCGCCGCGTTCTGGCAGGTGGTGATCGCGGGAATGCCGTTCTTGTCGAGATAGACCGCGAGATCGCCGTTCCACATATTGTAGCAGAAGCCGGCGGTGTGGGTCATGAGCTGGCGCAGCGTGATCGGCCGCTTGGCCGGGCGCAACTTCGCCTCGCCCTTGGCATCGAAGCCTTCGAGCACTTGCGGATTGGCGAGATCAGGCAGCACCTCGCCGATCGGCGCATCCAGCGACAGCTTGCCCTGCTCGACCAGCTGCATCGCGCCCGCCGATGTCACCGCCTTCGTCATCGAGGCGATCCAGAACACGCTGTCCGCCGTCATCGCGTCGGGCTTGGACAGGTCGCGCTTGCCGAACGCGCCCTGATACAGCACGTCGTTGCCGCTGGCGGCGATCACGACAACACCGGGAATCTCCTTGGCGTCGCTCTTCTGGCGCAGAATCTCATCGATCTCAGCTTTGCTTTGCATGGCGTTTCCTCAGGGTTAATTATTGTTGGCAGCGATCGATTGTCCTCCGGCCCGCTTCGTGGGGCAAGCGCGTCCAGATGCCCGCTTCGGTCGCGATGTCGTGACTTGACGGTCCTCGCCGCGCGCAGGACGACAGGCAGGCCGAACGGCAACACTCCGTCACAATCTGCGGTGGATGGTCGCTACTCGCCGTGACCGTGGACGGTCTCTGGCGATATGTTTCACGTGTTTGAAGCACTTGAAACATTTTGTGCGCTGCGGCGTTCAGCATTCGGCCCAATCGGCGGCCGAAATTAAGACTTGATGCAAATTTGGCGGTCCTGAGTGGCCGTGAGGGGGCCTCAGATGATTTCGACCTGGAGCGAATGGAAGCGCTATCCCCGTCCCGGACGGGGCGAGAACCTGGAGGCGCCGATTTCGCCCGGGATCTACGAGGTGCGAATCGCCGGTACCGGCGCACTCTATTCCTTCGGCGCAGTCGACAATCTGGCGCAATCCCTGGCGCTGCTGCCGGTCGGCTCGAAGAACTGGTTCGGCCGCCGCAACCCGTCCGACGTTCCCGATCTCGAATACCGGACCTGCGCAACCTCGTCGAAAGCCGACGCCAAGGCCGCGGCAGAGCGCATGATCGGCCGCCGCGAGACCTATATGAGCGGCGCGGCCTAAGGCCGCTGCCGGTTTGGCTCCCATCAGTTGTGCGTTGTGGGACGGTGCATTGCGCGCCGCTTGTCCCTATATTCCGGCCGATCCGATCGCCCCAAAATGATCGTTCGAGGAGCAACGCCATGACCCCGCCCGCTGCCGCACGCGCCACGCAAGCCACCGCCACCCTGCGCGACCGGTTGAAAGACCCCTCGCTGCTGAAGGAGGCCTGCTATATCGACGGCGCCTGGGTCGGCACGCCGGCCTTTGCCGTCAACAATCCCGCGACCGGCGTCGAGCTTGCAAAAGTGCCGCAGCTCGGTGCGGATGATACGACCAAGGCGGTTGAGGCCGCGCAGCGCGCCTTTCCGGGCTGGGCCAAGCACACCGCCAAGCAGCGCTCCAACATCCTGCGCAAATGGTTCGAGCTGATCATCGCCAACCGCGAGGATCTCGCGCTGATCCTCACCTCCGAGCAGGGCAAGCCGCTGTCGGAAGCGCTCGGCGAGGTCGACATCGGTGCCGCCTATGTCGAGTTCTTCGCCGAGGAAGCCCGCCGCGTCTATGGCGAGACCATTCCGACGCAGCGGCCCGACGCGCGGCTGCTCGCGATCAAGCAGCCGATCGGCGTCTGCGGCGCGATCACGCCGTGGAATTTCCCCAACTCTATGATCACGCGCAAGGTCTCGCCGGCGCTCGCCGCCGGCTGCACCGTGGTGCTCAAGCCCGCGAACGAGACACCGCTCTCCGCGCTGGCGCTGGCCGTGCTCGCCGAGAAGGCCGGCATTCCCAAGGGCGTGCTCAACATCGTCACCGGTGACGCGCCGCCGATCGGCAAGGTGCTGTGCGAGCATCCGGCGGTGCGCTTCGTCGGCTTCACCGGCTCGACCGCGGTCGGCAAGATCCTCTACCAGCAGGCCTCCGTCGGCGTGAAGCGGCTCGGCCTCGAGCTCGGCGGCAATGCGCCCTTCGTGGTGTTCGACGACGCCGACATCGACGCGGCAGTTGAAGGCGCCATCGTCTCGAAATACCGCAACATGGGCCAGACCTGCGTCTGCGCCAACCGCCTCTATGCCCAGGACAAAATCTACGACGAGTTCGTGCAGAAGCTGTCGAAGAAGGTTGCCGCGATGAAGATCGGCGACGGCACCGAGAGCGGCGTCACCCAGGGTCCGCTGATCAACATGAAGGCGGTCGACAAGGTCGAGCGCCACATCGCCGATGCCGTGAAGCGCGGCGCCAAGGTCGTGACCGGCGGCAAGCGCAGTGAGCTCGGGCGCTCGTTCTTCGAACCGACCGTGCTGGCCGACGTCAAGTCGGACTCGCTGGTAGCGCAGGAGGAAACCTTCGGCCCGCTGGCGCCGGTGATCCGCTTCAAGGACGAGGCCGACGTGATCGCGATGTGCAACGCCTCGCCGTTTGGCCTGGCGTCCTACTTCTACTCCCGCGACCTCGGCCGCGTCTGGCGCGTCGCCGAGGCGCTGGAGTCGGGCATGGTCGGCGTCAACACCGGTCTCATCACCACCGAAGTCGCGCCCTTCGGCGGCGTCAAGGAAAGCGGCCTGGGGCGCGAAGGCTCGCATCACGGCATGGAAGAATATGTCGAGATCAAATACGTGATGATGGCGGGGGTGTGAGTTCGAAGTCTTGCAGCCCGGATGGAGCTGTGCTCCATCCGGGCTGCGGGCTGATCATCGCCGCAGCACCGCAATCGTCCGGTTCGCAAAGGTCAGCCGCTCGGCCATGACCGACACAAAATAGGTCAGCAGCTTGTGGCTGAGTGCGGGGTCCTCATCCCGGATCGAGTCGAACTGGCGCGTGTTGAGCACGTAGAGCACGCTGTCGACCTCGGCCTGGATCGTCGCGCTGCGCGGCGTGTTTGACACCAGTCCCATTTCACCGATCGTGGTGTAGCGGCCGAGGCTGCGCACGCGCGTGGTGCGATCCTCCTCGGCGGGAACCATGATGCCTACGCGTCCTTCGAGGATGAAGTGCATGGAATCGGCGGGGTCGCCGGCCCGCACGATGATCTCGCCGGACTCGACCTCGATGCGCTGGCAGCGGTGGATCAGCCTGTCGGCATCGTCCTCGCTATCGAGGATTCGTGTGAACCAGCCGCGCAGGCTGGCCTCCTCCTGCTCCAGCCCCTGATGCTGCGCGATGAGCTCGTTCTCGCACCATTCCAGCGCATGATCGAGCTCGGGAATGATAGTGACGCCGTCGCCGACGAAGTCGCTGGAGCGCAGCACCTTCTCCGCCGCGGCCGGCAGATGCACCAGGATCAGCTCGACGCCGAGGTCATGCGCGCTGCGCTTGATCTGGGCAAAGCTGTAGGCAGCCGAGGAATCCACGCCGGTGACGAGCTTGAAATCGAACAGCAGATAGCGGCATTCCGGGCGCTCCTGCAGCAGTTGCTTGACATGCTGGTAGAGCCGGTTGGCGGAGCCGAAGAACAGGTAGCTCTGGAGATTAAGACCCTGAATCTTGCCGCCATGGGCCAGCAGCACCTCCTGGTCGTCGCGCGAGCGATCCAGCGAAGAGCGAAACTCGGCGCCGTCAAAGCTGTACTTGATCGACTCGACCCGCGCCGCGCTGAACGCAAACGTCGCGCAGCCGATGATCACGCCGATCAGGATGCCTGGGACGAAGCCCCAGCCGATGATGATGACGATGATGGCGATCAGCGAGAGATATTCGAGCTTCGACAGCCGCTTGCGCGATTCGATGATCCATTTGTGCAGCTGGTCGGCGCCCAGATAGAGCAGCAGGCCGCCGAGTACGAATTTCGGCATGAAGCCGAGCAGCTCGGGCGCGACCGCGAGCATCAGTAGCGACATGGCCGCAACTGTGAGTCCGGACAGGCGTCCGCGACCGCCAGCGCCGAAATTGAGGACTGACCGGCTGACCGAGATGCAGCCGGCATAGCCGCCGAGTGCGCCGGTCAACATGTTCGCGGCACCGGTGACGTTCAGCTCGCGCTCCAGATTGGCTTCGCGATGCACGGCGACTTCGATACCGGTGGTATTGAACAGCGTGCTCGACGCGGCGACGAAAATGACGGCAACGAGGTTGCCGAGCAAGTCCGGCACCGCTGACCACGGATATCGCGCGAGCTCGTCGATGTGCCAGGGCAGCATGAAGGCTGCCTGCGGAGGAGGCCGGAAGGTCCAGCCCAAGGCACGCGCCTGCTCCAGCGAGATTCCCGAGGCCCAGAACGCCACATGAGCGGTGAGCATGCCGCCGATCAGGATGATCGGCAACCCGAACGGGCTACGCGAGCGGTGCCAGGTCAGGTACAGCACCAGCGCCATCGCGCAGGCCGCACCCAGCTCCAACAGCGCGACGCCATTGGCGACGCGCCGGAGCGTCGCGAACTCCACGGGATGATCGGTGATGACCCGGATCGCACCCATGACGATCACGAATCCGGTGGCGCCGAGAAAACCGCCGACCACGGGGTAAGGCACATAGCGGATGGCGCGGCCCATTCGCGTCAGGCCCAATCCGCACAGCACGAATCCGGTCAGGATCGTCGACAGACCGAGCGTGATCAGAACGGACGAGAGCAGCGGCGCGGGCAGGCTGGCCGTCTCGATGCGCTCGACCAGCGAGGCCGCCAGGATGCCCGTCATCGCGGCGGTCGAGCTGTCGGGTGCGGCGATTGCGAAAGGCAGGGAACTGCCCAGCGCGATCACGGCCGCAAGCACGGCGGAGCTGATGAAGGTCGCGGCGATGCCGAACGAAAGATAGGGCGACAGAGGGCCAGCGAAGATCAGCAGCGAATAGGACAGCCCGAAGGTGACGGTCAGGACGCTGGCGGCGCTGCCGCCCAATATATCGTTGAGCGCACGCTTGAGGGACGGATTGAAACGGGGAGCCGGACTGAAAATGATCGCTGGATCGGTCACGCCGCTGCGCTCGCCCCTGGAAGTCCTGTCCAGACGTAGACCACTGCAGGTTTAACGCAACTGAATTCTTGTAGCTATGAAGTACTCAGACAGTTTTGGCGATATCTCGTAGCGATCCGATCGATGGCTTGTGAATGGCCAATCATCCGGAGCCGCGGATGGTGCCGGGCACGCCGGCCTCTCCAATTCATTGCGAACGGAGCGAAACCATCCAGCATCGTTCCGCGGGGTAGCGACGGAGCTAGATCTTCAGCTCTGTTCCGGTCACCCGCCGATACGCTTCGAGATACCGCTTGCTCGTCGCCTCAACCACGCTCGCCGGCAGCGGTGGAGGCGGGGCGTCGCCGTTCCAACGGCCGGCGTGGCGCTCGACGTCGAGATAGTCGCGCAAGGGCTGCTTGTCGAAACTCGCCTGCGGCTGGCCGGGCTTGTAGGCATCGACCGCCCAGAAGCGCGAGGAATCCGGCGTCATCACCTCGTCGATCAGGATGATGCGGCCGTCCTTGTCGCGGCCGAACTCGAACTTGGTGTCGGCGATGATGATGCCCTGCTCGCGCGCCAGCTCCTCGCCGAGCGTGTAGATCGCGCGTGTCATGCTCTCGAGCGTGTAGGCGGTCTCCTCCCCGACCACCTCGCGCATCCGCGCGATGGTGATGTTCTCGTCATGGCCGGTCTCGGCCTTGGTTGCCGGGCTGAAGATCGAGGGCTCGAGCTTCTCGCTCTCGACGAGGCCCGCCTTCAGCTTCTCGCCGGCGAGCGTGCCGCTGGCGGCGTATTCCTTCCAGGCCGAACCCGAGAGATAGCCGCGGATCACGCATTCGATCGGGAATACGGTGGTGCGCTTGCAGAGCATGGCGCGGCCGAGAAGCTCGGCACGGTGCGGCTTCAACGCCGGCACGGCTGCGATGATCTCGTCGGTGTCGGCGCTGATCATGTGGTGCGGGACCACACCCTCGAGCTCGTTGAACCAGAACGCGCTGATCTGCGTCAGCACCGCGCCCTTCATCGGGATGGTCTCACCCATCACGACGTCGAAGGCGCTGATGCGATCGGTGGTGACGAGCAGCAGGCGGTCGTCGTCGACGGCGTAGATATCGCGCACCTTGCCGCGTCCGATCTTGGGCAGGGGCAGGTCGCTGGAGAGCATGGTGGTCATCGCAAAGCTTTCGCAGACTTGGCTTTCAGGCAGGACTTCCGGCCGCGACTGATGGCACGGCCGGCAACCGGATTAGCCTATTCCGGCAGCGGAATGAACTCATGTTCCTGCGGAACTGCAGCGAAACGGCCGGTTTTCCAGTCCTGCTTGGCCTGCTCGATCCGCTCCTTGCTGGAGGAGACGAAATTCCACCAGACGTGGCGCGGCCCTTCCAGCGCATCGCCGCCGAGAAACATCATCCGGGTGGGCCTCACGGCCTTCACGGTGATGCGGTCGCCCGGGCGGAAGATCAGCAGCCGCGGCGCCTCGTAACGCTCGTTCGCGATCTCGACCTCGCCGTCGACGATATAGATCGCGCGCTCCTCATGATCGGGGTCGAGCGGCACGCTCGCGCCTTCCACGGCCGTGACCTCGGTGTAGAACCAGGGCGAGACCATCGACACGGGCGAGGTGATGCCGAACGATGAGCCCGCGATCACCTTCGCGGTGAAGTCGCGCTCGGAGATAACAGGCAGGTCGCCCGAGCCGTAGTGCTGGAACGACGGCGCGATCTCTTCGGAGCCTGCCGGCAGCGCGATCCAGCTTTGCAGGCCGAGCATCTTCTGGCCCGAGGCGCGTTGCACCTCCGGCGTACGCTCGGAATGCGCGATGCCGCGCCCGGCCGTCATCAGGTTCATCGCGCCGGGCTGGATCTCCTGCACGTTGCCCTCGCTGTCGCGATGCATGATCGCGCCGTCGAACAGATAGGTGACGGTGGCGAGCCCGATATGCGGATGCGGCCGCACGTCCATGCCCTTGCCGGAGACGAATTGCACCGGCCCGAAATGATCGAAGAAGATGAATGGGCCGACCATCTGCCGCTTGCCATGCGGCAGTGCGCGCCGTACCTGAAAGCCGTCGCCGAGGTCGCGCGTCCGCGGCACGACGACGAGATCGAGCGCATCGCAGGACGTGGGATCGCCGAGCACGGGATCGTTGGAGGGTTGCCAGCTCATGGTGGATTCCTTCTGTATATGCGGCGATCGTAACAGGATTTGACGTGTCCGTCGCGGCGCCCCCGCCTTGCCGCGATGGCCTATTTGCCGACATCGCGCGATATCGGCGATACCTAATCTGGAAACCGGAGCGGGCGATGGTTTCTCCGATCAAGCCGGGCGCAAATCTGGTCGAGCTCAACGGTGCCGGGATCGAGACCGCCTCATTCTGCGCGATCCATCTTGAAAAGCGCGGTCTGACGAAGGATGTTCAGCTGGCCTCAACCGCGAACGATCGCATCACCCGATGACACTTGCCGCAACCGAGCTTGCCTTCCGCGCTGCATCCGTCGCGCTGCTGCTGATGCTGGCGACGTCGCTGGTGTCCGATTTCCGCAACGTGCTGGCGGCCCGTCTCGCCACCGCCTTTGCCCTCGGTTCGGCCGCGCATGCGGCGAGCTATTCGGTGGATGTCACGTCACCGATCCCGCTCCTGCACGCGCCGCTGATCGCGCTGTCGACCGGCGACATCGTGGTGTTCTGGCTGTTCACGCGCTCCCTGTTCGACGACGAATTTCGCCTCCGCTGGTGGCACGGATGCATCTGGGCGCTGGTGGCGGCCTTCAGCTTCGCAGGCTGCGTCTGGATTGCGCCCAGCGGCTATGTGCGGTTCTCGGTGACGGTGGTCAATCTGATCGTGCTCGGTTTCATCGTGCTTGCTGTCGGGCAGATGATCGCCTCCTGGCCGGCCGACCTGGTCGAGCGCCGCCGCAGCGCTCGCGTCTTCGTCGTCTGCGCCATCGCGCTCTATGGCGGGTTGAACGCTGTGCTCCAGATCGCCGCCGCCGGCTACCACGTCGGCGATGTCGCCGAAACCGTCAGTGCCGGCGCGCTCACCTGTACTGTTGCGGCGATCGTCTATGCCATGATGCGCGTGGACGGAGCGGACCTGTTTCCGGCCACAGCGGAGCCCGAACCACCGATTGTTTTCAGTCAGCCTGCGACCGAGGATGCTGCCGACCAAAAGCTCATCGACGCCCTGATGCGCCTGATGGCGGACGAGCGGATCTATCGCCACGAGAACATCACCATCGGGGTGCTCGCTGGCCGGCTGAAAATCCCGGAATATCGGCTGCGCCGGTTGATCAACCAGCGGCTCGGCTACCGCAACTTCAATGTGTTCCTGAACAACCACCGCATCGAGGAGGCCAAGGCCGCGCTGGCCGATCCCGCACAGGCCGAGGTCCCCGTCATCACCATCGCGATGGATGCGGGCTTCCAGTCGCTCGGCCCCTTCAACCGCGCGTTCAAGGCGGTGACGGGTGTGACGCCGACCGAATACCGGCGTCTCAAGGTGACCGCGGCGTAGATTTTTAGCCTATTGGAATCACATAGGAATTTCGAAATCGGCTAGTTTCCGTCAGTTTCGACGTTGTCATTTTTTAAATCCGGCGAGCGCGTATCGCCGATCTCCGGCCTGCTCTCCCGCACTCGCCCCGAAGCCGGAGAAAGCCCGTGACCCGTCGCCGCAAGATCATCCTCGCCACCACCGCCATCGCCTGTGCCGGCCTCGCGTTCGGCGCGGCGCGCGCCCGCGACGTGCCGAAGGTTGCGACCGGCTTCATCGCCGACAGGCTCTGCTCGGAGACCTTCGTCTCCGGCCTCGATCCCATGCGCGACCTCGCCGAAACCACCGACGCGATGCCGGGCACCGGCCTCCTGACCTGGGCGATGGATTTGCAAATCGACCGCGCGCGCAAGGATGTCACGGTGACCCTGTTCGGGATCGGCCGCAGCCATGCCGTCTATCGCGAAGGACTCGGCTGCACGCTGGAGCACGGCGAGGGGATCACCGACGTCGCGCTGCCGCCCGACGACAAGCAGACGGCGTTGCTCCCCGAGATCGCCGGTCCGGGACTGGTGTCGCCGCAAAGCGAGGGACTGTCAGCCGCGCTCGACCGCGCCTTCACCGAACCCGCACAGCCGCCTCACCGCCGCACCCGCGCCATCGTCGTGATGAAGGCCGGCCGCATCATCGCCGAGCGCTACGCCGACGGCATCGGACCGGAGACACAGCTGCTCGGCTTCTCCATGACGAAGTCGGTGATTTCGGCGCTGACAGGCGTGCTGGTGCGTCAGGGCAAATTGAAGCTCGACGGGCCCGCACCGGTCGCCGCGTGGAGAAATCCTGACGATCCACGTCATGCCATCACCCTCGATCAGTTGTTGCGGCACACTGCGGGCCTTGCGCTTGGCAGCTCACTGGAGGCCTCGCTTGGCTCGGCCTTCGAACCGGTCAACCGGATGAAGTTCGTGGAGGCCGACATGGCCGCCTATGCCGCGAGCATCCCGCTCAAGACCGTGCCCGGCACGGCGTGGAACTATCACGACGGCAACACCCTCATCCTCTCGCATCTGATCCGCGTTGCTGCGGGCGGCAGTCCCGCAGACGCGCTGCGCTTCGCGCGCCGTGAATTGTTTGCCCCGCTCGGCATGCGCCATGTCACGCTCCAGCTCGATGGCTCGGGCACGATCGAAGGATCGAGCGAGATGCTCGCATCCGCGCGCGACTGGGCGCGCTTCGGCCAGCTCTATCTCAATGACGGCGTCGCTGGCGGCAAACGCATCCTGCCGGAGGGCTGGGTGAACTATTCCGCGACGGCCACGCCGAACGCCTGGGTCGGCATCGGCGCTGGCTTCTGGACCAATCAGGGCAACAGTTTTGGCGCGAAGTTTCGCATCACACACGGCTGGCCGCGCGATGCCTTCTTCGCCAAGGGCACGATCGGGCAATACACCATCGTGATTCCGTCGGAGCGGCTGGTGATCGTCCGCCTCGGCCGCTCGCCGAACGCGCCGCCGCAAGCGGACGGCGTATTCGATCTCGTCCGCGATGTCGTGGCAGCGACGCGCGAGAAGGGGAAGATGGCAGGGGTGAATTGAGGTGCTACTTACCCTCCGGGGGTGGGTGGAGCACCGCGAACGCGACTCTATTAATTACCGCCCCAGCTCCGTCGCCTGCGCGACGCGATCGAATCGCTCCAGCGTCATGATCGCGTCGGCGAATTTTTCCGCCCGTGCATTCAGCACCGGCCGGGCCAGTGTCAGGAACTTCTGCTGCATCGCCTGCGCGTCCGGGAACGAATTCGGCTCGCCGGAGGGATCGGCATAGAGCCGCTCATGCACGCCATCCTCAGTCGTGATGCTGACTCGCGCGCCGAAGGGGTGCGTGCGGCCGACTTCGAGCCGATCGTCCTGCACCACGTCGAACTTGTTGGCGAGCGCGTCGATGGCGGCGTCGCCGAGGCGGTTGTAATCGTCCCAGCCGAACGAGCCCTGGTCGAGTGCGAGCGCGCCGGTGAAGAACATTGAGAACTGGCCGCCGACGATCGAGGTCGGGTGCCGCTTGGTCGCGGCATCGCCGGTCAGCGTGATGCCGTTGCGGTGCAGGCCGATCTCGACGCGCTTGACCTGGTCGGGTGTCAGATTGTGCTCGCGCCGCATCGCGATCAGCGCGTCGATCGCCGCATGGGTGTAGCGGCAGCTCGGATACGGCTTCACGCCGATCTTCATCGTCTCATAGGTGTTGCCGAGCCCGGCGACCGCCTTGTCGGGATGCGGATCGTCGGTATAGCCGGCGAGCAGACCGTGCTTGCCTTCGACCGATTCGGCCGAGCCGACGAAATCGTTGCGCGCCAGCGTCGCGGCGATCACGCCGTTCATCGCGGCGGCGCCGACCTGGTAGCGCTTGTTCCAGGCGCCGTTGACCAGGAATTGCAGCGAGCCCGCGGCCTGGCTGCCGGAGACGCCGAAGGCAGCGATGATCTGCTGCTCGGACAGCCCGAGCAATTTTCCCGCCGCCGCGGCCGCGCCATAGGTGCCGGCGGTCGCAGTCGGGTGGAAGCCGCGTGCGTAATGCGAGGTCGGATCGAGCGCATTGCCGAGCCGGCAGCAAACCTCATAGCCTGCGACGATCGCGGTCAGCACGTCGCGGCCGGACGCACCGACCATCTCGCCGACGGCGAAGGCGGCCGGAACCACCGGCGCACTCGGATGCAGCGAGGAATCGGCATGGGTGTCGTCGAAATCGAGGGAATGGCCGAGCGCGCCGTTGAGCAGTGCCGCGACCGCCGGGGTCCAGGTCTTGGTGTCGCCGAACACGGTGGATTCGCCCTTGGTGTCGAGAGCGAGCGCCTCCAGCATCTTCAGGATCGACGGGGTCGATTCCGCCTCGCTGCGGGCCCGGATCGCGCTGCCGAGGAAATCCAGCGTCAGCACTTTTGCGCGATCGAGCACCTCCGCCGGAATATCCTGGTATTTCAGATTGAAGACATAGGCGGCGAGCGTTGCGGTTTCGTGGGCCATCGTGTTTCCTCGTTTTGGCGCGCAAGTTAGGCGGGCTGATTTGGCCTTTCAAGCGGCCTTGCGGCCGCGGGCATCAGCCATGCTTTTGCTTGGCTGCAAGAGGATCGGACCGGGACGTTTGACCATGGCATTCGCGGGGAAGCTGTTTGAACTGGTCAGGTCGCGGCGGACGCAGCTGGGCCTGGCGATCCGGGTCACGGTGGCCGCGACCGCGGCCTATGCGCTGGCCACCGCGCTGCATCTGCTGTTGCCGCTCTGGGCGGTCCTGACCTCGCTGATCGTGACCCAGATGAGCGTCGGCCGCTCGCTGAAGGCGACGCGCGACTATTTGCTCGGCACCATCGGCGGCGCCATCTATGGCGGTGCCATCGCGATCCTGATCCCCTACTCCAGCGAAGCCGGGCTTCTGGGATTGCTGGTGCTGTCCGTCGCCCCGCTCGCCTTCATCGCCGCGATTAATCCGAGCTTGAGTGCGGCCACGGTGACAGCCGTGATCGTGCTGCTGGTTCCGACCATGCATCATTCCGATCCCATGACTTCGGCGATCGACCGCGTCAGCGAGGTCGGGGTCGGCGCCATCACGGGATTGCTGGTCTCATTCCTGGTGCTGCCGTCACGCGCGATACGGCAGATCCGTGCCAGTGCGGCGATCCTGCTCGAGCTGATTGCGGACGCCTTCACCGAGCTGCTCGCGGGCCTCACCCGCGGCCGCGACAACGACGCGCTGCACCGGATCCAGGACGGCATCGGCACCGCAATGGTCGGGCTCAATGCGATTGGCGCCGAAGCCGAGCGCGAGCGCGCCGCGCGCCTGTCGGGCGGGCCCGACACCGGCCCCCTGCTGCGAACGGTCCTGCGGTTGCGCCACGATGTCGTGATGATCGGCCGCGCCACCGTGGTGCCTTTGCCGATCGAGGTGCAGACGCGGCTCGCGGGGCCGTTGACGGAAGTCTCGACCGTTATCGCGCATTTCCTGCGATCGGCTGCCGCGGCCATGCGGCAGGGCGCCGGCGCGCCGCCGATCCATCCTGTCCACGTCGCGCTTCAGCACTACGCCGAGGCGGTCGCCGCGGTGCGCCAGGACGGCCTGATCCGCGGCCATTCCGGCGACACCGCCGAGCGTTTCTTCGCCATCGGCTTCTCGCTGGAGCAGATGCACCAAAATCTCTGCGATCTCGACCGCGTCGTCGGCGAATGGTCGGAGGCCGCGGCGGGCAAGTCGGTGCGTGTGGCGGAGTAAGCTACCGCTTCGTCAGTCCCTTGCTTTGCATGCGCCACACCAGCAGATCGATGCGGTCCTGGCCGAAGAACGGCTCGTTCTCGAACACGAAGGTCGGCACGCCCCAATGGCCGGAGGCGGCGTGGTGCTTTTCGTTTTCCGCGATCACCTGTTCGTAGCGATCCGGGTCGGCGCTGATCGCGGCATCCATCGCGGCGAGATCGAAGCCCGCGGCCTCGGCGGCGCGCGCGAGGTGATCGCCTTCGTTCCAGCCCGCCACCGAGCCGTCCCACAGCACGCGCGCGATCGCGTCGGTGAATGCGAGCGAGCGTCCTTCGAGCTGCGCCAAGGCGCCGAGGCGGGTGAGGCGGTGGATGTAGGGCTGCTCGGCCGCGACATCGAGCGTCGTCATATCCTGCACGATCGGATCGGGGCGGGGAAACCGGAATGCAATGCCCTCGTGCTCTGCGACGCGGCGAGAGTCCAGCACGACATATCGCGCGAATTGCGGATTGGCCTTCTTGAAGAAGCCGGGCACGCGCACCGCGAGCGGATAGACCGGCCGCAGGTTCACCGCGAGATCATACTCTTTGACGAGCTTGAGCGTCTTTGGCAGCGCCAGATAACTGAACGGGCTGCGGAAGGAGAAGAAAAGATCAACTGACAGGGTCATCGGCCGGCTCCGCGATCCGCCGCATCATGGCGCGGACGACGAGCTTGTGAAAGGGCATGATGAGGGCGAGGTAGGTACGGCCCAGAAGATTATGCGTCCGCACCAGCGTGGTCGAGGTCACCTGGCGGTCCGCCGCGGTGCCCGCGACATCGACCACGATGCGGAAATCGAGGTGAGAATCGTCAAAACCGGCGACCAGCCGCTCCGGCGTCTCGTTCAGCACCGGAAACAGGCCGATCAGCCCGCCCGGGGCCGGCGCGCCTTCGCCCGATGTTTTCAGCCCGAACGGACTCACCAGGATATTGCGCAGGCGTATCAGCACGTCGATCCAGCGCGGCCCGTGCAGCACCATCCTCGTGCAGGCCTCGCGCGCGTTCACAGCCGCTGCGCCAATCCCGACACGGAACGCGTCGATGAACTGCGCACCTGCCAGCACCGTGCCGGCATCGACATCAGGCGTGACTTCGTGGACTGTCCCGATCATGCCGCCACTCTGCGCGTCAGCATCCGGAAGCGCAAGATCAACAAGCCGGCATAGACGAACGAGCCGATCGACAGTCCGATCCAGACGCCGACTGCGCCGAGATCGGCGTGGAAAGCGAGCCACCAGGCGATGGGAAAGCCGACGCACCAATAGCCGATCGCGGCGAACACCAGCGTCATCCTGGTGTCATTGATGCCGCGCAGGGCCCCGCCCATGATGGTCTGGAGCGCATCGGCAATGAAGAAAGTGGCGCCAACCAGCAGCAGCGTCGCGGTCAGCTCGACCGTTGCCGCACCGGTCTCGCCGCGGCCAAAAAACAGCCGCCCGAGCTCGTAGCGGCCGAAGATGATGGCGACGGTCAGCGCGGAAACGAACGTGATCCCGAGCAGCGTTGCGACGAGGCCTGCACGCCGCACCGCGGCCTGGTCGTTGCGGCCGAATGCGTGGCCGACCCGCACCGTGGCGGCCATGCCGATGCCGAGCGGGACCATGAAAAGCACGGCCGTGACCTGGAGCGCGATCTGGTGCGCGGCGAGTGCCGTCGTCGAGATCAATCCCATCAGCAGTGCGGCCGACGAGAACAAGCCGTATTCCAGCAGAAGGGAGAACGAGATCGGTGCTCCGATCGCGATGAGCTGCCGCATCAGGGGCCAGTCGATCCGCCACAGCCGCGCAAGCGGCTGGTAATCGGCAAAAGGCTTTCGCCATGCGGCGATGGCCAGCGCAGCGAGAAAGGTGCCGAGGTTGACGATCGTGGTCGCAAGCCCCGCGCCGAACAGGCCGAGCTCCGGCAGGCCGAACAGGCCGTGGATCAAGGCATAGACCAGCACGGCGTTGACCGGGATCGCCGCCAGCGTGATCCACAGCGGCGCCTGCGGCCGGTTCACTGCGCTCATCATGCTGCGCAGCGCGATGAAGCCGAGTGCCGGCGCGATGCCCCAGGCCAGCCCGTTCAGATAGCGTTGGGCGAACGCGGCCGACTGCGGTGCCTGGCCGAGCGCAAGCAGGATCCTTTCGCCGTAGAGTGGCGAAGCCATCATCGGCAGCGAGATCAGGAACGAGACCCACAGGCCGACGCGCAAGGCGTGACGAAGCCGTTTGACGTCGCCCGCGCCAAACGCCTGTGCGGCCAGCGGCGATACTGCGGTCACCAGCCCGAGCCCGAAGGTGAAGCTGACGAAATAGACCGTGTGCGCCAGCGCCGCCGCGGCGACTGCATTCTCGCCGAGATGACCGATCATCGCCAGATCGGTCGTGATCATCGCGATCTGGCCGAGCTGGGTCAGCATCATCGGCACAGCCAGCCGCAGCGTCTCGACGAACTCTTCGGCGAGATGATTTGGCGGCACGCCGGCTTGCGGCTGCGATTGATGTCGCACGGTGTCGAGCATGGCGGGTCAATAGCACGGCCGCGCGACGAAAACATGGCCCGTGAGAACGAGGGGTGAGGTGCTCTATCCGCGAGCTCGGTCTCGTAGGGTGGGCAAAGGCGCACTTGCGCCGTGCCCACCATCTCTCCAATATTGCTACAGAGGCGTGGGCACGCTTCGCTTTGCCCACCCTACGATACTAGGCGCTTCGCATCACTTTCTGCCGTAAGGCAGAAGGGAGAAGATGCCTCAGCCCTTCCGCTCCGGCACGCGCTTGATCTTCGCGCCCAGTGCGTTCAGCCGTTCCTCGATGCGTTCATAGCCGCGTTCGATCTGGTCGGCGTTGTTGATGGTGGACGTGCCCTGGGCGCACACGGCGGCCAACAGCATCGCCATGCCGGCGCGGATGTCGGGCGAGGTCATGGTCGCGCCATGCAGGCGGCTGGGGCCTGCGATGATCGCGCGGTGCGGGTCGCACAGCACGATGCGCGCGCCCATCGCGATCAGCTTGTCGACGAAGAACATCCTGGATTCGAACATTTTCTCGAACATCAGGATCACGCCCTCGCATTGCGTGGCGGTGACGATCGCGATCGACATCAGATCTGCCGGGAAGGCGGGCCAGGGCTGATCCTCCAGCTTCGGCACGTGGCCGCCGAAATCGTCCTGGATCTTCAGCGTCTGGTTCGACGGCACGATCAGGTCGTCGCCCTCGACGCGGCAGACGATGCCGAGCCGCTCGAACCCCATGCGGATCGAGCGCAGATGCTCGACGCCGGCGCGGGTGATGCGCAAGGGAGATCGAGTCACGGCGGCAAGCCCGATCAGCGAGCCGACCTCGATGTGGTCGGGCTGGATCCGATAGGTCGCTTCTCCCAGCGTTGCCGGCCCATGAATGATCATGGTGTTGGTGCCGATGCCCTCGATTTTCGCACCGAGCGCGACCAGGAAATTGGCGAGATCCTGCACATGCGGCTCGGAGGCCGCGTTGCGCAAATAGGTGACGCCGTCGGCGGCAACCGCCGCCACCAGCGCGTTCTCCGTCGCGGTGACGCTTGGCTCGTCCAGGAACACGTCCGCGCCGGCAAGCCTGGGTGCACGGAATTCGAGCCGGTCGGTCGCGGTGACCTTGGCCCCCAACTGCTCCAGCGCCAGCACATGCGTGTCGAGTCGGCGGCGGCCGATGACGTCGCCCCCGGGCGGTGGCAGCATCACTTCGCCGCAGCGCGCGAGCAGGGGGCCTGCGAGCAGGATCGAGGCGCGGATACGCACGCACAGCTCGGGGTCGAGATCGGCGGCGCGGATGCTCTTGGCATGGATGTGAAGCGTATTGCGCCCGGTCCATTCCGCGGAGGCACCGACCGAGCGGATCAGCTCGACCAGCGTCTCGGTGTCGCGGATCCGCGGCACGTTCTCCAGCGTCACCGGATGCTCGGTGAGCAGCGCGGCGGCGATGATCGGCAGCGCGGAATTCTTGTTGCCTGACGGCTCGATCGAGCCCGAGAGCCGGTGACCGCCCTCGACGATGTATTGGATGGGCGCCAAATGGAGTCTCGCTGTCCTGATGGGTGGGCTGTTTCGGGCGGAAACTATAGAGAATCGAGCAGGGGAGCAATTCCACACTTGTTGCGGCGGAAGGCCACTCTGCGGCCGAAGAAGCCCTTTTTTTGGGCCGGCGTTTAGAACAGGCCGATGATATTCGCCACCACATAGAGGATCACGATCAGCATCAGCACGCCCATGGCCAGGAAGGAGATCTCGATGGCGATGGCGCCGGTCCCCAGCGCGGCTGCCACGCCGGCCAGGAGCCTCTCTTCGCGAAACACGAGGGCAAGGACCGAGAACAGGATGGCGAGCAGGCCGAGCGAGATCGCGCCGATCGAGGAGGTCTCCCTCAACTGGCTTCCCGTCGATTTCTCGCGCGGCGGCGCCTGATATTCGACGCCCTTGACCCGCGCGATCAGGCGGTCCTTGAGGCGGTGACCGGTGTCGACAATCACTTTGTCCGCCGGCGGTGGCGGGTAGATCGCAGGTATCACCCAATGCGGCAACACGGCCGCGATCAGCGCCAGCACGCCGACGATGCTCCCGATCACGCCGAGCCGGCGCGAGGGAAGGACAGGGTTGGTCGTTGCAGAGGCGGTCATGGCATGGCGCTTCCCGGCCCGGAACGGGCCAGCGGGTTCATGCGGTTTCGTCGCGATGACGGGTGGTGAGGTTCAGGGGAGCCAGGATTGATCGTCTTGCCCGGGCTTGTCCCGCCTGCGCGGCCGAAGCCGCTTCGGCGAGGCGAAGGCCCGGGCATCCACGTTCTTTCTGCCGCAGTTGAGACGTGGAGGGCCGGGACATAGGCGAGCAGAAGCGACGCCGTCCTCTGGACGGCTAGGCCCGGCCATGACGCTGCGAAAGCAGCGAGCCTCAGATATCGATCGTCGCGCTCAGCGAATGTTCCTGGATGAAGTCGCGGCGCGGCTCGACCACGTCGCCCATCAGCTTGGTGAAGATGTCGTCGGCCTCGTCGACCTCCTTGACCTTCACCTGCAGCAGCGAGCGTGCATTGGTGTCCAGCGTTGTCTCCCAGAGCTGCTCCGGGTTCATCTCACCCAGACCTTTGTAGCGCTGCAGCGTGACGCCCTTGCGGCCGGCGTCGGTGACCGCTTCGAACAGATCGACCGGGCCGTAGACCATGTGCTCGGTGTCCTTGCGGCGCAGTTTGCCCGGGCGGGCATAAACGTCCTGGAGCTTCACGGTGTATTCGTCGAGCTTGCGGGCTTCGATCGATCCTAAGAAGGCGTCGTCGATGAGGGCGGCTTCCTTGACGCCGCGCACGGTGCGCTCGAACTGGAAGCCTTGGCCTTCGACGTATTGGCCGACCCAGCCGCGCTCGACCTCGTCGGCGAGTGTGTCCAGGCGGGCGGCGATGTATTGCGCGGCCGCGGCGGCTTTCTCCGGGTCGCCGTAGATCGCCTTGTTGAGCACGCCGGTGATGGCGGCCTGCTCGATCACCTTGCGATTGTAGCGGGTGTGCAGACTGCGCAGGATGCCGCGGACGGCGCGGGCGTCGTCGATCAGCGAACGCAGGTCGCGTCCGGTGCGATCGCCGCCGGTGCCGGGAATATAGAGGCAATCGTCCAGCCCGGTATCGATCAGATAATCTTCCAGCGCCCGCTCGTCCTTCAGATATTGCTCGGACTTGCCGCGGTTGACCTTATAGAGCGGCGGCTGGGCGATATAGAGATAGCCGCCGTCGATGATCTCGCGCATCTGCCGGTAGAAGAAGGTCAGCAGCAGCGTGCGGATGTGGGCGCCGTCGACGTCGGCGTCCGTCATCACGATGATCTTGTGATAGCGCAGCTTTTCGATCGAGAATTCGTCGCTGATGCCGGTGCCGAGCGCGGTGATCAGCGTGCCGATCTGCTCGCTGCCCAGCATCTTGTCGGGGCGGACACGCTCGACGTTCAAGATCTTGCCGCGGAGCGGCAAGACGGCCTGGAATTCGCGGTTGCGGCCCTGCTTGGCGCTGCCGCCTGCCGAGTCACCCTCGACGATGAAGAGTTCGGACTTCGCCGGGTCCTTTTCCTGGCAGTCGGCAAGCTTGCCGGGCAGCGAGGAGACCGAGAGCGGGCTCTTGCGCGTCAGCTCGCGCGCCTTTCGCGCAGCTTCACGCGCCGCGGCCGCCTGGATCACCTTGCCGACGATCATCTTGGCTTCGCTCGGATGCTCCTCGAACCAGGCCTGCAGCGCCTCGTTGAGGACGTTCTCGACCACGGGGCGCACTTCCGAGGACACCAGCTTGTCCTTGGTTTGCGACGAAAACTTGGGGTCCGGCACCTTCACCGACAGCACGGCCGTGAGGCCTTCGCGGCAGTCGTCGCCGGTCAGCGCGATCTTTTCCTTCTTGGCATGGGCCTCGGCATAGCCGTTGACCTGGCGCGTCAGCGCGCCGCGGAAGCCGGCCAGATGGGTGCCGCCGTCGCGTTGCGGGATGTTGTTGGTGAAGCACAGCACGTTCTCGTGGTAGCTGTCGTTCCACCACAGCGCAGCCTCGACGCCGATGCCGTTGGCCTCGGCGCGCACCATGATCGGCGCAGGCACGATCGCCTTCTTGTTGCGGTCGAGATATTTGACGAACTCCTCGACGCCGCCGGAATAGTGCATCTCCTCGCGCTTCTCGACCGCGTGTCGCATGTCGGAGAGCGCGATGTTGACGCCGGAATTGAGGAAGGCGAGTTCGCGCAGCCGGTGCTCGAGCGTGGCGAAATCATATTCGATGTTCTTGAAAGTCTCGGTCGAGGCCTGGAACGTCACCTCGGTGCCGCGCCTGCCGGGCGCATCGCCGACCACCTTGAGCGGTGCGACCGCATCGCCATGGGCGAACTCGATGTAGTGCTCCTTGTTGTCGCGCCAGATCCGCAAGCCAAGCTTGCTCGACAGCGCGTTGACGACGGAGACGCCGACGCCGTGCAGGCCGCCGGAAACCTTGTAGGAGTTCTGGTCGAATTTACCGCCGGCGTGGAGCTGGGTCATGATGACCTCGGCCGCCGAGATGCCTTCGCCCTTGTGGATGTCGACGGGAATGCCGCGGCCGTCGTCGCGCACGGTGACGGAATTGTCGGCATTGAGGATCACGTCGACGCGCGTGGCGTGGCCCGCGAGCGCTTCGTCGATCGCGTTGTCGACGACCTCGTAGACCATGTGGTGCAGGCCCGAGCCGTCATCGGTGTCGCCGATATACATGCCGGGACGCTTGCGGACGGCATCGAGACCCTTGAGCACGCGGATCGATTCCGCCCCGTAATCGCTTGGATTTGAGGGCTCGTTTTCGGCAGGCGTCTGCCGAGCAGGTTCTGTCATGAGTGGCCTTCGAGATGTCGCCCGAATCAGCCGCGCAAAAGGCGCTGATTTGCGAGCTATTTGTGCCACGAAAGAGGGCTAGCGCCTAGCGCAAAGTATCTTCCGTCAACCCTTTGACTAGATGGGGTTTTTTGGCCGGTTTTCAAGGCTTCCGACGGCCAATTTCGGGGGCTGCAAAAAGCCCGATTCGAAGGCGTGTTTCGGCGTTGAATGGCGTGGATTTTGCGGGCTCGGGAGAGTGCTCCGAGGCGCCTTTTGAGGCACGCGCATGCCTTCACTATGCCCGGGCTTGTCTCGGGCATAATGACCGTTGCCATGCGGACCGAAGAACGTGGATGGCCGGGCCTTCGCCTCGCCGAAGCGGCTGCCGCCGCGCAGGCGGACAAGCCCGGCCATGACGATGCAGAGAGAGCAGGAGCGCAGCAGCCTCAATACATCTGCAGCGGCAGCACGTCGCCGCTTGGGCCGACCAAGAGGCCCCAGGCCTCGCCCGCTCCGACAGTGAGTGCCTCGGTGCGGGCGGGCTGCCCGGGCATGCGCAGCGCGTACGGGTACTTGCCCGGCGGCAGATCGAGCATCGGGCCTTTCGGCGATTGCGGGCCGCCGGCCCCGGCAGCGATCTTGACGGTCTGCTTGTTGATCGTCAGCGAGGCCTCGCTCGATCCCATATTGCCAAGCATGAGCCTCGCCTGTCCCTCCTTCGGCATGATGTCGGCCTTAGCAGCGACATCCGCATTCTTCTGCGCCAGATTGACTGTGGTCTCGCCTTTGGTACGGCCGAGTGTGAGCGTGGCCGGGCCCTGCGGTGAGGTGAAGTCGATCTTTGCGCGTTCCGCGGACACGGCTGCGCCGCCGGTCTTTTCCTGCCAGCCGAGCCTGGACAGCTCCGCACGATAAAAGGCGAGAACGTCCTGGAGCGGCGCAGGGATGCTGGCGGTCAGCTCGCGGCGCAACGGCGCCTCGCCGCCGGGGATCTTCGTGGTGGCAAAGGATTTCGACGAACGCTGCGTCGGCACGGGCAGTTGGGAGTCGGAGTCGGGCTTGAGCGGCTCGGAGGATTTGGCCTGTACTTCCGCGGCGGCCGCCGGCTTGGCCGCTTCCGTCACCAGGCCCGAGCCGTTGGCGCGGACATTCACCTTCGAACCCATCTGCATCACGGTCATCGAGATCGACTTGCCGCCCCTGGAGAACGCCATCACCGCCATGTTGGGTTGGTTGATGACGGAGGGCTGCTCCTTCCAGCCCGAGCCCTTCAGCGTCGCGCGGTAGAAGGTGCTGAGCGCCTTCACGCTCGACGCCGAGGAGAATTCCAGCCGGCCATCGCCGCCTTCGAGCCTCACGCCTTCGGCGTTTTCGGGCAGCGGCAGCGGCGTCTTGCTGTCGGCGAGCACATTGAGCGGCGCATCGGACAGGGAAGTCGCCTGCGTCTTGCGCCTGGCCTCATCGGCAGCAATGAGCTGCTGGGCAGCACCCAAGGCATCGCCGAGGAACCTCGCATCGGCCTCCTTCTTCGCCTTGGCGCGGGCGGCAAGCGCTGATTCCTTCACCTGCGCGGTCAGGCTGATCATGGTGAAATCATACTTGCGGCCGAGCCGCAGCACGCCGGTCTCTTCCACCGAGGAGATATTGATCGCGACATCGTCGCCGGGCGCGAGCGGTCCCTTGCCATCCTCGTGCCAGCCGCGCGCGGCGAGCTCGCGACGATAGAAGGCGAGCACCGCGGGCAGCTCGGCCATCGCGGCCGCCGACATCTCGCGCTTGTTGGAGCTCGCGCCGCCGAGGCCCCGCGCAGACTTGGTCGGCTTGGGGCGCGGCAGGCCGGCCATGTCATCGTCGGCCTCGAGCTCTTGGGGCAGCGCGAACGGCGCCACCCGGATCTCGACATTGGTGCGGCCGTCGTCGCGGCGCATCAGGGTCAGCATCACCGGCTTCTGCTTGTAGAACTGCGTCGTGTCGCCGCCGGGATGGTCGTAGAAGGCGCGCACGCCGTTCGGGACGGTCTCGCCGAGATCGGCGTTCGGCCAGCGTGACGCCGTCTCGGCCGTGAGCCTGCGCCATCCCATGGCGGCCATCTCGCTCCCGAAGAAATCGGAGGTCGCATCCAGCGCGCCGGGCGCGATGCAGCCGAGATAGGGCCGGGTCTCGTCGAACACGAGCTCGGTCGCGCCGTCCGGAAACGGCACGTTGGAATAGATCCGGTTCGGCGTGTAGGACACGGCGGATTGGCCGCGGGTCTGAGTGAAGGAGGCACGGAGCCCCTGCCGCCCCTTCTTGAAGACCAGCGCGGAGCTGTTCTCGTCCAGCGGGTACACATAGGGCACCCAGCCCTCCGCGCTCAGCAGCTTCTTGGTGGTCTCCGACGCGGCGGCAACCCCGCCCGGCAGGGCGTATGTCACACGATGAGTGGCCGCCCGCGAGGTGTCCTCCACCGCGCCGTCCGGCCGCGGCAGGGTACGGACGTCGACGATGCCGTCGTCTGCCGCGCTCGCGTGACGGGACGTGCTCGCCATCGCGAGAATGCCGCAGGCAAGGAGCAGCCATCTTGCCGGGGCTTGCGCCCCGCGCCGGATCATCGGCATCGTCAGAACTCCTGGATTTGGCGCGGCGTCATGCCCGCGCAATTGCAGGCTGCGGCACCATCGGCGCGGCCTCAGACCAGAAGTCGCGGCAGGAACCGGGCAGGTTCAACAGGCGGCGCGGGCGAACAGACGGCGGAGCTCAATACAGCTGGAGCGGCGGCCACGCCGCTCCGTCGCGCCCGACCGCGAGCTCCCAGGTATCGCCGGCCGCGACGGCGAGCGTGTTCGTGGTGGTTGGACGGCCACGCGCGCTCAGTTCGTAGGAATATTTGCCGGGCATGAGGTCCAGCGCGACGGCGTTGGCTCCGGCGGGGCGCGGGATGGTCCGCTCGTTGATCGTGAGCACGGCCTCGTTCTCGCCGATGTTGCTGAACACCAGCTTCGCTTTGCCTGGTTCAGGCAGCACGTTCGCGCGTGTCGCGACATCCGAATTCTTCTGCACGAGATGCACCGAGGTGCTGCCGCCATCGCGGTCGAGCTGCAGCGCTGCCGGCCCGATCGGGGAGACGAAGGCGAGGCGCGCGTGATCGGCGGTGACCACCGCGTCTTCCTGCCGTTCCTGCCAACCGAGTTTTCGAAGCTCGCTGCGATAAAAAGTCAGGACGTCACCGAGCGTTGCGGGCACGCGGGCTTCAAGCCTAGTCCGGAGCGGAGCTTCGATGCCGGGCATCACCGTGGTGTGGATTCCGCGATAGCTGTAGCGGGTCGGCGCAGGCAGCCTGGCAGCAGGGTCCAGCGTGAGCGCGGCCGAGAACAGCGGCGGCAGGTTCGATACGAAGGCGCCGGCGCTTGCCGCGAGCAGGCAGCTTCCGAAGAGCGCGAGGCCGCACGCAATGAGTTGCCATCGTGCCGGAGCTTGCGCTCCACGCCCCACCGTCGCCATGCTCATGCTCCAAGGATGTCGCGCATGGCTGAAATCCCGCGCGATGGCCGCATCTTGCAGCCTCAAGCAGCTAGTCGCGGCCGGAAACGGTCGGGTTCAACCCGGAGGCCTAGCGTCGGACGAGACCTGTCCGCTCTCGACGTCGAAGACCTCGCCTCCAGCGCCGATCTCGGTGAAGGCGGCCGGATCCGCGCCGGTCAGCCACACTTGCGCGCCGAGCTTGCGCAGCTCGTCGAACAGCGCGGCGCGCCTGCTAGGATCGAGATGGGCGACGACCTCGTCGAGCAGCAACAGCGGCACGATGCCGGTCATCTCGGCGACCAGGCTCGCATGCGCCAGCACCAGCCCGATCAGCAGCGCCTTCTGCTCGCCTGTGGACGCATCGCGCGCGGGCATGCTTTTCGGCGCATAGATCACCTGGAGGTCGGTGAGGTGCGGGCCGTCGGTGGTACGGCCGGCGATGGCATCGCGCGGACGGTTGTCGCGCAAGATCTGGCGATAGCGGTCCTCGACCGACGTCGCCGTCTCCGTCAGCAGCGCGTTCTCCATCCAGCCGTCGAGCGCGATCTGCGCCGAGGGAAAGGCGGAGGCCTGCGCGCGCGCATTGAGCATGCCGGTGAGCCTTGCTGCGGTCTGGCCGCGCGTTGCCGCGACCGCGACTGCGAGCTCGGCGGTCTCGCGTTCGATCGCGTCACACCAATGATCGTCGTAATTGCGGGTTTCGAGCAGGCGGTTGCGTGAGCGTAGCGAGCGTTCCAGCGCGTTGATGCGGCTGGAATGCTCGCTGTCGATCGCCAGCACCAGGCGGTCGAAGAAGCGCCGCCGCTCCGAGCCTGCGCCCATGAACAGCCCGTCCATCGCCGGCGTCAGCCACACCATGCGGATATGGTCGCCGAAGGCGGCCGCCGAACCCACCGGCTCGCGGTCGATGCGGCAGCGCCGGCTCACCGTGCTGTCGGGCCGTGGCGCATCGATGCCGGTGCCGAGCGTCGCCAGCCCCAGCGCGCCTTCGACTTGCGCCGAGACCGCCCAGGAGCCGTCGCCCTGGTTGTCGGCGACGTCTTCCAGCGTCGCGCGCCGCAGGCCGCGTCCCGGTGACAGGAACGAGATCGCCTCGATGCAATTGGTCTTGCCGGCTCCGTTCGGACCGACCAGCGCCACCATGTCGGCCGCCGTCTCGAGCCCCGCCGCCCGATAATTGCGAAAATGCGTCAGCGTCAGGCGATGAATGCGGGAGGGGTCATGAGATCCGTTTTCCGTCATGCCCGGCCTTGTGCCGGGCATCCACGTTCTTGGCTCCGAAGACGTGGATGGCCGGGACAAGCCCGGCCATGACGATGTAGTGACAGGTATGGATGCCGGTAGGTCACACCCGCATCGGCATCAGCACGTATAGCGCGCTCTTGTCGTCGCGGTCTTGCACCAGGGTCGGCGAACCGGGATCGGCGAGCCGGAGTGTTGCGACGTCGCCTTCGATCTGGGAGGCGATGTCGAGCAGGTAGCGGGAGTTGAAGCCGATATCGAGGGCGTCGGAGGCGTATTCGACCTCCAGCTCTTCGGTCGCGCTGCCGGAATCCGGATTGGTCACCGACAGCACCAGCTTGCCCGGCGACAGCGACAGCTTGACCGCGCGGCCACGCTCGCTCGAAATCGTGGAGACGCGGTCGACCGCGTTCTCGAAGTCCTTCTTGTCGACGACGAGCTCCTTGTCGTTGCCCTGCGGGATGACGCGGCCGTAGTCGGGGAAGGTGCCGTCGATCAGTTTCGAGGTCAGCACGACGTTGCCGATCGTGAAGCGGATTTTTGCCTGCGACAGCTCGATCGTCATCTCGGCGTCGGTGTCCTCGATCAGGCGCTGCACCTCGCCGACGGTCTTGCGCGGCACGATCACGCCGGGCATGCCCTCGGCGCCCTTGGGCTGCACCAGATCGAGCTGGGCGAGGCGGTGGCCGTCGGTGGCGACGCCGCGCAAGGTCGCGGCCTTGGGCGTGCCGGCGGCGTGCAGATAGATGCCGTTGAGGTAATAGCGGGTCTCCTCGGTGGAGATCGCGAACTGGGTGCGGTCGATCAGCCGCTTGACGTCCTTGGCGGCGAGCGAGAACGAATGCGACATGTCGCCGGCGGCCAGATCCGGGAAATCATTCTCCGGCAGGGTCTGCAGCGTGAAGCGCGAGCGGCCGGCGCGGATCGCCAGCACCGCGCGGTCGCCGTCGGCTTCGAGCACGATCTGCGAGCCGTCCGGCAGCTTGCGCACGATGTCGTAGAACATGTGCGCCGGCACGGTCGTGGAGCCCGCGGTCGCGGTTTCCGCCGGCAGCGTCTCGGTCACCTCGAGGTCGAGGTCGGTCGCCTTCAGCGACAATTTGGCGTTCTCGGCCCGGACCAGCACGTTGCCGAGGATCGGAATCGTGTTGCGGCGCTCGACCACGCGATGGACATGGCCCAGCGACTTCAGGAGTTGCGCGCGTTCGACCGTAACCTTCATTGCACTACTCGCCCGATCCCAAAGAAAACACTGCGTTGGAAAAGCCGGGCGGCGGGACGCGCGCCACGGCACCGAAGACCCCGGAAAGCCCGATCATCGAGCCGATATGACCAAAGCCGCCAAGGTCGCGCAAGGTGGCTCGGATGGCCCCCGGATTCAAGGGATAGGGGACCAGTTCCGCACGATTCCCACGATTTCCGCCCAAAAGAAAACCGCCGCCCCAGGCGTGGCCGGGACGGCGGGAGAATGGCGGGAGCTTAGGCTTCTATTCCTGAAGCTGGCGCTTCAGCGACTCCACTTCCTCGGACAGCGCGGTGTCCTTGGAGACCAGGGCCTCGATCTTGCGCACGGCGTGCAGCACCGTGGTGTGGTCGCGCCCGCCGAAGCGGCGGCCGATCTCGGGGAGCGAGCGCAGGGTCAGCGTCTTGGCGAGATACATCGCCACCTGGCGCGGGCGCACCACATTGGCGGTGCGGCGCGAGGAGAGCAGGTCGGAGCGGCTGACATTATACTGCCGCGCCACCACGCGCTGGATGTCCTCGATCTTGATCCGCTTGGGCTCCTGCGGCCGGACCAGGTCGCGCACCTCGTGCTCCGCCATCTCCAGCGTCACCGGCCGGTTGTTGAGCTTGGAATGCGCCAGCAGGCGGTTGATCGCGCCTTCGAGGTCGCGGCCGTTATGGGTGATGGTGCGCGCCAGATAGAGCAGCACCTCCTCCGGCACCTCGAAGGTCGCATGATGGGCGCGGGCGGCTGCGACGCGCGATTTGAGGATGCCGTGGCGCAGCTCTTCGCCGAGCGAGCCCATCTCGACCACGAGGCCGCCGGCGAGCCGCGAGCGGACGCGGTCGTCGAGGCTTTCGAGATCGGACGGCGGTCGGTCGGCCGCGATCACGACCTGGCGGCCGGCGTCGATCAGCGCGTTCAGCGTGTGACAGAACTCGGCCTGGGTCGATTTGCCCTGCAGGAACTGGAGATCGTCGATCACCAGCACGTCGATGCCGCGCAGCGCTTCCTTGAAGGCCAGCGCCGTCTGCGTCTTCAGCGCGGCGACGAAGCCGTACATGAATTTTTCCGCGGTGAGATACAGCACCTTGCGCTCGTTGCCGGAATTGCCGGCCCAGGTCACCGCCTGCAGCAGATGCGTCTTGCCGAGCCCGACCCCGGCGTGGATGTAGAGCGGGTTGAACATGACAGGATCGCCGCGGCGACCTTCCGCGACCTGACGCGCAGCCGCATGCGCCAGCGTGTTGGAGCGGCCGACGACGAAGCTCGCGAAAGTCAGGCGCGGATCGAGCGGCGAGCCGCCGAGGGCGTCGTGATTGGCCGACACCGGCGCGGTTGCGGTCGAGCGCAGCTCCGGCGTGGGCATGCGTCGCGTCTCGACCGGCGCGGGGGCTTCCTTCGGCTGCATCACCGGGCGCACGGCCGAACGTACCGTGAGGTCGATGCGATGCACTTCGGGCATCTCGGCCTGCCAGCACGACAGCACGCGCTCGGCATAATGGGCCTGAATCCAGCTCTTCAGGAACCGGGTCGGTACCGAGAGCCGCACGCTCTCATCCTGCACGCCTTCCAGATCCATGCGCGCAAACCAGCTCGTGTAGACGTCTTCGCCAACGTTCGAGCGCAGCCGGCTCTTCACGCGTGACCAGCGATCCTGTTCCATTGTCAT